>DAOUDK010000120.1:0-27385 GCA_034431315.1 Anaerolineae bacterium
ATATGCGCCCGGAGTACGATTTTACAGGCGGGGTGCGTGGCAAGCACTACAAGGTCTTGCGCGAAGAAGGCTGTATCATTCGGATTTACAATGATAATGGTACAGTAACAGAGCGTCGCGTCGCAGGTGAAAGGACGGTAATACTTGAGCCGGATGTGTATGAGTATTTTCCGAACTCACAAGCCGTCAATCAGGCATTGCGCACGTTAATCTCACTTGTACCGGAAGAACGCCTGGCCACGGCAGTGGGAAGTATCGAGTAAGCGCAAATCGTGAGTTCCAACTCATTCCATACATACCATCTTGCCTAACTGACCATCTTGCGCTATACTTCAGATAGCTAAGACAACATCCCTGCCCCGCGCCCTAAACACGCCCCGCGGCAGCCAACTATCTTGGAGGTGCGCAATGGAAAACCGCTGGCTCATTCTCGCCGTGCTGTTCGTCGTGCGAACCGCGATGGGGTTCCAGTATCAATCTGTTGGATCGGTCTCCTCCTTTCTGGTGGAAGACCTGAGCATAGATTACGCGCAACTGGGGGCGCTTATCGGCCTCTATCAGTTGCCAGGTATCGCCCTTGCCTTCCCTGGGGGACTCCTGGGCAAACGGTTCGGCGACAAGCGCGTTGTTGTGACGGCGCTGGGGCTGATGGCGATCGGGGGGCTCGTGATGGGCGCTAGCGACTCGTACACTCTGGCAACTGCCGGACGCTTGCTGGGCGGTGTGGGTGGGGTATTGCTCGATGTTCTGTTGATCAAAATGGTTGCCGATTGGTTCGCCGGGCGGGAGATCGTCACGGCGATGGCGATCCTGGTGAGTAGCTGGCCCCTTGGCATAAGTCTCGGCCTCGTTTCCTTAGGCCCGCTTGCCACCGCCTGGTCCTGGCCTCAGGTGATGCGTCTGACAGCGTTGGTGTGCACCGTTGCCCTCGCGCTGGTGGTCATTGTCTATCGCACTCCACCGTCAGTGGGCAGCGATCAAGAGTCCCAATCGAAAGGGCTCAACCTTTCCCGGCGGGAAGTAGGGTTGGTTGTGCTGGCCGGCCTCATCTGGATGCTATTCAACGTCGGCTTTGTGAGTCTACCCAGTTTCGCGCCGGAATTCCTGACCACGACCGGGTACACAATGGCCGAGGCAAGCTCACTGGTCAGTGTGGTGACCTGGATCGTCATTCCCGCCGTCCAGTTGGGTGGGTACATTGCCGAGCGGGTCGGGCGACCGAACCTCATCTTGGTGACCTGCTTCATCGGGATTGGATTAGCGATCTGCCTGCTACCCTATTGGCAGCACCCGCTCGCCCTGTTCGTCGCGCTGGGGCTGCTCTTTGGCCCCCCTGCCGGAATCATCATGGCATTGCCAGCGAAGGTTCTGCGCCCGGAAAATCGAGCGCCTGGAATGGGTATCTTCACTACCTGTTCCTATGCCGGGGGGGCAGCACTGCCCGCGCTTGCAGGCCTCTCACGCGACCTGACTGGCAATCCTGCAGCCCCACTTCTGTTCGGCGGGGCGTCCCTCTTCATAGCGATTATCATCCTGGGGCTGTTCCGCACCTTCCAGAGGCGCGGCATCGGTATGACGTCCTGATGGCACGAACGTTGAGAAGAGGAGCCTGTGACCAAACCAGGGCACATCTTCTTGCCCAACTGACCATCTTGCGCTATACTTGAGGTGGCTGAGACAACATCCGTGCCCCGTCCCCTAAACACGCCACGCGGCGGCCAACCATCCTGATGGAACAACGGCTCGTGAACAAAAAGCACCTGACCGAACAGGAAATCCGCACCCGCTACATCACTTCCGCCATCCGCGGCGCGGGATGGCCGTACAGCCATATCCGCGAGGCGCTGTTGGCCCTGTGCGACGCGCTGGCGGCGGAGGTCGCGGCGGCGGAGGAGGTTCGCGCGCGGTTGCTCCAGGCGGTGCTGAACGGAGGGTAGATGGGGGCCGATCAGCTAATAATCCCACAGTCAAGAAGAGCATCTCAGGCCTTGGGAGTGTAACCAGCCTGGGCAATCGCTGAGGACGGCGTCGCCAAAGTCAAGGCGCTGCTGGCCCTGTGCGACGCGCTGGCGGCGGAGGCCCGGGCGCGGCGGCGGGCTACGCCGTTTGACGCAAATTCAAGACGCGCTTGAGTGGCATAAGCGGGCCTGAGCAAGTGGCGGCTGCCAATCTACTAACTCAATGAGCAGGCACCAAATAGGAAGGTGGAATATGGCAATAAGCACAAAACTCCGATATGCAGAACTTGATGAGCTTTACCTTGATCCAATGAACCCCCGGCTAGGCCGGAGCAACACGGGGCGGGACGTTCCACAGGACAAAGTCCTCGAACTTATGAAGGACTTCACTCTTGACGAACTTGCCATTTCTTTTCTAGAGGGAGGTGGCTTTTGGACGCACGAGGCTTTGCTGGCTACCGAGGAGGAGTTGTATGGTGAGTCCCGCCTTGTGGTTGTTGAGGGAAACCGCCGACTTGCCGCACTGAAATACCTCCGCAATGCCTACAATGGCAAGCCGGCTTCTCGCAAGTGGCAAAAGATTGCTCGAATTGTTGAGCCTCCGCCAGATTTGTTCACCAAGATTCCCTACTTTAGAATCGATTCTCGGGAGGAAATCGAGGCTTTTCTGGGATTCCGCCATGTTACTGGCATCAAGCAATGGGATCCTGCCGAAAAGGCAGAGTTCATCGCTAGGCTGATCGACGAGCGGGGAATGAGTTATGTAGAAGTTATGCAAAGGATCGGGAGCAAGACCCCAGTTGTTCGCCGACACTACATCGCTTATCGCTTGCTGCTGCAGGTTGAGGGCTCCGTTGAGAGCTTTTCAAGTGAAGACGCCGAAGGACGCTTCAGCGTTATGTCTCTCTCTCTGCGTACACAGGGGGTGCAAAAGCACCTTCAAATTGACATTATGGCCGACCCTGATATGGCGAAAGTGCCTGTGCCAAAGAGCCGCTTAGATGCCCTAGCTAACTTTGCACTGTGGCTATTCGGTAGCAGTAGCGAGAAACGCCCCCCGCTGTTCACCGATTCGCGACGGGTGGATGACTTTGGCCGCATTCTTGAAAGCCAAGAGGCTGTTGAGTACCTTGAGCGCACAGAGAGGCCAAGATTCGAAGTTGCCCTCCAACTAGCTGGTGGAGATGAGCCGGAGATTGTCAGGCTTCTCAACGGAGCGGCAGATAACATCGAGTTGTCTTTGACCCGTGTGCACCTTCACAAGAGGTCTAAGAAAATCAAGCTCGCAGTCGAGAGGGTAGGAGCCGACGCTAAGCAGTTGCTGAATATCTTCCCAAAGATCCGCGAAAAGCTGGAAAAGGAGGAAGAGTAATGCTTGCGCTTCCGACCAAAGGCATCTCTCGTTCGATTGCTAAGCACAATGTGAAACTCGATGTGTTCAGTGACTGGATAGAAGGAAGCATTTTGTTCTCTCAAGAAGAACTTTCTTCGACAGATGTTATTGATGTTCTACTTGAAGGGTTGATATATGACGACCAGGGTTTCGCAGCGGAGATCGTTGCAGACGCCTGGGCTGAACTGCAGCGTCGGCAAGCCCGGATCAGTACGGGAACCCCATTTTCGGTTGAGCACCGCAGGATCAAAAGGCTAAGATCTTGGCAAGATGCACCTGGTCACAGCTTTTGCGTGCTTCTCGCACTATCTACATGGTATAGGGGCTGGGCCAGGCAGTTTGGAAGTGACTACACCGAGCAAGGCGAGCTATTCGAACTGTTGACGAAAGAGTCGCTTGAGTGGCAGTTCTCTGACTGGCAAATCTACCATACTGGCTGGTCTCGGACAAGTGCTGTCAAGCTTGCCGAAGTCGTTAGTGATGTCGCAGATAGACTAGGAGAGGCCCCAGGGCAAATGGAGCCCTGGGCTAATCCGAATGCGAACGAAGCTGGGCTCGATCTGCTGTGCTACCGACCATTTCCTGACAGTCGAGTGGGGATTCCAGTGTACCTGATGCAGTGCGCAAGTGGCAGCGACTGGGATGAGAAATTAGACACACCGAAACTGAAGATTTGGACGAAGGTTATCCAGTTTGCAGCTACACCCAGAAAAGCATTCGCCACTCCGTTTGCGTTCCTAGATGATACCTTTGCGAATGTCTGCAATCTTGTCGACGGAATGCTGCTGGACAGGTACAGGCTGCTTGCTGCTTGTCAGCACAGCGAGAACTGGGTGTCCCCATCACTAAGGGACCGCATCATCGCTTGGGCGGAGCCAAGAGTCGCAGCGCTCCCGCGTGGGGACGAGTGACGGCTATGCTCACCTATGAGGTAGCCTAGTCTATGAGATTCGCCGACCTTTTTGCTGGCCCTGGGCGGGTTTCACCTCGCAGCGGCAGCGCTTGGTGCAGAGTGCGTGTTTGCTTGCGAGGTTGACCCAGAGGCTCAAAGAGTAGAATAAGGCTGAGTTCCCGGCAGGAGTTGAGCACGTGGATAGAACAGCGCTTGGCTGACTTGGAAGGTTGATTCATGGTAAAGTCTCCTTCTTTCACCAATCTAAAGCCGGCGTCGGAAGCAAGCTCGCAGGCAAAGCGTCACAACCGGCGCACTGACACTCAACATGAAAAGATGCTGCGACGTGAATTGTGGCGGATGGGCTTGAGATACCGGAAGAATGTGAAAACACTGCCTGGCAAGCCTGATATTGTTTTTGGCCGTGCACGCGTGGCGGTTTTTTGTGATGGCGACTTTTGGCATGGTCGCAACTGGAAAGAGCTTGAATCGAAGCTCCGTCAGGGAACGAATGCGGAATACTGGCTAGCAAAGATAGAGAGTAATATTGAGCGAGACAGATTGAACACCGCCTTGCTAGAAGCAGATGGCTGGAGCGTTCTCAGACTTTGGGAGACGGATATTAAGCGAGACCCGCAAGCCACAGCAGAATTGGTCAAAAAAGTAGTGATTGAGCGTTACAAAGTGCGTAAACGTGTAAGCTGAGGAGGGCTGTATTTAGATGAGGTTTGTTGATCTTTTCGCTGGTCTTGGTGGCTTTCATGTGGCGCTAAGACGGCTCGGCCATGAGTGCGTTTTCGCTTCCGAGATCAATGGGGAGCTTCGCTCACTCTACCTTGAGAACTTTCCTGAAGTAGAGAGAAAGACCTTCGGGGATATATGCCAATGCAGAGACGAAGTACCAGCGCATGAGATTCTGTGTGCTGGCTTTCCCTGTCAACCTTTCTCGAAATCAGGCTCTCAACTAGGGATGAACGACAAGGAACAGGGAACCCTGTTCGACGAGATAGTGTACGTTTTGGCAAAGTGTCGCCCTCAATACTTGATTCTGGAAAACGTAGGAAACTTTGAGCGACATGACGAAGGCCGAACCTGGCGAATTGTTCGGGAAGAACTAGAAGCTCTAGACTATGACGTGCGTGGAACTGAGCATATCGCCAGTGGTGGTCTAGGGCTGATTTCACCGCACCATTTTGGGTTCCCCCACTCACGCGAGAGGTTCTTCATCATCGCAGAGCAAGAGAAACTCCTTGAGAACCCATTCCCTCCTACAAACCGGAAGTGCGTAACCAGCCTGAGCACCATCGTTCAGCCTGCAGCAGAATTGACTGAGCAAGATTTCTTAGAGACTCGCCTTTCCAAGAGCCAGCGCGAATGCATAGAGCATTGGAATCTCTTTTTGTCACGACTCCCAGAAGAAGTGCTCCTTCCATCTTTCCCAATCTGGGGAGATGAGATAGATGCTGCTTATCCTTTTGCAGACTATGCTCCTCATGTAGCACCAATTGAGGAACTAAAGCGGTCTCTTAACAGTAATCATTCAATAGCATCTCTTTCACGCGAAGAACTGCTGCAACTGCTGCCCAGTTACGCTAGAGCTAAAGAAGCCGAATTCCCAAAGTGGAAGATCAACTTCATCCGTAAGAACCGAGAGTGGTTTCAGGAACAACGAGAATATCTCCCCCAAGAATGGGTTGAAAAGCTTTGGCGCTTTCCCCCGTCGTTACGTAAGCTCGAATGGAATTGCCAAGGGGAAGAAAGGAACTTGTGGAAACATGTGCTTCAGTTCCGGCCATCTGGCCTAAGGGTCAAACGATATTCTTCCTCACCTTCATTGGTGGCTATGACAAGCACTCAGATCCCAATACTCGGGCCAGAACAAAGATTCCTAACCCGAATTGAGGGACTAAGACTGCAAGGCTTTCCAGATCACCACAAGCTGCCAAAATCTAGAGTAAGAACATTCAAGGCACTAGGTAACGCAGTTCATGTTGGAGTGGTAGAGGCAATTGCCAAACAGTTGCTTGCAACCACACCCAATGTCAAAAACACCCGAGATGGGTGAAAGGAGAACCACCATGAACATCGAAAAAGCAAACACAGAAGCCACAGAGCGAATGATGGAAGCCCGCCCGGTGCTGGTGGGGCTGGGCAAGGCGCGGGATGTGATACCGGACATGCGGGATAACCTGCTGCTGCACGCCGGGCCGCCCATCACCTGGGAGCGAGCCTCCGGGCCGATGCGGGGCGCGATCACCGGAGCCTTGATCTTCGAGGGGAAGGCGACCAACGAGGCCGAAGCCCAGGCCCTGGTGGAATCGGGCGAGATCGAGCTGGAACCCTGCCACCACCACGGGGCCGCCGGGCCGATGGCTGGCCTCATCTCGCCTTCCATGTCGGTCTACATCATCGAGAACAAGACCCGCGGCAATCGCGCTTTCTCAGGCCTGAACGAGGGCTACGGCAAGGTGCTGCGCTACGGCGCGTACAGCGAGGAGGTACTGGCCAAGCTGCGCTGGATGGAGGACGTGATGGCCCCCGTCCTGGCCGACGCCATCGAGGCCAGCGGCGGGATTGACATCCGCGCTCTGCTGGCCGAAGCGCTGCACATGGGCGACGAGGGGCACAACCGCAACAAGGCCGGCTCCATCATTTACACCACCAAGCTGGCGCCGTTTGTGGTCAAGGCCGCCAATGCCGACGTCGCATCGGACGTGCTGCGCTTCCTGGGCGACAACGCCCTGAGCGTGCTCAATCCTGTCATGGCGGCCTGCAAGGCCATGACCGACGCCGCCCACGGGATAGAGGGCAGCACCATCGTGACCGCCATGGCCCGCAACGGCACCGACTTCGGCATCCGCGTCAGCGGGCTGGGCGACCGCTGGTTTGTCGCACCAGTGGCCATCCCCCAGGGCCTCTACTTCCCCGGCTTCACCGCCGAGGACTCCAGCGGCGACATCGGCGACAGCACCATCACCGAGACGGCGGGCATCGGCGGCTTCGCCATGGCTTCCGCGCCAGCCATCGTGACCTTCGTCAGCGGCACGCCCCAGGACGCCATCAACGCCACCCTGGAGATGTACGAGATCTGCCACGCCGAGCACAAGTACTTCACCATCCCCCCGCTGGATTTCCGCGGCACGCCGACCGGCATTGACATTCGCAAAGTGGTGGAGAAGGGCATCACGCCGCGCGTCAACACCGGCATCGCCCACAGAGACGCTGGCGTGGGGCAGGTTGGGGCGGGGTTGGTGAGGCCACCGATGGTCATGTTTGAGGAGGCGTTGGTGGCTTTTGCGGAGAAATACGGGTATTAGAGATTAGAGAGCTGAAGGGTTTGGAACACGAAGCTCACGAAAGCCCACGAAATACGCGAAAAGGAACCTTGCCGCCAGCAGACTTTCGTGTCTTTCGCGGCCTTTCGCAGCTTTCGTGGTCCAGACCGCTGTTGAGTGTTGCTGGATGGCTGTGTGGCAGATATGACAACGAATTCAGGGGATTCATCGAATTCGCGACGCCAGATTCGGTATACTCAACGCACTTGAAAAGTGTGAAATTGTGCGTGTGGGGGAAGAGTACCTCGGATGGAGAAATACACGATAATCACACCTCCGAAGGTCAAAAGGGCACGTTTTGTCTCATTGGACTTTGGACAAAATCGCGACGGCAGCCAGAAACCCGTTTTCTCGCAGCAGAATGCTGTCCATGCCCGCTTGAAACAAGCTGATTCAGGCAGATTTCGGTGGCGAAGTTATCAGAAAACGGGTTTCTTTGGCCTTGTCCAAAGTCCAAGTCTCAATTCGTAGCTAATGTCGTGTATTTCCACAATCCGAGGTACTCTTTCCGCCATCACCGAAATTCACAAAACCAAAATGCGCTCAGTATATAACCCGAAACGCGGAACTCAAAACAACAAAGGAGGAATAACAATGGAACGCGAACAATTCATCAAGACTATGAACGAATCAAAGCTCTATGACCTAACCCAGGGCTGCAGCATCTTTACGCCGCCGTGGCCGGGGGAGAAGGCACTGGAGGTGCACTTCTTCAAGCGGGTCACGGGGGCCTATGGAGGCGGTCAGGGCGCCAACGGCCAGTTGTTGAACTGGAGCAACACGGTGGGCACGCACCTGGTGGGCGAGACGGCCTTCCACTCCGGGGGCAGAGCCATCGCCGACGTTCCGCTGGAAGACCTGTGCGGGCCTGGCGTGGTGGTGGACATCTCCGATGCGGTGTCCGATTACAGCCTGTACACCCCTGAGATGATCATGGAGAGGGCCACCGTCAAAGAGGGGGACATCCTGATCATCAACACCGGCTACCACAAGTACTCCTGGGACCAGCCCGATGTCTACAACGAGGACGCCCAGGGCGGGGTGGAGTCCAAGGAATTCGGCTTCCTGGTGAAACACCCCGGCCCTTCTCCCGACTTCTTCCAGTGGGCTCTGGACATGAAGCTCAAGGTCATCGGGGTGGACTGCGGCTGCGCCGAGCATCCCATGAACACCCCCATCCGCCGCATGCACGCTAACCACTTCGAAAAGGCCGAAGCCAAGCTCATGCAGGACTACGGCAAGACGTGGGACGAGATGTTCCCCCAGGACGAGTACTACGAGCTGACCCACATCACCATGCCCAAGGCCCACCTGCTGCTGGCTGAATGTATTGTGGGCGACATTGACAAGCTCAACAACCAACGCGCCTGGATCATGATCCAGCCCATACCTTTCATGGAAGTCGAGACCGCCTGGTCGCGCGTGGTCGCCCACCAGGCTCCAGACGGCATGGACGAGGAAGAGTTCTTCCAGATCATGAGCTCGGCCGAGATGCTGGACCTCACCATCCCGTTCAGCGTCCAGACGCCGCAGTGGGCAAACTACGTTCCACTGACTGTCACCTACACCAAGCGGGTCGGCGGCCAGCACTTCGGCATGGGCCGAAACGGCTCTATCTGCAACGCCAGCATTCACCTGGCGACCCACATGGACGGCGAGAAGCACTTCTGGCCGGCGGGCCGCACCATCGGCGAGGTGCCGCTGGAGGAGTGGGTGGGGCCGGGCGTCATCGCCGACATCTCCCACCTGGTCAGCAATTCCAGCGTGTACACGCCCCAGATGATCGAAGACGTGGTGGACATCCACAAAGGGGACATCCTCATCATCAAGACCGGCTGGCACAAATATGGCTGGATCAGCCCGGACTCCGATGAGTTCCGCTACATGATCAAGCACCCTGGGCCTTCCGCTGACTTCGCGCAGTGGTGCGTGGACATGCAGATCAAGTGGATTGGCGTGGACGCCGTGAGCGCAGACCATCCCATGAACACCATCCAGAGACTCTGGCACCCCAAGACCTTCGAAGAGGCCAACCGCAAGTTGATCGAGGACTTTGGCCAGGACTGGGACGAGATGTATCCTCTGGACAAGTACTACCAGGACATGCACCTGAACCTCTTCCCGAAGAAGATCGTCCACGCCGAGAACCTGGGGAAGGACATCGCCACTGCGCCCAGCGGCCGCTACTACATCGGCTGCTACCTGCAGAAAGGCATGGAAATCGCGTCCATGTGGGGGCGGTTCGTGGCCTTCAAAGAAGGGAATTAGAAATTAGAAATTAGAAATTGGAGATTGGAGATTGAATATCTAATCTCCAATACCAGGGGTGAAAATGCTCTCAGAGTTGGAAAACTACTTACAGCGAATCGAAGACTTGCGGAGCCAGGTTCGGGATTTGATCGCCGACCTGCCTGCGGAGGCTCTGAACTGGCACCCCATTGAGGATGACGCCACCAACTCCCTGGCTGTCCTGGCAACCCACATCGCTGGCGCGGAGCATTTCTGGATCGGCGAGGTGGTGGGAGGACGTCCTCCCACCCGAGACCGCGACGCCGAATTCACCACCCAGGCCAGCGATGCCTCTGATCTTGTCCACCTCTTGGAAGACACTGGGGCGGAGACGCGGGAGGTGTTCTCTGCCCTGAACGAGAGCGATTTGGATGACACACGACAGGCGAGGGGCCGAACGATCCCGGTCCGCTGGTGTATTTTGCACGTCATTGACCATACCGCTCTCCACCTGGGCCATGTGCAGATCACCTATCAGTTGTGGATGGAAGGTCAAAGCAAACCGTCGCCCTTCTGGTTTGAGCGATTGCCTTAAGTGGAAGTTGGAAGTTGGAAGTTGGAAGGTGGAAGGTGGAGGTTGGAAGTTGGAGGTTGGAAGTTAAATGCAGATTTGACAAGCTCCCAATGATTTTGTATAATTGGGACCACTTCAGGCGGAGGGGAACGCAGGTGGCCGCGGCAGCGACAGCGAGACTCAGACCACGGATAACTGGTTGCGTGCGCCGCTCCCAAAAACAGGTGTATCTGTTCACCTGTGCTCGCAGCGGACCCTAGTCCACTGCCCCGAGGGTGTAATCGGGCATCGAAAACCACTGGACCCTACTTGGTCAGGGTAACAACAGGCTGCCGAGGCCGCTGGACTAGGGTCCAGCGGGAGCGTGAATAGTTACAAGCAAGTAAAGGAGGGATGGATATAAGCTAGACAGAGTTTGTCTCAAGCCTGAGCGCTAGCGGTTCGCGCTCAACATTTCACACAAATCAAAGGAGGAAAAAAATGTCCTGGAAGAAAACAGCGTTAGTGGTCATCTCCCTAATGGCGGTACTGGCGATGCTGGCGGCCTGCGCTGCGCCCGCCCCTGAGGTGGTCGAGAAAGAGGTTCTTGTCACCGTCGAAGTGGTTAAAGAAGTGAAGGAGGGTGCTACCCTGGCGATCGAGCACTTCAGTATAATTGAGGGGACAACCTGGTCTGGAGCCCACGATCGCGCCGGAAAGCGAATCGCTGAGAAATATCCCAATGTAGACTACGTCTACAGAGAGGGAGTAGGACCTGATGCCACAGTTCCCTACGCCGAAGAGTTGATCGCTGACGGGGCCGACATCGTCGTGGGTAACGCAGAGTTCATGGGGCTGCCCTTGAAAGACATCGCTGATAAGTACCCTGATGTTTACTTTGTATCCATCATTGCCAGCGATCTGACCACGAAGAGGAACTTCATCAGGCTCTTCCCCAGACAGTATCAGGCGCTGTACCTGGAAGGCCTCATCGCCGGAGCGTTAACCCAGTCAGGCAACATAGGCATCGTCTCGGCCTTCCCCTGTGTTCAGGTCATCAGGCGGCAGGCCGGCTTTTACCTTGGGGTGCAGGATGCAGCAGAGTTGCTTGGCAAAGACATCACGGTGTACGTGAAGTACTCCGGTGACTGGTACCTGCCCACGGAAGAGCGAGAAATCGCCAAGACCCTGATAACGCAGTACAACGTTGATGTCTTAACCCAGCAGACCGATTCCGGGTCCCCCCTGGACGCCGCCCAGGAAGAGGGCATCTGGTTCGTAGGCAAGGACATGGACATAGTGGGGTTCTACGGCTGGTCGAGCACGGATACCGTGGCCGTGTCCTTCGACACGCGCTGGGAAGTTCTCTACGAGAAGATCGTCAAGGATTGGTTGGCTGGCGATGTAAGTCCAGAGACGGTGCTGTACATGGGCATGGACGACAAAATGATTCTAGCCGATGGCACAGAGCTTCCCACCGTTGACATTATGAACGACAACAAGGTGGGAGTTGACGCCATAAGCCCGAAAGCACGGCCATTGATTCCGGATGAGATCATCAAGCTCGTTGAGAAACGAAGAGATCAGATGATCAAGGGAGTGTGGGATCCCTTCTTCGAATTCGAGTTCGTGAGCAACGGAACTGGCCTGGCGCTGGAGAATCTGCCGATTCCAGCCGCGGGGACAGTGGTCAAGCAGGCTGGTGAGATGCTGTCGGACGAGTGGCTGCTTGCAGAGTTCAACTTCGACCTGGAAGGCACGGTGGTACTGGAGTGAAACTCCAGCCACCCTTGCGAAGGTTGCGAATAGCACTGGCAACAGAGCAGTTTTGGGTGGACGAAGGCATTTCTGGCTCAAAATCTGCTCACAAACCTTCGCAAGGGTTCGTGTAAAGAGGCATGAGGCTCCCTTCTTGAGGGGAAAACTCCCAAAAGGAGGGAGCCTCAATTTATGCTGTATTTTGGTGGGTGAGAAGAGAGACAAATGCAAAAAGGGCTCCTGGAAGGGATAAAACGCGGAGAGACGGTCTTGGAGGCGAGGGGAATCACGAAGAGATTCCCGGGCGTCGTCGCCAATGACTGCATAGATTTCGAGATGAAAGCGGGCGAGATTCACGCCGTCCTCGGGGAGAACGGCGCCGGGAAAACCACTTTGATGAATATCCTGTTCGGGCTATTGCAACCCGACGAAGGCGAGATCTACATCGGCGGCAAGAGGGTCAAATTCAGGTCGCCTCTGGATGCCATTGATCTGGGGATAGGGATGGTTCATCAACACCGCAAACTGGTGTCCGCTCACACGGTGATCGAAAACATCATCCTTGGGCACCCGAAGGCTGGAAGAATTCTGAACCTGAAGAGGGCGGAGGAGGAGATACAGGAACTCTGCGAGAGATACGGATTCAACGTCGCCCTAAGGGCAAAAGTCTGGCAGCTTTCAGAGGGGGAAAAGCAGGTGGTGGAGATCCTGAAGACCCTCTATCGCGGAGCCAAGGTCCTCATCTTCGACGAGCCAACTTCCGCGCTGACGCCCCCCGAAACGAAGAAACTCCTGGCATCCATCCAAACCATGGCTAGCGATGAACTCGCCATCATCCCGTTCATCACCCATAAGCTCCCCATCGTGCTGGCGATAAGCGACAGGGTGACGGTTCTGAGGCGTGGAAAAGTCACCGCCCGCCTGGAGACGGGGCGCGTAACGGAGAAGAGCCTGGCTAAGAAAATGGTGGGGAGAGAAGTCATCTTCAGGATGGAGAGGACAAAGGCTGGCGCTACAGAGAAGGGGAAACCCATACTCCAGGTAGAAAACCTCTCCACCCTCAGCGACAAAGGTTTTCTGGCTTTGAACGGTGTTTCGTTTTCCTTATGTGAAGGCGAAATCTTCGGCCTGGCCGGAGTCTCCGGTAACGGGCAACACGAGCTGGCCGAGGTTCTGGCCGGTCTCCGAAAGGCGGTGGGGGGTAAGGTGATTTTCGAGGGGAAAGACATCACAGCATCCTCTATCCTGAAAAGATGGAAGATGGGGATAGGATACATTCCCTGCGAACGCACAGAAGTGGGTTCGATCGGTGATTTCTCTCTGGTGGAAAACATCGCCATGAACTCTTACTTCGACGATGATTTCTCCCGGCGAGGGATCCTGGATTACGGGAAGATACGGAGGCTTACCGAAGAAATCGTCTCCGAGTACGATGTGGCGACTCCGAGCCTGGACACGAAGGCCAAAAACCTATCCGGAGGCAATCTCCAAAGACTCATCCTGGCGCGTGTGCTCTCACGCAAGCCGCGGCTTCTGATCGCCAATCTACCAACCCAAGGACTTGACGTAGGGGCGACGGAGTTCGTTCGGAACAAGCTCATGGAGGCGAAGAAGGAAAAAGCCGCTATTCTCCTCATCTCCGAGGACCTCGATGAGATTCTGTCGCTGAGCGATTGGGTGGCGCCGATTTACGAGGGAGAGTTCATGGGCATCATTCCGGGAGAGGAAGCCAAGAGGGAGAGTGTGGGTGCTATGATGGCTGGTTTGCGTCTGAAGGGGTAAGCATCTGTGTCAACTTAAGACCTCGGAGGTTTCCGCAAGCGCCTCTGCTGGCAAAGTTGCGTTGCCTATCTGGTTGGTTTGCCAGCGAAATCGCATCTGAAAAACCTCCGAGGTCTGGATCGCTCTCTTAAGTTGACACTTATGAAGGGGTAAGAGACATGAGGATCGGTAGCCACGAATTGAAGCTCGAGAAGAGGTTGACGTTAACCGGCTGGAAGGCAGCGATCATCTCGGTCCTGGCGATCATCTTCGCCCTCGTGCTCTTCAGCATCATCTTCGTCCTGGCCGAGATCAACCCGCTGCTCGCTTATCGAGAGATTTTTTCCTATGCTTTCGCCAACCCTTATGGCCTGCCGCTGACGATCAACAGGTTCATCTTTTTATTGTTGTGTACGTCCGCATTCATCATCCCTTTTAGAGCTGGGCTTTGGAACATCGGGATGCCGGGGCAACTGTACGCCGGGGCGTTGGGCGCCTTCGCAGTCCTATTTGCCTTTGGCGGAAAGGCACTTCCTCCCCCGGATCTTTCCCCTGCAATTCTCATCCCATTGATGTTGATCGCAGCAGCCTTGGGCGGTGCAGGGCTGGGAGCGATTGCCGGGTTTCTGAAGGGGAAGTTCAACACCAACGAGATCGTGGTGACCATGATAATAAACTTTATAGCTTTCTGGCTGGTTGCACACATGATCAAAGAGGGGGGTCCCTTCATGAATCCCGGCGGGAGAGGTGAGAGCTTTGAGCTACCCCCCTCGGTTCACGCGCCTCTGATCATGGGCGTCCCCTTCACCATCTTCCTCGCTCTTGGGGTAGCCGGCTTGCTGTTTTTCGTATTCGCCAAAACCAGAATCGGATATCAAATCAAGGCCCACGGTCATAACCCAGTTGCGGCCAGATATGCTGGGATCAGCCCATTCAGGATATCGCTGTTGGTTTTTGTCATCGGAGGCGCCGTGGCTGGTTTGGCTGGGTATCACTATTTCGCTGCGGTTCCCGGCGTCTACAAAATTGCGAGGACCTATGGATACTTCGGCGATCTGGCTTTCTATGGGATCATATGTGGACTGATTTCCCTCGGAAACCCTTTAGCGGCGATTCCGGTAGCACTGCTCTTCGGAGGATTGTCCATAGGTGGCAGATTCGTCCAGGGAAAACTCCATATAGGCTTCGGCGTGGATTATGCCCTGCTCGGAGTTTTAATGATTACCCTCGTCGCTTTTCAATTCTTTTACCGTTACAAAATCACCTGGGCAAAAACAGGGGAGAGGAACAAGTCAACACACGATGGGCGAAGGTCTCCGACCGAGCCCCTCGCCTCGGTCAGAGACCTTCGGCGATCAAGAGAGAAGAAAGGGAGGAGAGGCTAGATGTGGGAGTTTATCGCTAGAAGTCTAGAAGCCTCAATGATTTTCACCTTTGCCGCTCTCGGCGAACTCATTGACCAGCGCTCAGGAGTTCTGAACGTTGGGATCGAGGGCGTGATGCTTTTCGGCGCCACCTTGGGTTTCATAGCCGCCCAATCCACCGAGAGCTACTTGCTCGGCTTCTTGGTGGGGATTGCCATCGGAGGCCTGCTCGGCTTTCTCCACGGATTCTTTTCCGTAACGCTGGGGGGCGACCAAGTTGTGGTCGGGATGGGCATATGGATCCTCGGCTTCGGCCTCACCACCTACATAGGCAACCCATACACAGGGCCTCTGGGGATGGAGAGGATACCCACTATCCTGGGGCTTTCCCCATTCTTTTATATCGGGATCGCGCTGGTAGTCGTTTCCTGGTTCGTGCTCTCCAGGACGAGCCTGGGGCTGAGGATAAGATCGGTGGGGGAGAATCCATCAGTCGCGGAAGTTTCAGGCATAGACGTCACCAAAACTCGCTATCTCTGTGCAACAGTCGGTGGGATGCTCATGGGGCTTTCGGGTGCGATTTACTCTCTGTTTTACAACCCGGTCTGGAACTACAACTTCCTCATGGGGTGGGGTTTCATCGCTCTGGCCCTCGTCTTTTTCTCCATGTGGAATCCTTTGATCCTGCTCGGTGGCTCCTTACTTTTTGGAACCCTGTGGCAACTCTCGCTCAACCCACAACTGGTACTCCCCGGCCTTTTGTCCAGGTACATCTGGAGGACGGTTCCCTTTGTCATAACCATAGGGGTTTTGCTGATCATCTCCACGAAGTGGTTTAGGAACAGGTGGGGGGCAGCAAAACCTGAAGCGCTTGGGCAGCCCTACGCAAAAGAGTGAAGGGTGAGCGATAACGAAAAGGGGCGGTCGCACAGGCCGCCCCTACCATTTTTTGGTAAAGAGTAACAAGTCAGCGAAGAATTGAGATGGGTAGAGGAGTGAAAGTGGAAAAGAAGACGGTTGTACTTCTGCATGGCTTTGTCTCTTCGGGACAATCCACCAAGGCCCGATACTTCAGAGAGAAGCTCAAAGCGTTTCCCCAGGTGAAATTCCACGCTATTGACTTCAATCCGACCCCCACGGATTTTGAATACGTGACCACCACCGGCCGGATCAACCGCCTGCGGCAGTACACACTTGATCATCATCTGGGAAACATCAGCATCATTGGCAGTTCGTATGGCGGATTGATCGCCCTACATTATGCGCACCGATTCGGTGGGGTCGAGAAAATGCTTCTCCTGGCCCCCGGCTTGACCTGGCTGTCATGGGGGCTTTCGGAGAAGGAACTTGAACAATGGGAAGAGGCTGGCGCTGCGCCGTTTCTCCACAGGGCATTTGGGAAAGAGGTTCCCATCAGGTATTACGTCCAGGTAGATGGGCTTCGCTATCTTGAGCCCATCCCGCCTGCAAGCCCTACGATCATCATTCATGGCCACAATGACAAAACCGTACCGATAGAACCCGCCCGAGCGTATGCGGCTGATTTCCCCGATAGCGTTCGCCTGATTGAGGTGAATGCAAATCACGATCTCAATGGCCATCTGGAGCTCATTTGGGAGCACGTGCAGTCTTTCCTTTTAGACACCAAAGGAGGTGGTAAATTATGTACATGCCAAGTCCTGGACTCACTGAGTTCGACTATGTAAAGCCTGCCTCGTTGGCCGAAGCCAGCCACATCCTGGTTGAGCACGGCGGCGAGGCGCGTCCCTTCATGGGCGGCACCGACCTCTTCGTGCGCATGCGCGATGGATTCGTCCGCCCCCAGATCATGGTGGACGTCAAGCATCTGCCCGGTATGCGGGACATTTCGTACGACGAACAGACTGGGCTGACGGTCGGCGCGGCGGCCACGATGAACCAGATCGCCCGCCACCCGGACGTGCAGACCCACTACCCGCTGCTGGCGGAGGCGGCCAACTCCGTGGCCTCGTACCAGTTGCGCAACCGCGCCACCCTGGGCGGCAACTTGTGCAACGGCTCCCCCGCCGCCGACACCGCTCCGGCGGTGTTGCTGCTGGAGGGGCGCATCGTCCTCTACGGGCCAAATGGGGAGCGGGAGGTGCCAGCCGACGAGTTCTTCCTTGGTCCCGGCGCGACGGCGATGCAAACGGGCGAGTTAATGACGGCTGTTCGTTTCCCAATCCCACCAACTGGCAGCGCGGGGAGATACCTCAAGCTGGGCCGCAACAAGGCCGGCGACCTGGCCATCGCAGGGGTGGCGGTGTTCGGCTTTCCCGACGGAACGACCTCCGGCTACCGCTTCCGCATCGGCCTGGCGTCAGTCGCGCCGGTGCCGCTGCGGGCGCTGGAGGCGGAGGAGGTGCTGGCAGCCAACCCGCCAGGAGAAGAAACCTTCGCCCTGGCCGCCGAGAAGGCCATGTCAGCCGCGAGCCCCATTGACGACGTGCGCGCCAGTGCCGCCTACCGCAAGGCGATGGTGCGTGCGCTCACTCTGCGGGGGCTGCGGGATGTGTGGGAAGCGTTGCGGTAGATGGCGGTTCCAAGTTTCAAGGTTTCAGGTTTTGGGTTCGACTGTTGGAGGGGAAACCTGAAACGTGAAACCTGGAACCCGAAACATGTGAATAAGGAGAGTCAAAATGGGAGTACATTCAATTACTATGACAGTGAACGGTGGTCGAGAGCGTCTAGACGTGCCCTCGAACATGACGCTGCTGCAACTGCTGCGGGAGCAGTTGGCGTTCACTGGCACCAAGAACGGCTGCTCTGCGGGGGAGTGCGGAGCCTGCACCATCTTGATGAACGGCGAGCCGGTCAACTCCTGCATGGTGCTGGCGGTGGAGTCCGATGGAGCCGAGATCGTCACCGTCGAGGGGCTGGCAGACGACGGCCAGTTGACACCCCTGCAGGAAGCCTTTATGGAGCATAACGCCGTTCAGTGCGGCTTCTGCACGCCAGGGGTGTTGATCTCCGCTCATGCCCTGTTGAAGCGGAATCCGCACCCGACCGAAGAGGAGATAAAGTCGGCGATGGTCGGGAACCTATGCCGCTGCACGGGCTACCTGCGCATCATCAAGGCTGTCCAGACGGCCTCCAAGAGAGTTGCACAGCAGGCCGGGCTCCCACGCCCGGCTTCCGGCGGCGTGGGAGCCGCCTCTGCTGGAGACGCCATATCCCAGAACAAAGGAGGCGCATAAAATGACCGTAAGCAAAGCGACGTTTACCTCTGATCCCGTTGGCAAGAGTGTCCCCCGCGTAGACATGTACGATAAGCTCACCGGGATTGCCCTCTTTGCCGACGACATACAATTCGGTCCCAACCTTTACTACGCCCGCCTGGCGAGGAGCCCCCACGCCCACGCCCTGATCAAGCGAATAGACGTGAGCAAGGCCCTGGAGGTGCCTGGCGTGAAGGCGGCAGTCACCGGCCAGGACGCTCCGGAGCTGGTCGGCATGTACCTGGTAGACCGCCCCGTCCTGGCTGGCGAGCGAGTGCGGTACTACGGGGAGCCGGTGGCCGGGGTGATCGCCACCAGCGAGGCGATCGCAGAAGAGGCGACTCGACTGGTCGAAGTGGAGTACGAGGAGTTGCCGGCCGTCTTTGGCCCGATGGAGTCCATCCAGCCGGACGCCCCCCTGCTCCACCCCGACCTGGGCGAGTACAAGGTGGCCAACTTTATCTTTCCCGAGCCGGGCACCAACATCTCGGAGCACTTTAAGCTGCGCAAGGGGGACGTCGAGTCCGCCTGGCCCAGGTGCGCCGCCATCGTGGATATGACCTTCGGTCTGCCCCAGATCCAGCACGTGCCGCTTGAGCCTCACATATCGGTGGCCCTCTGGGAGCCATCGGGGCAGGTCACGCTGTGGACCAGCACGCAGTCGCCCCACGCTCAGCGAGATCTGATCGCCCAAAGCATCAACATCCCGCACGGCAACCTGCGGGTGGTGTCTCCCTACGTCGGCGGCGGGTTCGGTGGCAAGGCGGGCGTAACGATGGAGGCGTGCGCGGTGGTGCTGGCACGGGCGGTCAAGGGGCATCCGGTCAAGCTACGCCTGACGCGCGAAGAGGAGTTCGTGGGCACGACGATGCGCCAAAGCCTGGTGGCGCACACCAAGATCGGCTGCGACGCCGAGGGCAACCTGCTGGCGATGGAGACCCAGTACTACTTCGGCGGCGGCGCCTATACCGACTACGGCGTCAACATCGTCCGCGCCGCCGGCTACTCCTGCACCGGGCCTTACGCCATTCCGAACGTCAAGGGCGATTCCTACTGCGTCTACACCAACCTGCCCATCGGCGGGCCGATGCGCGGCTTCGGCATGCCTGAGATTCACTGGGGCATCGAGCAGATCATGGATCAGTTGGCCGAGAAGATCGGGATGGACCCCGCCGAATTCCGGCGTCGCAACTGTGTCAAGACGGGCGATACCATCCTGACCGGAATGCAGATGCCCGCCATTGACCCGGTGGCCTGCATTAACAAGGTCACTGAGGCCATCAATTGGGGCAAAGAGGAAAAGCCATCCGCGCCGCACAAGAAGCGCGGCAAAGGGATCGCCATCATGTGGAAAGCCCCGGCCATGCCGCCCAACCCCGGCAGCTCGGCCGTGGTGCGCTTCAACGAGGATGCGACGGTCAACGTCGCGATTGGGGCCCAGGAGTTGGGACAGGGCTCCTTCACCGTGGCTGCCCAGATGGCGGCCCAGGCCCTGGGCGTGCCCTACGAGTGGGTGCGCGTCTCGGCCCCGATAGACACCAAGTACAGTCCCTACGAGTGGCAGACGGTCGCCAGCCGCATCACCTGGTCTATGGGCAACGCGGTCAAAGCTGCTGCCGAGGACGCCAGGCGGCAGATCCTGGAGATCGTGGCCGACCACTGGGGCGAGGATCCGAACGACCTGGACATCAAGGACGGCAAGGTCATCTCGTACAGGTCCGAGGAGGAACAGCCGCTCCAGAACATGGTCGTCTACGGTTTGCCCAACGAGAACTTCGAGGGGTGGAAGGGTGGGCCTATCGTCGGGAGCGGCAAGTTTATGCCTACTTATGTCACCAACCTGGATTTCGAGACCGGCCAGGGCCCCCGCGCGGTGGTGCACTACACCGTCGGCGCGCAGGCCGTAGACCTGGAGGTGGATACCGAGACCGGCCAGGTTGACTTCCTCAAGATCGCCAGCGCGTACGACGTGGGCAAGGCCATCAACCCCGACCTTGTCCTGGCGCAGATCGAGGGCGGTGCGGTGCACGGGATGAGTTCGGCTTTTGAGGCCCTCCGGTTCGACGAGAAGGGCCGGCCTCTCAACCGCAGCCTGGTGGACTATCGCATTGCGACCAGTGTGGACGTGCCGCAGGAGATTCACGGCGACATCGTCGAGACGCCGCTGGAGGATGGGCCGTGGGGCGCACGGGGCGTAGGAGAGCACGTCATGGTTCCGACCGCGCCGGCCATCGCCAACGCCATCAACGACGCCCTGGGCATCCGCTTCAACGACCTGCCGCTTTCGGCGGAGAAGATTTTCATGGCGCTCCTTCGACAGGCTCAGGATGCTATGGAGGAACAGAAGCAAAAGGAACCGTGAAACGTCAAACGTGAAACGTAAGACACGGAACACGGGACAAGCCCGCAGCCTCGCTTTTCCTGCCCCCGCCAGTGGGCAGAAGGCCTGAGGCTGCGGGCTTTGTTAGTTTGCGTAACTACCGCCATTGGGTTATAATAAGGGCAAGCCACTACTTGCGACAGCACCGGTGGGAGAATGAGGTTATGCGCGTGTTGGGACTGGGTAAAGGAGGTGCGATATGATCAGCCGCATTGAAGCAATGAACTACCGGTGTCTGAGGTATGTGAATCAACCGCTGGAGCGATTCCAGGTGTTGGTCGGCCCTAACGCTTCGGGCAAAAGCTCCTTTCTGGACGTAGTAGCTTTGCTGGGAGACTTTGTAAGGGACGGTCTGGACGAGGCCATTCTCCGCAGTCCACGCCACCCACGCGGCCGGGCGACCACTGTGGACGAGCTCATTTTCAACCAGAGCACCGATCGCTTTGAGTTGGCTGTAGAGCTACGTATTCCCCAGAAGCTGCGCCGACCGAGCAGTAGCAACTACGAACGGGTACGCTACGAAGTGGCATTCGGCAGAAGTGAGAAGAACGGAGAGCTGGTAATTGCCGGGGAAACACTGTGGCTCTGCACCGCAGCCGAGAGCAAACCGCGACCTGCTCGTTCGCAATTGGAGCTTTTCCCCACGGAACCGACTGCACCCGGAACCCTCCTTATCGCACCGGGCAAAAAGAAAAAGCCAAAGGGTTGGCGCAAGGTGGTCAACAAGGTGCCGGAATCGGGCAATGACTACTTTCAGTCTGAAACTAGCAAGTGGAACACGCTGTTTCGCATCGGGCTGCGCAAGGCAGCCCTGGCCGGCCTACCGCAGGACCCGGACCGCTTTGCAATAGCAATGTGGGTGCGCGATCTGTTGATAGAAGGTATCCACATCCTGGCTTTGAACAGCATCGCCATGCGCAGTCCGTCCAGTCCCTCGGAGCCGCGCACCTTCCACGTGGACGGCTCCAACCTGCCCCTGGTTGTCCAGGATCTCAAACAACAGCACCCGGACGTTTTTCAAGCCTGGGTGGACCACGTTCGCACTGTGTTGCCGGACATCCAGACTATCAACGTGATCGAGCGCCCCGAAGACCGGCATCTGTATCTGGCTGTGCAATACACCAGCGGCGGTGCTCCGGTCCCTTCTTGGCTCATCTCCGACGGCACTCTACGCTTGCTGGCTCTGACCTTGCTGGCTTACCTGCCTGAACACGAGGGCATCTATCTGATTGAAGAGCCGGAGAATGGTGTCCACCCACGGGCGATTGAAGCCGTACTCCAGTCGCTTTCCTCGGTGTACGATGGCCAAGTGCTCATAGCCACTCACTCGCCCCTGATCCTGGGTCTGGCCAGTCGGGAGCAAATCCTTTGCTTTGCCAGAAATCCTTCCGGAGCTGTGGATGTGGTGACCGGCCGCGATCACCCTCGCCTGCGTGACTGGAAAGGCGAGACCGATCTGGGCACACTCTATGCTTCAGGGGTGCTGGGATGAAAGACTTGGTTATCCTGGTAGCCGACATCCAGCAGGAAAAGACTATCCAGACCCTATTGGACGAGAGACGACCGGCCCTCGGACTGGGGTCCGTAACGTTCGACATATTCCGCCACTCTGGCCACGACCCCGGCGTCTACCGTCAAGCTGGTGCGTTCCTGGCGGCGCTCGCCCACCAGTATCGCTATGCGCTGGTGCTGCTTGACGTCGCCTGGGATGGCAGCCCTGGCAACGCGGAGGAGATCGAACAGACCATCCAAGCGGACCTGGACCAGCATAGCTGGCGGGGCCGAAGCGCAGCAATCGCACTTGACCCAGAGTTAGAAGTGTGGGTCTGGGCAAATTCCCCTCACGTGCCAAATGAGTTAGGTATGACGTGGCAGCAGATCAAGGAGTTGGCAGAGGAGAAGGGTTACTGGTCACCAGATGAGGCGAAGCCCGCGCATCCCAAAGAACTGCTAGAAGATGTGCTATATCGCACTCGCAAGCGTCGCTCATCCGCCTTGTTCACGAAGCTGGCACGGCGCATCGGTCTGGCTGCCTGCCAGGACGCAGCCTTTGTACGCCTACGCGAGACCTTGCGGGCGTGGTTCCCGGCCTAGGGCTATGGCGTAAGCAGACAATCCGAAAAAGGAGGAAAAGAGCCAAACAAAACAATGGAAAAGGCTTTGGGAGCACTGTCAGCCGAGGAATTGGAGGGACTGGTTGAACGCACGATAGACAGACGTCTTGAGGTCTGGCTTACTCAACTGCTGGATGCCTTGATAGACTCACAAACCACAGACGAGGACAACCTGGAGCAGTTCATCGGGATGTGGGCCGATTTCACACCAGAAGAAGATCGTGTGTTCAAGACCATTCTTGAAGAGCGAGTAAGTTACTTTGCCGGTCGCGAGATTGAGTTGGGCAGGGGTACGGAATTGCAGCCCGAGTTTGCAGCCTCCCTCAGGCAGTCTCTGGAACAGGCACGCTCAGGAGAAGGCGTTGACCTGACAACCTTCCGAGAGCAGATTGGACGATGAGGGAAGGAGATGAATGACGCCGCTTTGGGGAGGGATTGAGGCAGGCGGCACGAAATTCGTGTGCGCGGTAGGCACCGGCCCTGACGATCTCCGAGCGGAGACGCGCTTCCCTACCACCACGCCAGAGGAGACCATTGGCCGGGCCATTCGGTTTTTTCAGCAGCATCAGAAAAACGAGCCCTTGACAGCCCTCGGAATCGCCTCTTTTGGCCCACTAGACCCGAACCCGGATTCGCCCACCTTTGGCCACATCACCACCACGCCCAAGCCGGGTTGGGCTAACACCGATGTTGCCGGAGCGGTCCGACGGGCGCTGGGTGTAGCGGTGGGCTTCGATACCGACGTGAACGCCGCCGCCCTGGGCGAACACCGCTGGGGCGCTGCCCAGGGAGTGGACACCTTCGTCTACCTGACCATCGGCACGGGCATTGGCGGGGGAGGCATGGTCAACGGGCAGTTGATCCACGGTCTGATCCACCCGGAGATGGGTCACATGCTCGTTCCCCACGACTGGGATAGCGACCCCTACGCCGGTTCTTGCCCCTACCACGGCGACTGCCTGGAGGGGCTGGCGACTGGCCCGGCCCTGGAAAAGCGTTGGGGGCAGCGGGGCGAGATGCTGCCCGCAGACCACCCCGCCTGGCCGCTGGAGGCCAAGTACCTGGCCCTGGGCCTGGTGAACATCATCTGCATCCTGTCGCCCCAGCGCATCATCATGGGAGGCGGCGTGATGCAACAGCCCGTGCTCTTCCCGCTGGTGCGGCGGGAGGTACAGGAGCTACTCCACGGCTACCTGCAAGCGCCGGCAATCCTGGAGCAAATAGACGATTACATCGTGCCGCCAGGATTAGGCGATCGGGCTGGAGTGCTGGGCGCCATCGCGTTGGCGCAGCAGGTGTAAAAATCGCCATGCGGCAAGACAGGCCCGCAGCCCTGCGCTTTCTGCAAAAGCAGGGTTGCGGGCTTTGCGCGTTTGCGTAAGTGCCGACGTTGGGTTATAATTAGGGGCGGGCCGGCATCCACATAAGGATTTTATGGCATCAATAACATCGTGTAAGCATTATTGGGCCGCTATAAAGCCTGCATACAAACCTACAAGAGAACATGCGCAAGAAGCCAAAGGAAATCATAGATGCTCCCAATTAACTGGGGCCGCATTCGGCCAATAAACGGCACGCAACAGGAAGGATTCGAGGAGTTAGTCTGCCAGTTGGCGCGCTACGAGCCTGTGCCCGCGGGTGCGGTGTTTTTGCGTAAGGGCAAGCCCGATGGTGGGGTAGAGTGCTTCTGGACATTCCCCAATGGTTCAGAGTGGGGTTGGCAAGCCAAATTCTTTGTAGCCTCACCATCGTCAAGCCAGTGGGGGCAATTGGATCGCTCTGTTAAGAGGTTCTTGGAAACACACCCTAATATGACCCAGTTCACTGTTTCGATGCCAATTGATCTGCCCGATGCGCGATCACCCGATCGGAAATCAGCACAGGAGAAATGGAACGAACGTGTTGAGAAGTGGCAGGACTGGGCAAGTAAGCAGGGGCGGTCTGCCGAGTTCGAGTATTGGGGCGCGCATGAGCTTTTGGATCGTCTGAGCAAAGATGAGCATAGGGGACGGGTGTTCTTCTGGTTTCAACGAGAGTTTTTCGATCAGCGCTGGTTTACAGAACGGATTGAGGAAAGCATCGCAGATGCGGGTCCACGGTACACGCCTGAGTTGGATGTGGCGTTGCCGATTGCTCAGTTGTTTGATGGGTTGGGACGCACGGACGCGTTCTATGCACGGCTGAAGAGGTGGGTGGCGCGTATCCACAAAGATTTGCCTTCTGGCAACCGCATTCGAGAGCTATCGTCCAAAATCGACGAAGTGCTGCGCGAATTGCATAAACATGTGAATGCGCTGTGTCAAACGTTGAGCGCGATTGATGAAGAATCAGTTGCGCTGCTTGATTGGCAACACATCATTCACCTGATTGACCAAGCACAGGCGCAGACACAGATTTGTGAAGAGGTTACGGCAGAAGAGGGCGAACGCATCCGTGCCGATAAACAGCTACAGGAATCGTCGCCGCAATATCAGCCCAAACCTGACGAATGGGTCAACTACACACGTTACGATTTGCGACGGCTGGGCGGCGATTTGCACGATACGCAACGACTTGTCGAGAGTGAGGAGGCGCGCTTAGCCAATACGGGGGCTTTGTTGCTGGTAGGAGAAGCGGGCAAAGGCAAAACGCACATGTTTTGTGATGTTGCACGGCAACGCAATGCCGCACAGTTACCTACGATACTGCTGCTGGGTGAGCATTTCAGGGGGGATGTATGGCAACAGATATTGGAATTGCTCGATTTGGCAGGGCATTCACGAGAGGAGCTATTGGGTGCATTGGAAGCTGCGGCGCAGGTGCGGGGGCGCAAGGCTCTGATCTTGATTGATGCCCTTAATGCATTGGTCACAAGTTAAGGTCCGCTGGGGTTTGTCAAGTTGAGCAATCTGAGAGATGCGCGCTTACGCGGACGCTTGATGATACCCAGCCAGGTGGCGTTGGCGGCAAGATAGGCTACTGGATCAGTGGCTTCACCTCGACGAAGAGCTTGGCCGAAGTAGTATAGGCTGCGGTAGACCATTTCTATCGAGATGTCCACAAAAGGCCGATCGAGTACTTCAGCCACAGCATCCGTCAGGTCCACCAAGACGGCATAGAGAATCCAGGTGGCCCAGACCTGAAGTTGAACGCCGTATTGGGAGCCATTCCAAAAGTAAGCCAGGCCCAGCAGGCGCTTGACGACGTTGTAAGCATCTTCAATTCGCCAGCGTTGCCGATACAAGGCCGCCACATAGAGAGCTGGCAGAACATTCGGGTCTAGTTCATTGGTCAGGTAGCGATACCACCTTCCTCGGTAGCGCACTTTGACCAAGCGCACCAATTGGCGATCAGCGCCCGTGCCGATCCAGACCAGCAGGTCTTCCACCTGGGAGGTGCGCAGATAGACCTTCTTGACCTGGAAGGATAGATTGCTTTTCGCCCGCGTGATGAAGGTCGCTGTCGTCATCTGGGCATACATCTTGAAGTTGGTGAAGCCCAGGTCGAGAATGAGCAAGGCCCCAACTGGAACCGCCCGGAGAATCCGAGGCCAAAAGCGTTGGTCGCTGGCTTGGGCATCTTGTTCAAACCAAATGACTCGCGGCAGCCATGAGCACAAGTCCAGCACGGCCATCATCTTGCCAGCCAGTGGGTGCTTCTCACAGCCCCTTAACAACCCCACTTTGCGCATCAAAGCATCCAAGGTCGAGCCATCAGCAGCCAATACGGCCGTGTACCGCTCCTGAGCCCAGGCCAACACTGGTGGTAAAGGCCGCTGGCGGGCTCGCCATCGTTCGTGGAGCACTGGCAGGATGTGCCGCAAGATCCGTAAGAACAGCATGGGGGGAAAGATGCGCAGCCGTTCCGAGATGGCTTGCTGGCTGACCATCAGCGTCGACACCCAAAGCAACCCTTCGCTGCGCAAGAGGTGGGAAACTTCACTGCCCCCGCTGCCCAACTGCCGCCAAATGATACTGACCACGATGGCCACCATCACCGATAAGGGCAAGAGCCGACTGCGCAGGCCGAGTTTCTTGTAGAACTCCTTTTGCGCTTCGATGGCTGGCAGGAGCAGGCCTGCTAATCGCTGTTGGATCTTCTCATCGGGCGGCGCTATGATGGACCGTCTGCTACGGTCTCGTTGAATGGCTCGGGTGTGACGGACGGTACTCTTTTTCTTTTTCTTCTTCTTGTTCTGTCTCTTTTTAGCCATAGCCCCAATCATACCATCAAATGGGTCTACGGCAAAATCTCAGAGGCTGTGGGGAACGCTGCCTCAGCTTTCCCTGGATTTGACAATTTCCGGGATGGTTTCCCTATACTCAGAGTACCACTGATTTGAGTTTTGGGGCCGGGTAGCATGACAAAATTTCTCGTGCCCTCTCAGTCCCTGGGCTGGACCGCATAGACCACCCGAAAGCGAAACTTGTCCA
>DAOUDK010000121.1:0-21469 GCA_034431315.1 Anaerolineae bacterium
CAACCCGGCCTACATGAACGAGTTCGGCCACGGTGGCGAGGACCTGTACGATCTCTATCGCCAAATTGCCATCGAGGAGCGCGATGCCCGGGAGAAGGTCTTCTTTAGGATGTGGTATGAGCCGGAGTATCTGGACAAGATCCTGGTGGGTACCACTCTTACCTACACTGAGGTCTACACTTTCCCGGCGGTGATGCAAGAGTTCACCTACATGTTCTTGGACACCCAGGACTGGCCCAGCCATGGGCAGCCGAAAACAAGCCGCCTGGCCTTCCCTATCGGCACCACAGCCGATGAACTGCCCCTACCTCCCATCAGTCCGCCCAGTTTCGGCTATGGCCTGACCACCTTCGATGCCAACTTCGACGGTGAGCATGACATCGTTACCGTCCACAGTGAGGAAACCATCTCCGAGACTTTGGGCATAGGCGTGGACTTCGACGGAAATGACTCCATTGACCAGCTTGATATAGACGGAACAGAGTTGACTGGGGACGAGTTGGTGATCTTCACCGTGGAAAACATCACGCTGAGGCGTTACGAAAGCGCCATGTTCCTGGATCACATGGTCACTCTGACCAATGTGACAGCCAGCGGCGCGGACTTCGATATCTGGTACACGGGCGGGGGATTGCATGGGCCGCCCTACTCGCTGCACCCAGACCTCAAAGGGACGGAGAGCCTCGGTCTAAGAGAGATGGCGCTGGTCTACAAGGGCATGGTAGATCAACTGAGCCAGGGTGGAAACAACCTTGGCTGGCCGACTGGGCCGGCGAATGCGGGCCCCTGGTTCGTCTATCTACAGGCCACGAACACGGGCCAGGAGATGGCGGTGATCACTATCGGACGGGCCTTGGGAGCCACCTACTCCGCCATAGACAACGGCGCGGGAGGGCATGACGTGGAGAGGGGCGATCCCTGGTGGCTCAAGCGGTTCTTCGTGGATGGCCACGAGTACAACGTGGTGGCTATCAAGACCGTCGCGGCCGATATGATCAACCCGGGTGACGAAGACTACGAGTTCAAGTACATCACCATCAGGACGCCGGTGTCCAAGGTCAATTTCATCAACACCCAGGATTCTCAGAAGCTGGAGGGCTACGCTGTGGGCGACATCATCTCGGTCATGCCGCCCTTCAACTTCAGCCACACGCGGTTGCATGACATCCAAAGGCTCCAGGAGGGGCAGTTCGCCAGTTTGTATGATAGCGACTGCAAGGGAAGTGTGGAAGGCAATGTGGACCCCCTCCAAATCCGCATCGTGGATGAGGACAGGGACCAGCAGCTCTTCGGGGAACTCAAGGAGAAATACTGGGAATACGATGGCGCGGAGATATGGAGCACCGAGCAGTTCCATATCTTGCCCGATCAATACACCGACCTGGAGCTGCCGCCCGGCCAACTGTACCTGCTGACCAGCGACTGGGAGTCGGACCAGAGCTGGACGCACTACTACGGTTGCGATCCCGCCGGTGGCTACTTCGACCAGGATCAGCTCAGCGTCTGGCACACGGACATCCCAGGTCCTAATACCTTACTTCCCGGCCTCAGCCCCTTCTTCGCCGCCGACGAGGTGACCCCTCTCCGGGTCAAGTTCTGGTACGATCCGGAGGACAGCGACGACATCTATAAAAACACCCGGGAAATCACACCTACGCCGACACCTACACCCACATCCACACCGACCAACACCCCCACGCCGACTAACACGCCCACGTCCACTTCGACGCCGACCAGTACGCCCACGCCCACCTCGACGCCGACGAACACGCCTACTTCCACTCCGACACCAACGAATACGCCCACGCCGACCAATACGCCGACCAGTACGCCCACCTTCACTTCGACGCCGACGAACACGCCCACGCCCACTTCGACGCCGACTAATACACCCACGCCTACACCAACGCCGACCAACACCCCCACGTCCACTTCGACGCCCACCAATACGCCCACCTTCACTTCGACGCCGACGAACACGCCTACTCCCACCTCGACACCAACGAGTACGCCCACGCCTACACCAACGCCAGTGATAACGTGCTATTACTCTTCCCCTGGGGATAGCATTTACCGGATCGATGCCTCAGCCTTCTCTGGGTACACGACGATATCAGCCGCCGATTCCCCGCTTATTCGCATCGCCTCTCCGCCAGCCCCCTGGGGGTGGAACCAACCGTACTTCGTTCCCGATGGTTCCTGGCAGCCTGGCTCAGAGGTTTGGTGGTATGACTGGACCCTTCCCAGTTGGTCTCCCTTGCCCGCCGATTCCACACCCATCGGTCTGCGGGATGATGGCGACCAAGAAGGTCTGAACGGGACGACTTACCTGTATCGGCGTACTTTAACGCTCTCCCCTCCTCGAGCATGTATGCAGGTCACAGGAGCCGACTTGGAGATGTGGAGCGACAACAAAACAGAGTGGTGGTGGCAGGGTACCTCTGTCATGTATGATAAGCAAGGATATATCGGCTCGGTTGATCTTTTCCCCGCCCACGTCGGGCTATACGGTGGAATCTACGTCCTGGCCATCCAGAACAGCAACGACTATGTGTGTCCTTATGATGATGGCGATTGTAACCCTCACGGGACAGCCTGGCGTCTCTGTGTCACTTGGAATGTCGCAGGTCCTTGCGATCTCGTCTACTTGCCTCTTGTTTTGAAGGCGCATCCATAGGGAGAACGCGTTGACAGTGAAGCAAAGTGAAGGGAAGGAGCGCTTTTGCGCCCCTTCCCTTTTTGTGCGTACCATGATATAATGACTTGCAAACAGACGAGGGGGGAAACAACTTGAGCACAGCTTACGTTTATGATCCCATCTATCTGGAGCACGACCTGCCGGGCCATCCGGAGAACAAAGAGCGGCTGGTGCGGGTCATGGGTCTTCTGGAGAAGCAGGGCATGCTGGAGAGGTTGGTGGCTGTGGAGGCCACACCTGTTTCGTTGGAGCGACTGGCCAGGAGCCACAGCCAGAGCTACGTTGACACCGTGCGGCAGATGGCCGAGAGGGGCGGCGGTCATCTGGACCTCGACACCTACATGGGCTCGCGTTCCTACGAGGCGGCACTGATGGCCGCCGGGGGGCTGGTGAACGCTGTGGAAGCAGTGCTGGAGGGGGAGGTGGACAACGCCTTCGCTCTGGTGAGGCCGCCGGGCCACCATGCCCTGACCGCACGAGGCATGGGCTTCTGCCTGTTCAACAACGTGGCTGTGGCCGCTCGCTACGCCCTGGAGGAAAAAGAGCTGGAACGGGTGCTGATCGTTGATTTCGACGTCCACCACGGCAACGGCACCCAGGATGCTTTCTACGACGAATCCTGCGTCCTCTTCTTCTCCACCCATCAGTACCCTTATTACCCTGGCACAGGTGACTGGCGAGAGATCGGACGGGGGGAAGGAGAGGGTTACACAGCCAATGTCCCCCTGCCGGGAGGCGTTGGCGACGAGGGCTTCGGACACATCTTCGACGAGTTCCTCTACCCCGTGGCCGAGCGTTACCGTCCCCAGCTCATTCTGGTCTCGGCTGGCTACGACGCCCACTGGGCTGACCCCCTGGCCGCGATGTCGCTTTCGATAACGGGCTACGCCCATCTGGCGCGAACGCTGAAAGCGATGGCCGACCAACTCTGCCAGGGCAGGCTGGTCTTTACGCTGGAGGGCGGCTATCAGCTCGAGGTGCTGGCCTACGCTGTGCTGAACGCCTTCCGCGTGCTGCTGGGTGATGAGGAGATCGCTGACCCGCTTGGGCCTGCTCCCCGCTCGGAGCGGGATGTCAGCGACCTGGCTGATCAACTCAAGGGCCTGCACAGGCTGGTCTGAAGACATGGCGATTGACATTTTGAGCGAAAAGCTGCATAATTTGGGTGCCAATTGTGGCTACTCTGAGGATCCGGAGTGCAGGCGCAAGCCTGCGGACTGGCGTCCGCACTCCAGCAAGTTTTCCCATCTTTGATAACATCTTACTCACAAGGAGGAACCTGTGGAACGAACTCTAGTCATCATCAAGCCCGATGGAGTGCAGCGGGGGCTGGCCGGGGATATCATCAGCCGCTTCGAGCGCCGGGGATTGCGCATCGCGGCCATGAAGCTGATGCAAATCTCGCTGGAGCTGGCTCAGCAGCTCTACGCCGTCCATAAGGGCAAACCCTTCTACGAGCCGCTCATTCAGTACATAACCTCCAGCCCCGTGGTAGTGATGGTGTTAGAGGGGAGGGACGCCATTGAGATCGTCCGGCGGACCATGGGGGCAACCAACCCCGCCCAGGCTGCGCCGGGCACGATTCGCGCCGACTTGGCCCTGGAGACGGGGCGCAATCTGGTGCACGGCTCCGACTCGCCGGAGACCGCCACATTCGAGATACCACTCTTTTTCAGCGACGACGAGATCCTTTCCTACTCCCGCGACACTGATCGCTGGATTTTCGAGTGAAGGTGTTTCTACACGGCGAGAAACTCAAGGGATATGCTTTGTCGGAGGTGGCTGATGTGAGTAGAAGCCGACTGAAACCCAGTGGGAGCTGGTCAAGGTCGGCTTCTCTGTAAAGAGACGAGCCATGAAGGAGATAACCCGTCGTCAGTTTATCAAATGGTTAACGGGGCTGGGCATCGGCACCCTGGGCGGGGGAGCGCTGCTTTCCCAACTCTCTTGTGCGAGCAGGGAGGAGCCCTCCCCAACCCCCACCTCGACGCCCACCCCGCCGAGCCTATCCCCATACGCCCGCGAGGCGATGTATTACAGGCAGATCGGGGAAAGGTTGGTTCAATGCCAGCTCTGCCCTAACCGCTGCATCCTCTCCGAGGGGGGGCGCAGCCCTTGCCGGGTGAGGGAGAACCGAGGCGGCAAGCTCTATACCGTGGTCTACGGCAACCCCTGCGCTGTCCACGTTGATCCTATCGAGAAGAAGCCCTTCAACCATTTCCTGCCCACTACCCTGTCCTTCTCCATCGCCACGGCTGGTTGTAATCTTCATTGTTTGTATTGCCAGAACTGGCAGATCTCTCAGCGCCCGCCTGAGGAGACGGACAACGTTGACCTGCCGCCGGAGGAGGTCGTCGAACAGACCCTGAAGACTGGTAGCCATTCCATTGCCTACACCTACTCCGAGCCAACCGTCTTTTATGAATACATGCTCGCTACGGCCAGGCTGGCCCGGTCTGCCGGAGTGAGGAACGTGGTCATTACCAATGGTTACATCAACCCCGCACCTTTGAGGGAGCTTTGCCGTGCCGTGGACGCTTTCAGGATAGATTTCAAAGGTTATAACGAGGAGTTTTACGAGGAAGTCTGCTCTGGGACCCTTTCGCCAGTGCTGGAGGCCATGAAAACCGTCTACGAAGAGGGCGTCCACCTGGAGCTTCCCATCCTGGTAGTGCCCACCCTCAACGACGATGAGGATGAGATCCGCGGGATGTGCCGCTGGATCAGCGATAACCTGGGCCCTGACGTGCCCGTCCATTTCAACCGCTTCACCCCCCTGTACAAGCTGAAGAACCTCCCTCCCACGCCGGTGGAGACCCTGGAACGGGCTCGGGAAATCGGCACGGAGGAGGGCATCAACTACATCTACATCGGCAACGTGCCTGGCCACCTTGCCAACAATACCTACTGTGCTCACTGCGGCAAGCTTATCATCGGCCGGATGGGCTTCTATGTGACAGAATATCACCTCGTGGGGGGGAAGTGCGAGTATTGTGGGAAGCCCATTCCGGGCGTGTGGGAGTAGGAAAGGTTTGAGAGCGGCCCTCATCTACCTTCCCCCCCAGAGTTGGGGGGGACCGAGGGGGGGCAAAGCATGGACGCTACTGAAGCTACGATCAGCGTGGGAGTCGGCGCGGTAGTCTTGGACGACGATGGTCGGATCCTGTTGGTGAAGCACGTCCCCAGGAAAGGAGATTTCTGGGGCGGCAAATGGATGGTTCCTGGTGGTGGCCTGGAGCTGGGGGAGACTCTGGAGGAAGGAGTAGCCAGGGAGGTGGAAGAAGAGACCAACCTCAAGGTGGAGGTGCTGAGGCATGTGTCTACTTTGGATAGGATCGTGAGGGAGGGCGACGAAGTGAAGATTCACGTGGTGTACGTGGATTTCCTGGCTCGTCCTGTAAGTGGGGAACCGCGCCCCGGTTCGGACGTTGGAGCAGCTCAGTGGTTTTCCAGGGATGAAATCGAGGCCTACTGGGATGAGATCCACGTTGACACGAAGCGTCTTCTAGCGAAGGTCGGCTTTTGGGAAGGATAAGGAGGATCGCCCTGGCCGTGGCCCTTTGGTGGACGCTGAAGGGGCTGTCAACGGATTCAGGGAACGGATTGAACGAAATGGAGTCAATCGCCAATGGCTCTTCGTGCCCGATTGACTTCGGTCTGAGCTCAGCCGAACGGCTGAAGGCCGAGCGAATTGAAAGGAGACACAGATGATAACGACAGCGCGCCGGCTTTGGAGCCGGCAAACCTTGATGGAGGCCGGACTGCCGGCCCTGACCGCCGTTCTGGGCATCCAGACCCTGCGCGTCCTGCTGCCCTCTATAATGTACGCCTATGGCGAGCGGCCCGGAGTGACCTCAATCCACCTGGGGCTTTACGCCTTCGGCACCTTCCTGGTGGCCTTCCTGGCGGCGGTTTTGCTAAGGCTGCTAGGGCCCCGAGCCTCGCTGGCTTTGACCGCCGGAGGCGTGGCAGTCCTGCGCCTGGCCGAGCAGCTATCCCCATCCCCCTCGCTGGACCTGGCGCTGACGAGCCTGGGGACAATGCTCTTCACCCTCTTCCTGCCGATCTACCTGGGGCGTGTGCGGGGCCGGGGCTCTGAGGCGACGGGCCGCTATGCCGTCGGCCTCCTGCTGGGCCTGGCATTGGACACCGCCCTACACGGTGCATTCGGCACCTATGACCTGAGCTGGCAGCCGGGGGCCGGGCCGACCCTCCTGGTATTGGCCCTCGTGCTCATCCAGCTCACCTTGCTCGCCCGCACGCTGGCCCAGGGCGCTCCTCGAGAGGTAAGCGACGCCGGGTTCCCCTCCACGCTGCCCTTCCTGGCCCTGGGCCCCTTCCTTTTCCTTCAGGCGCTGATCTTCCAGAACGTCGCCCAGGCGACAGCGCTGACGGGCTGGGCGCAGCCAGTGGTCTTCGCCTGGATCGTCCTGGCCAATGCGATAGGCGTCGCAGTCGTGGCCATCGTGGCGAGCGACGCCCATCGGGGCTGGTGGCCCCTCGTCCTGCTCTTCGGCGCGGTGCTGATGCTCGTGCTGCCGGCATCGCAGCAAGGCGGATGGATGGCGGTGGCCTCTCTGCTCCCTGGGCAGATTTGCGCCGCGGGCGGGTTGGCGATGATTCTGATCGGGCTCGGCGCACGAGCCGATAGGCGAGGGCTGTGGCGGACGGCGGTGGCTAACGGTCTGGGGATGCTCCTCTTCGTGCTCCTGGTCTTCGCCTACTACATCGGCTACGACCTCAAGGTGCCCTACGAAAACATCGTCCTGCCGCCGCTCGCGGCGGGCATCGTCGTGCTGTGCGCCCTGGGCGCGACGAGGCTGCTGCCCGAAGCCCGTCGGTTAGCCCCAGATTGGACGCCGGTCTGGATAGCGTTGGCCCTACTGGCGCTGCCTTTGGGCTCGTGGTTGACCTGGCGCCAGCCCCAGCCAGTGCCGGGAAAAGGCTGGCCGGTGCGGGTGATGACCTACAACCTGCACCAGGGCTTCGACACCGAGGGGCGGCTAGGTATGGAGGCCCTGGCGCGGGTCATTGAGGAGGGCGGAGCCGAGGTGGTGGCCTTACAGGAGGTTTCCCGAGGGTGGTACATCAACGGGTCGCTGGACATGCTCACCTGGCTCTCGCGGCGGCTGAACATGCCCTACGTTTCCGGCCCCACCGCCGATCCCCTCTGGGGCAACGCCATCCTCAGCCGCTATCCTATCCTGGAGCACGGCAACGTCCCGCTTCCTCGCGGCGGCGTGCCCCTGAAACGAGGCTTCCTCTGGGCACGCATTGACCTGGGCGGGGGCGAGACGATGCTCATGATCGCCACCCACCTCCACCACGTGGAGGAGGAAGGACACGTGCGCCTGCTCCAGGTGCCGGTCATCCTGGACTTCTGGGACGGGCGGGACCGCACGGTGATCCTGGGCGACATGAACGCCGAGCCCGATGCGCCGGAGATGGCCATGTGCCGCGATGCGGGCCTGCATGACGCCTTCGCCGAGATCGGCGTGGGGACCGGCTACACCTTCATCTCCAGCGGGCCCTACACGCGCATTGATTACATCTGGGTCTCGCCGGACCTGGCGGTGAGCGACCTGGTCATTCCCCAGAGCACCGCCTCCGACCACCTGGGGGTGGCGGTGACCGTGGGCCGCTGATTGCGCGACAGAAGTTAATGTAGCCATTCGCCCATCGAACCCATTGCGGACGTCAGCGAGATCGAGGCGGGCCGGCATGGCCTGGTGATAGTCAAGAGGATGCCTGGCAAGAGGGGGCGCAGTTCTACGTCTTTACGGCGGAGGTGTTTGGGGAGGAGCACTAAAAAGCTGCGGGGTGTTTGGAAAATATTAGGTGCGCTCTCGCTACGGCAAGAGCGCACCTAATAGCCTAATCATCTTGCCAAGTTAAGCCTCCAGTGGGTGATCCGGGTCGGGCAGACAGCAATCCACGGGGCATACCAGGGCGCACTGGGACTCATCGAAGAAGCCCACACACTCCGAGCACTTCTCGGGGTCAATCACGTAGATCTCCTCTCCCTCGGTGATGGCCTCATTAGGGCACTCCGGCTCACAGGCCCCGCACAGGATGCACTCGTCGGTGATCATATAGGCCACGGCGTTCACCTCCTTCCTTTGCTCATTTGAAGACCAGCCCTCGCAGATAAGGGCAACGGCCAAATTATACAAGGCTTGCCCAAATCAGACAAGCGACAGATACTTTACAACGGTCTGGCGTTTTTGTCAAATTCCGCTTTTGCGAGCGCGGCAGACGTAATCGCAAGACCTCAGGGGACTTTTCTGTACTGGGCCTTGTCTTTTTTGGCAAGCCGTGATAAAATAACCCGTGAGAATCACTGATTTTGAAGTTTGAGTTTTGAAGTTTGGAGTTTAGATATGGTATCCAATGCTCAATTAGACTTGCTCATCGTCATCGTCAACTACAACACTCGCGACCTGTTGAGAGATTGCCTGGCTTCTATCTACGAGAGTCGGGGCGATTTCGGCTATCAGGTGTGCGTGGTGGATAACTGTTCTCGCGACGACAGCGCGGCCATGATGCGCCAGGAGTTCCCCCAGGCCCAGCTCATCGCCAGCCCCACTAACAGCGGATATGCCTACGCCAATAACCTGGGGCTAACGGCCTTTGGCTTTGAGAACGCTCCTTTGGCCCGGCATCCCTCGTCACTTGTTCCCAGGTATGCCTTGTTGCTCAACGCTGATACCCTGCTTCCTCCCTCGGCCCTCCAGGAGATGCTGCACTTCATGGAGGCTCACCCTGAGGCCGGGGCGGCGGGGCCTAGACTGGTCCGCGAGGACGGCAGCCTCGACCTGGCCTGCCGCCGCGGCTTCCCCACACCGAGCGCGTTCTTTTATCGCATGATGGGCCTGAGCAAACTCTTTCCCCAAAGCCCCCGCTTCGGGCGTTACAATCTCACCTACCTCGATCCCGATGAGCTGACCGAGGTGGACTCGGTGGTGGGGGCCTTCATGCTGGTGCGGGCCGAGGCCATCCAGCAGGTGGGGCTATTAGATGAAAGTTTCTTCTTGTACGGCGAGGACCTCGATTGGGCCTATCGGATCAGGAAAGCTGGGTGGAAGATCTACTACAATCCCCAGGTGACGGTGCTTCACGTTAAGGCGGCGTCCACCAAACACAGCCGCAGGGCCCGCTACGAGTTCTATCGCGCTATGGACATTTTCTATCGCAAGCATTACGCGGCCACGACCCCATTTTGGCTTCACTGGCTGATCATCGCTGGCATCGTTTTGCAGGGAAGCCTGGCCATGTTGGGCGAGATCGTGAAGGGTTCACCACGGCCTAAAATTCCTACGGAGGCGACGAGATGAAGCGCAGGGCTAAATTGCTTTTCACCATCTCCCTGGTGGTGCTCGACGTTGCGGACATCGCTTGGGCCTTTTATCTGGCTTACAGGTTGCGCCAGTGGATCAAGTGGCCGGCTCCTCCCCTGGATTTCGGCCCTTTTCGCAGCTATGTGGGGATGATGGTCGTCCAGGTCTTGGCCATGTTGGTGGTCTTCTTCTTTTATCGCCTGTACCATCGTCCCCGCGCCCTCTCCTCTATTGACGAATTCTATTCCCTCTTCGGTGCGGTTTCGGTGGGTACCATCTTGGCCATCGCCCTGAGCTCGTTGACGTTCAAGAACAGCGCTCTGGAGCTGGATTACTCGCGGGGCATGATCCTCTACGCCTGGGCATTGACCATCGTCCTGGCGGGCGTAGGGCGCTTTGCTCACGGTCGGGTGCAGCAGGCCCTGCAAGCCCGAGGCCTGGGCGGATCCCGCGTGCTCATCGTGGGCGCAGGCGAGGTGGGGCAGATGATCCTGCAGAAAATCCTCTACCTGCCGGGCCTGGGCTACGAAGTGATGGGGTTCGTAGACGGCGACGACTCAGAAGATGTCATGGGAGTCCCCGTTTTGGGGCGGATCGGCGATATCCCCTCTCTCATTGACACATATTCTATTGACGAGGTCATCATTGCCCGGCCTGAGGCTTCCCACGAGGAGATACTGACCATCATCTCCCTCTGCGAACGGGGGAAAGTGAGCATTAAGGTTTATCCCGACGTCTTCCAGATCATGGCCGCCCAGATCAGCATCGGCGACCTGGGTGGGCTGCCTCTCCTCACCGTCAGAGATATCGCCCTCAGGGGCTGGAGACTGTCTCTCAAAAGGATGGTGGACTTGATCGGCAGCGCTGTGGGCCTGGTTGTGGTCTCTCCTCTTATGCTGCTGCTTGCTGCCCTCATCAAGTTGGACTCGCGGGGTCCCGTCTTCTATGCCCAGGTACGCATGGGGCTGGACGCCAAGCCTTTTTGGATGCTCAAATTTCGCTCCATGCGGGCGGACGCCGAGGCCAAGACGGGCCCCGTTTGGGCCACCGAGGACGATCCGCGCCGCACTCGGTTGGGGGCCTTCATCCGTCGTTTTTCCATTGACGAGTGGCCTCAATTCATCAACGTCTTCCTGGGTGAGATGAGCCTGGTAGGGCCGCGGCCTGAGCGCCCCGTCTTCGTCGAGCAGTTCAAGCGGAGCATTCCCCGCTACATGGACAGGCACCGCGAGAAGGCCGGCCTCACCGGCTGGGCCCAGGTCAACGGCCTGCGGGGCGATACCTCCATCGCCGAAAGAACTAAGTACGATCTGTGGTACATCGAGAACTGGTCCCTCTTCCTGGATTTCAAGATCATCCTCAAGACCGTCTTCAACTCATTCACCAGCAGGAACGCGTATTAGTTGGACTACCCAGCGCGGCACCTCTATGAACGGCTAGGCTTTGCTGTGATCGGGGAGACTGAGACTCATTATCTTATGAGGTGGCCGGCGAAAAGCGTGGGCTAACACTTCACTACACGACGCGCTATTGCGCGTGTTTGTAACGTGTCCTTGCCTTTGCAGGTTGTCTTTTGCTGGGGTTGATATTGGAGACTCCACCTCGTGGCTGATTTCCCAGTTGTTAGATTGCTTACATGGAGGTAGTAATCCGTGGCTCTGAGCCTAGAAGAGCTGATTCAGCGAGCCAAAGAATACGTAGAGCTTGAAGCCGACACAGTAGTGACCAATGTCGTTTTTACAGAGCGCTTTACCTTGCTTGGTCGAGAGGACATCGTCCTGTCGGTAAGTACTACCGATCCAGAGGAACCCGAATGGTGGGTGGTTGGCGGCTCCACACCTATGAATCTTTACGCTAAGTCGCGTTTTCTCTCAGCGGGTGAAGCGTTCTCAATGCACACAGGCTTGATGTTGCGCTTGACTGCACGTGATTTCGAGGAATCATATGAAGTGCCTGAAGACATCGGTTACGACGCTTTTATATGCCATGCAAGCGAGGACAAAGATGAAGTAGTACGCCCTCTTGCAGAAGTCCTCTACCAGATGGGCTTTAGCATTTGGTACGATGAGTTTGAGTTGAAGGTAGGAGACAGCCTCCGACAGTCTATTGACAAGGGGCTTGTCAATTCCCGATATGGAATTGTGGTTCTTTCGAAAGCATTTTTTGCGAAGAATTGGCCTCAATATGAGCTGAATGGACTGACCGCGCGCGAGATCGGGGGACGTAAAGTCATCCTCCCTATTTGGCATAACATAGAGAAGAAAGATGTCCTCGCTTACAGTCCACCACTCGCTGACAAAGTTGCACTAAGCACAAAGCGAATGAGCATCAATGAAATCGCTCACGCTTTGGCAGAGGTGCTAGCTGTCTAGACCTGATGGGTCTTTCAGAGACCGCGTTCAGATCCAAAAGGCGAAAGGACAAAGTACATACTATGAAAAGAAAACTGCGAGGCCTCAAGCGCCGAGCCATCCAACTGGATTTCGATCTCTATCGCGTTGATGTGCCGATTCGCGGCCTCTCTAACGTGGCGCTGAGCGTGGTTGATATCTGGCCGGAAGGGGCCGAAGAGACCATCGTGTTCGTGCATGGCTACGCTGGCTGTGTCGAGACGTGGGAGTATCAGATCAACCACTTTGCACGCCAGTATCGCGTGGTAGCGCCCGACCTGCGCGGCCACGGCCAAAGCGACGCGCCCTTTACCGAGTACACCATGCCCGAGCTGGTTGATGACATAAACACTATGGCGGAGAAGCTCGACCTGCCGGAGAGATTCATCCTGGTCGGCCATTCCTTCGGCGGCTCGATCTGCGTCGAATATGCCAACGCCTACCCGGAGCGATTGGAAAAGCTGATCCTGATCTCGACCGCTGGCGAGTATCCACTCCCCCGCGCGGCCTCCTGGCTCTCGCGCGTCCCGGCAGCGGCTTTCCGACCCTGGTGGAAATACCGTCCGCGCTGGAACGCCGAGGTCCACGTCATGAAGCGGATGATGCTGAACAACATGCGCCAGTGGCAGGGCTGGCCGCTGCTGCGAAGTATCCGCACCCCCACGCTCGTCATTACGGGCGAACGGGACAGGTACTTTCCGCGCCGGGTTTTTGAGGATGTGGCCAAAATGGTGCCGGCGGCAGAGGTCATTGACATTGGCGCGTCCAAGCACAAAGTCCAGCTTGAGCGCTACCAAGCGGTCAATCGCGCTATTGAGCGCTTTATCCACCCAGGGATAGAGGGACGACGTCTCTCCTGGCGCGAGCAAACCGCCGGCGCGAAACCGCCGGATAATCGCCCCTGGCTCAAGAGCTACGGCCAGCACACGCCCCACACCGTCCCGATTCCACGCCAGCCGCTACACAAATTCCTGGAAGCGGCGGCGGATAATGTGCCGAAACGGACAGCGACCGTATTCTATGGCTCCATGCTGACCTACCAGCAGCTCGAATGGCAAGCCAACCAATTCGCCCACGCGCTGCATGGCCTGGGCGTTCGGCCAGGGGATCGCGTCATGGTGGTGCTGCCCAACATGCCGCAGATGATCATCGCCTACTACGCCACGCTCAAAATCGGCGGCGTGGTGGTGCTGCCCAATCCCGACGCCGACGGCCCGGCGATCATCGAGCAGATCAGGCGGACCGGCGCTCAAGTGTTGGTCACGCTGAGGGAGTTTGGCGGATTGGCGAGGGCTGTGCAAGCGCACGTCCCCCTCACCCTCATCTTCGCCGACGTCCGCGAAGTCGTCTCCGCTCACGTCTACAAGCAACTCCTGGCTCGCTGGAAGGCGGCGGGTCTTGGCGAGCAGGATAAGGCCGATGAAAGCTACGGGGGATACCTGATGAGGCGGCTGATGATGGACGCCGCCCGGGAGCCGCCCGAGGTGGAGGTCTCTAGCGAGCACCTGGCTGCCATTCTCTACACCAGCGGAACTACCGACGAACCCAAGGGGGTACGCCTGACCCATGCTAACCTGGTGGCCAACGCGCTTCAGACCCGCCACTGGATCCCCGACCTGCATTACGGCCGGGAAACCTTCCTCGCCGTCATCCCGCTGACCCACAGCTATGGCATGACCAGTGCCATGAACATCCCCATCGCCATGGGAGCGACCATCGTGCTGCTGCCGGTCTTCGAGCTGAAGCAGGTGCTCCAGCATATCAAGCAGTACAAACCGACCATCTTTCCCGGCGTCCCTTCGATCTACATGGCCATCAATCAAGCGCCCAACGTGCGGTCATTTGGGCTGTCGTCCATCAAGGCCTGCATCAGCGGCGCGGCTCCTCTCCCCGTCGAGGTGCAAGAGGCGTTTGAGAAACTCACGCGAGGCTGCCTGGTCGAAGGCTATGGGTTGACAGAAGCTTCGCCGGTGACCCACGCCAATCCCCTGGAAGGCCTGCGCAAAGTCGGCTCGATTGGTATTCCCATTCCCAACACAGATGCCAAGATCGTAGACCTGGCGACCGACCAAGATCTGCCCGTTGGGCAAGTCGGTGAACTGGTGGTCAAAGGGCCCCAGGTCATGCAGGGTTACTGGGCTCCCCCCGTTCCCCCCAACTTTGGGGGGCTAGGGGGGAAAGCAGACTCCGAGCCTGTGCTGGAAGATGGCTGGCTCCATACAGGTGACGTGGCCGTGATGGACGCTGACGGTTATTTCCAAATCATCGGCCGCAAGCGGGACACGATCATGGCCGGCAAGTACAGCGTGTATCCACGGGATGTGGAAGAGGTGCTCTATGAGAATAGCAAAGTCATGGAAGTCGCCGTCGTAGGAGTTGAGAGTGGGGAAAGCGGGCGAAATGTCAAGGCCTTCGTGGTGCCTCGCCCCGGCACAGATCTCTCCAAAGAAGAGCTGCTGGAACTTTGCCGCCAGCGCCTGGAAGAATACGCCGTGCCGTGGGACATCGAGTTCCGCCAGGAGCTACCCAAGTCGTTTGTAGGCAAAGTACTGCGTCGTTTGCTGGTTGAGGAGCAAGGATGAAAATCGGTCTGGTACTAGGTGGCGGGGGCAGTCGCGGCCTCGCCCACATCGGCGTTTTGCAAGTCCTGGTTCGCGAGAGGATTCCCATTGATCTCATCGTGGGGACGAGCATGGGTGGTATCATGGGTGTGCTATTTGCTCTGGGTTTCTCGCCAGATCAATTGGCCAACCAAATGACAGCCCTGCAGCGCAAATCACCGATCAATCTGAAACGGTTGGGGGCGCGCTCTCGCCAGCGTATGCTCCGCAGCCTGCTGTCTGAAGCCTTGGATGGTAAAACTTTTGCCGACCTGGAAATTCCTACTACCTTGATGGCCGTGGACATGGTCCAGGGCACAGAAGTTGCCCTGACTGAAGGCCCGCTTATGCCCGCTGTGCTGGCGACCAGTGCGGTGCCAGTCATCTTTCCGCCCGTCGAACTAAACGGGATGCAACTGGCTGACGGTGGCGTGATTGACAGTCTGGCCACCCACGCTGCCTTTGAGCAAGGGGCGACCGAGGTGATCGCAGTGGATATCGAGCCGCCCTTGGGAAAGGACAACCCGTGGGTGGATCCGATAAGCGCGATTACAGGGATTCAGTTACCCTTTCTTTTTAGATCGAATGAGTCGTCCCCGACGCCAAATCTGCTTACCTCCATGTGGCGCGCAACACGGGTTATGGCCTGGCACATTCACAAGGAGCGCTTGTCGGCTCATCCTCCCAATGTTCTGCTCCGACCCAAGGTTGAGCAGTACGGGTCGTTGGACTTCAAGGAGTTGAGGGGTCCCCTGCTGGCAGGCGTAGCCGAGGCAGAGCGTCATTTGGTAGAGCTCAAAGCCCTGGTGGGTAGGTGAGCCACAATCTGTCAATGCGCCAGGTAAGCGTTCAGGTGTCATTGCGAGGCACGGTTTTTTGTGCCGAAGCAATCCCCAATCGCCGATTCGGAGATCGCTTCGCAACGATTGCTCCCAGCGACGATGGGGATTGCTTCGCAAAAACCGCTCGCAATGACACTGGGCTGAACGGTTACACTTGGAGAAACGCCGCCCACGATTTACCGGGGAGTGAAGTGGCGGTTCGGCTTGATGTTGATACAAAAATGAGGGGAGGCTGAGATGCTCAATCAGACACCGACCAACCCAGATCCCTACCGGGCTATGACTGCGCCCCGCTACATGGAGATTCCAACCTTCATGCGGGCGCCGCTCATCTCCGATCCAGCCGCGCTTGACATTGCGATGATCGGGGTTCCCTACGACGGGGCGGTCACCAACCGGCCGGGCGCGCGGCACGGTCCGCGCGAAATCCGCAACTCGTCCAGCATGATGCGGGCGATTCACCACGTGACCCGCGTCAACCCCTATGAGCTCTGCCGGATTGGCGATGCGGGCGATGTGCCCTTCACCAGGGTTTATGAGGTGGAAGCAGCTCATCGTGACATAACTCGCTTTTTGGCGCGATTTCATCAGGCCGGCGTCGTACCGCTGGCGGCAGGGGGTGATCATTCAATCACCCTGCCGATCTTCCGCGCGCTGGCCGCGGATGGTCCGGTCGGCATGATCCACGTTGATGCGCACACCGACACCTGGGATGAGTTCATGGGCTGTAAAGTCAGCCACGGTGCGCCGTTCCGCCGGGCGGTGGAGGAGAATCTGCTGGACCCAAAGCGCACGGTGCAAATCGGCATTCGCGGCGCCCAGAATACGAGCGGGGGCTGGGATTACTCCCTCGACAGCGGCATGCGTGTCATCTTCATGGAGGAATTCACCAGGCTGGGCGTGGAGGCGGTGATCGCCGAAGCGCGCCGGATCGTGGGTGATGGGCCGACCTATATTTCCTTCGACATTGACAGTTTGGACCCGGCTTATGCCCCCGGCACTGGAACCCCGGAGGTCGGTGGCCTCACCACGATCGAGGCCCAGGCCCTGCTGCGGGGCCTTCGCGGCCTGAACCTGATCGGGGCCGACGTGGTGGAAGTTGCTCCCCCGTACGATCCAAGCGGTAACACCGCGCTGGTTGGGGCCACGATCATGTATGAGCTTCTGTGCCTGCTGGCCGAAGCTGTTGCAGGAGGATAATCATGGCAAACACGAAATACACGGGCGACCGAGCAGCGAAGTGGGTGCGCTGGATTGCCCGCGGGATAGGCTCGCTCCTAGTGGGACTGTTCCTGCTCATCGGCATCGCCTCGGCGATCTTCGATCCTACTCCGTGGTCGCTGGAGGGGGCGATGCTGGCCGGGCTGGTCATCTTTGCGGTGCTGGGCATTCTCATCGCCTGGTGGCGGGAAGGGATCGGCGGGACGGTAGTGCTAATCGGCGCCATCGCCCTGGGCACGTTTGCGTACGTTACCGCTGGGCACAACAAGGTCTGGGCTATGCTGATCACGGGCGGGCCCCTCTTGGTGACTGGCATCTTGTTCCTCACGAGCTGGTGGAAATCAAGAAGCAGGTAGAGTATAGCGAAGCTCAGGACGCTGGGTTGTGCATTTGTGCAAACGCCGCTGTTGGGGTATAATCAGGGCGAACCACTGTCCGCGGCAGCTCCGATGAAGAGCCCAGAGTGAGAAAACCATAATAGTACTATGGATGCTGTTTCCCTGTCTCGTGTTGTTATTGATACCAACGTCGTCTTTGAAGGCCTGACCAAACGCGGCGGTGCTGCCGGGTTGATTATTGACGCCTGGCTTGCTGGCTTGTTGCAGGTCTGTGTCTGCGATGCCCTCGCTTACGAGTATGCGGACGTTTTGTCCCGTAAGTTATCTGAAGCGCGTTGGCAGCGCCTCAAACCTGTTTTGGGAACCTTGTTGTCTAAAGCGCAGTTCGTGGTCGTTCACTACTCGTGGCGACCGATTTCACCCGATCCAGGGGATGAACACGTCATTGATTGCGCGATGAATGCCGGAGCTACGGTCATTACCTGGAATGTGCGAGACTTTCGAACTGCCAGGGAAACGTTGGGATTACGAGTCATCACGCCCGTAGAGGCTGTCATCCAGCTAGCGGGTTAGACGTGGTATCGAGTTTATTTGGGGAGGGGAAAATGAGTCGGTTAACGGTCCGTTTGCCAGGAACGCTTCACAATCAGTTGACAGTCCTAGCCGAGCGTGAAGGGACCTCGTTGAATCAATACATTGTGTACGCCCTCACGCGCCAGGTGACATTGGCTTACACTGTCCAGGCTGTGCCTGAACAAGCAGTGGTTCAACAACGGGCATCGTTTACGGCTTTGCTGCAGAGTCTGGGGCAGGCTTCGTTTGATGAAATCGGGGCGGTGATGGCTGAACGAGAGGTAGTTGAACCCGATCCAGGGCTGAATCCTGAGGTCATCATGCGTTTGCGGGAGCGCCTTGCGAACAAACAACAGCCGGCATAGGTGGGAAATAGGTCAGTATGAAACAGGGATAGCGCCGCCTATCCCCCGCCGATGTGCCCTGAAGCTATCGTTGCTTGCCGGTGAAAGCCCGACCAGGCAAGGCCCAAGACACCGCCCCGCATTTTTCGCCTACCGACACCGGTCGAGGTGAAGAAAGCGGGGCGCCTTGCCGTGAGTTTGCCGAAGGGTTGTGTATTTGTGCAAACGACGCCTTTGTAGTACAATGTACGCGCGTTGGCAATACAAAGAGAGGAGATGGTTATGGCTAAGACCGCAGTTATTTCGGCAAGAATTGACCCCGCACTCAAACGCAATGCAGAGCAGATATTTGGAGAGCTTGGGCTGACTACCTCGCAAGCCATCACGTTGTTCTATAAGCAGGTTGATCTTCAGCGCGGGTTGCCCTTTAGCGTCAAGATTCCAAATGAACTGACAAAGAAAGCGTTGGAGGATGCTAAGGCACGGCGCAATCTCGAGAGCTTTGACAGCATAGACGACCCCTTTGAAGACTTGGAGATCTGATGAGAACCATCAGACGCACCTCGTCCGGCATATCATCAACAATAAAGGAGGACCGCAGAAATGACAAGCAGAGAGGTTAAGCCCCAAAGAATCACTATGAAAAACACCAAGAAGGAGATGCTGGAAGCCTATAGCGAGGTTCTGCAGCAACTCAAAGAAAAGCGGGCTGTGGAACTCAAACCTGAAGAAAAAATCGAAGAGAAGAAGATTACGGAAGCGGTGGAGGTGACAGATTCTCTGTCCACAGAAGGGATCGTTCAAGAGGTCAGTACCCTTAAGTTGGAGATAGGGAGACTCCTCGGCCAACTTTCTGATAGATTGGAAGAAGAAGTTGGCAAATATCGGCAGGTTAGACAGGCGGTTGAGGCCAAGGAAGAGGAACTTCAAGAGATTTACGAGATAGAGAAGTCGGCCTTGAGTCTGGCTGCTTTAATAGAGGCTCAACATCAAAAGCGTCAACAAACTGAAGCTGAATTAGCTGCGCGCAAAGAGGAATTAACTCAGGAGATAGAAACTCTGCGTGCGGAGTGGGAGAAGGAGAAGAAAGTTCACGAGGCAGAGATTAAGGAACGGGATGCCGACGAGCGAAAACGCGATGAACGGGAGAAGGAAGAGTACCTGTATGCGTTTCAGCGTGAGCAACAATTGGCCAGAGAGCAGTTCGAAGACGAAAGAGCGAGGCTGGAAAGAGAAATCACGTATAGAAGAGAGCAGATGGAAAAGGAACTAGCCGACAGGGAAAAAGCCATCGTCGAACAAGAAACCGAATTGAACGAATTGCGAAAGCAAGTCAGCGCGTTTCCCAAGGAACTGCAATCAGCGGTCAGCAAAGCGGTTAAGGAAGCCGTACAAAGCCTTGAGTCGGAAGCCAAAAACAGAGAGGAGCTCCTGAAAAAGGAATTCGATGGCGAACGGAATGTTCTGCACACTCGAATTGAATCTCTGGAGAAAACAGTGACAGAGCAAAACGAGCAGATTGCGAAACTCTCACAACAGGTGGAAAAAGCCTACAGCCAGGTGCAGGACATTGCCATCAAAGCCATAGAGGGTACTTCGCGCTCCCAACCCGTGGCCAATTTGCAGCAGTTGATGGCTGAGCAAGCGCGAAAGCAATCGCCAGAAACGTAGGGAGGCAGAGAATTCGCCTGCCATCAGGCCGGCGATGAACGGCTTGACGTTGGTGTGCCCTGAAGCTCTCGTTGCTTGTCAGTGGAAGCTCGACCATGGCAAGGCCCAGTACCCCGCCCCGCCTTTTTCGCCCACCGGCACCGGTCGAGGTGAAGAGAGGCGTGGTGCGTTTGTGCAAACGCCGCCGTTGCGGTATAATCGGGGAAAGAGCCTGATGCAGGAAAATTGCACGCGGAGATACTTCGACAACCCTTCGGCAGGCTCAGGACATGGCTCAGTACAGGCTTGATCGAGAAGCTTTTTGGGACGTTTGCTCATTTCCTCTTCTCCATCGTGGGTCAGTGTGAACGTGTCCTGATGGGCTCCTGACCGTTTTCTCTGGTCGCGCTTTTGCAGGGCGATGAGGGAAGCGCGTGGGAAGTGTCAGATTTGTGCTTTCTCGATGGATACGGTATAATGGGTTTACTTACCGTCGGGGGTTTCGTATCAGTTTAGCACAAATCCCCAAATGCTTCAAGCGCGTTAAGCGGAAGTTATTCTGCATATACGCAACTATGCGGAAAAATTCCCACATAGTAATTGTTATGCCACCGAAGAGGGAACCATATGATCGCCCAAACCGCTGCCTTAAAAAGTCTTGAATTGATTTTTGGCCTCATCAGTAAGGAAGATGTCATCGCTTGGGCAGACGAAATAGTGATGGATGTGAATGATCCTCCATTCCAAATATATGACATCTCTCTTGCGGCAAACAAAAGCCCTAAGGAAGTTGCGTCGTTGTTGTGGGAGCTAGGAGAGAATGCTGATATCGCAGAGGTGTCGGCTATCGCATTTCGTCGGTTCGCTATCGCGCTCCATAAAGAACTTGAGGCAGGTAGTGTCAGTCCTGACGAGGTAGCTACCAGTTTGTATAGGGTGGCGTGGCGAACAGATCTTATTCTCCCTGCGGAATATGCTGAGTTCTGCAATTGGGTTGATGATGAGTTTGCCCTCGTGCGCCAGGGCCTCAAGAACAGACAGCCAGCGGAGACGGCACTTAGTAACTTCTTTAGAAGCCTTATTGACGACGAAAAGGCATAACAATGCGCTGAACCTGCCGCTATGGAGCGCAGCGGAATAGCGGCAGGTGAGCTTCGTCGTTAGGCTCAACGCTTGAACGATAAAAGAACCGTATGCTTCTCCCGCATAAGAAAAGGCCTCGCTCGTGGGAAATCCGAGTGAGGCCTTTTGCTTTCGTCGTGCCCAAGGAAGAGGGTTGGGAAAAGAGAGGTGCGATCTTCACTCACCGGCACCGGTCGAGGTGAAGAATGCGGGGCGTTTTGCTCTGAGCTTGTCAAAGCGGGATTTCGAAGCAGAAGTCCCATGTAGAAGGGTAAAAGGGGCCTAAAGTGGGGTTGATGGAGACTGGCAGGCCTGGGAAGGGCGTGAAAAACGAAGCAGAAGCGGCCACAGGTG
>DAOUDK010000122.1:0-2693 GCA_034431315.1 Anaerolineae bacterium
CACCTGTGGCCGCTTCTGCTTCGTTTTTCACGCCCTTCCCAGGCCTGCCAGTCTCCATCAACCCCACTTTAGGCCCCTTTTACCCTTCTACATGGGACTTCTGCTTCGAAATCCCAGATGTAGAGGCAGTGAAACAGGTCCTGCGCGACCACGAGGGTTTGGTCTGCTCCCATGGAGAGCATTTCCCAGAGCGCAAGTTCGGGACGCTGTGGTCTGTCGTAGGGCGTCCGGGCGAACGGCAACTGGACATCGCGGCTGGTCATCCTTGCCAGGCGGAGTATCGAACGGTGAGCTTCTGAGGCATAGAAAAGCAGCCTGGACGTGATCAAGACGAATGAACACCAAATTTCAAATTATACTGAGCGCATTTTGGTTTTGTGAATTTGGATGATGGCGAAAAGAGTACCACGGATGTGGAAATACACGATGTTCAACCACAAGCTGAGACACAATGCTCCCTTTTGGCCGCCGGAGGTGTTATTATCGTGTATTTCTTTATCCGAGGTACTCTCCCCCCACACACGCAATTTCACACTTTTCAAGTGCGCCGAGTATAAAGGAGGTCAAAAGATGGGTGAAACTGACGTTGAGATCATTGCCGTCGCCGCCACTAACGTCGCTCAATACGGATTCTTCTGCCGTAAGAGCAAACCAAAGTCGGAAGGATACCGCCGGAAACTGGACTGGCTAGAACAACGGTTTTCGGAAGGCATGAAGCTCAAAATACTCTACGAGGACGGAAGGTCCGTAGGATTCATTGAATACATACCCGGCGAATTTACCTGGAGAGCCGTCAGAGCCAAGGGGTATATGGTCATTCATTGCCTGTGGGTCGTTGGCAGGGCTAAAGGGAAAGGGTATGGTTCACGCTTGTTGAACGACTGTGAGGAGGAATTCTATGACAACTGATCTGACTCAATGGCTACTAGAATCGGACGAACCCTGGACCCGCTACCGCACCCTGGTGGATCTGCTCGACCGGCCTGAGGACGACCCCGATGTGCAGGCCGCCCGCGCCGAGATGCTGGCCCACCCCCAGGTTCAGGAGATGATCGTCGAGGCCGCCACCTGGCCCGGCTATGCCCTCAAGCGGCACAACGACGCCAAACACGCCATCTACAAATTCAGCACGCTGGCCGATTTCGGCGTGCGAGCCAGTGACCCTGGTATGGCCGCCGGCATCGAGGCAGTGATGGCCCACCAATCACCGGAGGAGGCTTTCCAAATTCTGGTGAACGTCCCCAAGACATTCGGCGGGACGGGCGAGGACACGTGGACGTGGATGCTGTGCGACGCGCCGACGCTGCTCTACGCCCTGCTGGCCATGGGGCTGGGCGACGACGAGCGCGTGCAGCGGGCGGTGAATCACCTGGTTGGCCTGGTGGATGACAACGGCTGGCGCTGTGTCGTAGCGCCGGAGTTGGGCAAATTCCGCGGGCCAGGCCGCAAGGCCGATCCCTGCCCCATCGTCAACGTCTTCGCGCTGAAGTCGCTGGCCCAGGTACCAGAGTTGCTCGACAGCCCGGCCACACGCACCGGCGCCGAGATGCTACTCTGGCACTGGGAACACCAGACCGAGCGCAAGATCTACATGTTCGGCATCGGCACCGACTTCCGCAAACTCAAGTATCCCTTCGTCTGGTACGACGTCCTGCACGTGGTGGACGTGCTCAGCCGTTTCCCCTTCGTCCACGCCGCCCCCCGATTTTGGGAGATGCTGGAGGCGATCACCGTGCAAGCCGATGAGAAGGGCCGCTACACCGCCACCTCCATGTATCGCGCCTGGAAGGGCTGGTCCTTCGCCGACAAGAAGAGCCCTTCCCCCTGGCTCACCTTCCTGGTGCTGCGGGTGCAAAAGCGGATTGGACAGGTGGCTTGAGACTATCGCGCAGTTGACCACCCCGCCGATCAGTGCTATAATGACAAAGTAGATCCCACCAAATTGAGGGGGGCTGAAGACATGAGCACGAATGCAATCCTGCTACCTGAACCATTGTACGAACGTGTGCTTCACCTGGCACGTCAGACTAATCAACCACCTGAGCGCGTAGTCGAGATCATCCTATGGGAACATCTTCCGGCCTACCCCCATGTGCAGGTCAAGCGCGATCGCTGGGGGGAATATGCTGTCATCGCTGGCACGCGCACGAGCGTCGCCACCGTCGTGCAGTACTTGCAAATGGGATATAATGCCCAGACCATCGCCACGGAGATCCTGCCCCACCTGACGCCGGCCCAGGTTCATAGTGCGCTTGCCTATTATTTCGAGCACCAGGAAGCGATAGAGGCCGAGATGGCTGCGGACACAACAGAGGTCTGGCAAGCGCGGCTCAAAGAACTGGTGGGCGAGGAGGCCTACCAGATGCTGGTGGGAACAACGGAGTCTTGACCAATGGCTGAACATGAGCCCATCCGGTTATTTATTGACGAGAACGTGTGGCTTGGTCTGGCGGCCGCTTTGCGAGAAAAGGGCTTTGACGCCATCCACGTCTATGAAGTAGCCCGAGGTAGCTTGAACGACAGGGAACAGATGGCCTTCGCTATCCAACAGCGGCGAGCCATCCTCACCCACAATAAAGAGTGTATCGGAGAATAGTAGACAGATCTCTGCTAAGTGCACTTGGGGCTTTTTTTTAACATAAGTAGCTCTTTTACATCTGAATAGCATCTCTTTCCTGCTGGTTATCGCCTTC
>DAOUDK010000123.1:0-4262 GCA_034431315.1 Anaerolineae bacterium
GCCATTGGCTACAATGGTTCCTTGCACCAGTATTTCATAGGCACCCGTGTACTGGATGACTACTCCAGGTTCAATTGATAGAGTAATCCCAGCAGGTACTTGCACGTCCCCTATCACGATGTAAGGACTACATGCTCGATACCACGTCATGTCCTCGCCAACGATGCCCGCAACTTCAATCGGACCACACGGCTCATTGTCAAGCTCTCTGGCAGTTACATCCTTATCAACGAGGCCAGTGGCACTGATTTGGACAGTTGCCACGCCCGACGCCATGTCATCATCCTCGGCTGCCGCCAACGTCACCGTCTGATAACTGTCCCAGTCCAGCGTCGTAAAGGTCAGAGTCATCCCCGACTGTACCGTGATGTCCGTGTCCCCGCTCACCCGGCTCACGCTAGCCGTGACCGGCGAGGAAGGTTGGTCGCTCAACTTCACCTGAAAGGTGGCCGTATCGCCCTCGGGGACTGTCACCGAGTCCACGTCGGTGATGGCGGTTGATGTGGCTGTAAGCATAGGGGCGAACATGGAGAACGCAACGGTCGAAGAGGATTGAACGTCACTTTTGGCGCGGCTTGCGGAGCTTGTAGATCCGTCCACTGACACCGTCCTGGAACCAGCATCCCCCTGGGAGGGAGGCAACACCTTCATGTCTCCAGCCAGCTCCCTCGCCGAACTTCCCAGAACCAGTATGCACATCATCAAGACCGCGACCGCAAGTCCTTGCATTGTGTGTTTGAGCATCTTACCCTCCTTAACGAATCAGCAACTCACCAGCGACAAAAAACACCAGCCGTGGGGCACGCAAAAGCACGGCCGTGGCTGGCGTCGGGTTCAGGGATGTTGTCTGCTGTGTCAGGCTGCGTCGTGTAGGCCGAGCTTCAGCGCCCTGCCAGCTACAGCTATTTTAGCACAGTTTGGCCCCCTGTCAAATCACAGACAGATACGCCAGCCTCAGGGCACGCAAGAGCGCAGTCGTGGCTGGCGTCGGGTTTGAGTTGCATGGAAATGATGACATTTGACCTTTTTCAAAGCAAGTGATACAATCTATCTGCACCCCATAGCTTGGAAGGAGAAGACAATGTCTGAAGTTGCTTTGCGTGCCCTCCCATCTAGTATCGCTCGTGAGCCGCTGACCCCATTGCTGGACGATGTGCGCAACCGGGAAGTGATCCTGCAAGCGATGATTCGGCGCTTTGAGCAGCATTACGGTGATTCTCTGGAATCGCTGGAAGCTCGCCTGGCCCGGGGTGAAGGTCGGGAGCATCCCGACTGGGAAGACTCCATCGAATGGCGCAACGCGGTAGAGGTTCTGCAGCGCACCCGGATCATGCGGAGGCTACTCGAATGGCTACTGAGTTCAATCGCGCTGTCGCCCGCTTCATAGCCACCTGCGCCTATGTCACGGCTGTTCACGACCTCGTCACCAAGTGGCGGCTTGCGCCGTAGCCATTCAACAACTCCCCGCCCCCTATGATCCTCCCCCCTATGGCTTCTCTAGTTCCTCCAATCGGACTCCTGCATACCCCCCGTCACTGAGTTTGACCTCCTTATTCTCATTCTCACTAAAGCAAAACGCCAGCCTTGGGCACGCAAAATCACGGCCGTGGCTGGCGTCGGGGTTGGGAGCTATGTTGGCTGTGTTGGCCTGGCACCATCCGAAGCGCATCCTTGCGGCCCATCCGGCTAAATTATCAAGCAATTGCAATTATACACCACTTTGGACGGAAGCGCAATCCAGGCCCCAATCGTCGCTAACAATCTGCCTCGAATTGACAAAACTTCTTTCCTTTGTTATACTTTCAGGGTTGGATATAACCCGCAGGCGGTGTCCTGAGCTATCATCCTGAGCTTGTCGAAGGGCTGTCGAAGGAGCTTTGTTCTTTCAGCCCATAGCTTCAGCTTGGGGCAATAAGGAAAGGAGTCAAAATGAGCGATCTCAAGGCAGCCGTCATCGGAACGGGATTCATCGGCCCAGCCCACGTCGAAGCGCTGCGCCGCCTGGGCATCGAAGTGGTGGGCATCGCGGGGTCCAGCCCGGAGCGAGCTCGTCCCAAAGCCGAGGCCCTCAATATCAAAGAAGTTTACGCGGACTGGCGGGAGCTGGTGGCCGATCCCGCGGTCAACGTAGTCCACATTACTACTCCCAATTATCTCCACTTTCCCATGGCCAAAGCGGCCCTGGAGGCGGGCAAGCACGTGGTCTGCGAAAAGCCGTTGACCATGACTTCGGCGGAGTCGGCCGAACTGATGGAACTGGTCAGGGAGAAAGGTTTGGTGGGAGCTATCAACTTCAACATCCGCTTCTACCCCCTCTGCCAGGAGGCCAGGGCCAGGGTGCGTCGGGGCGACCTGGGTGACGTCTACATTATCCACGGCTCTTATCTCCAGGACTGGCTTTTTTACGATACCGACTGGAACTGGCGCCTGGAGCCGGATCTGGGGGGCAGCTTGCGGGCGGTGGGCGATATCGGTTCCCATTGGCTGGACCTGGTGGCCTTCATCACCGGTCTCAAGGTTAGCTCCGTGATGGCTGACTTCGGCACCTTCATCCCGGTGCGACGCAAGCCCCTGGTGCCTATTGATACCTTCGCTGGCAAGGAGCTGAAGCCGGGGGATTACGAGGAGAAGCCCATCCAGACCGAGGACTACGCCAGCATCCTGCTGAACTTTGAGGGTGGGGCCAAAGGGGTGGTGACCGTATCCCAGATTTGTGCAGGCCGCAAGAACCGGCTTAGCCTGGAGATAGACGGCTCCAAAGGGGCCCTGGCCTGGAACGGGGAACGGCCTAACGAGCTGTGGATCGGGCACCGCGAGCGAGCCAACGAAGTTCTGATCAAGGACCCCTCCCTCCTGGCGTCGGAGGCCAAATGGAGTGCCGGCTATCCCGGTGGCCACGCCGAGGGCTTCCCCGACACTTTCAAGCAGCTTTATGCCGCTGTCTACGGTTATATCGCAAGGGGCGATTATGCCGCCCCGGCCGATTTCCCCACCTTCGCCGATGGCCACGAGGAGAACCTGATCTGCGAGGCCATCGAGCGCAGCGCGCGGGAGCAGAGGTGGGTAGAGGTTGATCGCTAGACGGAATACGCACTACGCACTACGCAATACGCAACAGGAGGACATAACAATGAAGATCGGTGTAATGACCGCAGCCTTTCCGCATCTATCTCTGGAGGAGCTGGCAACGTGGGCTTCGGACAGCGGGTTTGAGATGCTGGAGATAGCCTGCTGGCCGTCCGGCGAAGGGAGGGACCGCAAGTATGGCGGGGTCGTCCACATTGACGTGGATTCGCTGACCCCAAGCAAAGCCTCGGAAATCAACGGCATGTTGGCCCAGAAGGGGCTGGAGATCTCCTCGCTGGGTTACTATCCCAACCCTCTCCATCCCGACCTGGAGCATCGCGAGCACGTCATCGCTCACCTGAAGAAGGTCATCGTCGGCGCGGAGATGCTGGGCGTGGACATCGTGGGCACCTTCGTGGGGCGGTGCTGGAACCCGGGAGGAGGCCTTCCCGCGCTCACCGGGCGCGACTGGCGGAAGGACCTGGATCACAACTTCGAGGAGTTCATGAAGGTCTGGCCGGGGCTGGTCGAGTTTGCGGGCGAGCACAACGTGAAGATCGCCATCGAGCACTGCCCCATGCTCTGGGCTGATACCTGGCCGGGCGGCTCCAACCTGCCTCACTCACCTGCCCTTATCCATCGCATGTTTGAGGCTGTGCCCGACGAGAACTTCGGCCTCAACTTCGACCCCTCGCATCTGGTCTGGCAGCAGATTGACTACGTTCGCTTCATCTACGATTTCGGGGATCGCATCTTCCACGTGCACGCCAAGGACATGACCATAGACGAAGAGATGTTCTATCAGGACGGGATCCTGGGTTGTGGCTTCCGCTGGCAGATACCGCGCTTGCCAGGGCAGGGCCTGATAGATTGGCAGGAGCTCGTGGCAGCTCTCTACGATGTGGGGTATGACTTTGTGCTCAGCATCGAGCACGAGGATGCGAACTGGGAAGCCACCGAAGAGTTGATCAAGCGCGGGTTCTTGCTGGCCAAGAAGACGCTGGAGTTGTGCGCAGGGTAAGGGGGCATACGCGCTAACTTAAGAGTGATGTCATGCTTGCCGGGGCCGCACGGCGATGAAGTCGCCGTGCTACGGAGCTTCCGCCCGATGAATCGGGCTCAGGAACCCCGTTTACGGGGTGGTAGCTCCGTAGCCGTGGCACTTCATGCCACGGCGAGGCCGGTCAGCGAGCACG
>DAOUDK010000124.1:0-5757 GCA_034431315.1 Anaerolineae bacterium
AGCTATTATGGGCTGTATCGCTGAAACCGATGGGGAATATAAGCAAGAACTTGCCAGCTTATTGACCCTCAAATTCCAGACCTTCGAAAATGTTACTTTATGACCGTTGCCAGTATATAATCAGGTGAAATGTTGCTGCATCAAGCTCTAAACGTCAAAGTCAACAATGTTGTTTCGTTTGTCGGGGCCGGGGGGAAAACGACGGCGGCCCTGCGTCTGATGGAAGAGTTGGCTGGAATCGGAAGGCAGGTCGTGTTCACCACCACGACCAGGATCCTGGAGCCGATCCCCAGGGAGAACGAGTACTTGCTCCTCGCCGACGAGGAAGAGGCGTTGACCCAGGTGTCCAGGCTCCTGACCCGCTATCCCAAAGTCTTCCTGGCCCAGCGCCGCCTGGAAGAGGTGGATCCGACCGCTTTGGGGGAAAGCGACAGGGATTACCCCATGCGTCCCAACAAACTGGAAGGAGTGCCCCCCTCCCTGGTGGACCGCCTGGCCCAACGGCTAAGTGAGGCGGTCATCCTGGTGGAGGCCGACGGGGCCCGCCACCGCGCCCTCAAGGCTCCCGCTGCCCACGAGCCGGTGCTGCCCGCCTCAACTACGATTCTCGTGCCTATGGCCGACCTCGCCGTTCTGGGAAAGCCCCTGACCGAAGAGCACGTCCACCGTCCCGGGTTGGTGGCGGGCCTTACCGGAGCTGCCCTTGGTCAGCCCGTGACCGTCGAGATGATAGCCACAGTGCTGAGCCATCCCCAGGGTGGGCTGAAGGGCCTCCCAGAGCAAGCGAGAGCCATCCCCATCCTGAACCATAGGGCAGAAGACCGCCCCCTGGACGACGCGCGCCAGATTGCCCACCTCGTCCTGCAAAACAAGCGCATCGAAAGAGTAATCATCGCCTCCTTGCGAGCCCCCGAGCCGGTGTTGGAGGTGATAACCCCAAAGGCTAGGGTAGCGGCCATTGTGCTCGCTGCTGGCGAATCGCGGCGCTTCGGCCAGCCCAAGCAGCTTTTGCCAGTAGGCGACAAGACCATGATCCAGCACGTAGTAGACATCGTCTTAGACTCGCCCGTCGAGCAGGTGATCGTCGTCCTGGGCTGTCGAGCGATGGAGATAGGAACGAGCATCGCTGACCGACCCGTCCAGGTCGTGGTCAACCAGGAGTGGAAGTCGGGCCTTAGCAGTTCCGTGCGGGCAGGACTCGCAGCCGTGAAGCCGGAGGTGGATGCAGCGCTCTTCGTCCTGGCCGACCAGCCGGGCGTCACGACAGAGGTGATAGCGAAAATCATCGAGCGCTATCAGGAGACCCGCGCGCCCATCGTCGTTCCCACCCATCGCGGCCAGCGGGGCAATCCGGTGCTCTTCGACCGCTCCCTTTTCGCGGAGTTAATGAGGGTGAAAGGCGACCAGGGCGGGCGACAGGTCATCGCCGAACACGAGGACGAATTGGAGGAGGTAGAAGTGCAAACAGAGGCCATTTTTGCCGACATTGACACCGCCGACGATTATCAAACCGCCAACCTCCAATCTCCATCTTTCAACCTCCACCCTCCAACCTCCAACTCCATCAACAGCCTGATAATTGACCTGGATGGCGTCCTCTACCGTGGCGACGAGGCCATCGTCGGGGCCAGGGAATTCATGGCCCTCCTGCAGCGAGAAGGGGTTCCCTTCTTGCTGCTCACCAACAACTCCACTCGCACGCCAGGCCAGTACGTGACGAAGCTGGGCAAGATGGGCATCGTCATTGAGGAAAGCGACGTCTTGACCTCGGCTCAGGCCACTGCTCTGTACCTGGAGAGGATAGCGCGGCCGGAAGCCCGGGTGTATGCCATCGGCGAGGAGGGGCTGCGGGCTGCCCTGCGAGAGAAGTACACCATCGCTGAGGAAAGAGCCGACTTCGTGGTGGTCGGCATGGATACGGGACTTACCTATGAGAAGCTCAGAGTCGCTACTTTGTTGATTCGCAGCGGAGCCAGGTTTATCGCTACCAATCCGGATAAGACCCTGCCCACAGAGGAGGGTCTCGCCCCAGGCAACGGGGCCAGCCTGGCAGCTTTGGAGGCGGCTACCGGCGTGGCTCCCTTCGTGGTGGGGAAACCAGAGCCGGCCATCTTCGATCTGGCTTTGGCCAGAATGGGGGTAGGCAAAGAAGGGACAGCCGTCATCGGCGACCGGCTGGAGACCGACATTCTGGGTGGGCAGAGGGCTGGTCTGAGCACCATCCTGGTTCTTTCGGGCGCTACCAGCCGGCAAGAACTGGAGAACTCCACCATTAAACCCGACTTAGTCTTCGAGAATGTGAGGCAATTGTATGAGATCTGGCCGAAATCATAGAGTATCTGACAAAACCTCTCTGCTTAATCTAACCTATGATCAACTGAAGGAACTCCTGGTTTCCTGGGGCGAGCCCGCCTATCGGGCCGATCAGATATGGGGCTGGCTCTATCGCTCCCTGGCCGCTGACTTCCAGGAGATGACCAACCTGCCCAAGGGGCTGAAGGAGAGGCTGGCGGAGGCGACTCTTTTGCGAACTATGAAGCCCCTGGAGGAGAAGGTCTCCGCCGACGGCTTGACGCGCAAGGTGCTCTTCGCCCTGCGGGACGATCAAACCATCGAGAGCGTGCTGATGCACTATGAGCGGCGGCACACCACCTGCATCTCCACCCAGGTCGGCTGCGCCTTGGGCTGCGTCTTCTGCGCCACGGGGCAGAGCGGCTTCCTACGGAACCTGACTCCCGGCGAGATTGTGGAGCAGGTGCTATACTTCGCCCATTTATTGAAGGCCGAGGGCGAGCGATTAACCAACGTGGTACTCATGGGCATGGGCGAGCCGCTGGCCAACTATGAGGCTGCCTGGCAGGCCATTGAAACGCTGACTCACGATGACGGTTTTAATCTGGGAGCGCGGCGCATTACCATTTCGACTGTGGGCCTGGTACCTGGTATCCGCCGGCTGGCTGAGGAAGGGACCCAGATCGGCCTGGCCGTCTCCCTCCATGCTTCCACCGATGAGTTGCGTGACAAGCTGATCCCCATCAACCGCCGCTATCCCTTGGCCCAGTTGATGGCGGCCTGCCGTCATTACTTTGAACGAACTGGGAGACGCATCAGCTTCGAGTATGCCCTCATCAATGGAATCAACGACTCCCCAGAGCAAGCACGCCAGTTGGCCCACCTGCTGGCCGGGCTATTCTGCCACGTCAATTTGATCCCTCTCAATCCTGTGCCTGAATCGCCGTACCAGCCCTCGCCGCGAGGCAGGATCCTGGCTTTCCAGGCCGAGCTCAACCGCTTGAAGGTGCCCAATACCCTGCGAGTGGAGCGGGGCGTAGATATCCGGGCCGGCTGCGGCCAACTGCGCTGTCAGCGGATGCCGAGCGGATAAACGGATTTATCATCTTGCATTTTTCCATAATACAGTGTATGATTATCCACCAGGAGGAACCGTGGAGAGAGCGTTCAAAGCTGAATTTCGGCTCGTTGAGGGTTACGTCCAGCGAAGGGGGTTGGAAAGAGAGATCGCAGAAGCGACGCTTGCCCGGTTGAAGGCAGGAGGTGATAAAAAATGAGTACAGCAACCTTAACTTCTATTGTTGAACCGCTGGTCAAGAGGAAGCTTTTTCCCACTACGGAAGAAGCGGTGCGGGAGTTGATGCAGGACTATACCCTCCGGCGAATATCCTCGTATCAACGCCAAATAGCTGAACTGGAACGAAAGTATGGAATGAGCTTCGCAAAGTTCACTCAGTACTTGCGTGAGCGGGGGGCAATGCTGCAATCCAAAGAGTTATCACCGGAGCAAAGGCAATCGCTGGGACGCGCCCTCATGGCCGAAGAGGATGATTGGCTCGATTGGAAAGTAGCCACCGAAATGCTGCAAAGCTGGCTAGGGCTTCGAGAGGAGGTCGGTGGTTGACATCCCTGGTCTCTCTCCTAAGCCTGGTGATGGCGGAAATCCAAGCCAACCCTCTCTGTAGAAAGGCTGCTATAGCCGAAACAAAGGAGTTTTCGGCTGACCAGTTTTTCTTCAAAATCAGAGCAGAGGTTACCAGGACCATATCGCTGCAAGTCCGAATGTACTACAACCGAGGCCATCTTGACTACTCGTACCAACTGTTCAGCGATGTCCCGCTCCTACGCTGGGATAACAAGGAGGACTTCCCTGATCTGGCTACCTTCCCGCATCATCACCATGATGATCAGGGCAGAGTGCACTCCTCTACGTTGGTCGGTAACCCTAGCGAAGATACCCCAAAGGTGCTGCACGAAATAGAAAGGTTTTTAAATCGGCCGAGCGAGGTTGGGAGGGCGAGATCATAATTGAATGGCTATTCTGTTAGCAACCTCGTAGCAAGAGGGTGTTAAAAACAAAAAGCCAGCCCCATAATCCGGAGCTGGCAGGTTGGTGCGTAGCAAATGGCGTAAAAGCCATAGGCTATTTGCTTTTAGAAAGTGCTTTCAGGCATTTGGCGCAGACTTTCATGCGCCTGGCAACGCCATCTTTGGTGATGGTCACTTTCTGGATGTTGGGCTTCCACTGACGATTAGTGGCCTTCTTTGAGTGGCTGACGTTATGCCCAAACTGGACGCCCTTGCCACAGATGTCACACTTAGCCATGTTTACTCCCTTTTCAGTAATGTTTCAGATCATTGTGTATATCATACCACAACAAGCCGCTTTGCGCAAATCGGCTGGAGGTAGGTGAAAATGACGGAAGAGACGAGATTAGGCAGGATCGAGATTTCGCCAACGGCTATCGCCGGCATCGCCAGCCAGGCGGTGCTGAATAGCTACGGCGTGGTCGGCATGGCCTCCAAGAGCCTGGTGGGCGGGCTGGCCCAACTCCTCCAGCGAGACAGCAGGCGAGGAGTCGAGGTGAAGCTGGAGGGCAATCGGATCATCATTGACCTCTACGTGATCATCGAGTATGGCACCAGGATCTCTACCGTGGCCCACAATATCATGGACAGTGTGGAATTCAGCGTGGAGAAGACCCTGGGCGTGCCCGTCTCCCAGGTGAACGTCCACGTTCAGGGGTTGCGGGTTAGTGATTTGGATATTAGAGATTAGAGATTGGAAGTTGGAGATTGGAAGTTGGAGGTTGGAGTCCAATATCTAATCTCCAATCTCTAATTTCCAACTTCCAAAACGGAGATACGGCTTTGACAAACGAGGATAAGACAACGAACTTATGCGATGGGAGAGGGCTCAGGCGGGCACTGGAGGCTGGCGCTGCCTGGCTGGAAAGGCACGTCGAGGTCATCAACGCCCTGAACGTTTATCCCGTGCCCGATGGCGACACGGGCATCAACATGCTGCTCACCATGCAGGCCGCCCTCAAAGAGTTGAACAGCTCGCCGGCGCAGTCGGCCTCGGTCGTGGCCCACGCCGTGTCCTATGGCTCGCTGATGGGGGCTCGCGGCAATTCGGGCGTCATCCTCTCTCAGTTATTCCGGGGGCTGGCCAGAAGTCTGGATAAAAAAGAGACCTTCACCGCCCTGGAGTTGGCTCAGGCCATGACGGAGGCTTCGGCTATAGCTTACCAGGGGGTGATCAAGCCCGTCGAAGGCACCATCCTCACCGTGGCCCGAGAGGCGGCCGATGCTGCGGTGGCCGCCGCCGAGGAGAATAACGACCTCCTCTACGTGCTGGAGAGAACGGTGACGGAAGCCAGGCACTCTGTCGCCAGGACGCCTTCGCTGTTGCAGGTGCTGGCGGATGCCGGCGTGGTTGATGCCGGCGGGCAGGGGTTGTTC
>DAOUDK010000125.1:0-12390 GCA_034431315.1 Anaerolineae bacterium
AGCTATTATGGGCTGTATCGCTGAAACCGATGGGGAATATAAGCAAGAACTTGCCAGCTTATTGACCCTCAAATTCCAGACCTTCGAAAATGTTACTTTATGACCGTTGCCAGTATACCAATGGACGAATAGAGAACATGAGCTTCAGTTGGCTGGCCAGGCAGATAAGACGGACGACGGGGTTGAGCCGGGCCAACTGCCAGGCCAGCCGGTCCTCGTCGGTGGCCTCAAGCTGATGAAAGGCCAACGCCGCCTGGCAGTCAACGTAGCCGTGGGCGACCAGCAGGCGCACCACCTCGTAGTCCTTTACCGCGATGGCTACGTAGTAGACGAGTTGTTGAAGGGCAGCGGTTGCTAATCCCCGCTCCTGACCCTTCTCCACCAGGTTCCGTGAGAATTTGAAGACGTAATACTCCGGCGAGCCGTGCAAGATGCTGTGAGCCACCTGTTGGCGGATAGCTCCCAGACCCACCATGTGCGGCACCTCTGCCAGCCGCTCGCGGCAGATGGTGATCCGAGGCACGCTGCGCCAGGCGTCGTGGAGGGCCAGGAACTCTGTACCCAGCGGGCTGGCGATGCCCAGCTCGGCGTGCTCCGCAGCTAAGAACTGCTTCAGCCTTTTCACTGTGTCCAGCAGGCACACCTGTACGACTTCCAGGTCTGAGGTGGGCAAGCGTCGGTAACATTCTCCAAGTTGCCGCGTTAGCTCTTGCCAGAAGCTGTTGGGGACGTCACCGTGGATAATAAACTGAAGTTCGGGTTCAGCCATGTGTGATGCTCCGGATCCTAGATTCTCAGGTAATGAGTATAGCAGCGAGCTCGCAGGCTGTCAAGCGGAGCTCACAGAGACGCGGAGTTTTGTCCGCCTTCCGTGTTTCCATGCCCTCCGTGTTTCCGTGTTTGGGCCAGGTGTGGTATACTTATGCTTATCACATAATTACGAAGGAGCGTGAATAATGCTGACTGAGAACCTGCCTCGCGTACCCATCGCCCACCTGCCTACCCCCTTGGAGGAGATGCCCCGCCTGAGCGAAGCCCTGGGCGGGCCGCGCCTCTTCGTCAAGCGCGACGCTCAGACCGGCCTGGCCACCGGGGGCAACAAGGCTCGCAAGCTGGAGTTTCTGCTGGCTGATGCTCTGGAGAAAGGGGCTGATACCATCATCACTGCGGGCGCCGTCCAGTCCAATCATGCCCGCCAGACGGCCGCCGCCGCCGTGACATCATGTGATGGAAACGGCTTCGGCCTGCGCTGTTGCCTGGTTCTGAGCGGGCAGAGCCCCGATCGCTGGACCGGCAACTTGCTCCTGGATGAGCTTCTGGGGGCCGACATTCGCTGGGCTGGTGAGCGAGACCGCGCACAAATGATGGAGGAGGTGGCTGAGGAGATGATGCGCCTGGGCCGCCATCCATACATCATCCCCGTTGGCGGCTCCAACCCCGTGGGCTCAGTGGGCTATGTGGAAGCTATGGTGGAATTGATGGCGCAACTGGAGGTGCGAGACCTCCAAGTGGACAGGGTCGTCTTCCCCACGGGTTCTGGGGGCACCCAGGCAGGCCTGATGGTGGGGGCCAAGGCCCTGGGATTTGCTGGCCAGATCGAGGGCATCAGCGTGAGTAGGACCAAAGAGGCGCTGAAGCCCAGGCTGGAGAAGTTGGTCACTGAGACAGCAGCGTTCCTGGGACTTGACCTCTCTTTCGCCAGCGAGGACTTCATCGTCCACGACGACTACCTCGGCGAGGGTTACGCCAGGATGGGGCCGCCAGAGCGGGAGGCCATTCGACTCGCGGCTCGCACCGAGGGACTGCTGGTGGATCCCGTCTACACTGGCCGGGCCATGGCCGGCCTGATAGATTTGATCAGAAGAGGCGTTTTTGGCCCCGATGAGACCGTCCTCTTCTGGCACACCGGGGGCACGCCGGCTCTCTTTGCCTATGCCGACGAATTGGAAGTTGGAGGTTGGAGGTTGGACGTTGGAGGTTAGAAGTTGTTCCAACCTCTAACCTCCAATCTCTATACAAAAATCATTCAAAGGAGGAGCGAAAATGCGAAAACTGCTAGGCAAGATCCTGACGATCATTGGTGTTCTCATCCTGCTGCTGGTGATCGTGGCAGTTTGCGGGGGCTACTTCGTCATCAGACGCGGCTTCCCGACCGTCAACGGCACGATCAAAGTGGCGGGGCTCCAATCCCAGGTGGAGGTTTACCGCGACAGTTGGGGCGTCCCCCACATCTACGCCTCCAACTCCCACGACCTGTTCTTTGCCCAGGGCTACGTCCACGCCCAGGACCGCTTCTGGCAGATGGAGTTCTGGCGGCGCATTGGCTCTGGGCGGCTGGCGGAAATCCTGGGGGAGTCTGCGCTGGACTCCGACCGCTTCATCCGTACCATCGGCTGGCACCGCACCGCCGCCCAGGAGCTGGAACTGCTGGACGAGGAGGCACAGGCGGTGCTGGAGGCCTACGCCGAGGGGGGCAACGCCTACATCTCCACTCATCGTGGCCGCCTGGGGCTGGAGTTCGCCATCCTGGGTCTCACCGGCGTCAAATTCGACCCTGAGCCCTGGACCCCGCTCAACACTCTCACCTGGGCCAAGGTGATGGCCTGGGACCTGGGGGGCAACAGGAGCGACGAACTGCTGCGCGCCCAGATCGCCGCCCGGCTGGGCACCTCCGCTGTTGAGGTGCTGATGCCGCCCTACCCGGACGATTACCCGGTCATCGTCCCCCACCCGCTGGCGGAGGCGACGCTGAAGGCGTTGCCCGAGGCCGCCTTCGACTTCCATCCCTTGGGAACAGGGAACGATATTGGCAGCAACAGTTGGGTCGTCGCCGGCAGCCGCACCGAGACGGGGATGCCCCTGCTGGCCAACGACCCCCACCTGAGCATCCAGATGCCCTCCATCTGGTACGAAATCGGTCTCCACTGCGAGCCCGTCGGGCCGGACTGCCCGTACAACGTGGTCGGCGCGTCCTTCGCCGGCGTTCCCGGCGTCATCATCGGCCACAACGACCACATCGCCTGGGGGGTCACTAACCTGGCGCCGGATGTGCAGGACCTCTTCATTGAGCGGATCAATACGGAGAACCCCAACCAGTACGAGTACCAGGGGGAGTGGCTGGATATGGAGGTCATCCGCGAGGAGATCCGCGTCGCGGGAGAGGAGGAGCCGGTGGTGGTGAACGTCCGCCTCACCCGCCACGGCCCCATCATCAACGACGTGGCCGGCGGCCCGGAAGAAGACTGGGCCTTCGGCTGGCAGCCCCTGGCCCTCTCCTGGACCGCGCTCCAGCCCGGCACGCTGGTGCAGAGCATCCTTCTTCTGGACAGGGCCACTAATTGGGACGAGTTCCGAGAGGCGCTGAGCTACTGGGACGTGCCCAGCCAGAACTTCGTCTACGCCGACGTGGAGGGGAACATCGGCTACCAGGCCCCCGGCCGCATCCCCATCCGCGCCTCGGGCGACGGCTCGATGCCGGTGCCCGGCTGGAGCGGCCAGTACGACTGGGTGGATTACATCCCCTTCGACGACCTGCCCCGCGCCTTCAACCCACCGGAGGGGTACATCGTCACCGCCAATCACGCCGTGGTGGGGCCGGACTACCCCTACTTCATCTCGATGGACTGGGCCCCCGGCTACCGGGCGCGGCGGATCGTGGAGATGATCGAGGCCGACGCCTCCCTCTCCCTGGCCGACATGCAGGTCATGCACGGGGACAGCAGCCCCGTCTACGCCCAGGACATCCTGCCCTACTTGCTGACCCTCGCCAGCGACGAGCCTCGCCTGACAGAGGCGCTGGCCCTGCTGCAAGCCTGGGACGGGCGGGCAGTGCGGGATAGCGCGGGGGCCGCTCTCTTCGAGGCCTTCCGCTTGCACCTGATAGACCTGACCTTCGGCGACGAACTGGGAGAGCAACTCCTGCGTCGAGCCCGGAGCACGGCGGGGGTCGCGCTGGTGAACCTCCTGGCCGACGAGGCATCCCCCTGGTTCGACGACGTCACCACGCCCCAGGTGGAGACGCGCGACGACATCCTGCTGCAATCGCTGGAGGAAGCGGTGGAGGAGCTGACCGAGACACTGGGGCAGGACATGGCCCGCTGGCGTTGGGGGGAGCTGCACACCGCCACCTTCGAGAACCAAAGCCTGGGGCAGTCCGGCATCGGTCTCATCGAGGCCCTGTTCAACCGGGGCCCGGTCCCGGTGGACGGCACTATCGCCACCGTCAACAACACCGGCTACAGTCCGAGCGATCCCTACGGCGTGGTGATCGTCTCCTCCTACCGCCAGATCGTGGACCTGAGCGACTTCACCCGCTCGATCTCGATGCACACCACCGGCCAATCCGGCCACCCCTACCATCCCCACTACAGTGACATGATTGACCCCTGGCGGAACATCGAGTATCATCCCATGCTGTGGGAGCGAACCAATGTGCAGGCGGATGCAGAAGGTGTGCTGGTGCTAGAATCACCATGATCACACTTCCTCCAAAGAGAACACCAATGGACGGGCGTATCTAGAAGTTGGGGAAGCGAGCGCCGGTTGAGTAGTGTAGCGTATCGAAACCAAGTGAGCGGCTCTACAAACAAGCCGCTTGGCCTCGATACGTCGCTTCGCTCCTACTCGGCCGGCGCTGGACGTGCTCTTTTCCCAAGGCTCCCCCGACTTGCAAATGCGCCCGTTTGGAGGCCATGATTCTACCACAAAACGAGGGTTGTGGACACTGTTCTCAAACGGATGTGCATTTTCGGCCAGCACAGGCTCGCACCAGGCCAGATGAGATCACGATCTTTAAATCTGTGGGGCTGGCCATCCAGGACGTAGCGACGGCGACCAAAGTCTACCAGCTTGCCAAAGAAAAAGGGGTGGACAAGACGCTGTCTCTGATGCAGGCTGTTTCAGAACGATACGCTTTCCGAACAAAAAGCCTTTCCTGAAGGGTCAGGAAAGGCTTTTTTTATGCTTGTTGTGTCTTTTTGATACGCTTGGCCTGTCTGCCGCGTTCTTCTGTGCCTAAGATGCGTTTGCGGATGCGATAGCTCTGCGGCGTCACTTCTAAAAGTTCGTCGTCGGCCAGGTATTCTATGGCCTCGTCCAGGCTCATCTGCCGGGGGGGCGTCAGGCGCTCGTCTATCTCTCGGGTCGAGCTGCGCATGTTCGTCAGGTGTTTCTTCTTGCACACGTTAACCGCCAAATCTCCAGAGCGTTGATGTTCTCCTACAACCATGCCTTCGTATACGTGTGTACCGGGGCTGACGAACAACATGCCACGCACTTGGGCGTTTTTCAGGCCGAATGTCGTGGCTACGCCGATTTCCCATGCCACCAGAGAGCCGCTTGAGCGAGATTTGATCTCTCCGGCCATGGGCAGGTATCCGTAGAACAAGGTATGTAGCACGCCCATCCCATGCGTAGCAGTCATAAAGTGGTGTCGAAAACCCAGCAAGCCACGCATGGGCACGAGATACGTCAGACGTATGTTGTTTTCTTGCGTATCCACCATGTCGAGCATCTGCCCGCGACGGGTGCCCAGCATTTCGATGACGGCTCCTAGCGTGTCTGATCTGGTCTCAATGTAGGCTTTTTCATAGGGTTCCAAGAGTTCACCCTGTTCCCCTTGGCGCAAGAGGACCTCTGGGCGTGAGACTTGAAACTCGTATCCTTCCCTGCGCATCGTCTCAATCAGGATGGCGAGGTGCAACTCTCCCCGCCCAGAAACATTGAACGTGTCGGCATTGTCCGTTTCGGTGACACGCAAGGCGATATTTTGGCGCAATTCGCCGAACAGGCGCGCGCGCAATTTGCGTGACGTTCCCCATTGGCCCTCGCGTCCTGTAAAGGGAGACATGTTCACGCCAAAGGTCATCTTGACCGTGGGTTCTTCAACGTGGATAGAGGGCAGCGCGACCGGGTTCTCGGGGTCTGCCAGCGTTTCTCCTATCGAGACGTCTTCCAGCCCGGCGATCACGACGATTTCCCCGGCTTGGGCCTCCTCTACCGCGACAAGCGTTAGCCCCTGGTGAACGTAAAGGTAGCGGACTTGTTCGAGCCGCGTTTTGCCATTGGCCATCATCCGAACGACTGGGAGATCCACTTGCATGCGGCCGGCGAAAATGCGCCCGACGGCGGTCACGCCGCGATACTCGTCGTATCCGACCGTCGTGACCAGCATTTGAAGCGGAGCGTCGATGTCGACTTGGGGGGGCGGGATGTGACGCAGGATCGCTTTGAAAAGAGGTTGCAGGTCTGGCCCCAGGTCTGGTGTCGACCCAGACTGACCGGTGACGGCGTTGGTGTATACGACCGGAAAGTCTGCCTGCTCGTCGCTGGCGTCCAGTTCGATGAACAAGTCAAAGGTCTGATTCAGCGCTCGGTCCGGATCGGCATTGCGACGATCCACTTTGTTGATGACGACGATGGCGCGGTGGTTCATCTCTAGTGCTTCTTTGAGTACAAAGTGGGTTTGCGGCATGGGGCCTTCGGCTGCGTCTACCAGCAGCAGGACGCCATCAACCATATTCATGACCCGTTCGACTTCTCCGCCGAAATCGGCGTGACCGGGCGTGTCTACGATGTTGATTTTGACATCTTGTTCTGTGACGGGGTCCCAAATTGTGATGGCCGTGTTTTTAGACAGGATGGTGATGCCGCGCTCGCGTTCGAGATCGTTCGAGTCCATGATGCGCTCGGCGACTTGTTGGTTTTTGCGAAACACGTTGGCCTGTTTCAGCAGCCCGTCTACGAGTGTGGTTTTGCCATGATCTACGTGAGCGATGATGGCGATATTACGCAGGTTGGTTTGTTCAGTTAACATAGAGCTTTCCAAAATAACATATTTGTGATGAAAATCCAGTTGGTGGATGATCGTTTATTGCATCTCTTTACCATTCAGGCGAGTCGCCGATCTAGTAGGATCGCTGTTCTGAGTCTCGATACAGCCCCTGCGGGCCGCTCGACCGGTGAACAGCCGCCTGGCGCGGCGTATCACTTGTGCCCATGCGGCTGGTTTGAACGGCGATGCCGAGAATAGCTTTCTGGCTTGAAATCGCCATAGTCGAAATCGGGTGCCCGCCGCCGTTCGATTTGCGTGCCCAGTACTTTTTCAATATCGCGCACCATCTGGCCATCCGCTTCGGCGACAAACGTGTAAGCCTCGCCAGTCTACGCAATGATTGTACCATACTTTGGGCAAAAAGTACAGAGAGCGATCACTGAACTGAATTCAAACCAGGGGAAGATGCGATGGCCGCTGAAAGTTTGGGCTGGCTGCTGGCCATCGTCATCGCCCACCGCCTGTCCACCGTCAAGAACGCCGACCGCATCATCGTCATGGATCACGGCCAGATCATCGAAGAGGGCACGCACGACCAGTTGATGGCCCAGGGCGGCCACTACGCCGAGCTGTACAACACCTATTTCCGGCATCAGTCGTTGGAGTACATCGAGAGCTTTGTCGGTTGACCTATGACTTAGTGCATGAGCCTGAAGAACGAGTAGCAGAGTTGCACGAACCGACGCTCTGTGGTAGAATGTAGTACCAATTAAAGTCGCAACTGATACTACAGGAGGAAATCCATGTCTTTGATCGGCGTGCGTGAATTGCGAGAGCAAACCAGTGAAGTGATCCGGCGAGTGCGCCAAGATCGCGCTGAGTATGTGGTTACCTACCAGGGCCGGCCAGTGGCCATCATCTTGCCTCTGGATGCCGGGCGGGCGGAGAAAGAGATGGTTCAAGCCAGCAAAAAAGCCATGCTTGGCAGTTGGGAGCGTTACGAACGTCTGGCCGAGGAACTCCGCCGCGCCTGGCCGACCGATCTTTCGACCCAGGACGTGATAGACTCGATTCGACGCTGAGGGGGAGACAATGTACACTAGTGATGCCAGCGTCCACGTTAGCGCTGTGAACCCCGCCGAGGCCGATTCTGCTACCAGCCAGGCGTTCCTGGCCCTGGTGCGGCAGCAGTGGCTACCCCTGTTCTGTCCCACCCTGTTATTGGTCGAGGTAGCCGCCGCCGTGGCGCGGGCCTTTGACGACGCCGACCGCGCCGTGGCATTGGCGGCGGCCTTGCGTGGCTTGCCTAACCAGACCCCGGCACCGACGACGCGCCGGACCTGTTAGCTCTGATTTTGGGCGGCGGAGACGGAGACCCAGACGACCCGGTTGCTCAGGCGGTAGATAACGTGGTCGCCAGCGGGATCCCGTGCATCATCGCAGCAGGCAACGCCGGCCCCGGCTACGGCACTATGCAAACTCCAGGCGGTTCGCGCCTGGCGGTCACCGTTGGCGGCTCCACCAAGCAAGATGGACTCTACTGGTACAGCAGCCGTGGCCCTAACGCATCTGATATGATCAAGCCCGACATCCTGGCGCCGGGCGCTGACGTCTGTTCCACCATACCCGGCGGTGGATACGATTGCTGGTCGGGTACCAGTATGGCAACGCCCCACGTTGCGGGGGTGACGGCCCTGTTGCGCCAACTGCACCCTGACTGGACTCCTGCAATGCTCAAGTCGGCGGTGATGGGCACCGCAAACCGTGGAAACAGCTTGATTTATCCCGCATGATGTGGTAGAATAAGGATAGTTAACATGACCTTTGACCGCCATCGAACAAATCGCATAGGTGAAACCATTCCCGGTGATCTAGCTGTTCTGGTTGCCAAGAGATGATCACTCATATACCTAGGAGGTTCCAATGGATCAAGAGAATGCATCTGAGATGTCCAAAAAACAGCAGCAGCACGGTGGTATGGAATGGAGAAAGAGGTGGAGTCGCTACGACAACGAAGGAAACTTGATGCAGCGTTTCGAATCAGAATTCTCATTTGATGTCACTGATGTGAATGAGTGGCTTGCAGAAGGCATTGGAATCAAAGCCCATGAACTCGCGGAATTGAATGATCACGAACTTCTTGCGCGCCATACAGCTGCTGTTGAAACTGTTGCCGGCGTGGTAACCACCCTGCTTCGAGAGTATATTGAGAGCTTTGCAAAGCTCGAGTCTGCGCTTGATGACGTGAACTCCAACGTTCGTGATGTTGCAGTTGCTGTAAAGGATGTTGCAGTTGCTGTAAAGGATGTTGAAGCTACTGTAAAGGATGTTGAAGCTGCTCTAAAGCAGGTCGGTTTCCGTACTCCAAGCCTGTTTGAAATCGAAGGCGTTGACCCAACCTACGCCCAGAAGCTAAAGGATGCGGGCATCTCAACAAAGGAAGCTCTACTGCACAAAGGCGCATCCCCGCAAGGCCGCAAAGAAATCGCTGAGAAGGCGGGCATTAGTGAAACGTTGATCATGCGCTTGGTAAGCTATGTCGATCTCTTGCGCATACGCGGTCTTGGTGGACAGTATGCCGAGTTACTGGAAGCCGCAGGGATCGACGCTGTGCCCGAACTGACACAACGAAGTGCCGAGGATCTCTACCGGAAGCTGATGATGGCCAATGAGGACATCCGTCATATCCTGGGGACGCTGGTCGTGGCCCGTGGAGGGATGACGGCCGATGAGCTAGCTGACGCCCTGGGGATACCCAAGAAGCGGATGCTGAACGCGCTGGAGCCCGTGCGCCGCTTTCTGCTGGGCGACGAGCGGGTGGAGTTGATGCACCCGGAGTTCCAGTGCTTGGTGGGGAAAGAGTGGTTCGCCGAGCGGGAGCTAGAAGGCTACCGGGAGTGCCTCCTGGCTTACTGTGTCCGCTGGCGGGAGCACGAGTCTGATTACGCCCTGGACCACTACGCGGCGCATCTCTTCGAAGCCAGCCGATACGGGCAGCTATATGGCTTGCTAGACAAGGAGTGGATGGAGCTAAAGCGGCGGCGCGGCGGCGCGCACTGGAGCTTCGCTGAAGATCTCGAACTAGCCATTCGGGCGGCAGAGAAAAACGGAGTAAATGGACTGCCCGATTTAGTATCCTACAGCCTGTTATATGCGACTCTGTGCTCCTTGGCTACCAACATAAAGCCTGATGTACTAAGGCTCTTGGTTAAATGGGGTGGAGTAGAACGGGCGCGGGGTCATGCCGAAATGATGATGATTGTGGAACCTGAACAAAGGGCCGAAGCATTCCAAGCAATAGCTGGGGGTGGTCTTCCCCCATCTCTCCAGGGAAAGCTGGGAGGAGCTTTCCTGAGAAGGGCTCTTGAGGAAGCGCAGCGGATCCCGGGCGTGGAGAAGAAGGCCAAGTTTCTATATAGGCTTGCTCCGGAGTTGGCAAGAGCAGGAGAAGCTGAAGCAGCATTAGTTGCAGCGGAGCAGATTGATCAGGAACGGCCAGACAGATTTGGCTGGTTTAGGCAAGAAGCTCTGGCAAAGATACCCGTTGAATTGGCGCGAGCAGGGAACGCCCAAGAAGCCATGGCTGCTCTTGAACGAGTTGACGAGTATAGCAAGTCTGGGCTCTTGCCTGACATCGCAATCGCCTTAGCTGAGGCGGGAAGGGTGACAGAGGCGATGGACGTCGCTATGACTGTCAAAGGCGATGATGATGAGTTGATAAGACGACTTGCCATGACTTGCCACGTTAATGAAGAGTGGCTGCAACCAGAGGTTGAGAAGGTGAGTACGATCGCAGACAGCACAGAACGGGCCAAGGCTTTGGCATCAATCGCTGGAGCAATCGAAGATGTAAAGCGTAGTGCTGAGACAAAGTACTATGAGAAATACGACAATCTCTGGGCACTCGAAGAAAAAGCAGCCAACCTAACCTGGCTTGGCAGGTATGATGAAGCCCTAGAGACCCTAAGCGAAGTTGATCGTGGCAGTGGTAAGTATGAAAAGACCTACGAGGAGTTGATAGAGGGTTTACTGGTTTCCGGCAGATACGATGATGCCAAAACAATGTCTGACAGGTTTCGCTTCATGAATTCGCTTCGTGAGAAGATTGAACAATGGGATAGTCTTTGGGCCGGGCTTAGAGATTTGGTTGTTGGGGGTAACCCAGATGAGGCTTTAGTTGCTATCAGAGAACTACACCCCCCGTGGATAATGGCAGATGCCTGGGTGATGTTAGGTCCTCAATTGGCAAGGATGGGTAAGATCGAAGAAGTCATCTCCATATCCGAGGAAAAGGAAATCGAAGTTGACTGCGAGATGAAGGGGCCAGCTTTGGTTGTACATCTTGCCAGGGCTGGAATGTTCACCGAAGCTGAAATGGTGGCTGATAGAGTCTTACGCTACTCTCCTCCATTCCTGTTTCAAGCTATTGTGGGGATTGCAGGTGCTCTTGCAGGAACTGGGAAATTCAGGGATATCGTGCCAGTTGCAGAGAGGCTGATCAGAGAGGCTCCTGGGCGATGCGAAGTCTTAGCTCAGGTGGCTGCAAGGCTGGCTGTGGTGGATAAGCGGCAAGCTCTGGAAATCCTAGAAGAAGCTCTGATCAGTGCGGAAAGTATCGAGCGGGCGTTTTTTGACATAGAGGGGATTTTGACGGCCAGCGCCATCGAGCTAGCCAAGCTTGGAAAACCGGAAATGGCCACATCAATTGCCGAGAGGTTCGTGAGAAAGAATCCAGGAGTTTGGGCTGATATTGTGGCTGAATCTGTGTGCCATTCAAGTGAGGCCAACGAAGTCCAAGGGCAAGTGGCCTTTGAGAAACTCTTGGCCTTTGCGAGGCAGATCGAAGATGATCCTGATGCCCTCGAATGGTACGCTCAAAGGCAGGAGATACTAGAACGCCTCGCGATTAGCCTAGCGAGACGCGGCCAGTTCGAGAAGGCAATGACGGTAGCCGCCGAACTCAGGGATGATTATCGGGATAAGCCTTTGGCGCTTGCCCAACTTGCGGGCATGCTCGCATCGGTTGACTTAGGGCGGGCCAGGACATTGGCCAATGAGGCTCTGGGCGCGGCGCGGAAGCTCCATGAAGGCGAGGAAGCCAAGGTACTGATAGCGGTTGAACTTGCGCAAGCGGGATGGCTTGAAGAAGCAATTAGGATTGCGGAGAGCCTTGAGCAAGAAGATATCCCTGACGAGATTCTGGTCCATGAAGCAATTGCATTAGCAAAGACAGGAAAGATCGAGGAAGCGCAAACATTGGCTAAAGAGCTTCCGGATACATCAATCACCATGAGAACGATTGTGCAAGGGCTCTTGGAAAAGGGTGAGTCCAATGTGGCGCGGGAAATGATCGAAGATCTCCAAGAGATTAACGATGAAGCCAGATCTGACATATTGGCAAGCATCGCTCTGAGTTTTGCAAGGAAAGACCAATTACAGGAAACCCTGAAGACGCTTGCGAAGATACCCAGCAAATGGGAGTACAAACCGATAACACAGCTATCTAGAGTGTATCGGATAATGTGATCTTATGGCAAGTTAACAATTGAATAGCACTTTGTTCTTTCCTCTCACGCTCGATTTCTTGCGCTCAACGTCAATTTGTGGCATCATTGGGA
>DAOUDK010000126.1:0-2820 GCA_034431315.1 Anaerolineae bacterium
CTGGTGCGGTGGGACATGCGGGCCAAGACCGCGCCGACCAATGCGGACATGATCTTCGACGTGAATGTGGCGGGAACTAGCCTATGGGACAGCACCCAGGCCAATCGGCCCACCATCGCGGCTAGTGCGACGTCCGGCACCGGCACCTCGTTTGATACCACCACCCTGTCGGATGGTGACGTTCTGACGTTGGACTATGACCAAGTCGGGAGCGGCACGGCTGGCGGCCAGGTGACGTTGACATTAGAGGGTGAGTGTAACCTGGAGACGGACTGAAAGGATGGCGATGGGAAGGGGGTAACAAATGACTATTTTGACGTTGCAGCCTGATGCGGCGGCTGGAAAAGATACCCGAATACGTACCGGTGATCCTGGTGGTGCTGAGGATCAGAATAACGGCGCGGCTACACAATTTCAGTTTGGACACTACGTCGTCCCTAATTTGATCGACGTTGGCCTTATCCAGTTTGATTTGTCATCCATTCCGTCATCGGCAATAATCAGTACCGCCACGTTAACACTTACTCTGCTTGTAGACGGTTCTACCTATGCAGCGAATGGTCGCACAGCGCGAGCATACCGTATTCTGCAGGCATGGGTGGAGGGAACAGGCATTGACTCATGGCCCGCCGATGGTGCAACGTGGAATGACTACGACTGGCCAAACGACTGGCAAGCTGCTGGATGCTCGGGGGCCAACGATGTTGAGGCTGCTGATATTGGCAGTCATACCTTTGCTACAACTGATCTTGCAGCGAGCACTCATGATTTCAACCTAACTGTTTCGAAAGTGCAGGAGTGGGTGAGCGGAGCACTCACTAACAAGGGCTTAAAAATCCAGATGGATACCGAGGTATCTGATTGCTACTCATGTGCCTCCTCCGACCACGCCACTGAAGGATACCGCCCGAAGCTGGTGATAGAGTACACTATGCCGTCAGGCGGCTACGTGGCCATCTTCTGAGGCTGGGAGGTTGTGACGATATGCTAACGGGGGCGCGAGACTGCTTTGAGCGAATACCAGTGGAGGGAGTGATCACCTGATGGGATGGCCAGATTGGAGCACGGTAACCAGGCCTGGCAAGAGCATGTTCCTGGAGGGACAGATCCCCTGGGGGAGCTGGTGGGTAGGAGAGCTCCCTCGATGGAGCGCCACCCTGGCCATGGACTTCACCGTGCCTGCTGGCTACAATTTCCACATTAGCCTGGCGCTGATCAACTGCGAGTGGACCGGCCGGCAGAGGGTGACGCTCTCTATCACGCCGGGCTTGGATAGCGATTGGTGGTTCAATGGTGAGTTCGTTCTTCCCCTTCACCCGGCTTCGGGCATGATGCTGCAGCCGGGGACCAACATGAAAATCTACCTATTCAACAACGACACCATCCCGCGGAGGTTCACCGGCACGATTGTGGGGATCCTGGAGAGGGTGTCGTGAGAGGAGCTGCTCGATGCCGACAGTGACGTGGCGCGTGACGGAGCAAGATGGCGAGGACTGGACCAACACCACGGAGGAGACCGAGGTCGAGACGCGGGAGGAGATCCAGGCGACGATCGAGGCGGCGAGGTTGGTGAAGTATGGGGGCTGAAGACGCTCTATTTGAACTGGCTGCGCGGCTGGGAGCCATCTCGACCTTTGATCGGCATGGGTGGGTGATCTGGACGGATGATTTTGAGGGCGGCGTCTTCAAGTGGATTGCTGGCGGTTCGGGGACAGGTGCTGGAGTGACCCTCGATGGCGACTTCGCGCGGCATGGGAGCTGGTCGGCCAAGCTGACGGCTGGGAGCGACAGTGCTAGTCTGGCGGCGATAGTGCGCGTGATGCCGTTTCCGCTGCTGGGGCGGATGGGGTTTGAGCATAGCTGGGCCGCGGACTCTGACCTGAGCACACTGCAACTGGCGGCGGACGTCCACGATGGTGTGGATCGCCACCGGGCCAGGGTGCGCTACGATTATCCGAACAAGAAATTGCAGTACTTGGACGCAAGCAACGCCTGGGTGGACATTGCTACTTCTGTGGATCTGATCCGATCGGATTACCCGTTCTGGACCTGGAAGCTCGTGGCGGATTTTGGGCAGGAGGAGTACGTGCGGTTGATCGTGAACGATGCGTACTATGACCTGGCCGGTCTGGCGTATTACAAGGCGGCTTCGGCGCTGATTGGCCAGGTGGAGCTGGGGATCACGAATGTGGCGACGGGGGGCAACAATGGGGTCGTGTACATCGATGACGTGATTGTGACGCGGAATGAGCCGTGAGGTGATCATGGGGAAGCGGACGTATTTGACGAGGGTGGAGGCGGCGCGGTTGGTGCGCTGCCATCCGGGGACACTGGATCGGTGGGCCAAGGCTGGCCACGTGAACGTGTATAGGACACCGGGTGGCCACAAGCGGTATCGCCTGGAGGAGCTGGAGCAGATGCTTCGAAGGGGTGTGCCTCGGGGGAGTTCTATCAAGGACTGGGCGCCGGTGTGATCCTGGCGCGTGGCCGGTCTTATTTTGGAAATAAGAATCGAGTGCAGTCGGCCGGGTCCAGGCGTGGCATCGGCCCAGGCCGCGGGGGTCGGCCCCCCCTCGGCGGGGATCAGCGGGTCATCGAGCACAGGCCCAACGAGCGCGGCCGCAAGGCCCCCCCGTTTGAGCGGGTTGGCGTTTGGTTGGGCAGGCGGATGGCGGCGGCAAGGGCGGGACTGTGGGAGCCAGTGAGGAGCCCTAAGCAGCAGGGGCTTGGCCCACCCACATCTTGGCCATGCCCAGGTATGAACTGCGAGAACGGAAGGTGGGGCCGGGCTGAGCGGTTGGCGCGGATGCGAAGGGGATG
>DAOUDK010000127.1:0-18536 GCA_034431315.1 Anaerolineae bacterium
GCTTCCGCCCGATGAATCGGGCTCAGGAACCCCGTTTACGGGGTGGTAGCTCCGTAGCCGTGGCACTTCATGCCACGGCGAGGCCGGTCAGCGAGCACGCTTGGCGTTTTTTCATAAGGCACCTGTCTTAAGTTAGCGCATATGGGGGCTGGGGGTGGGGGCTGCGTCTCGACTTCCCCGCGCATCCCCCATCGAACAAACCTACCAGTTTCGTCGAGGTAATGGTATTGGTCAAATCAAGTTCACTGCGAGCCAGCACTCGAATATAGTTGTCCGTCAGGCCTGACCAGATGCGCTTGTCATCCTGGCCTGGTTTCTCCCAAAGCACCTCCATCCTTCGCCCCAAGAACTTACGATGAAAGCGATGACTGCACTCCCGCGCCAACGCCAGCATGGCCTCACTACGCTGTTTCTTCTCCGTATGAGGCACCTGATGGGGCATCTCGGCGGCCGCGGTGCCTGGCCGGGGCGAGTACTTGAAGACGTGGATGCGGGCGAACTCCATCTCCTCCACAAAGCTCAAGCTCGCGGCGAACTCCTCGGCCGTCTCGCCAGGGAAGCCAACGATGATGTCAGTAGTAACGGCCAGGTCGGGGATTGATCGGCGCGCCGTGGCTACCAAATCAGCATACTGGGATGTCGTGTAGCGGCGTCTCATGCGTTGCAGGATGGCATCGCAGCCGCTCTGCAGAGGCAGGTGCAAATGGCGGCAGAGGCGCGGGTTTTCCCACAGGCGTAAAAGCGAGGGTTCCAGATCCCAGGGTTCGATGGATGAAAGGCGCAGGCGAGGCACCGCGGTCTCGGTCAGGATGGCCACGACCAACTGGCCGAGTCCAGTATCCAAATCTCTCCCATATCCCCCGACGTGGACGCCAGTCAAGACCACTTCTTTGCACCCGGCAGCTACCAGGGCTTCGATCTCTGCCAGAATCTCCTGACGAGGCCGGCTCCGTTCCCCACCGCGCGCCAGAGAGACGATGCAGTAGGCACAGCGGTTGTTGCAGCCGTCCTGGATCTTGACGAAGGCGCGGGTGTGGCCTAATTGGTACACTGGTAGATTGGTAGAATCGTAGATTCGTATAATCGTGGGTTCGTAGACCAGTTCCCGAATTTACGAGTTTACGTGTTTCCGAATCTACGGGTTTACCAGTTTCCCAATTTACCAATTTACCAGCCAGCTCCACCAGTTGCTCCTTGCCCTCGTTGCCTACGATCAAATCCACTCCATCAATCGCCCTTATCTCTTGGGGGGACATCTCGGCGTAGCAGCCGGTCACGACGAGGCAGGCTGTCGGATTGGCGCGGTGCAGGCGGCGGATCAACTGACGCGATTTGCGATCCGCCACGTGGGTCACGGTGCAGGTGTTGACCACGCACAAGTCGGCGTCCTCGCTCGCTTGAGCCAACTGGTGGCCAGCCTGGGCAAAACCACGGGCCAGAGCCTCTACTTCGCTTTGATTCAGCTTGCAGCCCAAACTGTCCAGATACACCTTCACTGGAAGCCCCCTGAGTCGCCCCGGCAATCTTGGATCCATCTGTAAGTATACATCAAAAAAGCCCAAAGCTCAAAAGGGAGTGACGAGTGCGCCTCGTTCCTCGTTGCCCTCACTGCTCTTGCATCCAAAAGCGATTTGAGGTACAATTACGGGGCACAAATTCTGTGACTGAGGAGGATCTCATGGCAAAGCCGTTTCCACTTCCAAGGGTAGCTGTGGTTGCCATCGGCGGCAACTCTCTAATCAAGGACAAAGAGCATCGGACTGTGCCCGACCAGTTCGAGGCCACGCGGGAGACCTGTGTCCACATCGCTGGCATGATCGAGCAGGGGTGGGATGTGGTCATCACCCACGGCAACGGTCCCCAGGTGGGCTTCATCCTGCTGCGCTCGGAGCTGGCCAGCGACGTGCTGCACACCGTCCCCCTGGACTCCTGCGGGGCCGATACCCAGGGGGCCATCGGTTACATGATCCAACGGTCCCTCTACAACGAGCTTGACAAGAGGGGAATTAAAAAACGGGCAGCCACGGTGGTCACTCAAGTGGTGGTGGGCAAGGACGATCCGGCCTTCCAGAATCCTTCCAAGCCCATCGGGTCGTTCTACGAGGAGGAGGAAGCCAAGCGGCTGGGCGCGGAGCGGGGCTGGATCATTAAGGACGACGCCGGTCGCGGCTGGCGGCGAGTGGTTCCCTCACCCATCCCCCTGGAGATCGTGGAAAGGGATGCCATCAAGGTCCTGCTGGACGCTGGCTTCGTGGTCATCGGCGTGGGCGGGGGAGGCATCCCTGTGGTTAGAGAGGAAGATGGCGGTTTGAGAGGCGTGGAGGCGGTCATTGATAAGGACTACGCATCCGGCCTGTTGGCCGCCAGCATCCAGGCCGATCTCTTACTGATCTCCACCGCTGTGGACCAGGTGGCCTTGAACTTCGGCCAGCCTGGGCAGAGGTGGTTGGACAAGATGACTTTGGCCGAAGCGGAGCGGTACCTGGCCGAAGGCCACTTCGCGCCGGGCAGCATGGAGCCCAAGATCAGGGCCAGCATCAAGTTCCTGAAAGATGGTGGCCGGGAGGCCCTCATCACCTCGCCAGAGAATATCGAGCGCGCCCTGGCTGGCGAGACGGGGACGCGGATAGTACCGTAAAACGTGAAACGTGAAGGCGTGAAACGTGATGCGTGAAAACCATTCACGTTTTACGTTTCACGCATCACGTCTACCGAACAAAACTCCCCGTCCAAACCGGCAGGCCCGGCTTCGGCTCCAGCGCCTGCCATGCCTCGTCGGTCAGGCGGTCGCTCATGGGCTGGGTGAACTCGTAGTAGGAGAAGACGCCGCCCTGGGTGGCCATCAACTGTCCGCCCACAGGGGCAATGACGTAGATTAGGAAGGCATCGCCCACGCCCTCCTCCAGCACTTGCCCCGTGTTGACATCGGTGTGCACATCGGCCACAATGGCCATGCGCTCGTCGGCCTCGGAGGTGATCTGCTCCTTCACCGTGGCCGAGAAGGTGGTGATGCCCTCCAGGATGCCCCCGATGTTGCGGACGAGCTCGTACTCCTCCTCGCTCAAAGCCTGCCCCATTAGCTCTTTCTCCGCCATCGTCTTCAGGGAGAGGAGCAGCGACTCCAGCCGCTCCAGCTTGTCGCTGTATTCAGCGTCGAGCAACCCCCGTCCCTCTAAACCTGTTCGCATCTGCCTGGCCAAAGCCGCCAGCCGGGCGTAGACCTCAGGCTGCGGCTCTACGTAGCCCTTCGCTGCTTCTGGCTGCGGCATCATGCCGGTGGCTTTCATGGTGTAGCTCTGCTTGGCGTAGAGGATGGTATCGTGGCGCAGCTCCGTCCAGGAACCGAGGAAGGAGTTGAGGTCCTTATCCACCCAGCCCTGGTTTTGCATGAAGACGGGGTAGCCCTCGCCTTTGACCTCCAACAGGGGGCGCAAAGCATAGAGCCAGCTCCAGTAGAGGTTCTCCACCCATTGCTCCGGCGGCAGTTGGCCGAACTCGCCTCGTAGCTTCTCCATTTGCTCCTGGTAGTTGGCATAGCGGCCCTCGCCGTAGACATCAAGCAGAATCTCGTAAGCTCGCGCCGAGCCCAGGACGGCAGTCACGTCTAGCCCTTTGGGGAAGAGGCGCGGATCGAACTGGGTACCAACCTTGTCGTAGACCAACTGCTGGAAGATGTAGGAATCGGGGATGAAGCGCTGACCCATGAAGCGGAAGCTTTTGGTCACTTCTTCTGGCTTCTCCTGGTCGGTGACGTAGGACGAGACGATCCTGGGCGGGCGCATAGTCAGGGCTCGCTCGATGAACTCATCCAGCTTGACCTCATCCTCCAGGTTAGCCAGCGTCAGTTGGTCCCCGTAGACCTCCTTGACGAGTTGGCCGTAGTCGTAGATGTTCAGGTCGTCGGTCTGGCCCACGAAGAACACCGTCGGCTCGTAGATGCGCTCCCAGACAGCCAGGGCCGACTCTCCGCCCACCTGAGCGTTCTGTAGGGCAGCCACAATGAGGATGGCCTGTCGGGTCTCCATCCGCCCGGCCTCGACTGCCTCAGGGCTTGGTCCAGGCTTCAGGCGGAACATCATCCGCCCGTACCACATCATGGTTTTGAAGTAGCGCTCGAAGGTCTCGTTGCGGGTGTAGTGGCCACGGGGCACGTACTGGCTGTAGTCCTCCCGGTAGCCGAAGATGGGCGATTTGGCGAAGCCCTGGTGGGCTGCGATGAGGTCCAACTCGGCGTTGACATCGTCAGCTACGTCACCGTCTATCTCAGTGTCGGGTTCGAGCAGAACGGAGGCCACGGTGAAAAAGGCCAGGTTGCGCCTGGCAGCCTCCTGCAGCTTACCCGATGCCGGCGAATACTGCTCCTCAGCCGCCTCCCTCATGGCCGCGTTCAGGCCGTTCAAGTCGTTGACGAAGTGCTGGATCTCCGCGGAACGCAGGGTGTAATCGTAGAGGATGTGGTAGGCGTGGAGCAGGGCGTCGGTGGTCACGAAGATGGGGATGCCCCGCTCTTTGGCCGACTTGTAGATCTCGTAGATCTGAGCCGCCCGGCTGGGCGCCACCACGAAGCCGTTCTCCTCCAGCAGAGCCCGCTGCTCATCGCTCAGCCTCGTCAGCAGATCGGGATTAGCCACCTGGCTCAGGTTAATCTCGTAGCCCGGCACAGACGGCCGGGCCTTGACCTGATAGGGCACATAGTCAGCGAAGCCCCCAGGCACCGTCTCGGCGATGGCGTAAGCCACCTGGATCGGCGTCTCGGGTGGCTTGGCCTCCGGTGTGGGCGTAGCCTCTGGCTCCGGCGTCGGTGTGGTCTTTGCTTCCGGCGTGGGCGTAGGCTCCTTGGTTGGAGCAGTGGGTTCCTGCTGTGGCACGCAGCCAGCCAAGAAAGCGATGATAAGAAACAGTGAGAACACAGATCGTGCGTTCATGACATTCCTCCTCCCTTAGTTTTGTCCATATATTGGACGTTTGTGGCCTTCAAAAGGTTCCCTCACCTGCCATCATTATAACCTCTATCTCAAAAGATGTCCAGAGTGCGTACTTCTTGAACAGCCCTGGCTTGAGTGCCAGGACAAGCAACAGAAAAGGGCCAGCAGAACTGAAATGCTGGCCCTTCTCAATTAAGTCCAACAGGGGCATGGGCACCAGCCTGTTGTTTTGCGTCACTTAGGTGGGCTACGAGTCTGCCTAACCTCCTCGAGCTATGTTGCACACGAGAGCGAAGCGCCTGTCGGCTGCAGTAGGTGTTAGACGAAATCCTACTGGCCTACCCGATAGAGGGACGAACCAACATCAGGCAGCGCCGCATCGCCTACCCTTTAAGCCGCTTTACGCGCTTATCGTAGATAGTAGCCGGAAGCAATTTGATACCCAACTTAGCGCATATGCTTTGCCGGAGCCTGTATCCTGATGGATAAATGTAGAAGTAGTGCCAGACGAGATGGCGGAGAAGATGAGCAGAAAACGGATTCTTCCGAGTATCCTTGGCGAGCTTAAGCACTTCCCGCTCGGGGAAACCGCCATAACAATCAAGCTGCACTGAAAGATCGATGAACCTGTTAGAGAGCATGTAGTCTTCCTCAAGGAGCTCCTTAAAGGTCACAACGAGTGCTTCGAGCCCAACCGAGTCCGAAACCTGCTTAACTACGACGAAGGCAAGACCCTCCATCAAATGAAAGATGAAGTTTTCCACATGCGCGACAAGTCGGTCATTGGACCACTTGGGGTAACGCGACCGAAGAAATTCCACAAGATACTCTACTACGTGCTCCTTATGTGCCTCGATTGCATCGAACATGAATTTCAACATGCGCAAGCCTAGCGAATAGGACTCCTTTGCTAGTTCAAGCTTCTGTCCACGCTTCAGAGACCCCGGGAAATTACGGAGCACCTGACCAAGAATCTGAATAGTCTTGAACGCTACATTGATTTGCAGGTGTTCCTGCAAATCTCCATCCAGACCCACTGGTTCATCAAGCATCGCTTTGTCCTCTTCCTGGTCAACCGGAACTACTTCGAGCTCGTCCTTCAAAGCGAGAAGCTTTCGCCGTCTCTCTTCTGGGTGAGATGAGTCGAGAACAAATTGGGGGACGCTAGTCATGAGATCCTGTACCCACTCGGTGTCCTTCACCAGATCACAGTCGGGATATGATGAGAAGAAGTCACTTGATGCCTCTAGTATCGACGAGAGTATGAACGGGTCTTTCGACAAATAGCATAGAAACAGCAAAATGTTGGCAGATTCCGTGTGATGCAGTCGTTTGCTCATCAAGCTAATATGGTTGCGGATCGCTTTCTTGTGAATGTGATCCCTAAAATACCGTCCAACAAAGTAATAATACATATACGAGTATCGAAAGGAGACTGTGTTGTCGTCAATGCATAGCACTGAGGCGTCGCAGAAGCCATCAAGGATTTGTTCGAAGTCAAGGCGCCTACTGTACTCTTTACAGAACCACTGATGCCAGTCAACGGCTTCACCGGTACCGACAGAGTGTGCTCGGCTCTCGAATAGGAAGTAAGCAAACTCAGACAGATAGCTGTATTGTGTATCAAGACCTACGTCTAGCCTGGACGAGCTCGCCAACGCCATTGTCAACAACGACTCGTAAAGGAATCCATACGAACTTGACGTGGATGTGGTGATGAGAGGAGTTCGCGCCTCCATCTGCTGAAGTATAACTAGGATGAAGATCGGATAGGATGGAATAAAATCGTTTCCCAGTACTTCACACACGAGCCTCTCGGCGTGCGCTGCACGCCGAGAAAGCTCACCTTCGTCATGCGTAAAACGGCGACCTAAGAAGCACCACTTCTCTACAAGATCTGCCCTACGAAGGTTTCCAAACTCCTGGATCTCACAGTGAGTGAAGTGCCAAAGAGCGGGCTCTTCCTCCCTTTCACTGATTAGGTCATCGAATCGAAGTTGTTCGTTGCCAAGCAGTACCACGATACCAAAGAGGCTCTCCAGGGTATTGATAATGAGATCGCGACCACGTGCGTTGGCACGGCTCTTGTGAAAATCGTCTACAATGATAGCTGTCTTTGCGTATTCGAGTTGGCGAAATCTGTTAACACTGGGCGAGGTGTATGCCTTCCCGAACGAGCGCTCCACAACTGAATAAACGGATCCCTCTGTGTGGCTTTTGAATTCTGACCCCGATACGTATATTGGTACGAAGCCACTCCTGCGTAAATCCTGGAAAAGGGTCTTGGACAGTGCCGTTTTTCCGCACTTCTCTGACCCAATTAAGAGAACATGGCGATGATTAAGGACAAAGGCCGGCACCTGATCACCACTTACCAACGCTGTGGCCCATTCGTCTTTTTCGCCGGGCAGATTGAGCTGCCGAAGGTCGGGATATACAAACAGGTCGTCGAGGGAGATGCGCTTCTGTTCGGGATGCGTGAATGGGGCTCCTGGGTCTGTCAGAAACTTCTTGAAGGAGTCGTCCAAGATGAACTCCTTCCGCAGACGGTAGCGGTTGCGTAGAAAGGGAATAGGAACAGAAGTGCCATCCGGTTCATAGGCGTCACTGTCCCTATCCCAGGAGAATGTGTGCACCTGTTGCATCTCCTCGTCAACATCAATAACGAGAACGTTAAACAGGCTCTTTTGGGGATTATCGGGGTCCTGCAGGATCGCTCCCTCAACATATTCGGTACGCTCCCCTGTAATGCGCTCCTTATGATAGTAATTCCCGTCGTGTTCGTGCCCTGTGAGGATTATGTCGGAAGTCGCTTCCACTTCGTTACGCAGGTCTCGTGCATTCGTGGCTTCGAACCAGTTATAGGGATGATGTAATATGGTAACGACGAGATTTGCAGCCGGACTTGCCTCGCTATCTGATCGAAGGAGTTCCACTGGGAACAGAAGGCTTCCCTGGCGCTCTTTCTCGGTCGACATCCAAGCAGAATTGATCAGGCGAAACTCGACGGTTCCTCCGGGTAGATCATGCATCTCCTGTCGGTAAACCTTCGACACCCCGCCCAATCGTGCGCTCCCGGCCCTCCAGTCGGTGGCAAAGTCTTCGTAGTTGCTCTGAACCTTGGTGCATTCAGAGTAGACGGCTTCGTCAATGTCTTCAGGAGCTAGGTTAAGTAGAAGAAGCTCTCGGACCTTGTCCGATTGTGAAAAGTCACAATCGTGGTTCCCCGGGACCAAGACGAAATGGAGATCGCATTCAGGCAGTCGAGCACGGAGGCGATCTCGAAGCTCGCTGAAGAATTTGTCAGCGAAAGTGTACTCCGCCTGCTTTCCGGAAAAGGCGATATCTCCCGTGACGACCACAAAACAACAGCTGGCAGTGGGAGCCGTGCTAGCGGCAGCCGCGACAATCTGTTCCGCACGGGATAGAACAGGGTTCTGCCCTTTGGATTCTTTGAAGTGAATATCACTTAGATGGAGAAGAAGGTGTTTCATGGTTCCTCCAAACATAAAATCTGGTTGTGTCGATTTGCACTTTAACTGTCCCTCTCAGATAACAAAACAGCCGACCACGCACCGGGGTTGCTCCCAGGCTTGGGGTCGGCTGTCAATCTTTCATACTACCCTCCTCCGTTGACTACGATTGCTGCAACGAGGGCTGCGACGGTGCTATACTCCGATTTATGGTGCTATCATACCACAGACTGAGACATTCGTCGAGTTCGAGAAAACGGCCTTCTCCCCGTGCTGTTTCAAGAGGCGCCTCACTGATGAGTTGGGCACGGAACGGGCTGGCTCTTGCCCCCCTTCGTCACGAGGAATACTCCGCTTCAGCACCTCCATTCAGCAGACGACAGCTTTGCAGGGCACATCAGCGAGTTGTTAGCTTCCATTTTCCTTATTCTTCTTTTCTAAATGGATCGATAGCTATAATCATTCCCCTTGGAGTATCGCTTGTCAAAATAGTTACTTCCACTTTTCCTGGTTCCAAAGATCTGTATTCTTTACTAAAATAAGTTCGATCATCAGATTTACGATCATAGGCTATGGGAGGAATTGTTGAGCCTTCAACCTTTATGTTTTCTATTTGGACATTATTTGGGGTTTTACATTGTATTTTGAATAAAGGTATGATTTTCTTGCCTACTGGTTCAAGGACCAATGACACCTCGTAAGAACCATCTTCTATTTTTCTTTCCTTTTTCTCAGAAACAGTGAAATATGTTTCCTGTGTGTTTTCTGCGATCTTCTGTAAGGGTTCTAGGATTAACTCAAGCCGTCGTTCTTCATTTTCAGTGTCAACGTATATGGTCATACCTAAAATAACTATAGCAACAAAAACGATAGAAACTTGAACGATTGTGAGACGTTTATATGCCCTTGTTCTTCTATCGTAATGCTTCCAATCTCGATACAACTGCAACACGGTTTGGAGAGGAAGTAGTAATACTGCTAGTATTTTCCAAAAAAGCATTAACGCACTCCTAATGCAGGGCTAACTATAGTTGTGCCCTATGGCAGGTACCTGTAGAATTATGGGGGAGAGATTCCCAATTCAACAGGAGGTCTGCCAAATGATACGACAACCGGAACGTGAACAAGTGAATCGCTTAGCCGTCAAGACCTTCGACTCCAGGCAGCAAAACAGCCAACCGCGCACCGGGATCGCTCCCAGGCTAGGGGTCGGCTGTCAATCTTTCATGCTACCCTCCTCGGTGAACTACAATTGGGACAAGGGCTGCAACGATGCTACACTCCGATTTACGATGCTATCATAGCACAGATTGAGACACTCGTCAAGTTCGAAAGAGCGGTTCTCTCTTCGCGCTATTTCAAGAGGCGCCTCGCTGATGAGTTGGGCACGGAACGGACTGGCTCTTGCCCCCTTCCTCGCGAGGATACTCCGCTTCCCTGGCCTGACCGCCAGGACAGGCAGCCCCTCCTGTCAACAGACGGCAGTTTTGCAGGGCGCGGCCAGCGCGTAGTTATGCTGGCCACGGACTGCGCGGAGCGAACGGGTCGCAGAGCGAGGGTTAGGCGGCAGTCTAGGTTATGCCGCAACCAATACCTGCTCAACCTCGACTGGAAATTCAACCAACACAAACTGGCTAATGTGGTATAGATAATCCTCTCCGCTCTCATCTACAATCCGAAGAAAGTCATCTTTAGCGGCTTCCCCATCGGGAATGACCTCATAAACCTTCCTCGGAATCAGCGAGACCTCATAGCCGGTATTATCTATGCACAAAGCAAAACGCCGTTTGAAGGTGTTCATCATCTCATCATCTAGTCCAAATAATACTTGATCTTTATGTCTCTCCGGCCAATGCCGTGAGCATCATACCAGTGGAGTTCAACGCGCCTGACGTTGCCATTGGGTAGTGTGACATACGCGATGCCCTTCAATTTTCTCCACCGACCGCGGCCATAAGTCTTCTGCAAGTAGGGCAGAACACGAATGCTCCTTCCGACAGCAATGGTTTCAATTGCCTCAATCTCGCCAATGATTTCAAAGTTCACGGTTACAGTTCAGGGTCAAGGATAACGACTCCCTTTTCTACCCTCCTCGGCGAACTACAATTGGGAAAAGGGCTACGACGGTGCTACACTCCGATTTACGATGCTATCATAGCACAGATTGAGACACTCGTCAAGTTCGAAAGAGCGGTTTTCTCCCCGTGCTATTTCAAGAGGCGCCTCACTGATGAGTTGGGCACGGAACGGACTGGCTCTTGCGTCCGTTCCTCACGAGGATACTCCGCTTCAGTACCTCCAGTCAGCAGGCGACAGCTTTGCAGGGCGCACCAGCGACTTGTTTGGCAACGTTTTACGGCGAGCCTTGCCCTCGACTGACTACTAGGCCATCGCGTAAACACGCACCTCTTTGTCCAGCCGATCCTTCAGCCGATCTTTCTCTGTCTCCAGATTGTACCGCGCCTGAAGATTGACCCAAAACCGCTCCGATAAGCCAAAATAGCGCGATAGCCGCAGTGCGGTATCTGGACTTATGGCCCGTGTCCCATGCACTACCTCGTTGATCCGCCGTGCTGGCACACTAATGTCCTTGGCCAGACGGTATTGGCTAATCCCCATCGGCTTCAGAAACTCCTCCAAGAGGATTTCACCAGGGTGAATGGGTGGTAGTGTCTGCTTACTCATAGTTGCCTCCCTACGAATGATAATCCACTATCTCGACGTTGTAGGCATCTCCACTCCGCCATTCAAAACAGATGCGCCACTGGTCGTTGATGCGAATACTGTGTTGACCTTGTCTGTCGCCCGACAGTTTCTCGAGACGACTAGACGGCGGTATGCGCAAATCCTGCAAGACCTCGGCGGCGTCCAGGATTCCAAGTCTCCTTCGGGCAACCCGTTGGATGTTCTGCGGGAGTTTGCGCGAGAATTGACGATTGAAGATTCTTTTCGTTTCCTTGCACGCGAAGGTCTTAATCATCGCCCTGAATAATAACACGTAACGTTAATATTGTCAAGCGTTACTATGGCCTCTCACGCCGCCATCAGTCCCTAAAGGTAGCTTGCAATCGCCGTTTGACAAATCAGCAAACCGCGCTATAATAAACCCAACAAGTGACATTTCAAGACCTTCGGGGCAGGGTGAGGTTCTCAACGCAGCGCGGAACCAATTCCCGATCGGCGGTGTGGAACCAGTGATTGGCTGGTTTCGAGCCCGCGAGCCATAAGGCTGATCTGGTGAGAGGCCAGAGCCGACGGTATAGTCCGGATGAGAGAGGGTCAGCGAGATGGCGGCAGGCTGGTAAGCCATGCCCGAAATCGCGTGAATACGCCCCGAGGCCAAGTGGTCTTCGGGGCTGTTGTTTTTCTGGGGGGACGAGGAACGAGGGATGAGCAACGAGGCTGGAACGGTATCACCGCTAGCACAGCCAGGGGTGAAATCGAGGGTTACGAGCCGACTTTCGATCCTGGCCCGTGAGCGGGCGGAGTATCTGTTCGTCCCCCTGGCCTTGCTCCTCTTCCTCAGCCTGTGGGAGCTGATCGTTCGCCTGGGCGACTACCCGCCTTTCATCTTGCCCTCGCCGGGGCGAGTGTACGCCAAATTCCTGATCGTATCCAGCGACGGCACTCTCTGGCGCCATACCCAGATAACCCTGGCGGAGGTCTTCGGGGGATTGGCCCTGGGGTTGACTGCGGCCACCTCATTGGGCTACATCCTGGCCAAGTCGAGGCTCGTAGAGCGCATCCTCTCGCCCTACATCGTGGCCTCCCAGTCCATCCCCATCGTCGCCCTGGCTCCACTGCTGGTCATCTGGTTCGGCTTCGGCAGCTTAAACAAGGTGCTGGTCTGCGCCCTGACCCTCTTCTTTCCCGTCCTGATCAACACCATCATCGGCATCCGCTCGGCGGAAAGGGACCTGATTGACCTGATGCGCTCCCTGGAGGCCACTCGCTGGCAGGTCTTCACCATGCTGGAGGCGCCGGCTGCCTTGCCTGTTCTCCTGGGAGGGTTGAAGGTGGGAGTCACTTTGTCTGTGATCGGGGCAGTGGTGGGCGAGTTCGTTGGCGCCGACCGTGGACTGGGCTTCCTGGTGAACCTGGCTCGCGGGCTATTCGACACGCCCCTCATGTTCGTAGCCCTTTTCACTCTAGTAGCCATCGCCGTCAGCCTCTACGCGGCCGTGACCGTCTTGGAGAGCTTGCTGCTTTCGTGGAAAAAATAAAGGAGGTTTTTCTGCATGAGAAAGAAAATTCGTTTGATTCTAAATTCGTTGTTGTGTTTAGCCATCGTCGCCCTCAGCGGCTGTGGCCCATCCCAACCGACGGCCACGCCGACGCCGCCCGCGCCGCCCACGCCGGAGGAAATCACCCTGGCTATGGGCTTCATCCCCAACGTCCAGTTCGCCCCCTTCTACGTGGCCGAGGACAAAGGCTACTTCGACGAGGAGAACCTGGCCATCAATTTCGACTACGGCATGGAGACGGATCTGCTCAAGCTGGTGGGCGCTGGCGAGCTGCAGTTCGCGGTGGCCAGCGGGGATCAGGTCATCCTGGCCCGGGCGCAAGGGCTGCCAGTGGTCTACGTTCTGAACTGGTATCGCAAGTTCCCCGTGTGTGTGGTCTCTTTGAAAGAGAAAGGCATCAAGGGGGCCAAGGACCTGGTCGGCAAGAGGGTGGGGATACCGGCTACGGAGGGGGCCAGCTACATCGGCTGGCGGGCTCTCCTTCACGCTGAGGGGATTGACGAAGCCGAGGTCAATCTCCAGGTCATCGGCTACACCCAGGTGGCCAGCCTTAGCGAGGATCGGGTGGATGCCGCCGTGTGCTACGCCTTGAACGAGCCGGTGCAACTGAGCCAGGCAGGGTACTCGATAGACGTTGTGTACGTGGCCGATTACGCCAACCTGGTCTCCAACGGCCTCATCACCAACGAGCAGACCATCGCCGAGCGGCCGGAGTTGGTTCAAAGGCTAGTCCGAGCCATGCTGCGCGGGCTAAGGTACACCATTGAACACCCTGACGAAGCCTTCGCCATTTGCAAAGAACACGTGCCTGAGATGGCTGGAGATAACGAGGCCCTGCAAAAAGCTGTACTAGCGGAGTCCATCAAGTTCTGGCAGGGCGAGCGATTGGGCCATTCCGACCGCTCCGCCTGGGAGGAGTCCCAGCGCATCATGCGCCAGATCGGGCTCATTGACGCCGAGGTGGACGTGGAGACGCTGTTCACCAACCAGTTCGTTGTTGAATCCCAATAAGAAAGTTCAAAGCTCAAAGCTCAAAGCTCAAAGGAGAAGTGGCGATTCCAGTTTTAGTGGCCGACGAGATAACCATGACCTATCTTGGGCAGCAAGGTTCCCTGGAAGCCCTGGAAGATGTTTCCCTTCAAGTTGGCGCCGGGGAGTTCCTGTGCATCGTAGGCCCATCGGGCTGCGGCAAGTCAACCTTGCTGCGGGTCTTGGGTGGCCTGGTGCGGCCCACCAGTGGCAGGGTCTATCTGGGAGGAGAGCTGCTGACTGCTCCCCGCCGCCAGATTGGCTTCGTCTTCCAGAAGGCTAACCTGATGCCCTGGCGTACCGTCCTCAGGAACGTCACTCTGCCGCTGGAGGTCAAAGGGCTGAAGGCTGAGGAGGCGGGCCAGCAAGCCAGGGAACTCCTGAAGCTGGTGGAGCTAGAGGGGTTCGAGGACGCTTATCCCCACGAGCTCTCTGGAGGAATGGAGCAGCGGGTGGCCATCGCCAGAGCTCTCATCCATGATCCGGCCATCCTGCTCCTGGACGAACCCTTCGGCTCGCTGGATGCCCTGACCAGGGAGAATATGAACCTGGAGCTACTGCGCATCTGGCGAGCCCGGCGGAAGACAGTGGTCATGGTGACCCACAACATTCAGGAAGCCCTCTTTCTGGCCGATCGGATCCTGGTCATGAGCTCCCGGCCGGGGCGCATCGAAGCGACCGTCCCCGTTCCTCTACCACGACCCCGCCGCCTGGAGATGCTCTACAGCGCGGAGTTCGGCGCCCTTTCCCGTCAGGTGCGACGGGCCATCCACTGAGTCACCCAAAGAAAAAAGCCGCCAGGTCGCGAGACCTAAGCGGCTTTTTGTTTGTTCCTGATCACCTGTAGTAGGGTGCAGAGGTGCGAGAAGAGGCCCGGCGTTGAAATCTCGCCAGCTTCCGCTGCAGCCAGCGGCGCCAAAGAATGGGTCTCAAGCTTTGCCAGGCCTCCCCAGCCTCTTGCCCACTGACTTCTCTGCCGCTGAAGCGCTCCCTCACGTATAGATCAGCGATGCGCTGCACCGGGTCCTGCCCCTCAGGTACAGCGGTGATCAAAGCGGCAGCGTACTCGTAGGGCGTCTGGTGTCGCTGGAACTCGATGCCCAGCCGGCGGGCAAAATTGCACAGCCTCTCGTAGACTTGCTCTACCAGGTTCAATCCCCTTAGCTTCCTCTCGCGTAAGGTCCAAAGTGTCGCCAAGCCCGCTGGTATCGAAAGCAAGATCAGGCCGACCAACCAACGAACTGCTTGCTGTCTCCTCGGGGACTGGCCAGAGGAGAACCCACTTCTATCTTCAGGGAAGAGATCATCATCAGGAATCGGCTCGTAACGGTCCGGACCTCTGAATCCGCTGAGGTCTTCCGACGGCTCAATGACCTTGGGGGGCTTGGGTCGAACTAAAAGCGGCTCCGCGGCCGTGGGCTCGAATTCCACCCAGCCGAAGCGGGGGAAGTAGACCTCCACCCAGGCATGGGCATCCTTTTCCCTCACTCGGTAGGATTCCGTATCAGGGTTGTATTCACCCTGGCCATAGCCCGCTGCCACCCGCGCCGGGATGCCAACCGCCCGGGCCATCACGGCCAGGGCCGAAGCGTAGTAGTCGCAGTAGCCCTCGCGGACGTCGAACAGGAAGTAATCCACGCCGTCCTGGCCTTCCGGGGGTGCTTCGATCAGCTCGTTGTACTTTATCTCTCGCAAGTAGCGCTCCAGGGCCGTGGCTTTGTCGTAGGCATTGCCGTAACTTGACAATGTCACATTAAAACGTTCTATGAAATCGCCGCGTTCTTGGCCGATTTCGGTTACCTGCACATTGAGAACATATCTGGACCCAGGGACTTTGCCCCCGGTGATCTCTTCTGCCAGATCGCGCACGCGCGACGGTAGACTCGGTGGCAACTGGAGATAGCGATCGCGGATCCAATCTGGATAGTCATCCCCTGCCGCGCGCAGGCTGTCTTCGTCGGCCCCGGAGATGGAAGAGATGACGGTGTAGCTCTGGCCTTGCTTCAGGCGGGACCGGCTATAGAGCATCGAGACGGGAGTAATCACCCCCTCTTTCTCGGCCACGTAGGACTCAGGCTCCTCGCCTGGCGGAACGGGGGGCACATAGCTCACTACCGCCCAGGCCGGCAGATCCACCCGGCGAGGCTGAGCGGCAGCAAAGAGCATGGTCCTGCCAGGCAGAAAGGTGGTGATGGTTTGAGTGATCTCCTGGCGCATCTCATATTCAGGCAGCGCCGGAGAGGGCTCGTTGGCTTCCAGGCTAATGCTCTCCTTATCGTTATTGAGCCAACCAGAGCCGGTGTACTGATCGTAGACGGCCGCCCGCCAATACCGTCCCACTGATGACTGCACGTCCATCACGGCCACCTCGCTGAGGTGGACGGGCCCTGTCAGGCCCAGCGAATTCCCGAAGGGATTGGGATAGACCTCACCATAATACCTGACAGCGGCAAAAAGGCGACTCCAATTCTCCTGCATCTTCAGCCAGGGTTTATCCAGAAACGATCCTAGGTCGAAGAGTTGCTGGCTGGCGACAGCATCGGGCGCTAGCCAGGCGAAAGAGATAACCACGACGGCAAAGATAACCCCGGCCCGAAGGAAGGCCAAGCCGATATCAGAGCTATAATGAACCCTGGCCATCCGCCACTCTCGCTGCCGGATCAACAGGTTGGAATGCATCACCACGAGTAGGGCAAAGAAAAGATAGGCCACCAGATACAACTCTAACTGTGGAGAGGCATAGTAGAGATTCCAGAGCAAAACCAGGCCGCAGGGGACGACTGATTGCCACGCCTTATTCTCGCGGAAATTATACCAGGCGGAAAGATAACCCGCCAGCCAGAGGATCAGGGCCAGGAGCAGGACAAAAATGAGGTTGTCATCGCTGGTGCCGCCGTGCGTCGCCGTCCACAGCCACTCGTTCACGCGAATCCCCAGTTCGATGAACCTTTCGCGCCAGGTGAACTGAGGGGCCAGGAGATTCCCCCCCAGGAACGCCACCCAGGCTACCCCGTAAACCAGGCTGAACAAATGGGCCACCACATCGGGGAACAGGCTTTTAGCCAGTAAGAAGCCGGCGAGCGCGGACCCCACAGCTACAAAATATAGAATGTGCAGGCCCTCAGTCCACTCGGCGGTGCGGATAGGCCAGGCTACGCTGAGGAGCATACAGATTATCAAAACAAGAACTGTCCATCCTTCGCGCAATCTCGGTTCAGACTTCATTTTTGGCAACACCTACTTTAGTGATCTCGCCCTGTCCCGAGCCTGTCGAAGGGCTCCGGACGGCGTGTTCCAACTGTAATACTGCCAAGCAGACAGAAAGGTTCATGCCCTCCACTGGGCTCTGAGAATAATTATACTTCAAAAGAAGATGGAGAGCAAGGTTGTCACCAATCGAACAATGTGGTAAAATATCTATGCAGCATTCTTATGGGCGGCAGGAGGAAAAATGGTCAAGAAGCCTCTGTTCCCTGGGCAACTGGATGATGAGAGAGTCATCATCTACGAGCGAAGGCATTGGTATACGATCATCAAATGGACAAGACGCCCCTTTCTTGTCCTGCTTATCTCCTCGTTGATTGCCTGGGTCGTGACCACGCTCTTGGAACCTACCTCAGTCTTGAGCCTCGTCTTTTATTGCCCCCCCATTCTATCGCTCATTTGGCTCGTGTGGAACGCCTTGGATTGGGAGAACGATCGCTACATCGTAACCGACAAGCGAGTGATCCATATCGAGAAATCATACCTGACGCGAGAGAAAAGGGACGAGGCCCCCATAGCCATGATTCAGGATGTCGTCGTTAGGATGGAAGGCCTCATGACCAATCTGCTCTACTTTGGCGACGTGACAATCCAGACTGCTGGCACATTGGGCACGATCCGTTTCCAGGGCATCCGAAAGCCTCGCAAAGCCCAGGCCCAAATCCTTGCTTTGGTATCACAGGTTAGAGCAGCGATGCCCGCGGAGGAGGAATCGCAAGCGATCCAAGATGTTCGCAAAATGGTCGGTTGGGCCAAGCCAGAACCCAAACCCCTTCCCCCTGCTGCCGAGGAGTTACGCTGGGAGAGCAAGCAGCCAAGGCGGGCACAAATCTCAGAGGTAATCAAAATGATGTTTTTCACCAAGCGAGTCTTCGGCGAAAACCAAATCGTCTGGCGCAAACACTGGTGGGCTTTGCTCAAAGAGATGGTCTCTCCTGTGCTCACCCTGGTCATCCTGTTAATCCTCTGGACAGCAGCCTCCCTCCTCTTTGATTTCAGCCTCTGGTTTGATGTGCCTCTTGGTATCTCCCTGGTCGCAATCTCCGGGCGGATCACTTGGCGGGTTATAGATTGGCGGAACGACCTTTACGTCATAACCGATGATCGCGCCATTGACATCGAAAAAGTGCCCCTCATCCGTGAAGAGCGTAGAGAGGCTGGCTTGGACAAGATCCAGGATGTGCGTTACTTGCAGGAAGGCTTTATTGCCATCAGACTTGATTTCGGCAACGTGCGCCTGGAAACGGCGGGCGGGATAGAAGCATTCACCTTCGATTCTGTACCCCATCCCAGGCAAGTACAAACCGAGATCTTTAAGCGGATAGATCAATTTCATAAAGAAGCGGGACGGCGGGCAAAGGAGGCGAGGGAAAACGAATTCCTCGATCTGTTAGGCCGCTATCACCAAGGGGTCCAAGGCAACGGCGGGGCCGAGTCCTAAGCTCGCCTCGTTGACAAAAACCAGCTTTGGTGATATATTTCATAGGAGTTACGCGGTCAATAGCGAGCCCGTCGGTTGAGTAGCGCCAGCGTATCGAAACCAGGGCGAGCGGCGATTGCAAGACCCGTTCTTGGCTTCGATACGTCGCTCTGCTCCTACT
>DAOUDK010000128.1:0-73034 GCA_034431315.1 Anaerolineae bacterium
GGGACTGGCACATCAACAGTTGTTAAAGAACCGGAAGTGACATCTGTCTGAAGTTGTGGTATCATAGGGTTGCCCTGCCTCCGATTGCGGTTTGGGATTTAGCAGCCTATATGATACCGCAAAAGTGGGCAGAGCGCACGTTTGGGTCATCACTGCACGAGAAATTTTGTCATGCTTTCACCGCCCAAACGCAGTTTCAGTGGTAGTCTGATAATAGGCAAGACAATCACGATTTTTTATTTATAGAGGAGAGAAACTAATGCCCAAGCGTACATATCAACCCAAGAAAAGACGACGACAGCGAGTCCACGGTTTTCGAGCTCGGATGAGCACCAAGGGCGGACGTAGGGTCATCAAGTCCCGTAGACGTAAGGGGAGAAAGAGATTGGCCGTGCAGAAGTACAGGAAGTAGGCGAAAGTTGAGGGTTGAAGAAAAGACACCGTTTGAGAAGCAACAGGCAATTTCAGCGAGTGCGTCGGGAGGGGCGTTCCTGGGCCCATCCCTTGCTAGTTCTATGCGCCTTACCCAACGACTTAGAGCACAGCCGTTTCGGCTTCTCTGTGAGTCACTGGGTGGGCAACGCTGTGGTTCGTAACCGGGCCAAACGCCTCATGCGGGAGGCGACCAGGCTCCGCCAAGGGGATATCGAAGAAGGTTGGGATTTAGTATTCATCGCTCGCAATCCAATACGAGAAGTGAACTTCAGGCAAGTAGACCAGGCCGTCCGGCAGTTGTTGAGACGAGCTGGTTTGCTGAAAGCGGCCAACGAGGAAATGGGATAGCACCTGCGATGCAAATCCTCGTCCTGAACATCATCAAACTCTATCAAAACACCTTCTCCCGTGTCCTGCCCCCCACCTGTCGTTTCGAGCCCTCCTGCTCACACTACGCTTATGAAGCCATTGAGAAGTACGGCCTCCTGAAGGGTGGCTGGATGGCCCTCAAGCGCATCAGCCACTGCCACCCTTTTAATCCCGGAGGGTATGATCCTGTGCCGTGAAGCGAAGCCACCATCAGCCTCATCTGGCGTTGGGCGGCGAAAGCAAGCACATGATTTGCATGATATTGACAAGTATGCTACAATCAAGGTGTACAATTGTACACTTTAAATGCTACTTGTGAGAGCCGACATGGATATAGTCGTAGATACCTCTGTTATTATCGCAGTCATCGCTAATGAGCCAGAAAGGGAAGCGCTGGTGGAGTTGACAACAGGGGCCGACCTTATTGCACCACGCTCGGTTCATTGGGAGATTGGCAACGCCTTCTCGGCGATGTTGAGACGTGAGAGGATAAAGGTAGAGCAAGCTATACAAGCAGTCAAGCTATACCAGCGAATTCCAATCAGGTTTGTAGATGTGGAGCTAGAAGAGTCGCTCCAGATAGCTGATACACTTGGCATCTATGCCTATGATGCGTATCTGATAAGATGTGCCTTGAAGTACAAATCGCCTTTGATATCCTTGGATCGAAAGCTGGTCAGTGCAGCCAAGAGGATGAAGGCAAGAGTCATAGAGGTGGTCAAATGATAGTGTATACTTATTCGGAAGCCAGGCAAAAGCTTGCGTCACTGCTGGAACAGGCAGTTAAAAAGGGAGAGGTCAAGATCAAGCGCAAAGACGGGCAAACCTTTGTAATCAGACCTGAAACTAGGGTAGGATCTCCGTTAGATGTGGAATGCATAGACTTGGGCATCACCGCGGCTGAGATTGTGCAGTTCATTCATGAAGGAAGAAGGATTTACGAACCGGCGGCTAAAGCAGACTCAGCAGCCACCCGCCAGGAAACAGCCCTGCAATAGCGCGATGTTTCTTTCCACCCTGCTCCCATTGCGCATACCAAGCCATTGAGAAGTACAGCCTCCTGAAGGGTGGCTGGATGGCCATCAAGCGCATCAGCCGCTGCCACCCTTTCAACCCCGGAGGGTATGATCCTGTGCCGTGAAGCAGGGAGGAAGCATGCCTCGCATCAGTGCATTCTTCGGCATCGTGATTCGCATGTTCTACAACGACCATTCGCCACCTCACTTCCACACTGAGTATGGCGAGCATGAAGCCGTTTACAGAATTGAGACCATCGAAGTTTTGAGGGGTAGACTTCCCCGCCGTGCCCATGCTTTGGTAGTGGAGTGGACAACTCTTCATCGGACTGAACTGATGAAAAATTGGGACAGAGCGCGACAGAGCCTACCGCTGAGAAGCATTAAACCACTTGACTGAGAAGGGAGGGAACCTCCAATGGAACGCTTGGGACGCCTGGTACGTGTTCGAGCCGTAGAACCTTTAGAGCGGTTTAGAGTACGACTGGAGTTTGAAGACGACACGCAAAAAGAGCTTGACCTTGAGCCCTACCTGCACGGTCCCGTTTTCCAGCCTATACGGAGTGATCCGGCCGTGTTTCGTTCCATGAAGGTTGAGGGAGGCACAATTGCCTGGGATAACGGAGCGGACATAGACCCGGACGTTCTCTACTACGGTCTGACACCTGCCTGGATGGAAGACGTGGCACTTGCAGAGCAAATAGCCGCCTAAGTCAAAGCTGATATGTAAATCACAGCCGTAGTGAGGAACCATGCCAACCGTCTTGATTACTGTTACCGAAGACGCGCTCATTGTTGACCTGACCGACGGACGCACGATTTCTGTTCCTCTGGCATGGTATCCGCGTCTTTGGCATGGCACGCCAGAGGAGCGAAACAGGTGGCGTCTGATTGGTAACGGGGAAGGCATCCATTGGCCTGACCTTGACGAAGATGTAAGCATTGAGGGCCTGGTATTAGGAAAACCCTCTGGTGAAAGCCAGCGTTCGTTCAAGCAATGGTTGAAGCAACGCCAACAGGTCTTGGAGGAGAAAGCGCATCCGCAAACATCTGTCCGCCGACCACGCCGCGCGCGAGTTGCAACGGCAACGTTGCATTCCAAAGAGGGCTGACCGTCCTGTTCCCAGTACGTGTACACGAAGCCATTGACAAGTACGGCCTCCTGAGGGGTGGTTGGATGGGGCTATCAAGCGCATCAGCCGTTGCCACCCTTTTAATCCCGGAGGATACGATCCTGTGCCGTGAAGCAAAGCTAGAAGGAATCAGAACAGCGATCATAAAAACAGGAGGTCCGAGTTTTGAGAAAGGTTATGACAAGATCTAAAATCGTCCTTTGGCTCTTTATAATCGTCGCCTTGCTGACAGGCTGTCGCGGCGGAGCACCCGCCACCAGTTGGCCTGGACTGACGGTGACCGAGGATATCGTGTACGTTGCCACCGGGGCTAAGGTCTATGCCCTGGAGGCGGAGACGGGGAACCAAAAGTGGGAGTTTCCCGGTGAAGAGAAAAAGGGGCCCTTCTACGCTGCTCCGGCGGTGGAGGAAGGCCTGGTCTTCGTGGGCTCCACCGACAACAATCTGTACGCCCTGGACGCGGTCACGGGCAACCAGCGGTGGGTCTTCGCCACTCAAAAGCCCATCATCGCCGGGCCTGCGGTGGCCGGCGATACGATTTACTTGGCCTCCGCCGACTCCAAAGTCTACGCCCTGGAGGCGGCCACGGGTGTCGGGCGCTGGGAGTTCACCACCGGCAACTGGGTCTGGGCCACGCCACTGGTAGCCGACGGCAAGGTTTACATCGGCTCCATGGATCATAAGATGTACAGCCTCGACGCCGAAAGCGGCCAAAAACGGTGGGAGTTTGAGGCCGGCGGCGCGATAGCCGCTACCCCCACCCTGGCCGGGGGACTGCTCTACTTCGGCGCCTACGACGGCAAGGTCTACGCCCTGGACGCGGCCAGCGGTCAGAAGAAGTGGGAGTTCCAGTCGGGCGGCTGGGTCTGGGGTCAGCCTCTGGTAGTGGACGATATCGTCTACGTCGGCTCCATGGACAAACTGGTCTACGCTTTGGATGCCACCAGCGGCCAGAAGAAATGGGAGTTCGCCACCGAGGGCGCGGTCGTGGCTGGCCTGGCCTCCGCCGAGGGCCTGCTCTACGTGGCCTCAGACTCAAAAGACAAACAACTCCACGCCCTGGATGCCGCTACCGGGCAGAAGCGGTGGTGGTTCACCGCCAAGACAAGCATTTTCACCCCCCCGGTCCTGGCCGGCGGGGTAGTCTACACCTGTTCCCAAGACGGGCGAGTCTACGCCCTGGATGCAGATAACGGCAACCAGCGCTGGGCTTTCCCGCGGACGGAACAGTAAAGGAGGTAGCTTTCGTGTCAGAACTATGGAACCTTCTGCTTCAAGTCATGGTTAACAGCTTGCTCTTTCTGTATAATGTGCTGGGCCACAACTTCGCTCTCAGCGTAGCCGTTTTCACCGTGCTGGTGCGGCTGATCACCTTGCCCTTTACTCTACCCGCACAGCGCTCGGCGAAAGTCCAGCAGGAACTCCAACCGGAGCTCGAAAAGATCCGCAAGAAATACGCCAAGGACAAAGAGAAGCAAACGCAGGAAACGATGAAGCTCTATAAAGAAAAAGGCATCAATCCTGTGATGGGATGCTTGCCCATGCTTCTTCAGTTGCCTATCATGTTTGCTTTCTATCAATCCATTGTCAAAGCTCTGGCCAACACCCCCTTGCAGATGGTGAGCCTGGGCAAATTCGCCTCGGCCAGCCTCTCGCAACTGGTGCCCCTGGGGAGCCATTTCCTGTGGCTAGACCTGGGCTATCCCGACCCCACCTATGTCCTGCCAATTCTGGTGGTGGCCACGACCTGGCTTCAACAGAAAATGGCCGCCACACCCAGCAGTACCGACTCCCAGGCAGCCTCAATGTCCCAGAGCATGCAAATCACCATGCCTCTGATGTTTGGCTTTATCACCATGTCTCTGGCCTCTGGGCTGGCAGTTTACTTCGTCATATCCAACCTGGTAGGTATAGCCACCCAGTACTTCATCTCTGGCAAGGGCAGCCTTTCGCTGCCGAGAGGCCTGAAGAAGGGCGAGCAGAAAGACAAGAAAGGAAAGTAAGCGAGGATGGAAGGACAAGCAAAGAGCATCGAAGTCAGCGCGCCCACGGTGGAAGAAGCCATCGCCAAGGGCCTGGCTGAGTTAGGGAAGGCCGAAGACGAAGTAGAGATTGAGGTTCTGGACCCTGGAAGCCGGGGGTTGTTGGGAATTGGAGCCAAGGAAGCTCTGATCCGCCTCAGCTTTGCCGAGCCGCAGGAAGAGACGCCGCTCCCTGAGAAGCACACGGAGCAGATAGCCAGGGAAACACTACAGGAATTGCTGGTCAAAATGGGGGTGAAGGCTCAAGTGTTTATTAGGCCTGAGGAGGAAATGCCTCAGGACGAGGATGCGCCGCCCTTCATCCTGGACATAATGGGCGACGATCTGGGAGTCCTCATCGGGCGGCGCGGCCAGACTTTGCAGTCTTTGCAATACATCACCCGCCTCATCGTCAGCCGGGAGGTGCAGCACTGGGTCAATCTGGTGGTTGATGTGGAGAAATACAAACTCCGCCGCGAGAAATCGCTCCGACAACTGGCCCAGAGGATGGCCGAGCGGGTAGCCTTCGGCGGCCAACCGGTAGCTCTGGAGCCTATGCCCCCCAACGAGCGCCGCATCATCCACCTGACCTTGCGCGACCACCCCATCGTGACCACAAGGAGCATAGGCAAGGGCGATCGGCGCAAGGTGACCATTGTGCCCAAAGGCTCCGGCTCAGGTTAGCTTGGTATGGGCACAGTATTTGAGCTTCGATGCTATGAGCAAGACCTACGCCCTGGCCAACCAAAAGGGTGGCGTCGGCAAGACGACCACCGCTATCAACCTGGGTGCCTATCTTGCCCTTAGTGGCATGAGAGTGCTGTTGATTGACATTGACCCCCAAGCCAACACCACCAGCAGCCTGGGCTTCGACAAGAACAACCTGCCTCTCTCTATCTACGACGCCCTCATCAACAAGATTCCTCTTACCGAAATCATTCTCCTGACCGACCACTTCTGTCTGGAACTCGTCCCCTCCACGCCAGCCCTGGCCGGAGCCGAGGTGGAGCTGGTTGGCCTCTTGGCTCGCGAGCATCTTCTGCGCAAAGCTATCGCCCCGGTGGTCGAACGCTACGACTACATCCTGATTGACTGCCCGCCCAGCTTGGGTCTCCTCACCATCAACGCCCTCACCGCAGCCACAGACGGTGTCATTATCCCCGTCCAATGTGAATATTTGGCCTTGGAGGGCTTGACCCAGCTCATCTACACCATAAACCTGGTGCGGGACAATCTGAACCCTCGCTCGAGAATAAGAGGACTGCTGCTGACTATGTACGACACCCGCACCAACCTCTCTAGACAAGTAATGGAGGAGGTGCGCACGCATTTTGCGGATAAGGTCTTCGACACCATCATCCCACGGAATATCCGCCTGAGTGAGGCCCCAAGTCATGGGGAAACCATCCTTAGCTATGACCCTCAGAGCTCAGGCGGCTTGACTTATCGAGACCTGGCCCAGGAATTGATAATGGGCGACGAGGGAATTAGGAATTTCCAGAATTCACAACCTCCCAAAGTTTCGGTTACCACAGGCGAGTAAAACGTGAAACGTGAAACGTAAGGCTTTGCACGACGTAAAATCATCACGTTTCACGCAGGAGGAATCATCATGGCCAAAAAGAGAGGCTTGGGCAAAGGTTTAGGAGCTCTCATCCCTATCAGCGAACCCGGCCCCAGCGAGGTACCCGTTGACGCCATATCACCCAACCCCCTGCAACCTCGCCAAAGAATGGCTCCAGAGGCACTTGAAGAACTGGCCGCTTCGATTCGCGAGCACGGCCTCATCCAGCCCCTCATCGTTAGCCAAACGTCGGACGCGGAGGATCAGCGCTATCAACTCATCGCTGGCGAGAGGCGACTGGAGGCTGCCAAGCTGGCCGGTTTGGCCAAGGTGGCCGTCGTCATCAGAGAGGCAACTCCCCAGGAGATGTTGGAGTTGGCCCTGGTGGAGAACATCCAGCGGGCCGATCTAAACCCCCTGGAGCAGGCGACGGCCTACAGGCACCTGATGGACGACTTCGGCCTGACCCAGGAGCAGGTGGCGGAGAAGGTGAGCAAGAGCCGGGTAGCAGTGGCCAACTCGGTTCGTTTGCTTCGCCTGCCAGATGAGATAAAAATCAGCCTGGCCCAGGGCCAAATCACCGAGGGCCACGCCAGGGCCGTGCTGGGCCTGGATGAGCCGGATGAACAACGAAAGCTTTGGAAAGCCATCCTCAAGCGCGGCTTGAACGTGCGCCAGACAGAGGAGACGGTTCGTCGCCTGGTCGCCGGGCCGAAGCCCAAGCGTCCGGACCAGTCATCCTCACCAGAGACCAGGGCGTTGGAGGATCGGTTTCGGGAAGCGCTGGGCACCAAGGTGCAACTCTTTCGTTCCAAGCGCGGGGGCAGGCTAGTCATCCACTTTTACTCCGAGGAGGAATTGCAGGCCATCTACGACGTCATAGTGGAAAAAGAGGAGACATAGAAATGACACTCAAACCACTCGCAGGATTCAAGTCGCTGAAGACGCACCACTGCGTCACCGGCTCGATGCGCCACGTCTACGCCTACAACGACCACGACATCAGCGAGGAGATGCTGCTGGGGATAGGCGGCGGGGTCGGCTTCATCTACTGGCACATGAAGGGCGCTCCACCCATTGTGGGAGGGCGGGCCAACTTTGAGCGGCCAGGCGAAGAGGGATTGGAGAAGACCACCGGCAGGCGCACCGGCGTGGTGGTTGAGTCGTACACGACCTCCAGTGCTCGCAAGGCAGAGCGGACGCTCTTGGAGATGCTCGAGGCGGGCCAGCCGGTGATGATCTATTGCGACATGGGCTTCCTGCCCTATTTCGACTTCGGCGACAGCGACTATCACTTCGGCGGGCACGCCGTGGTGATCTGTGGATACAACGCGGAGACGCGCCAGGTGCTCATCGCCGACCGCGACGGGGTGCATCCGGTCCCGATGGAGGATCTGGCGAAAGCACGCGGCTCCACTTATAAGCCCTTCCCGCCCATGCACAAGTGGTACACCTTCGACTTCAGCAACAAGCGCCAGCCCACCGCCGACGAGGTGCGCCAGGCCATCGCTGAACAGACGAAAGGGATGCTGGAGCCACCCATCAGCAACATCGGCGTCAAGGGCATCCGCAAGGCCGCCAAGCGCGCGCTCAAGTGGCCCGACCAGATGGACGAGGACGAACTGCGCTTCGCGCTATTCAACACTTTTATCTTCATTGACGCCACAGGCGGCACCGGCGGCGGCATCTTCCGCTACATGTTCGGCCGCTTCCTGCGCGAGGCAGCAGAGATCACAGGCGACGCGCGCCTGAACGAGAGCGCGGACGCCTTCCAGCACATCGGCGACCGCTGGCAGGAGGTCGCCGCAATCTTCAAGCGGGGCTGGAAGACTGATGACCCGGCCGCTGTGCTCCCGGAAACGACCGAGCCCCTGGTGGAAATCGCCGATCTGGAGGAGATGGCGTGGGGGCGGCTGCTGGAACTGGTGCGGGGATGACGCGACGAAACCAGACTTGACATTAAAGCCCGCTGGGGCTATAATCTCTGTACTACTAGAGATCAACGAGAAGGGGGGGAATCATGTGTCGCGGATAGTGATCAGAGAAGGCGAGTCCTTCGAGGGAGCTTTGAAGCGCTTCAAGAAGAAGGTCCAGACTGATCGAGTGTTATCTGAAGTTCGCAGCCGCCGTTTCTTCGAGAAGCCCAGCGTGATTAAGAAGAGGAAGAAAGCGACGAAACTACGCAAGAGCCGCAGGCAAACTCGCAAGAGCCAACGACAGAGAGACTAGAGTTTTCGGGCCAGCACAGCATGAGTCTAAAAGACAAGCTAACAGAAGACCTGAAACAAGCGATGCGGCAGGGGGATGAACTAGGCAGATCCACTCTCCGCTTGGTCATGGCCGCCATCAAAAACGCCGAGATCGAGAAGAGGCGCGAGCTGGAGGAAGGGGAGTTGCTGGCGATCATCGCCAAAGAGGCCAAGCAGCGCCGTGAGTCCATTGATGAGTTCGAGAGAGGCGACCGGCAGGACCTGGCAGATCGGGAGAAAGCAGAGCTACAGATTTTGCTCGCCTACCTGCCGGAGCAACTGAGCCAGGAGGAGATCGAAGCCCAGGCCCGCCAAATCATCGAAGAGAGCGGGGCCGCCAGCCCGGCTCAGATGGGCCAAGTTATGCGTCGGCTGATGCCGCTAATGCAGGGCAAAGCCGACGGCAAGCTCGTCAGCCAGGTGGTGAAAGAGCTCTTGGCTGGCAAGACGTGAGAGCTCCTCTCATCTTGTGGAGGTATCTTCGTGTGGTCCTTCGCTAATTCAATGGATTCGCTTTAGAGATACGTTAACAAAGGGGGAGCGCCTCAGGTGCTCCCCCTGCGTTGTTGAAAGTATCAGCTTCAGTAGATCCAAATCCTGAGCAGAGCGGGCTCCCACGCCCACGAACCGGCGGCATGGGAGCCGCCTCTGCTATTGAAAGTATCAGTTTCCTGAAAGAGGGCTTAAAGTGTCAGCAGTTGCTACCAACAACGTTGACCAGCGTAGGTCAATGCCCGACAAAAAAGGTGTCACCTGGTGGATAGTGGTACGAGCCATCCTGGTCGGTTTGGTCTTCGTCCTGGTAATAAGCAGCATCCTGATCTTTGAGTTTCTGCCTGTGGATCGAATCATTCTGGACGAGGGGGACGTCAGCGACTCGGATATTCGCGCGCCCCGCGAGACCACTTATGTAAGCCAAATCTTGACCGAGGAGGCCAAAGACAGGGCCGCGGCAGCAGTGAAGGACATATATGATCCCCCTGATGCCCGCGTGGCTCGCCAACAGGTGACCAAGGCCCGCCAGATCCTGGACTACATGGACTCAGTGCGCCAGGATTCCTATGCCAGTCCAGAGCAGCAAAGGCAGTGGATCGAGGCTATCCCCGACCTCAGCCTCTCGACAGCGATCATTGACCAGATACTAAGCCTCTCCGAGGAGAATTGGCAGGCGGTGCAAGCTGAGGCCATATCCGTGGTTGATGAAGCCATGAGGGAGGAGATCCGAGAGAGTCAACTGGATCAGGCCAGGCGAAGGGTCTCCACCCTGGTGGGCCTCGATCTCTCCGAAGTTCAGGCCGGAATTGTCAGCGAGCTGGCCAGAGACCTCATCAAACCCAACAGCTTCTACAACGCCGAGAAGACAGACGAGGCCAAGCAGTTGGCCCGCGAGAGCGTGCAGCCCGTCAGCCGAACCATCGCGGAGGGGGAGATCATCCTGCGGGAAGGGGACATCGTCACCTCTCTCGACGTGGAAGCCCTCAGTGCCCTGGGGCTGCGCCAAGCTGAGATCGAATGGCAGGGAGTAGTCAGCACCATCATCTTAGTGCTGCTGACCACCATTATTTTGGGGCTGTACCTTGTCCGTTTTCGGTCGGAATACTGGGTAAGATGGCCCCGTCTGCTCCTGTTGCTTCTCCTGCTGGTCTTGTTCATCCTGACGGCCAAGCTGATGGTGTCCGACCAGGCCACCCGGTCGTATCTTCTCCCTACCGCTGCTCTGTCCATGCTGTTGACAGTGCTCCTGGGTCCTCAGTTGGCCATCACGGTGACAGTCCTGTTCAGCGTCATCGTGGGCTTCATGGCCGGTGGCTCCCTGGAACTGGCGACCTACGCCCTGGTAGGCGGCCTGATCGCATCCCTCAGCCTAAGCAGGGTCGAGAAGTTGAATGCTTTCTTTTGGGCAGGAATCTACGTTGCCCTGGCCAACCTGGCTGTGATCCTCACCTTCCACCTACCCAAGCAGGACTACGACGCGGTGCAGTTTTTGACCCTGGCCGGCTTCAGCCTGGTAAACGGGGGGCTATCGGCCAGCATAACCCTGGCCGGGTTCTACCTGTTGGGCACTTTGTTCGACATCACTACCTCTTTGCAGCTCATGGAGTTAGCCCGCCCTACCCATCCCCTCCTGCGCCAACTACTGCTCAAAGCGCCGGGCACCTACCATCACAGCATCCTGGTCAGCAACATGGCGGAAGAGGCGGCAGGGCGCATCGGGGCCGACGCCCTGCTGGCCCGAGTGGGAGCTTATTACCACGACATAGGCAAGACCGTCCGGCCATATTTCTTCGTGGACAACCAGGTGGAGGGGGCGAACGTGCACGACCGCCTCGACCCGCGAACCAGCGCCCAGATCATCATCAGCCACGTCACGGACGGCCTGGATCTGGCTAAGAAGTATCGCTTGCCTAGCAAAGTACGTGATTTCATCGCCCAACATCATGGGACTAGCCTGGCCACCTACTTCTACCGGCAAGCTCTCGAAAGCGATGGAGACAAAGTAAACGAGGAGGATTTCCGCTATCTGGGGCCTAAGCCTCAGACCAAAGAGACAGCCATCATCATGCTGGCCGATAACTGCGAGGCTGCGGTGCGGGGTGAGCATCCCGACTCTCTCGAGGGAGTCGAGGAGCTGATACACAAGATCATCGGCAGCAAGATGTTGGACGGACAGTTGAATGAGTGCGACCTCACCCTGCACGATTTGGACGAGGTAAGAGGTGCTTTCGTCAGTATCTTGCAGGGCGTATTCCATCCCCGCATCAAGTACCCTGAAGAGGCCAAGGTGGAGGGATGAGGGAAGCTCAAAGCTCAAAGCTCAAAGCTCAAATAACCATCCAGATTGCTCCCCGTTTCAGAGCTGAGGTTGACGAGGGAGACCTTCGTCGCGTGGCCGCAGAGGTTCTGGCACAAGAAGAGGTGGCAGAGGGAACAGAGCTAAGTCTCATCATAACCGACGATGAAACCGTTCGCGAACTGAATCGCCGATTCCGTGATGTGGATGCCCCCACCGATGTCCTGGCCTTTGGCTCTGTACTTGGGCCGCCCTCTATCCTTGAGCCAGAGGACCAAGGGTATGGGAGCAAGTGCGCTGAGGTTGAGGAGCACTTCGTGAGCGCGCCAGAAAGCCCTCCCTACCTGGGCGATGTCGTGGTTTCTTACCAGCGGGCCCTGGCCCAGGCCGAGGAATTAGGCCACGCTGTCACGGAGGAACTAAAGCTGCTGGTCATTCACGGCATTCTGCACCTCCTGGGCTACGATCATCAAGAGGAGGCCGATGATCAGAAGATGAGGGAGAGAGAAGACCAAGTTTTGCATCTACCCGATAAAGGCCAATGAAGCTGCTGCTCGATGGGATGCTGGGCCGACTGGCTAAGTGGTTACGACTCCTGGGCTACGATACGGCCTACTTTCCTGACTTGGATGACAACGAACTGGTGCGCCTGGCCCGTGCTCGAGGGCGCATCCTGTTGACCCGCGATGGAGAGTTGACGCGCCGGCGCGGGCTGAACAGCCTCTTCGTCGAGAGCGAGGAGTTGGAAGAGCAGCTCCAACAAGTTATCTCCGAACTGAATCTGGAGACCGAACGGCCCTTCTCCCGCTGCCCGGTTTGCAACACGCCCCTCCAGGAGGTCGAGAAACCATCGGTGAAGGGACGTGTTCCACCCTACATATTCCGAACCAAAGAGCACTTCAGCCTCTGCCCTGAGTGCGACCGGATCTACTGGCGGGGCACCCACTGGGCCAAAATGCGCGGGGAAATCGCCCGAATGATCAGTGACCAGAAACCATCTGATTGAAGGACTACCAGACCATCTGACCAACGACCATCTGACCAGAGGGAGGGAGGAAACAAACTGGAATCAATAGAGCTGGCCAGGCAAATAGTCAACGCCATCGCCGACAAAAAGGGCTCCGACATCATTTTGTTGGACCTGCGTTCCATTTCCCTGTTGGCCGATTACTTCGTCATCTGCAGCGGGGAGAGTGAGCGTCAGGTCAAAGCCATTGTAGGTGAGATCACAGAGAAGACAAAAGCGGAGGGAGTCAGACCTTTGCACATCGAGGGGGAATCATCGTCGGGGTGGCTGTTGGTGGATTACGGCAGTGTTATCGTTCACGTCTTCTCACCCATCATGCGGGGCTATTATCAACTGGAGAAGCTCTGGAGCGATGCCACGGTGGTGGTAAAAGTGCAGTAGACCATCAACGCTCCGGCGGGACCGCCAGATCCAGCCGCTGAGCGACGGGTTTGGCACTTGTCCTGAGCCTGTCGAAGGGATCCGTCGCGAGCGTGTAGGCTCCGATCATCAGCCTGATCATAGCTGAAACCGGCCGGCGTCGCGCACTATTTTATATTCAAAATTGGCAACGTAGGCAAGAAGCTCACTCTGCAGCTCGTGCCATTCCTCACTATCCAGGATACTGGTCATCGTGTCCAAGTCCTCGGCCACCGCTCCGGTCAGGATCTGGGGGCCGGAGCCGTAGACGGTGTACCATGCCTCCGTCGGCTGAATGTCCAACTTGAGCAGGCCGGGCACAAATTCGTTAACGATAAAATCAAAATAGACTGTTTCCAAGCCAGCCTTGATGTCCCAACTCATCAACAGTTTTACCACGACTCAAGCAACTCCCGGAACCCCTCCTCATCTTCGAAGGGCCCCACCACAGCCAGGTTAAGCCTCTCTCCCAGGAAGAGGCCCTGAGCCACCCGCTGAACGTCGGCGGCGGTCACGGCCTCTATAGCTTCTATCACCTCGTCCACTGTCAGAACCTCAGGTGAGAGCACCTCCTGACGGCCATACCAGGCAGCTATGCTGAAACTGTCCTCCATTTGGAGCAACAACCGCCCCTTGATGAACTCCTTGGCCTTGGTCAGTTCGTTGGCCGGCACACTTTCCTGCCTCAGCCTGTCCCACTCCGCTAAAACGGCCACGATCGCGTCTTCGATCCGCCTGGGATCAACGCCAGCGTAAACCCCCACCGCTCCAGTATCGTGCATCCCACTGGCGTAGGAATAGATACTGTAGGCTAAGGCGCGCTTTTCCCTGATCTCAGTGAAAAGGCGAGAACTCATCCCCGCCCCCAATATGGTATTCAACAAACGCAGCTTGAAGCGATCTGGATGGTCCCGATGAATCCCAGGGACGCTAAGGCAGAGATGAGCCTGCGCCGTCTCTTTGTGGTGAATTCGCAGGCGCAACTCGGTCTGATTATCCTCGGCTGCCCGATAGGAAACGGCCTCGCCCGCGGCCCAATCGCCCAAAAAGGCAGCTATTCCCCCCACCACCTTTTCGTGCTCGATGTTGCCAGCCACGCTGATCACGGTGTTGCCCGGCTGGTAGCAGTGTTCCAAGTAAGTCGTCAAGCTCTCTCGGTCCAGCGTGCTGAGGCCCTCTTTGCTACCAGCGATGTCGCGCCCCAGGGGGTGATCTGGCCAGACCAATTCGCTCATGAGGAGAAAAACCAGACTGTCGGGCGTGTCCAGGGTCAGGTTGATCTCTTCGGCGATCACCAGACGCTCCCTGTTGATCTCGTCTGGATCAAACTTAGAATGGCGGAGCATGTCCACCAACACATCAATAGCGATATCCAAATGGGACTGGGCGACTTTGATCCAGTAGAGGCTCGATTCGAGGCCGGTGCCTGCGTTGAGTATCCCCCCGATTCCCTCGATGGCCACGGCGATATCCATGGCCGTAGGCCGCTTTTCCGTGCCTTTGAAGAGCATGTGCTCGATGAAATGAGAGACGCCGCTCTGTGCATCCGATTCGTAGCGTGAGCCCACGCCGATGAAGAAGCCGATACTCACTGAGCGGGTGTGGGGTATGGCCGAAGTCAAGATCCGCAAGCCGTTATCGAGGACAGTTTTTTGATACATCCAAGCTCCTGTTTATTGCCCTTTAAGTTCTCTGAGCTGTCGTTCGGCTTCAACCTGGGCCTGTGGGTCCTGGGCAGGGCCCAACTCCAGAAAACGCTCGAAGGATTTGATGGCCTCCTCTTTGTTACCCTGGAGCTTATAGACCGTCCCCAGACCGAAATGAGCCTCAGGAAGGTTGGAGTCGTATTCCAGAGCTGCGTTGAACTCCTTGACAGCTTCGTCCATCCTCCCTATCTGGACGTAGGCCGCTCCCAGGAGATAATGCACCTCGGCGTCTCTTGGTTTGATATCCAAAGCCGCCTGGAACTCGCTCACCGCTTCGCTCAGTTGCCCCTTTTGATAGTAGACCACGCCCAGGTTGGAGTGGGCGTCGGCGTGATTGGCGTCCAAGCCCAGGACCGCCTTGAACTCCTCGGCGGCCTTGTCCAACTGGCCTCCCCCTGCATAGGCATTGCCCAGACGAAAGTGAGCTTCGGTCGAGGTCGGGTCGGCCTGGACAGCCGCCTCCAACTCGGCGATGGCTTTGTCCAAATCGCCTGCTTGCAAGTAGTCACGCCCCGCCTCCAGGTGCGCCAGGGGGTCACCCCCCGGCGTAGGCGTACCGCCACCACAGCCAACGAGGGCAAAAATCGCGCTCAGGGTCAAAAGTCCAATGACAAAGACCTTCATCGAAAAGATTTTCATGATCGTTCCTCCGTCTACTGTTTGTAGTCCAGCAGCATGACCTGCGTTTCATCGGGAAGGCTGCTCTTGGTCACTTTCAGGCTCTCCTGGGTAGCTAACTTGCTGAGCCCCATCTCCTTAAGGAATTTACTCACCGAATCCAGCTTGACCTCCAGCGCTTTGGTCTTGTAGTGCATAGGGATGACCAGGCGGGGTTCCAGCAAGCTGATGACTTCAGCCGCCTGGGCAGCGTTGATGGTGGAAACCGCGCCCACGGGTATGAGCAAAACGTCTATATCGCTCAAAGCCTCGACCTGGGATTGAGTCGGCACGTGGCCTAAATCGCCCAGGTGGCAAACCGTCAACCCCTCGAAGTCGAAGAGGAAAACAGTGTTGCGTCCCCGGCTCGCCCCCTTCTTCCGGTCGTGAAAAGTGGGGATGCCCGTGATAAAGACGCCGCGGACCTCGTACTCGCCGGGACCGACGATGATCTTGGGCTGGCCCTTGATCCCTTTTACGCAGTTGTGATCAGGGTGATCGTGACTGACGGTCACGATGTCAGTCCGAACCCTCGGCAGGGTGTAGCCGATACCCTTGTCATAGGGATCGGTTATCACCGTGGCGAGCCTGTCCCGCAGCCTGAAGCAAGATTGCCCATACCAAGTGATTTCCATTCGACAGCACCTCCAATACCAGTATTATACTCAATTTGGCCTAAAAAGGAAAATGCCCGCCCTGGCTGGGCGGGCATCGGAAAAGCAGGGCCTTCTTGTCAGTCCCGCTTGTCTGTGCTGGAATACAGGGGGAGCAGAAGAGCGCCAACTATAGCCGCCAGAACACCAACTGCGCCGCTGGCCAGAGATCTGACGCTACTGAAGGAGCGGTCCTTCAGAGACGCAAACGGCCAAGAGATGGGCCAGGACACCGCCTGGGGCATTCCGACTGTCACCACTGCGGCGGCCCAGGTCAGGCCGGCGCCGAAGCCCAGGAGGAGGATGTTGTCCCCTTCCTTCACCCGCCCCTCCTCTAGCGCCTCACAGAGGGCGATGGGGATAGAGGCGGCCGAGGTGTTACCGTACCTGTCAATGTTGATGTAGACCTTTTCCAAAGGCATCTCCAGGGACTTGGCGAAGGACTGGATGATCCTGAGATTAGCCTGGTGGGGAATGAGAAGGGCGATGTCGTCCATGGACAAGCCACAGCCCTCAATGGCCCGGACGGCCGCCTGGGCCGGTATCTTGGTAGCGAATTTGAAGACGCGTCTTCCGTCCATTTTGATGTAGTGCATCCCTTTGTCCAGGGCCTCCTGGCACGGAGGATTCCGGCTGCCGCCGGCGGGCACGATGAGAGCATCGTACTCGCTACCCTTGGAGCCCAGGGTGAAAGAGAGAACCCCTGTGGGGGCCTCGCTGGCCTGCAAGACCACGGCACCGGCTCCGTCCCCGAAGAGGACGCAGGTGGCGCGATCTTCCCAGTCCACGAAGCGGCTGGGGATCTCGGCGCCGATGACCAGCACGTTGTCGTAGGTTCCAGCAGCGATGAACTGGTGAGCGGAGGCCAGGGCGTAGACGAAGCCTGTGCAGCCGGCGGCAAGATCGAAAGCAGCGGCATGAGGGGCTGCCAACATATCTTGAAGCATGCTGGAGACAGAGGGTATAAGGTAGTCAGGGGTGGAGGTAGCCACGATGATGAGGTCCAGGTCTCGTGGATCCAGTTCGGCCACCGCCAAGGCATCCTGGCTGGCGGAGAGGGACATCGTCGAGACCGCCTCATCTGGCCCCGCTATCCGCCGCTCCCTGATGCCTGTACGGGCCAGGATCCACTCATCGCTGGTCTGTACCATCTTCTCCAGGTCCTGGTTAGTCAAAATCCTCTCAGGGACATACTTGCCCCAACCGGTGATTCCGGAATATCTCATCTATTACCTCCATGTGTACTTGCTAAAAATCGCTACCAAGGAGCGTCTCGCCCCGTCTAAGGGCAGTTTGGCCACGAAATCGGGGCGAGGACGCCCCTTCGTAGCAGGGGGGGACCAGAACACAAGGTTAACGTTATGCAGCCGAAGCTGATTGGGCTTCAGCAGCCGCGCGGGAGCGGATAAGATAAGCGAGTGCCCCAGCCACGGAAACAGCCGAGCCCAGAGCCGCTGCGCGGATGAGGATCTGCCTTCCGGGGCTTCTGGCCAGTTGAGGCACTCCCTCGGCCAGTCTCCGCTGACCAGCAGCCAGCAGATCATCGTGCAAGCTCTGGCAGAACGCTGGCGCAGGCTCCACCGGCTCCAGCACCTCTTTGACCTTCTCCGCCGTTTCCAGCAAGGGCTTGAGCTTCTCCCGGTACTCAGGAAACATGGCGAGATAATCGCTTCCCTTCCCCTGGCCTTTCTTTAATTGATCGGCATGAGCTGCCAATATCTCGGCTAACACTTTCTCTTCCATAGCCTTCCCCCTCGAAAGCCAAACCCTCCCTCAATCAGAACAGGATACGCAGAATTTACGGATTCTTCCCACCAGTCCGTTGAATCCCACCAGTCCGTTGTCCCTCAGACCTTATACGAGACGATGCCGATGATGCCTGGCCCACCGTGCACCGTCAGCGAACAACAGAGGTCCACCACGATCATCTCGTCGCAGTTGAAGGTGCTCTCCAGTCGCTGCCTCAATTCTTCTGCCTCAGCCGGGGCTTGAGCGTGGGGGATGCCAAGCTTAACAGGCTCCGTCGTGCCCACCGCCTCCTCGGTCAACTCCACCAGGCGATCTATGGCCTTGCCTCTAGTCCGCACGTTCTGGAAAGCCTCCAGCACGCCGTCCTCCACCTTGATGACGGGTTTGAGATCGAGCAACGCGCCCAGCGCTCCGGCTAGTTTGCCCACCCGCCCGCTCCTCTGAAGGTATTTCAGAGTAGCCGGGGTGAGATAAAGGTTTATCCTCGACCGTATCCCTTCCAAGGCCTGGATGATCTCCCCCATGCTCTTGCCTTCCTCGGCAGCCCTGGCGGCGGCCAGCACCTGGTAGCCTGTCCCTATCGAAATAGACAGCGTGTCGAAGACCTCGATGTCGGCCTCAGGCAGCATAGACTTGGCCAGCACCGCCGACTGGTAGGTGCCGCTGTGCTTGGAAGTGATGTGGATGGAGATGATGGAATGGCCATCTTCTGCCAAGGGCCGATACACCTCGACGAGCTGCCCCGGCGAGGGCTGTGACGACGTGGGCATGACTTCTTCGAGCTTGCGGAAGAAGGTCGGGCGGTCAATTTCGATGCCTTCTTGATAGGTTTCCGTGCCGAACTGAATGTTGATGGGCACCGTCCAGATGTCGTACTTCTCCATTAACTCTTGAGGGACATCGGCCGTGCTGTCGGTGACGATTTTGATCATCTTTCCCCCTCTTTTCTTTTGGATCATGAATTGATGGCACACCCTGGCACTCCCCCCAGCCCCCCAATACTGGGGGGAGTAGAATGGTCCCCCCCCAGGACTGGGGGGTTAGGGGGGGCGGCTGGGTAGTTACTCCACACTAATATAAGCTACAGCCAAACCTCCTCTGCCAATGTATCTACCGACAGAAGAGCCGATGTCATCAATATACGAGTTTCCAACGTTCAATTCACCTTTTATCTGTTCCAGGAAATCCTCCGCCTTTTCTCTTACTAATGAATGTAATACGTAAACATCTATTCTTGTGTCGCCCACCTTTTCCTTGACCAGCTCTATCATCTTTCTTCTAGCCTTCCGTTCGCCTCTCACTTTAGCCACGTCTTCAAGATAACCGTCCCTTAGCATTAGTACGGGTTTTATTTTCAACAAGGTGCCCAGGAAGGCTTGCAATTCTCCGACTCTATCTACTATGTACTCCAGGGTGTTGAGGATCAAGTATAGGCCCGTCTTTCTCTTGGCCTCGATCATCTTCCCAACGACTGCATCAATAGACCTTCCTTCATGGATGGCGTTGAGGGCTTCGATCGCTATCAGACCAGCGCCTCCTGAAACAAAGTCCGTGTTCATCACCACAATGATCGGCTCAGTCAACTTTCCTATCTCGGCCAATCTATCCTCTAGTCGAGGATCACTGGAATGAACAGCGTGCAGCCCCTCTTCAAAAAATTCTTCGTGAGGATCAATGACTACCACCTGGGCACCCTCTACTTGCCTTGCGCTCTGAATCGCGGCATTGAAAACCCCGGTGAGCCTGGAACTAGGTGTAGGGTAGACTATCTTCGAGTATTTTGCGAGAAGGTCATTGTAAAACGACAGGAATTCTCCCAGCCCAGGCACGGCAGTGGACGGGCGTCCTTTAGATGTCTCCAAAATAGAGTAGAATTCTTCAGGTGTGATATCAACCCCGTCCCTATACTCTTTCCCTTCAGCATGTATGGGCACGTGAATTACCGTAACGCCGTATTCTTCTATGAACTCCTTTGGCATGACGGTGGTGCTATCTATAAGCAGAGTTGTATCTAACATCAACTCCTTAGGGGCATCGGCAGTGCTGTCGGTGACGATTTTGATCATCTTTCCCCCTCTTTTCCCTTGGACATAATAAGCCCTTACAGTTTGACACCGCTGAGGTAGGCCAGCGGGTTGGTTAGGTCAACGAGCAGGTTCTTAACCCGCTTCAACGCAGAGACCTGGATGCGCCCCGCCCTCACCCGCTCCTTGAGTTCCGAAAGGCTCATCGTCGTGCTGGCGTAAAGCTGCGCCATGTTCTCGTAGAACTCCCTGGTGGGAAGCCTCGTTGGCAGAACGCTGTGCAGGAAGTCGAATAACTCGTAGTTTCGAGTGGTCAGCTCGTTGATCTTTTCCCTGAAGAACTCCGTTCCGGGCAGTGGGGTTAGGACGGTGAATTGGGGAAAGCCGATCTTGAGTCTTCGCACGTAATCAATCAGGGCGTCGAAGTCGGGCTTTGTCCACCGCGGGTCAACAATGAAGGCCCCCCAGATGTCCACACCGTTCTGGTTCATGATGCGCGCTGCCTCCTCGTTGGTGCGGACAGTGCTTCTCTTGTTAAGGTCGGCTAACTCCTCTTCTCGAAACTTCTCGAAGCCCACCAGCACGGTCGAGAGGCCAATCCCCGCCCACTTCTCGATGAGGTCAGGGCGCCTGACGATGCTATCGCTGCGGGCCTGCATCCAGAACCTCGTCCTGATGCCCGCTGCCTTGATCAGTTCGCAGATCCTTTCCGCCCGCGGCAGGCTCTGCAGGAAGTTGTCATCCACGAAGGCCACCACATCACCTAGCCGGCCTTCCAGTTCTTCCAGTACCCGCTCCGGCGACTTGACCCGACACTTGCCACGGTGAAAGGCCCACACCGAGCAGAACTTGCAGCGGTAGGGACAACCTCTAGCTGTCTCTACGGGATACGGCGATGTCCAGAACTGAAAGTGGTATTCCTCTCGATAGTCGTCCACGAGGTGTCGGGCGGGAAGGGGAGAATCGTCGAGGACGATGGGGTCCCTGGGGGCGGTGCGTACCTGTACCCCGTCTCGGCGATAGATGATCCCCGCCACACGGTGATAATCAGAGCCCCCAGCCACTGCTTCAATCAACTCGGGAAAGGTCGCCTCGCCCTCGCCGACCACGATAACATCTACGTCCTCGCAATCGAAGTCCTCGGGGCAGAGGCTGGCATGATGGCCGCCGACGACGGTGAAAACGGTCGGGTCTAGCTCCTTGACCTCCCGACAGATGGATAGCATACGGGGCACATTGGTGGTGTAACCCGTCACCCCCACCAGGTCGGGGGCGAAGCCCTGGAGGGTCCCCATCAGGTTGGGGTCCACCCGCATATCGAGGATTTTCACCTCATGCTCGGGGATGGTGGCAGCCAGGATCTCCAGCGCCAACGGCTCAGCGCGAGCCAGCCTTGTGAAGCCCACCAGGCTCGAGGGGTCCTCCGGTTGAACGAGCAATACTTTCATCCTTCCTCCTCCATTTCGATCCCTCTCACTGGTATCTCCTTCTCAAAATCCCCACTTCTCCAGGTCTTCTCTCAGGGCGATCAGGATGCGGAAGTACAGGGATTTGATAGCTCCCACGCTGCGACCCAGTACCTGGCCGATCTCAGCGTTGGACATCCCCTCCATGAGCTTGAGGATGAGCAGTTGCTGGCGGTCGGCAGGGAGCCGCTTGATGGCTTCGAGGAGGGCCTCTCGTTCCTCGTTGGCCTCGGCCTGATGCTCCGGAGCGCTGCTTCTGCTACGCTGTCTGGTCAGGGCCCACTCATCCAGGGAGATAACCGGGTGCCGGCTGCGGTCACGGAGCCAGTTAGCCACCAGGTTGTGGGCAATTCGATAGAGCCAGGCCGAGAAGGGCAAGCCCTTGTTCTCGTAGCGATCTATGTTAGCGAGAGCGCGGTGAAAAGTCCTGGAGGTGAGGTCTTCGGCGTCGTGGCGGTTGCCGGTGCGGCGATAGATGTAGCTATAGATCTTCCGCACGTACTTTCCGTATAAGACACCGAAGGCCGCGGGGTCCTCTTTGGCCTTCTCCACCAAAATCTCTTCGTTTTCTTCCACCACAGAAGAGCCCTTTCCTGCGGCCCTTCAGTGCTTTGTTATTACAACACCGAAGAGCGGCAATGGTTACGGAGTCTTGGGTAACGAGGCAATGAGTAATACTGGAATTATGATATAAGCTCCAAGGCCCGTCCCCGGGCCGTCAAGGCCGCGCCCGGGGATGCCTGACTTCTCAGGTATAAGTATAGCAGGATTTCTGCATGTGGTCAATAATGCCCACCTTGTCATCAACGCCTTTTTGTGATAAACTTATAGCGGAACAAGACCTGGAAGGAGTTCAGATGATTAAGAAGATTTTAGCTCTCGGTTTGCTTGCCGCCCTTTTTATGGGGCTCTCACTCGTGAGGCTCGAGGCTGCTCCGCCGCAGCAAGGAGCGGTCATCACCTCTCCTCAGGATCGCGACGTGGTGCGCGGCTTGCTGGTCATCAAAGGCACGGCCACCACCCCCAATTTTTGGAAATATGAGGTGCACTATGCGCCGGAGCCCAACCCTACCGATCAGTGGATGCTGGTGGGGGATGTTCACGAAGCGCAGGTCACTGATGGACGATTGGAAGCCTGGGATACCTCCCTGGTGTCCGATGGGACCTACAGCCTGCGGCTCAGGGTTGTTCGTGTGGACGGCAACTACGACGAGTATTACGTGCGCCAGATCTCGGTGGTCAATGCCCAGCCGACGGAGACGCCGACGGCAACGCCAACCCCGCCGGCCACCCGCACCCCCCTGCCTCCCACGCCCACGGTGATCATCGAGCAGCCACCAACATCCACCCCCCGACCCACCTCCACCCCTGGGCCGGCCGGGGTCACGCCGGAGTCGCAAACAGGGACCGGGCTCAGTATCACCGCGCAAGGGTTAGGCAAAGCCCTGCTCTACGGCGCAGGCGGAACCATGGGCTTGTTCCTGCTGATGGCCGTCATAACCACCTTGCGGCGACTCATCTCCTGGCTGATAGCGCAGTTCTGAGGAGTGAAACGTGAAACGTGAAGACGTGAAACGTGAGATGATGCAAGCTTTGAGTCGTTTGTGGCAAAAGGGTGAACCCAGCATAGAAAGACTTATCGTTGGTTTAGGCAACCCGGGCCGAAAATACGCCGGCAACAGACACAACGTCGGCTTTCAGTGCCTCGATCGCCTGGCCGAAGCCTGGGGCCTGTCGTTCAGCAGGCGAAAACATAAGGCCCTGCTGGCTCAGGGTCAGATCGCCGGCCTCAAAGTCATCCTGGCCAAGCCCCAGACCTTCATGAACCTGAGCGGCGAGGCGGTGGAGCGAATGGCCCGCTTCTACAAAGTGCCCCATGAGAACATCCTGGTGATCTACGACGATCTCGACCTGCCGGTGGGCCGAATCCGTCTACGCCCCGAGGGCGGGTCTGGTGGGCACAAAGGGATGAAATCAATCATGGAGCACCTGGGCGCCAACGGCTTCCCCCGTTTGCGGGTGGGCATAGGCCGCCCTGTCCACGGCGACCCCGTGGACTACGTCCTGGACGACTTCACCCCCGACGAGCGGATCACTATTGATGTGGTCTACGAGAGAGCTGTTTCCGCCGTCGAGCTCTGGCTGGCCGAAGGCATCGCGGCTGCCATGAACAGGTACAACCTGAACCCATAACTTCCTGTTTCGGGAGGTACACAAGATGAAAGATGAGCATAAGGCCAAAGAGCAGCTCATAAATGAACTGGCAGAAATGCGCCGACGGATCGCTAGACTGGAAGCAGCGGATGCCGAGCGCAAGCGGGCGGAGGAGTCGCTGCGAGAAAGCGAGGCGCGCTATCGCGCTGTCGTCGAGGATCAAACGGAACTGATTTGCCGTTTCCAGCCCGACGGAACGCTGACCTTTGTGAACGAAGCTTACTGTCGCTATTTCGGCAAGAGGCTGGAGGAGTTGATTGGCCATAACTGTATGCCACTCATTCCTGAGGAGGACCGGGAATTCGTCTGGCAGCAAATGGCCTCCCTGTCTCTGGAGAACCCCGTTGGAAACTACGAGCACCGTGTTGTGACGCCCAGCGGGGAAATCCGTTGGCAGCAGTGGACCGACCGGGCGATATACGATGAGCAGGGCCGCCTCGTCGAGTACCAATCGGTGGGGCGCGACATCACCGAGCGCAAGCTAGCGGAGGAGGAGATTGAGCGGCGCAACCGGGAGCTAGCCGCTCTCAACGCCATCACCGCTACCATGATGCAGAGCGCGTTGAATCTGAAAGAGGTGCTGCAACTAACGGCAGATGGCGTCGTGCAAGGACTCGGTTGTAATACTGCCATCATGTTCCTGCTGGACGAAGAAGAGGGGGTTTTCAAAGGCAGGGCAGTTTCCACAAGGGCCAAGATCCTCAAAAGGATCAATGCCATAATTGGTTTTCCAGTGATCCAGCTCAAGATTCCAGCGAGAAGCGATTTCAATGAGGCTGCGAGCAACCTCCTGGATGGTCGGATAACCATCAAACACAATTTCCACGAGCTAGCGGGACCTCTCTTGAGCAGGCCGGTTTGTTCTGCCTTGCAAGGGATTCTAGGTTCCAGAACGTTCCTGGGCCTACCGTTGCTGGCAAGAGGGGCGGTGATAGGAGGCATCTTCGCTTCAACACGGGAGGAGCTAAATGAGGCAGATGCAGAGAAACTCATGACCTTCGCCAACCAGGCGGCCATCGCCATCGAGAACGCCCGGCTCCATGAAGAGACCAAGCAGCACACCATAGAATTGGAGCAAAGGGCAAAACGGCTGGCTGTGATTAACCGCGTCTCGGCAGCCATTAGCTCTTTCCTGGATTGGAATGAAGTTCTCAATACCACAGTCCGGGAGCTAGTGGGACTTTTCGGCGTCGAACACAGCGGCATCCTGATCTTCGACAAGGAAAAGGAGTGGGGACACGTGCTGGCCGAGTATCCGGACTGGGGGGCCACCGCCGAACGCTTCCAGGTTAAAGGTTATCTGGCTGCCGAGCGCATCATCGCCGACCAGAAACCTCTGATAATCGAGGACACTCTGAAGGATCCCCTGGTAGCCAGGGTTCGGGACACCATGCGCAGGCTGGGCATCAAATCCATGCTCATCGTGCCCCTGGTGGTCAAAGGTGAGACCATAGGCAGCATCGGCCTGGATGCAAAGAAACAGCGCGTCTTCAGCCAAGAAGATATCGAGCTGGCCCAGACGATAGCTAACCAGGCGGCCATCGCCATCCGCAACGTCCAGCTCTTCCAGGCGGAGCGGGAGCAGCGTGACCGGGCCGAAGCACTGGAGGAGGCGGCCGCCGTCGTCAGCAGCACCCTGGATCCCGACCAGGTGCTGGACCGCGTCCTGGAGCAGGTCAGCCGCGTCGTCCCCAACGATGCCGCTAACATCATGCTCATCGAGGGCGACCAGGCACGCGTCGTCCGCTGGCGCGGCTACGAGCGCTTCGGCACGGAGGAGTTCGTCTCGACAGTCGTTTTCCGCATCCCCGAGGTGACCAACCTCCAGCAAATGCTGGAGAGCAGGGAGCCGATGGTCATTCCTGATACTGATACCTGTCCTGACTGGGTGCGCATCCCGGTGACGGAGTGGCTGCGCTCGTACGCGGCTGCGCCCATCATCGTGCGCGGTGAGGTGATCGGTTTCCTCAACGTGGACAGCGCCACCCCCGGCTTCTTCACCCAGGCTCATGCCGAGGCCCTGCGTGTCTTCGCCGACCACGCCGCCACCGCCATCGAGAACGCCCGGCTGTATGGAGCCGAGCGCAGGCACAGCGCAGAACTCGAAGCCCTGCGCCAGGCTAGCCTGCACCTGACCTCCGCTCTGGAGTTGCAGCCGATCCTGGAGGCGATTCTCGACCATGCCTTCAAACTGGTGGCCGCTGACGACGTCCACATTTTCCTCTACGATGGCGAGCGACTGACCTTCGGTGCCGCCCTGTGGGAGGATGGCCGCCAGAAGGAATCCTACGCCGAGCCCCGTCCGCAGGGCCTGACTTACACTGTCGCCTGCAGCGGGGAACGCATCGTCGTCCCCGACGTTAACAGCCACCCGCTCTTTCGAGATTACCAATGGGGTGGCTCCATTGTCGGCCTACCGCTGCGCATCGGCGAGCGGGTGATGGGTGTGATGAACGTCGCCTTCGAGAGGCCGCACGTGTTCGATGAAAGCGAACTGCGCGTCCTGGGGCTGCTGGCTGATCAAGCAGCCATCGCCATCGATAACGCCCGGCTGTATGAGGAGACCCGACAGCGCGCCCTGGAGCAGGAGACGCTGCGGGAGGCCGCGCTGGCACTAACCACCGCCCTGGATCGAAACGAGGTGATCGAGCGCATCCTGGCCCAGTTGCAGCAGGTGGTGCCCTACGACAGCGCGTCAGTCCAGTTGCTCAGAGAGGACCAGATGGAGATCGTGGGCGGGCGCGGCTTTCCCAACCTGCCAGACCTGCTGGGCACCCTCTTCCCCGTGGATGGCGACAACCCCAACCAAGAGGTGATCCGCACCCAAGCCCCCTTCATCGTGAAGGATGCCCCGACCGTGTACGAGGGATTTCAAAAAGGCCCGCACATGCAGACCGTCATCCGCTCCTGGCTGGGCGTACCGATGCTGATCGGCGAGCGACTGGTGGGGATGATTGCCCTGGACAAGAGTGAGCCGGAGTTCTACACCCAGGAGCACGCCCGGCTGGCCGAGGCGTTTGCTGCCCAGGCAGCCGTAGCCATTGAGAACGCCAGGCTCTTCGAAGAGGAGAGAAGAAGGGCCACCCAACTGGCGCTGATCAATGAGGTGGGCGAGAAAGTGGCCTCTATCCTGGATTCGGACAGGCTGATGCAAGAAGTGACCCGCTCCATCCAGGAGAGCTTCAACTACTACAACGTGGCCCTTTTCCTTCTGGACGAGGAGCGCGGTGAGGTGGTGATGCAGGCTGTCTCCGGCGGCTTCGAGCACATAGTTGCGGGGGATTATCGCCAGTCCTTAGATGAGGGCATTGTCGGCTTCGTCGCCCGAACCGGCGACGCGTGGCTGGCCAACGATATCAGCAAGTCCCCCTACTACACCAAGGGCTTCCTGGGGGAAGTGCTCACCAAATCGGAGCTCTGCGTTCCCATCAAGCTGGGCAATGAAGTCATTGGCGCTCTAGATGTGCAGAGCATCCACCTCGACGCTTTCGATCAGGAGGACGTAGCGGCACTGGAGGCGGTTGCTGACCGTTTGGCCATGGGCATCCAGAACGCTCGCCTCTACGAAGAGATGGCTGGCCTTTACGACGTCGGCCTGGCCGTGACCTCCGCCCTGGAACTCAATAAGACGCTGAGGGTGATTTACGAGCAGGTCAACCACTTGATGAGCCTCGATACCTTCTACATCGCCCTGTACGATGAGGCGGGAGAGGAACTACGCTTCGAGATCTTCGTCGAAGAGGGCGAATGGCTGCCAAAGTTCACCAGGAAGCTCGACGAAGGCGGTTTGACGGCCTGGATAGTCCAATCCAGGAAGCCCCTTTTCATCGGCAATTTCGAAAAGGAGGGGGAGAGCCTGCCGGCGGTGCCGGGCCAGGTGGGGAAGCCTGAGACCCGATCCTGGCTGGGCTTTCCCCTTCTTGCCAGGGATAAGGTCGTCGGCGTCATTTCCGTGCAGAGCTTTCGGCCCCATGCGTTTACCAAGGAAGACGAGCGCATACTCTCTGCCTTCGCCAACCAGGCCGCAGTGGCCGTCGAGAACGCGCGGCTGTACGAGGAGACGAAGCGGCGGGCCGAAGAGCTGGCGGTTCTCCACGCAACCTCGCTCGACATCACCGCTCCGCACGATCTGCCAACGCTGCTCCAGACCATCGTCGAGCGCGCGGCACGGCTGCTGGATGCCCCTGGCGGCGGGATGTACCTGTGCGATCCAGACCGGAGGGAGGTCCGTTGCGTGGTTAGCTACAACACCCCGCGTGACTATACCGGGACGGTGCTCAAGTACGGTGAGGGCTTGGCCGGCACGATGGCCGAGACCGGAGAGCCGCTGATCATTGACGACTACCGTACCTGGCCTGGCCGCGCCGCCGTCTACGAGGAGGAGCAACCCTTTACCGCCATACTCAGCGCGCCGATGATCTGGCAGGGCCAGGTAACCGGAGTGATCCACGTGCTGGAGAACGTGGAAATCCGGCGCTTCACGCAAGCCAATTTGGAACTGCTGAGCCTGTTCGCGAACCAGGCGGCCATCGCCATCGAGAACGCTCACCTCTTCGGACAGCTCGAAGAGCGCCGCGTGTATCTCGAAGGGGTATTAGGAGCCGCTCCCGACGCCATCGTTACCCTGGATGCTCGCCATCGGATCGTGGAATGGAACTCAGGCGCAGAGCGGCTGTTCGGATACTCACGGGAGGAGGTGATCGGCCAAAACATTGACCACCTGGTCACCAACCCCGATGTGTTCGAGGAGGCGGTCGAGTTTACGCAGGTAGTCATGGCCGGAATGGAAGTGCCCCCCATAGAGACCGTCCGTTATCGGAAGGATGGCTCTCCCGTGGACGTCCTCTTGGCTGGGTCCCCGATCCTGGTGGGGGACGAGTTCATCGGGGCAGTCGCCGTCTACACCGACATCACCGAGCGGGTGCGGATGGAGGAGACGCTGCGCTCCCTGGCGCTTCTGGACAACCTTACAGACCTGTTCAACCGGCGAGGGTTCTTCACCCTGGCCGAACAGCAGTTAAAGGCGGCCGAGCGAGCGAAGAGGAGAATGGTGCTGCTCTTTACCGACTTTGACGGCCTGAAGCAGATCAACGATACCTTTGGACACTCCGAAGGAGACCGGGCCTTGATCGAAACCGCCGATGTCCTCAGAGAGACATTTCGCGAGTCCGACATCATCGCTCGCATTGGCGGGGACGAGTTCGTGGTTATGGCGATAGAAACCAATGGGTCTCCCGCCGAGGTTCTCATCACTCGTCTGCAAGAGAATTTGAAGGCCCGCAACGCAAGGGAGGATCGCCACTACAAGCTGTCGTTAAGTGTGGGCCTGGCGCGCTACGACCCCGAACACCCCTGTTCCATTGATGAACTGCTGGCCCGGGCGGATAAAGCGATGTACGAGAGGAAACAGGGCGATGACCTCGCGTAGGGCTCGGTCGGAGACCTTCGCCCAACAAACGCGAACCGTTCGGCAAGGTCTCCTGAGGGCGATGTACGAGCGGAAACGGGGCGATATGACATCGAATTTCGAGGATTTACCGAATTCGGCGTCGTGGATTCGGTGAATCCTTTCAATTCGTTGTCATATCCACCAGAGAGCCACCCAGCAACACTCAACAGGGAAACCACCTCAATCGGCCCCCGAAGGTATTTGGAGAAGATTTGGCATGAACGAACTGAATTTATCGGGCCTGCTCTCCCTCGTGGAAGACATACCCAGCTACCGTGAGCTGCTCGGGGGCTTGAAGGCCCAGGATACGGCCTCATGCTCCCTATCCCATCCCTTAACCCTCAGCCTGCTGTCCTCGGCGCGGCCCTACCTCATCGCCGCCCTGCAGCGGGACCTGGACAAGCCATTGGTGGTGGTGACGGCCCGGCCAGAGCAGGCCAGCCAACTCCACAGCCAGTTGCGCCTCTGGTCAGCCAAGCCGGAGGGCGTGCTGCTTTTCCCCGAGCCCAACGCCCTGCCCTACGAACACATCGCCTGGAACATCGAGACCGTCCAGCAACGTATCCGGGTCCTGGCCACGCTGTTACAAGACCTCCAACTTCCAACTTCCAACTTCCAATTGCTCCCCCCCGTCATCATCGCCTCAGCCCGCGCTCTGATGCAGAAAACCATACCCCGGCGCGAATTCCAGGCCGGCGTGCACACCCTGCAGCAGGGCCAACCCATCTCCCTGGAGAAGATGCTGGCCCACTGGGTCTCCCTGGGCTACGAGCCGGCCAGCCTCGTCCAGGAGCCGGGCACCTTCAGCCGACGGGGCGGGATCATTGACGTCTTCCCTCCCCACAGCGCGCAGCCGGTGCGCATCGAGCTGTTCGGGAACGAGATCGAGTCCCTGCGCCTCTTCGAGCCGGACACCCAGCGCTCCCAGGAGAAGGTATCCTCGTTTACCCTGGTTCCAGCCAGTGAAGCCTTGCCCCAACATGGCCCGTTGGCAGCTCAACGAGCAGCGCAGTTGGACCCCTCAGCCTGTCACGAGTCGGCGGCAGCCGAATTCGAGGCCAACCTCGAAGCTCTGAGGGAAGGCCAGCACTTCAAGGGCCTGGAGTTCTACATTCCCCATCTCTACTCCCAGCCGGGGAACCTCATAGATTTCCTGCCTACCGAAGGATTATTGGTTGTTGATGACCTGACCGAGTTGGAAGCAGCTATGGCCGACCTGGAGGCCAGTGCGCTGGAGCTTCAGAAGACCCTGCTCGAAGCAGGCGAATTGCCCAACGGGCTCCCCATCCCCTACTTCACCTGGGACGAGCTGCAAGACGCGCTGTTGGACAGGCATCCCCTGGTGCTGGGATACGATGGCGGGGAGGAACAGCCGTTGAGCCAGCTCTTTACCCCAGGCCCCCGCTACGGCGGGCGGCTCAAGCAGGTGCTGGACGACTGGCGGAGGATGCTCCAGGAGGGTCAGCGGATCGTGGTGGTGAGCCGTCAGGCCCAGCGCCTGGCCGCGCTGTGGGGAGAGCGAGAAGCCTACGTGCAAACCCTAAGGGTCTCGGAGACCCTTAGGGTTTTGCCCCCACCGCGCAGCCTGACCATCGTGCAGGGCACCCTGGCCGAGGGCTGGATTCTGGAAGCTGGAAGTTGGAAGTTGGAAGTTGGAAGAGGGCTGCCAGTAACCAGCAAGCGGCAAGCGGTAACGTGCTGCTTACTAACGGATGCAGAAATTTTTGGCTGGTCGAGGCCCCTGCCCCGTCGTGTGCGCCGACCGCGGGCGGTGACTCCAGAGGCATTTTTCGCCGACATGGCCCCCGACGATTACGTGGTGCACCTCGAGCACGGCATCGGCATCTTCCACGGTCTGGTTGAGCTGACCCTCGACGGGGTGAAACGGGAGTACCTGGAGGTCGAGTACCACGGGGGCGATAAGCTGTTCGTGCCCATTCACCAGGCAGATCGCCTCAGTCGCTACGTGGGGGCGGGCGAGCGTCGTCCCGCCCTCCACCGCCTGGGCGCAGCCCGCTGGGCTCAGGTCAAAGCCCAGGCCAAGCGAGCCGTGGAGGACATCGCGCGGGAGCTCCTGGAGCTCTACGCAGCGCGGGAGATTGTGCCGGGCCACGCCTTTCCCCCCGACCACCCCTGGCAAGCCGAGCTGGAGGCATCCTTCCCCTACATCGAAACCGAGGATCAACTGCGGGCCGTCGAAGAGATCAAGACCGACATGGAGAAACCCAAGCCCATGGACCGGCTCATTTGTGGCGATGTGGGCTACGGCAAGACCGAGGTTGCCCTGAGGGCGGCCTTCAAGGCAGTGATGGGCCACAAGCAGGTTGCCATCCTGGTGCCCACCACCGTACTGGCCCAGCAGCACTACACCACCTTCCAGAAGCGGCTCAAGCCCTTCCCCGTCGAGGTGGAGATGCTCTCCCGCTTCAGATCGCGCCGAGAGCAGGGGGAGATCCTGAGCAAGCTACAGGCGGGGACGATGGACATCGTCATCGGCACCCATCGTCTGATTCAAAAGGACGTGGCCTTCAAAGACCTGGGTTTGCTCATCATAGACGAGGAGCAGCGCTTCGGCGTGACCCACAAGGAAAAACTCAAGCAGATGCGCAAGGAAGTGGACGTCCTCACCCTCACCGCCACCCCCATACCCCGCACCCTCTACATGTCGCTGACGGGCGTGCGGGACATGAGCACCATTGATACCCCGCCCGAAGAGCGGCTCCCCGTAAAGACCCACGTGGGCGAGTACGACGAGACCCTCATCCGCAAGGCCATCCTGCGGGAACTGGACCGGGGCGGCCAGGTCTATTTCGTGCACAACCGCGTGATGAGCATCCGTCAGGTCGCCCAGCGCCTGGAGCGCATAGTTCCCGAAGCCACGCTGGCTATCGCCCACGGCCAGATGCCCGTGGCGAAGCTAGAGCAAGTGATGCTGGATTTCGCAGCGGGCAAAACAGACATCCTGGTCTGCACCTCCATCATCAAGAGCGGTCTCGACATCCCCAACGTCAACACCCTGATCATCAACCGCGCCAATATGTTCGGGCTGGCCGATCTCTACCAGTTGCGCGGCCGGGTTGGGCGGGGCGCTCGTCGGGCCTACGCCTACTTCCTATACGACCATCCCCACCGCTTGACCGACACAGCCCGCCAGCGCCTGCAGACCATCCTGGAGGCCAGCGAGTTGGGAGCCGGATTCGGCATAGCCATGCGCGATCTGGAGATTCGCGGAGCCGGTGACTTGCTTGGCACCCGGCAGCACGGCCACATTGCCGCCGTGGGCTTCGACCTCTACTGTCGCCTCCTGGCCCAGGCGGTGCAGAACCTTAAAGAGGAGCCTGAAGGAGAGGCCCCTTCACCCCTATCAGCCCCACTTGCGCCCTCCATCTCCATTGACTTGCCCCTGCCTGCCTTCATACCCAGGGACTACGTGCCCCATCCCCCCCTGCGTCTGCGGCTCTACCGCCGCATGGCGGGCCTGGTCTCGCTGGACGATATCGAGGACATGGAGCAAGAGCTGCAGGACCGCTTCGGCAACCTGCCTGAAGCTACCGCCAATCTGCTCTACCAACTGCGCCTCAAGTCGCTGGCTCTTAGAGCCGAGGTGCGAGGTATCTCCGTTCGAGAGGGACAAATCGTCATCAGTACCGACAGGGATTTGGAGCGCGAGCAACTGAGGAGACGCCTGAGCAAGCGAGTCCAGGTTAGCCGGCGCTGGCTCCGGCTGCCGCTTCGTCAGAGCGAAAGTGTTTGGCGGAGGGAGTTGGTGGAGGTGCTGGAGGTGATGGGGCGGGTTCGAGGCCTGTAGACCGCCGAATGAATTCGACGTCTGAAACTGAAAAAGCCCCTCAGGGCTTGATTCTAGCGCCTGAGGGCGCTTTTCAACTTCAGCCAGGGATTTCTAGTCCCTGGCCTTCTGTGGGATTCGTGGGATATTCGTGGGATATTTGTGGGATATGTGGGATACCTGTGGGTTATTTCCTCGTTGCCTCATTCCTCATCGCCTCGTCCCCTCGTTCCTCGTTCACTTAAAAATGTAATAAGTAGCCCGCTTCCTGCCTATCTTCAGCAGCACGTTCTTGCTCACCAGGTCGGCCAGGTCTCGGCGGATGGTCTCGGAGCTGACATCGGGGCAGAGTTCCTGGTACTGGCGGTTGGTGATGCGCTCTTTTTCAAGCAGGTGGGTCAGGGCTTTCTCCTGGCGCTGGTTCAAGTCCAGGTGGGACCAGCGCCCCCGGTCTATTTCCTCGCTTACCAGCCCCTCCCCATGCCCGTAGAGGATGACGCGGAATCCGCCCGCCGTCTCCTGAAAACGCGGGGCCGGCAGTCCGTAATCCCGCATCAATTTGATCATGCGGTCTATGCCGTAGCCCAGGTGCTCGATGAAGCCCATGTCGGCCAACACCTGGACGATGACCTCGTTGCGGGAGAACCGCTCCTCGACGATGTTATCCACTGTCACGTGGCCTGGCAGGCGGCCTGGGCTGTAGAACTCGATGCGGTCGCTGAACATGAAGATGCGTATCTCGTCGCCGCGAATGCTGTAATCGCGGTGGGCCACGGCGTTGACGATGGCCTCGCGCACGGCTTTGACGGGATACTCTACCCGCTCCTCCCTCTCCAGGCTCACCAGCCGAACCCCGCGCTTCATGTTACTGGCCAAAAATGCCTCAGCGCGGCGGATCTGGTCGGGCAAAGTTCCCCTGACGTCCTCTCGCACGAACTCGTCGCTCATCTCCCGCCCAACGTAGCGAACCACGATAATCTCACTGGACTTCACGAAACGCTCAGGCTGGATGCCGAACAGAAGTACGCCGGCGTTGGTGGGCCGATATCCCCCCCTCTTTCCCCCCCCACTTTTGGGGGGAGGAAGGGGGGGCGTCACCAGGCAACCGCGATTGTGCAGGGCCTCCTCAGTCGTAGCCGCGATCAGCCCCTCCAGCAAGGCCAGGTATCTCTCCGCCTTGTCCCAATCAATGTCGTCGAGCGTGGCACCGGGCGGGACGAGGGATTCGAAGCTCACCTCACCCCGTTCGATGATCAGCCGGCGCAGCCTTCGAGGAGCCAGGGGCTTGTTCTGAGCGCCAACGCGGATCAGGTACTTTCCCCGCAAGCTGTAGACGTGGGGCAGCCCTGGCGGGACGGTGATGACCAGGACGTCCTCGTCATCTACGGTCACGATCTCTGGCAAGGGGATGATGAGGGGGGGATCGGTCAGAAAAGCGGCCTCCAGAGCCTTGTCGCGAGCCGCCTCGGCGTCCTTCAGCCCCAGCGGCCTACCCGACTTAGGGCCAATGCCCACCAGAACCACGCCGCCGCTGGCGTTGGCCAGGGCCACGAGCGATTCTGCCAACGTGCGAGCAGAAGCCCGCTCGGTCTTCAATTCTATTTCCTGTCCCTGGCCCTGCTGCAACAGGGATAATATCTCATCTCCAGTCAAGCTTGTCCCTCCTTAATCACGTGTGATGGTCTGCACAGCAGATGGCATCTGAACTCGCAGCCACCTGGTAAGGTAGAAAATGGTAAAGATGGTGGATAACGCCAGCAGAGACAGGAAGGCCATCAAAGCCAAGATGGCCAAACTCCCCAGAGCCAGGCCGATTTCATCGGGCGGCGAGGAGGTGAGGGAGAAAGAGACCACGAGCATGCCAGAAGCGGCGATGTTCCAGAGGGAGTGGAGGCTGACGCTGGCGGCGTAAGCGCCCAGGAGGCGCCAGGGGCGTCGGGTGGCGAAGAAGTAATACCAGCCCAGGCCCATCAGCCCGCCCCCCAGGCAGTGCATGGCCGTAGCCCCAACGCGCAATGTCGCTACCCCGGCCCAGCCCTCCAAAGAGGCGGCTCCATTAAAAAGCGACTCGGACAGAGCGAAGCCAGCCCCGCCAGTCAGGCCCCAGAGGAACGCCTGGGCCTTGCTGGGCCGGCGATAGCCCATGAGGACCACGCCCAGGGGCTTGAACATCTCTTCCACCATTGGAGCGATGACAAGCACGATCAAACCCAAGACGATAAGGATCGGCGGGGATAGCAGAGGGCTGTAAAGGTTTTCGGGGTTCTGAAGCCAGCGGGGATCTTGCAAATAGACCGATAGTTCCTGTACCCAAGCGTCGCCGCCCGGCATCAGCGCCGCCAGGGCGAACACGACCACCATCATGAGCAAGCCAAACACAGCCTCCAACCCGAAAGCCCCGAAGGTAGCCAGAAAAGCGCCACTGGCCAGTTGAAGCACCACCTCCCGCCAGCGGGTATCGCTCTCCGCCAGGCTACGGCCAACGAAGGCCAGGAAGAACAGCGGGGGCAGGACGGCGGCCAAGACGTAGAAAGGGGGAAAGGTCAGCGCGGGCACGACGTCAAGGGTGAGGACTACCTGGCCGAGGATCACAGCCACGACGAAGACAGCAACCAGCACCCGCGCCGGCCGAGGGCGGAACAGTCGCGAGGGGCGGCCCCGCAGCGAGCTCACACCCTGCCAGGCCAGGGGAAGTCCCAGCCCCAGACCCAGGGCGACGAAGGAAGCGCCCATGGTTGCCCTCGCCAGGTCAATCTCCCCTTCTCTGATGAGCGAGGGGATGAAATACAACGCTCCTGCCAGCAGGCCCAGGAGGGCGATGCTAAAGCCGGTGATAGCAACGATGATTTTGGCGAATCTGAGCACTGGTCACCTCCTTTCCTTGCCCGATAATCATACCTTTTTTGCGCAAAATGTCAACCACTACAACGGATTTGGAAATAAACGGATTGAGAGCATGGACTTGTTCCTCATTGCCTCATTGACTCGTTCCTCGTCACTCATTGACTCATTAACTCCCTCAAAATCACCACCGCTGCCTCTTTATCTAAAGGCTCGTTGTTGTTGCCGCACTTGGGGCTGTGGACGCAGGAGGGGCAGCCAGCTTCACATGGGCACTCCTCAATGGCCGACAGGGTGGCCCGCCAAAGCTCCTCCAGGATGTCGAACCCTTTCTCGGCGATGCCCACCCCGCCGGGGAAGGCGTCGTAGATGAAGATCTGTGCCCTGCCGGTATCGGGGTGGCTGGGGGTGGAGAGGCCGCCGATGTCCAGTCGGTCGCACATGGCGAAGAGGGGCAGTATGCCGATGGCGGCGTGCTCCAGGGCGTGCAGGCCGCCGTGGAAGTGCAGCCCTCGGCCAGCCACGCGGCGAGCCAGCTTCGGGGGCACCTCGAACCAGAGGGCCTTGGTCTCGTAAGACTGAGGCGGCAGGTCCAGGTACTCCACGCTCAAGACGGCCTCGCTGAATTGCCGCTTGCGAGCGTAGCCGATGACCTGCTGGGTAACCCGCACCTGGCCGAAGAAGGCGGCGGTTTTGGGGAACCGCTTGTGCTTAAAGGAGCGCACGATGCTCACGTCGTTGAGCTCGCGGGGCTGGGTGTAGTAGTCCACGTCCACCGGCCGCAGGTAGGCCACCTGAGCCTGCAAGTCCAGGTTGGTGACCAGGTAGGATTCCCCCTGGTGCAGATAGATGGCGCCGGGGTGGACCCGGTAGAGAGCCGAAGAGCCCTCGATCTCCTCCAGAGTCTGGTACCCCTGAGACTCATCCAGGAGGGCGAACCGGGAACCCGAGATGGAGCGCAGGTTCACCTCCTGGGCCGGGTAGCTCCAGCCGATGTTGTACCAGCGCTCGCTCCGATAGATCAAGACACCCCTTCGCTCCAGGCTGATCATCGCTTCCACGAAGCCGGGGCCGAAAAGGAACTCGTCGTCGTTGATGAGGGGCAGCTCGTGGGCGGCGCAGGGGAGGTGCTTCTCCAGGATGTAGACGTTGTCGGGGGCGATGAGGGCGTGCTCGTGGCCCCGTCCAAAGAGAGCTCCAGGGTGGCGCATGAAGTACTGATCCAGCGGGTTGTCCAGGCCGATGAGCACCGACAGGGACTCCCGCACGCCCCTCCCGGCCCGTCCGGCCTGCTGCCAGGTGCTGGCAATGGTGCCAGGGTAGCCCACCAGGACGGTGGCGTCCAGGCTGCCCACGTCCACCCCTAGCTCCAGCGCGCTGGTAGCCGCAACCCCCAGCAACTGGCCGCTGAAAAGCTCCCGCTCGATCTGGCGGCGCTCTTCAGGGAGGTAGCCCGCCCGGTAGGACTTGATGAGCGGGACGAGATTGGGGTCCTTTTCCTTCAGAATTCCGCGGGCATAGCGGAGGATGAGCTCAGCCACCTTGCGGGCTCTGGTGAAGGTGATATTGCGCACGCCCTGACGAGCCATCTCCACAAAGAGGTCGGTGGCCTCGGAGTTGGCGCTGCGGCGGCTGGTCCTGGCCCGGTCGAGGAAGGGCGGGTTCCAGAGAACGAAGTCCTTGGCCCCGCTGGGAGAGCCGTCGTCGTCCACCACCAGGGCGGAGACACCGATCAGTCGCTCGATGTGCTCGCCTGGGTTGGCTATGGTCGCTGAGCAGCAGATGAACTGGGGCTTGGCACCGTAGAAGTCGCAAACGCGGCGCAGCCGGCGGAGGACGCAGGCCACCTGGGAGCCGAACACCCCTCGGTAGACGTGGGCCTCGTCAATGACCACGTACTTGAGGTTGGCGAAGAAGTGGGCCCAGAGGGTGTGGTTGGGTAGGATGCCCAGGTGTAGCATGTCAGGGTTGGTGAGGATGATGGCAGACTCCTTGCGCCGACGAGAGCGCGTTGATCGAGGTGTATCGCCGTCGTAAGTGCCGAACTTCACCTCTCGCAAGCTGGGCTGCGTCCTGAGCTTGTTGAAGGGCCTGGTCAGTTCCCGCAAAGAGCGCAGTTGATCTTGGGCCAGGGCCTTGGTGGGAAAGAGATAGAGAGCGCGAGATCGCCAATCGCCGATGACGGACTCCAGCACGGGCACATTGTAGCAAAGGGTCTTGCCGCTGGCCGTGGCGGTGGCCACCACCACGTTCTGGCCGGCTCGGGCAGCGTTGATGGCCTGAGCCTGGTGAATATAGAGCTTCTCCGCCCCCGCTCGTTTGAGGGCATCTCGCAAAGGGCGCGGCAATGGCCTGTCCAACCGCCCATAGCGTGCCCGCCTGGGCGGGATGTGCTGCGTATGGGCGATCTGGCCCTTGTAGAATCGCTGTCGCTTGAGGTGCTTGATGAAATCCTTGATTCTCATGGACAATATTGTACCACGAAAGGACGGAAAAAGCGACTGGACACAGAAGATACCGAGGCAACCCTCAGAGTTTATAAATTCTTTTTTATTTAATTTGACTTTTTTCTTTTTTTCCTTATAATCATGTTCAGGAGGTGATAGTAATGAAGCTAATTTCTATCCCCAGAGAATTGAACACGAGACTAAAGCTTCTTGCCGTGGAAAAGGACATGTTCCTGCAAGATCTAACAGCGCAGCTTCTTCGGAGGGTCTTGAAGCACCAGGAGCTCCTGGGGCTTCTGGATCCCCAGGAGCGCTTGGGGACTCACGTGCCCAAGGATGGAATCTGGGTCCCCGATGCACTGAGCAAGAAACTAAGTCTTCTTAAAGTGGAAAAGGGCATGACCAAGCAAGCTCTAACAACGCAGCTTCTTCGGATTGGCCTGAGGCTCGACGCTGGTCAGCTCTAAATCTCTTTGACGCCAACAATTGACCTGCTACCCCACGATGATGAACCGCTGCGCAAGCCTGGCGCTCCCAAACTGTTGATAGCACCGCGATTTTGTGATATGCTGTGATCGGTTTCGCCTACAAGCCTGGTGAAAGGAGAAGGAACTATGGCGGTTACACAAGTCAAACTGGTATTGATCGGAGTGGGCAACATCGGGCGGCGTTTCCTGGAGATACTCGCTCGCAAGGGGGACACCCTGCACGCCCGATATGGCCTGGAGTTGGTCTTGGTCGGGGTGGCGGACAGCTCCGGCGCGGCGCTGGCTGCCGACCGGACTTCGTCGAACTCAGTCGAGACGCTAGACCTGCTACAGGTGATCCATCTGAAGCAGGAGGACCGGGGAGTGGCCGCCTATCCACTGCTCGGCAGGCCCGGCATGGGGGCTTTGGAGCTGGTACGGCAGGCCCAAGCCGATGTCCTGATGGAGGCCTCGCCCACCAACCTACGGGATGGGCAGCCGGGGCTTGGCTGCATGGAGGAGGCGTTGCGGCGGGGGATGCACGTGGTGACGGTCAACAAGGGGCCCCTGGTGTTGGCCTATTCGCGGCTCGTCAAGCTGGCGGCGGAGAGAGGGGTCAGGTTGGCCTTCAGCGGCGCGGTGGCGGGGGGACTGCCCACGGTCAACATTGGGCGAAGAGACCTGGCCGGGTCCGATATCCTGCAGTTGGAGGGCATCCTGAACCTGACCACCAACTACATCCTGACCCAGATGGCGGAGAAGGGCAAGCCTTACGCGGAGGCCCTGGCCGAAGCCCAGGCGCAGGGCCACGCCGAGGCCGATCCCAGTCTGGACGTGGAGGGCTGGGACGCGGCCAACAAACTGGTGATCCTGGCCCAGAGCGTGCTCGGCCAGGCAGCTAGCCTGGAAGATGTGGAGGTGGAAGGCATCACCGGCATCGGCCATGAGGAACTGAAGCAGGCGGCGGCCAGCGGTAAGGTCATCAAGCTGATAGCGAAGGCAGAGGGAGAGGACGGCGGCTATCGCCTGAGCGTGCGACCCACCTGGCTGGAATTGTCTCATCCTCTGGCCCGCCTCACAGCCCACCAGATGGGCATCGTCTACCACACCGACATCAACGGCACCATCACCGCCGTCATTGACGAAGAGGATCCCATGCCTACGGCAGCGGCCATGCTCCGGGACCTGATCAACATTTATGAGTAACGAGTCAATGGGTAACGAGGTGACGAGGAACGCGATGATCAGCTAGGGAATATCTTGTCTAGCACCTCCGGGGCATATCGTCTGACCATGTCCTGGGTGATGGCGCCGGCTTGGCAGATTTCTTGGTAGAGCTGGCCGCCGCGCCTCACGGTGCGCTCCTGGGTCTCAACGTCCAAAGCAATGAGGCCAAAGCGCAGAGTCCAACCCTCGGCCCACTCGAAGTTGTCCACCAGCGACCAGTGAAAGTAGCCCTTGACGAGAACGCCTTCCTCAATGGCTCGATGCATGGCCGCCAGGTGGGTCAAGAGGAAGCGCGGACGCTGGTCGTCGTCTTCGTCGGGAAGGCCGTTCTCGGTGATGTAGATGGGTTTGCCGTAGGCGGCCATCCGCTTGAGCAGACGGTAGAGCCCCTCAGGATACACTTCGCCGTAGCCGCCGTCGCTCATCTCCGCCCCCTCGGCGTAGAAGCGGCGGCCGAAGAGCTCGCCGAAAAAGCTCGCGTCGAAGGCACGATTGTGGACATGGATGCCTATCGCCGGCAGGTTGAGGGCGTGGTCTAACCTGGCTTCCCGTGCAAAAAGCGAAAGGCCACGAAAGTAGTTTCCGTCTTTCCTGGCCTTTCGCGTGAAAAGTAGATTGCCCAGTCGAGATCACTAAACGCCTACCTTAACCGCAGGCCGTCCAGTAGCTGGGCTATGTTCTCCCCGCAATCCGTTCACCCAACTGGTATCAGACCTGAAAGGTTTTGAAAGCTGGTCAGATATCCGCCTCCCTACCAGCACGGATCCATCCACGCATCCAGGTTGAGCCTCTTCTTCATCGAGCTGAAATCGTGCGTGTTGCTCCACGGGCAGAAAGCGCCGGTGGACTCGTCATACTCGACGTGCATGACCGCCTTGCCGGCGTCAATGAATGGCAGCAGCACGTCACACTCGTTATAGTTGTAGCACTCCTCGTTGAGCGCCCAGTCAAAGTAGGGCTCCAGGTCAACCACCTGCCCGAGATCGTTCTTCAGACCGAGCGACAAACCGCGCTGGTGGGCCGCGTTTGCCAGGAAAACGTTGTAGGCGATTTGGTCATCGTACGTGATGTTGAAGCCGCTGTTGTTGTCGTAGCCGTCCACGTTGTCTGGCTCAACGCCATCGAAGCCCTTCTGAACAGCCAGGTCCATCCTGGCCTCCATGATCGGGCCGAGGACGTCGAGCTGGCGAACGTCCAGCCACTTCTCGCCAGGCCAGCCGTTGTTGTCGCCCTTCACTGAGGCTGGAAAGTCGTCGGCGTCTGGCCGCCAGTTTTCCCAGGAGCCTGCACTGAAGTAGGCGATGACCACGCGGCCTTGCGCGTGCAGTGAGGCCACGACGCTGGCATCGTTGTCGAACAGGTCAATGTCGTACATGACCACGTCGTACGACTGGTCAACCGGCAGGTCGGTAAACTGCAACTGCCAGGGGGTTAGGCCCGATGGCTGCCAGATTGTGCAGTCGTAGCACTCACCGCCACATTCGCACCTCCAGCGACTGGCTATGGCCATGATGTCCTCGAGGTCAATGTCACAGTCACGATCGAAGTCGTACATAGCTTCGTAGCACTCATCATCACATTCGCAGCTCCAGCGGCTGGCTAACTTCATGATGTCCACGATGTTAACGACGCAGTCGTCGTTGATGTCGTAGGGGCAACCATAGCACTTGTCCCCGCATTCGCAGGGCCGCTCGCTTGCCGCCTGCACGATGTCGGCAACGCTGACCGAGCCGCTGCCAATCAGAACGACGAGGCATAGCAAGAGGACGAGAAGAAAGAGGTTGAGAAGCCTTTTCATGAGAGATCATCTCCCAATTTAGGGCCTTGAAAAACCGATAGTAGCTCTACACAGGTATGCTGGTGTTAGCCAGCACGTAGGCCAGTCCCAGCGCCAGGGCATTGGTGGAGACGTGCATCAAAATGGCGGGCCAAATGGAGTCGCTGCGATAGTAAATATAAGCAAAGATGTAGCCCAGGATGAAAATGGGGATCATGGCGGTCGGCGTTACGTGGATCACGGCAAACAGGGCCGAACTGATCAAGGCCGCCTTCTTCCAGTCGTATCGCTGGCGCAAGCCGGCGAAGACGAACCCTCTGAAGAACACTTCCTCTACCACCGGAGCAACGATCACTCCCCCCGCCAGTAGCCACCAGGGGGAAGATAGCTCGGCGAAAATGGGAACCAGATCAACTTGCATCCGCAAACCGAAAAGGGCCAGAAAAAGGCTGTAGAAGAGGTTAAATGCGAAGGAAAGGATCATCAGGCCACACCCCAGGCCGACCATCCTTCCCCTGAAACTTCGCAGGCCCAAAGCCTTCCACCCGACCTTGTATTTCCTCACCGTCAACCACCAGACCGGTACCAACAGCAGCAGCTCCGCCAAACTGATCATCAATCCCACATCCACGTCTAGCGAAAGGAGGCTAACCACGACCGAGGCCGCAACAGAAATGACCAGCCACAGCACCAGGGCAGCCAGCCCTAGCCAGACATCGCGGGTGGTCCAGGGGACGGAGTGAGGTTGGGGTTGTTCGATTTGCATAGGGTTCTCCTCTCGCAATACCGCTACTGCCTAAACTCAGTAGATCACGATCGCTCGGGGTTGGAAAGAGGTGCTCAGACGCCCAACACGGTTGCCAGCACGTAGCCCACCGCTAGCAGCGCATCGGTGGCCAGGATGGTTATCACGTTGGCGCCCAGGGCGGGGATGAGCTGTGGGATGTCGTCGTAGTGCTGCAGCGCGCCCTGGATGGCTTTCCTCGCCAGGGGTATCGTCAGAAGAGCGACCAGCGCGGGCCAGGGCATGAGCCTGAAAACCACTCCCAGCACGATGCTGAGGTAGGTGCACGCGAGCAGAATGGTGTACAGCCAGGCCGCCCTGCTCCTCCCCAGGACCATCACCAGGTTGCGTCTCCCGACCTGCCTATCGGCCTCCAGGTCGGGGAACTCGTTGAGGAGCAGGAGGTTGGCAGTGAGGAACCCCGGCGCCAGCGAGGCCACGATCACTTCCCAGGTATATTGCCCCGTTTGCACGAAGTAGGCCCCCAGCACCACCAGCGAGCCCAGCCCCAAACCGGCCGCCACTTCACCGATCCGCCAGCGAGAGATGTACGGCGTGTAGAAGTAAGCGAACAGCCCTCCCAACACGATCACCGGCAGCAGCCCCCAGCCCTGGACGATGACGAAATAGACTCCGATCACCGCGTCTATGAAGAGGCAGGCTACTCCCAGCAGATAGGCCCTCCGAGGCTCAATCAGGCCGGCGGTCAGCATGCCGCTCCCCCCGCTGAAGGGCGTCTTCTGTGTTTCAAAATCCAGCCCGCTCTTGTGGTCAAAGTACTCGTTGAACACGTTGACGCCTACGTGCGCCAGGATCGCTCCCACCCAGGATAGCAAGAAATACCCTAAGTTGAAGCTCCCATCGTGCCAGGCGATGGCCGTTCCGATGGGGGCCAGCACCAGGCTCAGCGCCAGAAATGGCCCTCTGATTTCCAGGAACCAGGCCTTGAGGGATCCCGGCGCAAGATCCATGGATGTCGTTTGTTCGCTCATTTAAGTCTCCTTCTGTGTAAGATTCAGAAACCAGGTTTTTGCCAAAAACCTGGTTTCTCCCAAAATCGGGCCATCAATCCGCATCGGGCGGCACGGGGCGACGGTCCCGCTTGGTCTCGCCGCGACGGCGTTTCTCCCCTAGCCGCCGTTCGCGAGCCGCCCGTGTGGGACGGGTGGGCCGCCGCCTTTTGGGAACGTGCAGCGCGTCACGCATCAGCTCTTGAAAGCGTTCCACCACCTCCTCTCGGTTGCGGAGTTGGCTGCGGGTCTCCTGAGAGACCAGGTGCAAGACGCCCTCCTGGTCAATGCGCGACTTCAGCTTGCTGAGCACCCGCCGCCGCTGCACCTCGTCAAGGCTGGGCGAGCTGGTCACGTCGAACAGCAGCTCCACCTGGGTGGCGGAGCGATTGACGTGCTGCCCGCCAGGCCCGCTGCTGCGGGCGAAGCGGAAGCGTAGCTCGGATATGGGGATTGATACGGTGTCTGTGATGCGCACGAGGCTATCGTCCATGACTGACAAAACTCCTGGAATCACGGAAGCACGGAGACCATGAAAACACGGAAACGCCCCTTCCGTGCCCTCCGCCTTTCCGTGTTTCCGTGATCCAAACCCTTCTCTGCATCATCCCGGTCTCTTCCCCCGTCAACCCACGCAACTAATACACCAGCGCGTCAATCTGCGCAGCGGATGGAAAACGGATAAGCAGATAGCCGCCGCCCTCTCATCCGTTTATCCGCTTCTATCCGTTGCCTCCGCCAGCCTACACAGTCGGACAGTCTGACAAGAGATAGTATAATACAAAAACCCTCCCACGTCAACCGGACTTGCACAATCTCGGAAGTGGGTGTATAATTTCCCCTGTCGCTGGCAAGCGACTTTTTAGATTGAGTTTCCGGAGGAAGAAGCAATATGATTGAAGTTACCGACGTAAGCAAATCGTATGGCTCGACCCAGGCGCTCAGAGGGGTCTCTTTTCGTGTCGAGAGCGGAGAGATCATCGGTCTGCTGGGCCCCAACGGGGCGGGCAAGACGACGATGATGAGGGTGCTGACCGGCTTCCTGCAGCCAGACGAGGGGCAGGCGACGGTGGACGGCCTGGACGTGCTGACCGACACTCTGGAGGTGCAGAAGCGGATCGGCTATCTGCCGGAGAACGCGCCCCTCTACCCTGAGTTGTCGGTGCAGGCGTATCTCAAGATGATGGCTGACCTACGCCAGATTCCGGCGGCAGAACAGCCGGCACGCCTCTCCGAAGCCGTCCGCGCCACGGCTTTGGTAGACCACCTCACCCGCACCATTGGCGAACTCAGCAGAGGGTACCGCCAGCGGGTCGGGCTGGCCCAGGCCATTCTGCACCAGCCGAAATTGCTAATTTTTGATGAGCCCACTGCCAGCCTGGACCCCACCCAGATCGTCGAGGTGCGGCGCTTGATCCGACGGCTGGCCAGCCGCAGCACCGTTCTCCTCTCCACTCACATCCTCTCTGAGGTGGAGGCCACCTGCGACCGGGTGATCATCCTGCTGAATGGCGAGGTCAAGGCCGACGCCCGCCTGGCAGACCTGGCGGCCACGACCGATGCTGTTCTGGTGCTGGCTAAAGGCGCGCCCAACGCCACCGGCGATCTGAAGGCCCTGGCTGGAGTCGAGACCGTCGAGGCTTATCCCACGCCCGACGGACAGGAATACCGGGTTCGGGGCGCCGAAGGGGTGGACATTCGCTCGTCAATCTACGAATTGGCCCGCAAGAAGAACTGGCCCCTGCGAGAACTGCGCCGTGACGCTCGCACCCTCGAAACCGTGTTTAACGAGCTGACCACGGCGGCGAACGCATCGCAAGAAGAAGGAGGCGAGGCATGAAAGAGTCATGGAAGCAATCATTGGCCATAGCGCGCAAAGAGCTGGGCGCGTACTTCGGCTCCCCCATGGCGCTGATTTTCGTCGGAGCCTTCCTGGTGGTGACCCTGTTTTCGTTCTTCTGGGCGGAGACCTTCTTCGCCCGCAACATCGCCGACGTCCGCCCGCTGTTTCGCTGGATGCCGGTGCTGATGATCTTCCTGGTGGCCGCGCTGACCATGCGCCAGTGGAGCGAGGAGCAGCGCGGGGGAACCCTGGAAGTGCTGCTCACCTTGCCCGTGCGCCGGGCCAGCCTGGTGTGGGGCAAGTTCATGGCGGTGGTGGCTCTGATCGCCGTGGCCTTGGCGCTGACGCTTTTCCTGCCCCTCACAGTGACCATGCTGGGGCCCCTGGACTGGGGACCAGTGCTGGGCGGCTACCTGGCGGCCATCCTCATGGCCGCGGCCTACGCCGCCATCGGACTGTTCGTCTCGTCGCGCACCGACAACCAGATCGTGGCCTTGATGGTCACCGTTCTGATCTGCGGCCTGTTCTACCTGCTGGGCGCGTCGGGGGTGACTGACTTTGCGGGGGATGCCGTCGGCGAGGTGCTGCGGGCCATCGGCACTGGTAGCCGCTTCGAGAGCATCGAGCGGGGCGTGATTGACCTGCGCGACCTGATCTACTACCTGTCGCTGACGGCGTTCTTCCTGGTGGCCAACGTGGTTTCGCTGGACGCCAAGCGTTGGAGCCGGGGCCCGCGCACGGCTGCCCACCGCCGAAGCGCCATCCTGAGTGTGGTTTTGGTGGCCGCCAACCTGCTGGCCCTCAACACCTGGCTGTTCCCCGTTCACGGCCTGCGGGCCGATCTGACCGCTCAGGGCGAGTACAGCCTATCCCAAACCACCCGCGACCTGATCAGCAATCTGCAAGAGCCGCTGCTGATGCGGGGCTACTTCAGCCAAAAGACCCATCCCCTCCTGGCTCCGCTGGTGCCGACCATCCGCGACATGATGCGCGAGTACGAGATCGCTTCGGGCGGCAAAGTCAACGTCGAGATCGTAGATCCCAGGGAAGACGAAGACCTGGAAGCGGAGGCCAATCAGGTTTACGGCATTCGCCCCACGCCTTTCCGCATCGCCGGACGCTACGAATCGTCGGTGATCAGTTCCTACTTTGACATCCTGATCCGCTACGGCGACCAGTCGGTCACGCTGGGCTTCCAGGACTTGATCGAGGTACAGTCGGCTGGCGGCGGCGAGATGGAGGTTGGTTTGCGGAACCTGGAATACGACCTGACCCGCTCGATTAAAAAGGCTGTCTACGGCTTCCAGAGCCTGGATGCGGTGTTTGCCAGCATGGAGGAGACCATCAGGCTGACGGCCTTTGTCACCCCGCAGACGTTGCCGCAATCGCTGGCGGAGGTGCCGCAGCTCATTGAGAAAGTGGCGCAAAAGATCGGGGAAGAATCGGGGGGCAAGTTCACCTTCGAGATGATTGATCCTGATGATCCGAACAGCCCCGTCACCCGCCAGACTCTTTTCGATTCCTACGGCCTGCGGCCGATCGCCGTCTCGCTTTTCTCGCCTGATTCCTACTATCTTCATACCATCCTGCAGGTCGGGGACGAGGGACAACTGTTCTATCCGTCTGGCAACATGAGCGAGGCCGACCTGCGCGCCGAGATCGAAGCGGTGCTGAAGCGCGCCGCGCCGGGCTTCCTCAAGACGGTTGGCCTGTGGCACCCCTCGACAGAGCCGATACAAAGTCCCTACGGCGGCACGATGCAACCCATCTCCAGTTGGCAGTTGGTGTGGCAGCAATTGATGCAGAACTATACCGTCAAATTGGTGGACCTGAGTACTGGCCGCGTGCCGGGCGACGTGGACGTGCTGGTGGTGATCGCCCCCCAGGGCCTGGGCGACGCCGAGCGCTTCGCCATTGACCAGTACCTGATGCGCGGCGGCGCGGTTGTGGTGGCGGTGGGCAACTACATCCTCTCGCCGCAGCAGTTCGGCGGCGGCCTGATGATTGAAGCCGTGCAGGGTGGTCTCAAAGAGATGCTGGCCCACTACGGGATAGACGTAGGGAATTCGATGGTCATGGATCCTCAAAACGAGCCCTTCCCCGTTCCGATCCAGCGCAACGTGGCCGGTATGACCGTGGTCGAATACCAGCAACTCCCCTTCCCCTTCTTCGTGGATGTGCGCCAGGACAGCATGGCAGCGGAAAGCCCCATCGTGGCCAATCTGCCGGCTGTCACGCTGCACTGGGCCTCGCCGCTGGAGGTGGACGAGGAGAAGAACCAGGATCGAGAGGTGGTCACGCTGCTGCAATCCACTGCTGGGTCATGGCTGCGAACCTCCACCGACATCAATCCCGACCTGACGGCCTACCCCCAGCTCGGCTTCCCGGTGGAGGGCGAACAACAGGCCAGGCCGCTGGCGGTGAGCATCCGAGGTTCGTTCGAGAGCTACTTCAAAGACAAGCCCTCGCCGCTGGAGGGTGATGCCGAAGCATCGGCTCTGGGGACCATCGAGGTCTCGCCGGAATCCTCGCGCCTGGTGGTGGTGGGCAGCGCGGAGTTCGTGGATGACGTGGTCATGAACATTTCGCGCAGCTTCTCGCAGGATCGGTATCTGCTGAACTTGCAGCTCTTGCAGAACATCGTGGATTGGACTGTCGAGGACGAGGACTTGCTCAGCATCCGTTCGCGGGGCACCTACGCCCGCCTGCTCCAACCGCTGGAAAAGGACGAGCAATCCTTCTGGGAAGGGCTGAACTATGCTCTGGTGCTGCTGGCCCTGATCGGCATCGGCGTGGTGTGGAACGTCCGGCAGCGCAGCGAGGAGCCTATGACGCTGGTGGATGATTAGTCAAGAAACCAGGTTTTTCCTCTCCTTTGGCAGGATTCTGGCCAATGAAGATGGCTGAGATAGACACCTCGATCTGCTCTTGGACAAAAAACCTGGTTTCTGAAATTGGGAGGAAAACGATGCGTCGAGTAAACCGAATTCTAGCGGCTGTACTGGCGGTGCAAATCGTGCTGGTGGCCGTGGTCTTTTGGCCGAGGCCGGCATCGGTCGCCAGCGGCGAGAGCCTTTTCGCCGGGCTCGAAGCCGAGCAAATCGCACGACTGACCATCAGCGATGAGACTGGTAACCAAGTCAAATTAGCCAAAGAGATGGGGAGCTGGGTGCTACCTGAGGCCAACGACTATCCCTGCCTGGGGAACAAAGTGCCCGAATTCCTGGAGAAGATCGTCGCCCTGAGAACCAATCGCCTGGTGACCCAGACCCCCGCCAGCCACAAGCGACTCAAAGTGGCCAACGATGCTTTTGAGCGAAGGGTGGAGCTTGAGCTGGCCGATGGGACGGTTCACCGGCTATACCTGGGCACCTCGCCCAGGTACGGCGCGACCCACGTGCGCGCCGATGGTCAAAACGAGGTCTACCTGGCTTCGCTGTCGGCTTCGGACGCCGGGGTTAATGCCTCCAACTGGGTTGATACGCTCTACTTCTCCATAGCCCAGGATCAACTAGTGGCCCTGACGTTGGAAAACAACAACGGACGGTTTGAGTTTGAGAAAGACGAGGCTGGGGCGTGGACGATGAAAGACCTGGCCGCCGACGAGACGCTCAACGAGAACAACGTGAAGTCGCTGGCCACCCGGGTTGCTTCGGTGCGAATGCTCAGTCCATTGGGCAAAACCGAACGAGACGAGTATGGCTTCAAAGAGCCTAGTGCCGTGGTCACCGTCGAGACAGGTGACGCTGAGGGCAACACAAAGACCTATACCCTCCGCGTGGGAGCGAAGGACGATGAGGACAACAGCTACGTGGTGATCTCATCGGAGTCGCCCTACTACGTCCGCGTGTCCGAGTACACGGTGAAGGATTTCGTCGAAAGAACGCGGGACGACTTCCTTGAGCTGCCGCCCACGCCAACGCCAGAGCCGACGTCGTAGCTTACCGCTACCCCTTGAAAAACCGACAGCCCTCTCTCCCCAACGGGAAGGAGGGCCGTTTTGCCCATATATGTGGATAGCTCCCCATCCGTTGCCTCTAGCGCACCACCACCAGCGTGCCCACAGGGGCCCAGTTGTAGACCCACTGGGCATCGCCGATCCTCATGTTGACGCAGCCGTGGCTCATGGGCCAGCCGAAGTTGTTGTGCCAATAGGTGCCGTGCATGCTGTAGCCCCCATAGAAATTCATGATGTAAGGGACGTTGGGAAAACGGTAGCCAGGGCCTGCCATCGTCGCTGAACGATACTTACTGTAGATGCGGAAGCTCCCCTTCGGTGTGGGCGTCCGAGACGTACCTGTGGAGACGGTGGCCCAGTAAACGGCCCGCTGACCTTCATAGGCCACCAGACTCTGGGAGACCAGCTTGATGTCAATCCACTTTCCACCCGTGGGAGCTGAGACAGGAGCTGGCGCCGGCGCGGGGGAAGCTGAACCTTTGCCGGGGATGACCAGCCTCTGGCCTGCATAGATCAGCGAGATGCTGGAAAGGTTGTTGGCCAGGGCGAGGGCCTGAACCGTCGTGCCGTAGTGCAGAGCGATGCGGAACAGGTTCTCACCCCTCTGCACCACGTGGACGGAACCAGACGAAGAGTAGCTGGACGCCGCAGTCGTCCCCGGTATGACCAACCTCTGGCCAACGTAAATCCAATTGGGGTTTCGCAGGCCATTGGCCCACACGACGGCGTTCACCGTGGTACCGTAGCGACGGGCCACGGAGTAGAGCGTATCGCCCCGGCGGACGACGTGCACAGGATCGGCTGCCTCCGCCAGGCCCACTCCCATCACCAATTGGGACATCACACAAATCAAGATCACGAACACTCGTAGCCTGGCTTTCATCGTTTCCCTCCTCAATTATGTCACCCCTATCTTACCACAAACTGAATGACTTGGCAACTTCGGGCCGTAAAACGTGAAGCGTAAAACGTAGCGTGAAGCCCTCGCTTGCCAAGTAAGGCAGACTAATGTAAAATAACCCGGGAGGAGGACAGCGATGAAAGCTAAGGTCATCTTGTGGGGCTTGCTGCTATTGACATTGCTCTCGGCTTGCGGACGTCCCGAGGAAACGACGCCGACGCCTTCACCACTGCCACCGACCCCCACACCGACGACAACTGAAGTCACGCCCACGCCTTCCCCCGTCGTCCCGACGGCAACAGAGGAAGCGACGCCCACCCCTCCCCCTGCCACCCCAACGGCGACCGAGGAAGCGACGCCCACCCCTCAACCCACCTCCACCCCCGAGGGAATCTGGCCCAAAGTCGTCGCCAGGCTGGAGCTGGGAGTGCCGGCGGGCAACGGCTACTACCCGCGAGCCATAGCCATCAACGCAACCACAGGCCGCATCTATGTGCGCAACGAGAGAAGCGATTCGGAGGAGTACGGCAATGTTTCGGTCATCGCCGGGGAGACCAACGAGATCATCGCCACCATCCCCGTGGGCCGGAGCGGCTGGGACTATGGCGAAGTGGCCGTGGACGAGACAGCCAACCGCGTCTACGTGGTCAGCCGGGGGGATAAGACGCTGACGGTCATCGGCGGGGACACCCACCAGGTGCTTGCTACTATCGAGGACGTGGAGGCTGTGGCTGTGGACGGGGCGGGGGGTCATCTCTACGTAGCCGATGGTGAATCAGTTCGCCTGCTCAATGCCGGAGACTACCACGAGCTGCGTAGCACCAACCTGCTGCCCGCCTCCGCTGTAGTCGCCCTGACCCTCAACCTGCCTGCCGACCGTCTCTACCTGGCCCGCTCCTCTCCCAATGCCCTGGATATTTTCACCGCCAGCGCGCTGGAGAGGGTGACCAGCATCCCTCTGAAGGGCCGTGTCCAAGACCTGGCGATCAACACGGTCGCCAATCGTCTCTACGTGGCCCTCAGCGGCAATGAGAATGACGAAATCCTGACTTTCGATGGAAGCAGCGGCGACGCCATCGCCAGCCTAGTAGCGGGCGAGCACTACCAGATAAACGTCCTGGCTGTGGATGAGACGGCGGACCGCCTCTACGTCGGGCGAACGATGTGGCAGGAGCCGGGCGTGCTGGTGGTCAACGGAGCTACGGGGCAGATCGTAGACCAGATAGGCCCGGCCAGCGGCGTGGAAGGCATCGCCCTTGATCCTCAGCGGAAAAAGCTCTACCTCTCCCTGACGTATGAAAACCGGGTGGCGGTCATAGACACGGAGCGGAAGGCCACCGTAGCGCTGGTGCCGACGGCCATCGAGGTGGTGGATGCGGCCGTTGATCCCAGCGCCCAGCGCCTCTACGTCACCGATAGCGCTGACCGGCTCCATGTCTTCGACAGCAGCAACTACGAAGAACTGGCCCTCGTCCCCGGTCGCGGCCCGTTGGCCGTTGACGATATCCGCCATCGGATCTATGTCGGCGACCCCGATGGCCAGGGCATCCAGATCATTGACGGCCAGACAAATCACGCGGTGGGCCTCATCCCCCAAACGGGCAAGCCGGTGGTCAACCCGAAGACTAACGAGCTTTACATCGTGGAGAGCGGAATCTACATCGCCGACCCCGACGCTCAAAGCGTGGTGGGCAAAATTGATTCCACTTTCCCCCGGCCGGGCGGCTTCCCCCCTAATCCCGCTGCTGTAGATCTGGCCATTGATCCCCAGTTGAATCTTCTTTACGGGGTCATCAGCAACGGCGTACCCGGCTCCAACAGCGGTAGCTACCTTCAGGTCTACGACGGGGTCACTCACACCCCAGTGTTCACCGACACGGAGTTGAGCGTGGTCTCGATAGACGTAGACCCCACAGCAGGCCGGGCCTATGTGACCCGTTCCCACCACTCCTATTCGTCCCTGAAGGTGCTGGCCGAGGGAGGGCATTGGGTAGCCCGACTGGAAGGCATCGTTGGAAACCTGCGGGTGGACCCCAGGAAGGGACTGCTCTACCTGACCAGCGGCTGGGATAAAGGCAGCAGGCTGCTGGTTGTTGACGGCGAGAAAGCTGACCTCCTGGCCGATGTGCCTTTGGACGGCGAGTACGCCTTGCGGGCCTTAGACCCCCTGGCCGGGCGACTGTATCTGATCGGCCAAGGCGGCACCGTCCTGGTGATGGCCGAGAGCGGCGGCGCGCCGCCAGCTCCGGTCGAACTACGGCCGACGAAGCTGCCAGCCAGTCCCATCCAGCGCATTGTGGTCTCCCCTGACTACGATAGGGACCAGACGCTTCTCGCTCTGGTAGAGAACAAGTTGTACAAGTCCGAAGACGCTGGCGAGTCCTGGATGCTGATAAGTGGCGGGTTGCCCTCCGGTCAGGATATGGTTTCAGTGGCTTTCTCCCCCCACTACGCTTCCGACCAAACTCTATTAGCCGGGCTTTCCACGTGGGACATCGGGAGCGGTGTGTACAAATCCACCGACGGCGGCCGGAGCTGGCGCTTATCCTCTCGCGGCCTGAGCGATCTTCTGGTCCAAGAGGTGGCCTTCGCCGCCGATGGCACGGCCTTTGCCCGCACGCTGCGCCATGGTCTCTTCAAGCAAGGTCCTGAGCCTGTCGAAGGGTCAACCGATGCAGGAAAACATTGGACTGCCCTAGAAGAGCTGCGGACTGACAGGCCCACCAATCGCCGAGCGGCGGCCCTGGCTATTTCTCCCGACTACGCCGCCGACCACACGCTGTTCTGGAGCCTGGTCGAGATGGACCGATACGTCGTCCTCAAGTCCCAAGCCAACAAATGGGAGGACGGACAATCCTGGGAGGAGGTATTGGATCGAACAGCCCAACTGCTGGCCATCTCCCCTGATTACGCCCACGACCGCACGGTCTACGCCGTCCTCAGCGGGGCGGGCCTGATGCGCTCCACCGACGGAGGGGAAACGTGGCAGGCCGCCAACTCAGGGCTGGTTTATGAGGACGTTGCCCTGAGCGATCTCGTCCTCTCGCCCTCTTTCGCCGAGGACAAGACGCTCTACGCCCTGTTCGGCGGCGAAGGGATCCCTCGCCTCTATCGTTCAACAGATAGAGGCGACAACTGGCAGGTTCTTGAAGAGGACACACCAATCAGCGCCTTTGCTCTCCTTCCGAATGGGGACCTGCTGCTGGGCGCCGTTTATGGAAGCGTTGATGGCCTGAGCGCCGAGGGGCTGATCTGGGAGGACTTGCAGGTGGAGTTGGACGGCCTGAACGTCTACGACCTGGCCATCTCGCCAGGCTATGTTCAGGATCAGACTGTTTACGCCGCCACGTCCACGGCCGGGGTCTTCGTCTCCCACGACGGGGGTCGAAGTTGGCAGGAGACGGGCTTCCGAGGCCGGACGGGCTTCGACCCCCTTCACCTGGCCGTCTCGCCTGACTACGCTGGGGATCAGACCCTCTTCGCTGCCTCGAACAGTGGCGTATACCGATGGATCGGCGGCCACTGGCAGGAGCTACAAAGAGGGTTGGGCAATCTCTTCCCCGCTTCCGCTCTGGCCATCTCGCCGAACTTCCCCCGCGACAGCACCCTTTTCATCGGTGGAGACTACCGCCGCCCTCAGGTCTTCATCTCCACTGACCGAGGAGAAAGCTGGACATCGGCGAGCCAGGGGCTGCCCGAAGCTGGGGTAGCGAGCCTGGTTGTTTCACCAAACTACGCCGAAGATCGCACTACTTACGCCTGGTTCCAGTATCAGGGGCTGTATCGCACTACCAACGGCGGCCAAAGCTGGGAGCAAGTCAAGAAAGAAGAGGATTGGTACGTCCAGTCAATGGCCCTCTCGCCGGAGTTCGCCGCCGACGTCCATCGGCTCGCCGATGGCTCCCTCTTCGTCGGCGCGATGTACGGCAACCTGCACCGCTCCGACGACGGCGGCTTCACCTGGCAGTCGCTGGGCGGCGGCCTCCCACCGGGCACTGTCTGGGTCAAGGCCCTGGCCGTATCGCCGCAATTCGCACGGGACGGCACGCTTTTCGCCGGCCTCGACCGGGGGATCTACAAGTCCACCGACGGGGGCCACTCCTGGCAGGCGGTCAATACCGGCCTTCCCCGTCGGCCCGACGGCGAGTTGGCGGGGGTGCTGGCGCTGGCCCTCTCGCCGGATTATGCCGCCGACGTCCATCGGCTCGCCGATGGCTCCCTCTTCGCCGCCCTGGTCGAGCACGGCGTATACAAGTCCACCGACGGCGGAGCCAGTTGGTATCCGCCCACCTGGGGGACGCCGCCGCCCACACCTCTGCCAAGCCCTACGCCCACCCGTCCAGCGGCTACGGCTACGCCCTGCGCCGTGACGCCCGTTCGCTTCGCTGCGATATGGGCCGACAGACGGGATCGCCTCGGTTGCCCGTTGGAAGCGGAACGAGAGGTCATTCTGGCTGAAGAGGCTTTCGAGCGAGGCAGGATGTTCTGGCGGGGAGACAGCGGGGAGATCTACGTCCTCCACGACGATCACACCTGGCAGGCTTTCGCCGACACCTGGCAGGAAGGTCAGCCCCAGGACGATCCCGATCTGACCGCGCCGCCGGGTCTGTTCCAGCCCAAACGAGGCTTTGGCAAGGTGTGGCGGGAGGAGCTGGGCGGCCCGGCTAGCCAGATCGGTTGGGCCAGGGAGGAGGAACGGGGGGGCACGGGCGTGGTGCAGGCATTTAGCGGCGGCACCATCCTTTGGAGCAACCTCCCTTCGACAGGCTCAGGACATCGCGGCACAGCTTACATCCTCTACGCTGATGGCAGTTGGGAGCAGCACGCCCAGCGCTGAAGCACTGGGCCTCGGCCTGAGGACTTCGGCTGAGCTCAGTCGAAACCCTCGGCCGAACGGCTGAAAGGACAAAGCCCTGCGGGCTCAGATTCAGCCCCCGAAGGGGGCTTTGCTCTTTCCAGCGTTGAGCTTTAGCTCGGCGCTGAGCGGCAGGGCCAAGAAAGTAAAGGCCGGTGACGTGAAAGTAAGCGTCCCCCCCCAGGGCATATGCGTCAACTTAAGGGTGATGTCGTGCTTACGGGGGCGCTGCCCGGTGGAATTGGAGAGAACTCTCCTTGCCAAAATAACGGTTTGCGTGTATAATTAGTATGCTGCAATGAAGGCCTAACCTCTTGGATAGGCATGACCTTGGGAGGTGCGAAGAGCGACAAATCGGGCACCGTTGCGGAGGCGAGGCCCGAAAAGGAGATAAAATATGGCCAACGAAGAGAGCGATCATTTAAAGCTGGAATCCCAGGACGACATCGCCTACCTCATCGGGAAAAGGAGTCCTGAGGAACAAGAAAAGCAAATCAAGATGCCGAAACATAGCCTCCGATGCCTGTCGTGCGGCAGGTTCGTCCCCATCGGTGCAACCCACTGTCAAGAGTGCGGAGCGGAACTGACCTGGCCCGGGGTTAAAATGACGGGCGTTGTGTTCAAAGCGACTGTCATCTGAAATATGCACTTGCAGCGAGGCTTTTCGGTCCGTACTGATCACATCGTTATACGCAAACGAAAGGATCTGATCAGGAACACCGGTTCTCTAGAATCGGCCCCATCCGTCCGGATCTGAGAACTGGGGTTCTCGGTACGTGGACGGATTCTTTACAGTTAGATGGAGGAGAGGAAAATGGTGAAGAAGGAGAAGGAAACCAAGCATCTGGCCGAGGAGAGGGAAGAAAAGCAAGAGGAAATGGTTCGCGACGAATACTGGCAACTGACAGAAGACTTCGTACAGATCGTCAAACGAGCAGAGCAGAGCTACCAGGAGAAATCACCGGGACGGGAGATAGACTTTGTTTCGCTCTTCATGGGCTCCCGTTCGGGCATCATCTGCACCGCTGATAAAGAGGGCATTCCGCAGATAATCGTCACTGGCGAGGAAACGGATAACCAGGGAAGGCAGAGGACCCAACGCTTCTTCATCGGATTGCAGGCGGGAGTGTCCACCAAGGACAAGGCTTTCCCCACCGTCAACCTGGCCAAAGACGAGACCACCGTCAAGGAGTTCGAGGTCTCTAGCCAGGGGCACAACCTGGTCAAGCAGGCTATCGAACGGGCCAAGAAGAGAGGGGAGAAAATCCAGCGCAAGATTGATGAGGAGAATTACGAGTGGTTCCCCTTCTACCACGTCGAGGGCCAGACGGTGTCTATCAACGAGGATGTGGAGCCCAAGGTCAACCTGGACCTGGTGGTCAGCCTGGTGGCCTCCGGGCGTCAAGTGATCAAGAACGAACTGGGGGCCAAGGTAGACGAGATCAGGGTCAATTTCGTCAAATGGACCGAGAACTTCGAGTACGCCGACACCGACGGCGCTCATATCGACCACGTCATCCCCCGCCTGGGCTTCACCATCTGGGTCAGGACCAAGGACGGCTGCGAGGCCTTCGGGGCCATCCGCGGGGCGATGGGGGGCATGGAGATCCTGGGCCGCTATGGAGACGTTAAGCGCCAGGAGGGCGAATCTGACACCGACTATTATCTGCGGGTGGTGACAGAGCTGGCCAAGGAGGTCTCCAAGGAAGCCATGGACCTGGACCGGGCCCAGAGGGCCTCGATCCTGGGAACCGAATGCCCGGTGATCCTCTCTCCCCAGGTGACTGGCGCCCTGGTACACGAGGTCTACGGGCACACCAGCGAGGGGGACATCATCTGCGCCAATCGGCGCTCCAAGACGGCCCAACTGATCCTTAAAAGCCGCATCGGTGCCCAGGTCAGCGATTATCCCAACTTCACCGTCATTGACACCGGTGCAGCCGATCTCAAGCTAGGCAAGCGAGGGATCAAGCATGCCTTCGGTGCACTCATCGTGGACGAGCAGGGCTGCCCGGCCAAGGAGACCAGGCTCATCGAGCGGGGCATCCAGGTCAACGTGCTGAACGACCGCTACACCTTCAATGAGATCGTAGATGGCCTCAAAGAAGAGATCGTCGAGGGGATGAAGAAGCACGGACTCACAGGCAACGTGCGGCGCGAGAAGTATGACATGCCTCCTCAGGTGCGGATAACCAACGCCTATCTTCTGCCCGACGAGAAAGGGCCCCGCTCCCTGGAGGAGATGGCGGCCAAGATCCCCAGGAACAAGAAAGGGGTCTACATCAAAACCTGCAAGGGGGCTTGGATCTCCCCTGACGATGGCGCCTTCGTCATCAAGGGTAACCTTTGCTATCTCATCGAGAACGGCCAGGTGACCGACAAGCCGATCAAAGAGGTGAAGATGGCGGGCAACGTGGCCAAGTTCGTGGACAAGATCAAAGCTGTAGGGTCAAGCGAGACCATCGACCGCACTTTCACCGGTTTTTGCGGAAAGGCTGATCAATGGGTGCCCGTAGAGGGTGGGGGGCCGCTGGTGTACATCGAGGACGCCAAACTGGGCGGGGGGCGCTACCGGCCCTGGAGCGAGCTGGTGGAGGAATACCACCGCCAGCACGACCAGGTGCTCAAGGGGCAGCGGGACGAAGAGGGGATCTATCTTCCCGAGTTCGCCACGGAGATGGGCGAGGGCATCTCACAGGCCAAGGTTTGTCTGCTGACGACGACCCTGCCCGGCCGGCAGGAAGGCGATTGGATCATGGGGCGACGTGACCGCGCCGACTTCATCCTTCGCGGTGGCGAGCTGGTAGAGAGGGGCGATTGGTTTGAGTGACAGAGGCAAGATGAAAGAGGAAAGGGAAGAGAAGAGGAAAGAAGCCTATCAGCAAGTCGTAAAGCGAGAGCGTAAGCGATTCCAGCGTGCTCTTGAAGCCGCTATTAAGGAGTTGCTCTCTCGAAAGTATGAGGCTGGCGAGGAGTACAAGGAGTACGAAAGGTACGTCGAGACCTGTCAGCGGATTGAGAGCAGCCTGACTCTATGGGAACCGGTGGCGGAAGAACTCTTCCCCCTCTTTGTTCAGACAAAAGGGCGGAGCAATTGGGAGATGTACCTGACGGGCTTGCGCCAGCTTCACCGCCGTTTCCCCGATTCTCACCTCTTCCGGGCCACGCTATCCATCTACAAGCTCGAAGACCTCAAGGAGAAGCTGGCAGCCTTCTCCAGGCGCTGGCTGGACTTCCTGCACGGGGCCGACGAAGCCCTGCGCCAGGTGGACAGGTACCTGGGGAATCTGGCCAAAGCGCAGGAAATCATGGCAAGCTACGGCAACGAAAACGAGGATCTGGCCCGGCTCTACGCCTCCCTCAAGACTTGGGAGAAAGAGGAGGATTTCGAGAAACTTTTCGACCACCTGCGCCAGTTTTTAGACATCGGCATCGAGGTCTTTGTCCTTGGCCCCATCCAGCTTTACCTCATGCTCAGCCGCGATGCCTTCCTCCTCATCTTCAAGGCCCTGACAGTGGACAAGTTGAGCAAACTCGAGGAGAAGCGGGAGGGGAAGTACGATGATTTGATGGCCCTGCACGACTTCGTCTACGGCCTGGTTCGCGATTCGCTAACGCGTCAGGCGATGCAGGAGGTTTTGGAAGCGACGATGGAGGAATACATCAAAGATTTGAAGGAGGAGCACACGAAGCTCCGCCGGCAGGTCCCGGGCAAGGAACGGAAGCGCCGCTTCGTCCAGTACTTCGAGGAAGGAACCCTTTTTAAGAAAGCCCAATAGGACATCTTTATTGGTGAGCAAGAATCCCTTCGCCCCCTAAGAGAGGTGGAAGGGGTTTTTGGTTTCTCCTTGCGGCGACGATGGAAAGAGAGCGTAATGGGGCCGAGATGAAAGGCACCTATGCTTTGGTTTTGCAGTTGGAACGTCAAGCGGAGATCGCCATCGGCAAGCTGGGCACGTTCACCTTTCCCACTGGCTACTACCTCTACCTGGGCAGTGCCCTGGGCCCCGGAGGCTTGGAGGCCCGCCTGTCCCGCCACCGCCGCCGTGACAAGAAGCTCCGCTGGCACATAGACTACCTGCTGGAGTACGCCCAACTGGTAGAGGTCTGGAGCGCCGCCTCGACGGCCAGATTGGAGTGCCTCTGGGCTCAGGCGGCGCGGGGGCTCCCCGGCGGCGAGATACCCGTTCCTGGCTTCGGTTCCTCCGACTGCCGCTGCCCTTCACACCTGATCCGCCTGCTCAGAAAACCATCCTATGAGGAATTCACCGCCAGGCTTCTGATGGTCAATGTGCGCAATAGTTAGGAGGGAAACGATTGAGTAGCTACACAGATAACCGAACAGAGCAGCTATGGCGAAAGGAGATCGTCCGCGTCGGTCGCCTTCTTCACGAGAAGGGATATGTAGCCGCCACCGACGGCAACGTCTCGGTGCGTCTGAGCAAGAACCGTGTCCTGTCCACTCCCAGCGGCTTCAGCAAAGGCTTCCTCACCCCTGAGCAGTTGGTCGTAACCGACCTGGAGGGCAAGAGGGTTCCCTCTTATGAACCTGCCAGCCGTGACCCTTCGGGCAGAGCCCTTCGACTAGGCTCAGGACAGGCCTCAGGGCGAAGCCTGAAGCCGACCTCGGAGCTATTGATGCACCTGGAGGCATATCGGCAGCGGCCCGACGTCGTTTCTGTCATCCACGCCCATCCCCCCATTTGCGTCGCCCTGAGCATTGCTGGCATCTCCCTGGCCAGGTGCCTCCTGCCCGAAGTGGTCGTCACCCTGGGCCTGATCCCCACCGCCGAATACGCCACTCCCTCCAGCGCCGAGGGGCCCGGGGCGATCAGGGATCTCATCGCCAACCACGATGCCCTTATCATCCAACGGCACGGCACGTTGACCGTGGGCCAGGATCCTTTCGATGCTTACCTCAAGCTGGAGAAGGTGGAACACCTGGCCAACGTCACCCTGATCCTGCGCCAGTTGGGCCGCGAGATCCCTTTGCCTCCCGCCGAAGTCGCCAAGCTGCTGCGGATGAGGAGAGAGAAAGGGCTGGCCAGGGAGGGAGAGGAAGCGGACTTCTGCGCCAGTTGTGGGGTCTGTGACGTGGCCGTTGGTCGCTCCCCTTCCGGGCCTACCCCTGAGTCCAACGAGGAAGAACTGGTGAGACTGGTCACTCGCGAGGTATTGAAGGAATTGGGTAAACTGTGAGCTTGACCATTCTCGCTTTTTCGAGTAGAATAAGAGCAGTTCAGATGCCCCCATCGTCTAGAGGCCTAGGACACCACCCTTTCAAGGTGGCGACAGGGATTCGAATTCCCTTGGGGGTACCTTTCATGGCATTGACGGCAGAGGAGAAGATGATCTTCTTCGAGATTTACAGCTCAGGCGTTAGTCGTTACCTCCTCGCATATTTCCCCAAAGAACTGTGTCTAGCAAAGCGGAATTCTTTAAGGTTTCGACCCTCGACGCCCCCCCCGCCTGTGATATTGTTTGTGCAAATGGCCTGTACCTTACACACATCGAAGCATCTGACAGTGGGTTAAAGGGGTGAAGGGTTCAGGGATTACAAAGAGGTTTGGGTTGCGGGGTGCTTGCGGGGGCTGCGAAGTATCGGGCTTTCGCAGCGAATATAACTGAAATGTCAACTTGTCCAGATACAACCTATAGTAGCCATTGGGTCATTACCCTCTACCAGTTGTAGTCTGGCTTCAACCTAAGAGCTTGGGACATGGGTTGCAACCCGAGCTCGGTTCGAATGACCACAATCTGTAGAATAGACCTACATCTCGAACACTATCCGTACTAGTTCCTGAGTTTGACCCGCTGCGAAAGCCCGTATCAAGTATGACTTGACACTTCTATAGCTACAATGCTATAATATAGACGGGGTTGACTATCATAGCGTTGGGGGTTTCAAGAAGGGAGAAACAAGGGATGGCTACAACGATTGGTCGAAACTTCGGGGGCTGCTGGCTGGAAGTGGGTAAGTGTAACAGCTTCACAAGTGTCTTTGTAGATGGGGAGTAGCTTAATTGGGCAACGAGTTCTCTCTCAGCAAACCCCAAAGGTTGTCACGTAAGGCACTGGGGAAAAAAACATGGGCTGCTTTGATCTCCTTCATTGCGGCAGTTGCAGTTGAGATATTGGCCGACATCATCCCAAGGCCCCAGCGGCATTCGGTATTCCTGGGGCTTGTCTTGTTAGGGGTGACCATTGGCTCAGGAGATTTCCTTTTGCAATGGCTAAGGTACTACCTAGCAAAAATAGAGAAATATGATGTTCTGCTTGCCAACTATAGTCAGTGTCAAATCAAAGAACAAGCCTTCGAGGAGCTGGAGGCAAATCTACCCGGTTTTCAAGAAGCCAGTTACAAAACGGGGATAACAGACACTATGGTTTGTTTGCGGAGCCAAGCACTTGCCAGCACTCTATCACACAATGTAGAGATCCTAGAGATTAGAAATATAGAAGGGACAGTCCATTTGATATTAAATGTGGGCACTAGTCAAGGTCTAAGGACTGGTATGAGATTTGATGTTCGAACTAAGCACACAGAAGAGAGGTGGGGTGCAGTGGAGATTTCCATGATCAACGACTCTAAAGCGTATGCCAAACCCGTTGACCGCATAAAACCAGCCTTCTGGAGGGAGCTTGAGGGGAGAATGGACCATGATCCATCGCCACCACCAGGGGTGACCGTGGGACCATATGGACCATCTGAGGTAATAGAACTCATTCGACAGGTATTAGAACCAAGGAGGAATGCAAAAAATGGCTAACCAGAAAGGCAACCAACAGCAGACAAATATTAATAATAGCGAGCAACTGGTGCAGGTCAAGCGTATTGAGGGAAAGGTAGCTGCGATCCTCAATGAACGCGAAGTCGTTCTAAACATAGGGAGCGATGCTGGTGTTAAACCAGAAATGAAGTTCGAGATCCTCGTAACTGAACCAGGCGAAATCATCGATCCAGACACTGGTGAAATTCTCGGCACCCTCGATCTAGCGAAAACTAGAGTGGAGGTGGTGGATATACAGCATAAGATGTGTGTGGCTCGAACGTACGAAACATATGAAGTGAATGTCGGAGGGATAGGATTGGGTTTGGGGGGAGTCGCGATATCTGGCCTACTGGGACCGCGGAGGTTGGAAACGAGGGTCACAAAGTTTCGTTTTGATGAGAGAGACAGGTTGTCGGAACTGAGCTCGGTAGAAAGTATCGTAAGAATTGGAGACGGGGTTCGACAAATGCTGGAGCCCTAATTCAATGTGACCACCCTGATCGCATGGATTTGCCGGACGCAGCAAAAAAGAACCGTAGAAGCCAGCACTATAGACTAAGATGAACTCGGCAAACGTATCCGACGGATTGCCGAGAAGTACCAACGAGCAGCGCGTGATCTCTAGTCGGGTGACTGTTTTGGGGTGGAGTACAGAGACTATTACAGGGTCACAAGGTTGACTCAAGGGCGCAGGTCGTGGTATAATAGACACCAGAGCCATGATCCTGGCGACATTGTCTGCCCCCAGAGTCCCTTGGGGGCATCTTATATGGTACTGTCAGAGGAGAGGAAGATCGTTTTCGAGATTTACCGCGCAGGCGCTTGAGAAAGGTTCTCGATGGACAAAGTGAGAATCACTTCAGAATTTGATCGGACGGCGGACTTTATCCTCTACGAGGGGAATTGTCTTGATTTGCTTCCTCGGATTCCTGATGGGTTTGTCAAGCTGATCGTCACCTCACCACCGTATAATCTGGGCAAATCGTATGAAACTCGCCTTGAACTCGATGAATACCTGGCTCAACAGCGCATAGCCATTGAGGAATGCGTGCGAGTGCTGGATGATCGGGGAAGTATCTGCTGGCAGGTCGGCAATTATGTTGATAGCGGCGAGATCGTTCCTCTGGACATCGTTATGTATCCAATCTTCGCCTCGTTAGGGTTACACTTGCGCAACCGTATTGTGTGGCACTTTGGACATGGCTTGCATGCCTCGAAGCGGTTTTCTGGCCGATACGAAGTCATCCTGTGGTTTACCAAAGGCAACGAGTACACCTTCAATCTGGACGCTGTTCGTGTGCCCCAGAAGTATCCGAAGAAAAAGTACTTCAAGGGGCCGAAGAAGGGACAGCTTTCGGGCAACCCTCTGGGCAAGAATCCCAGCGACATTTGGGAGATTCCCAATGTGAAAGCGAACCATGTGGAAAAGACCATCCACCCCTGCCAGTTTCCAGTCGAATTGATTGAGCGTCTGGTGCTTTCGATGACCGACGAGGGAGATTGGGTATTGGACCCATTCATTGGTGTGGGGACGACCGCTATTGCGGCCTTAATGCACAACCGAAGAGCCATCGGTGCGGATATTGTTCCTGAGTACGTGGAAGTTGCGAAAGAGCGCATCCGTTTGGCAGAGGAAGGAAAACTACGCATCCGGCCGATGACCAGGCCAGTTTATGACCCTGACGCACCTGAGGCAAGCGTGCCGCCACAGGTTGTACAACTGGGGACTGTCCAACCTCAGCTCACATTTCTCGAACAGCATCAACAATACATCATTCAGGAGTAAGAATGAGAATCGCTAAGAAACACTCGCACCTGAATGGTGAGGAGTGGCTCCTAGTTCACGAGAAGGACACATACCAGGAGCTTTTGGACGTTATCAAAGCCATTGATGCTGAAAAGTGCCGCACGAAAGTCAGCAAAGAGAAGCAGATGAAAGGGAGGCTCCTCTTTAGTCCAAAGGACCTGAATGCCGAGTTCGACAGTCGCTTGTCAAGCCTCGGGTGGGAGTCCAAGCGGTATAGCTACTATATAGCCCACGACTACGACCAGACGGAGGTCATGATCAACCTGTCACTTGAGGAACAGAAACAGTACCTCTTGGATCAATGCGCAGAGGTAATTTTCTCCTACAACCAAACCGACCACGTTAAGGATACTATCGCCATCGAAGTACAGTTTGGTAAGTATGCCTTCGTTGCCTACGACCTCTTCGTCAAACACCTCCTTTTCTACACTGGTCGAATCATCAACGTGGGCATCGAGATCCTACCGACGAAGGCAATGCAGAGGCAAATGTCAAGCGGCATCGCATACTACGAGGGTGAAGTCTATAACATACTCAGACACGGAAGAACCAATCCTCCCGTCCCGCTGCTTCTTATTGGCGTGGAGCCTAATTGATTTTTCGATGTTAAGGAACTTGTGCCATGGGCGAGCAGATGACACGCAAACGGTCTTATTTCTTCTGGGACTATGACCTCAACTTGACAAAATACCGAACTTGTGTTATCTTATCCCCCAATATGCCAAAAGCTACGATTGGGAATAGTAAGCGTAGGACAATGACCACAGCGAGCTAGAGAAGGTGAAAGCTAGCATCAAAGTCAGCGCTGAACCCACCCAGGAGCTGCGAGCGAAAAGGCGATCGCGAAAGCCGCTAAGCTTGGCCGGAATCCTCCCGTTATCGCAAGGAACGGTATCGAGTAAAATCTTACTCTGTACCAATTGAGTGGGCTGTAGCAAGCCAACTAGGGTGGTACCACGAGGCATGAACACCTCGTCCTTAGAGGACGGGGTGTTTTCAGTTAGATATTGGAGGTCTGAGGCCTGGCGGCTTTCCAACTTCCACTTTCCAAAAAGGAGGAGAAACATGACAAAGAAAATCACACCGCGAAGCAAGGACTATTCCCGCTGGTACACGGACGTCGTCCAGCGGGCGGAGATGGCCGACCACGCCCCGGTCAAGGGCTGCATGGTCATCCGACCCTACGGCTACGCCCTCTGGGAGAACATCAAAGAGGGCCTGGACCGCCGCTTCAAGGCCACCGGCCACGTGAACGCTTACTTCCCTCTGCTTATCCCTCAGAGCTTCATCCGCAAGGAGGCCGAGCACGTGGCAGGGTTCGCCCCCGAGCTGGCCGTGGTGACCCACGGCGGCGGCAAAAAGCTGGAAGAGCCTCTCATCGTGCGCCCTACTTCGGAGACGGTCATCGGCCACATGTACTCCCAGTGGGTGCGTTCCTATCGGGACTTGCCCATTCTCATTAACCAGTGGTGCAACGTGGTGCGCTGGGAGAAACGTCCCCGGTTGTTCCTGCGCACCACTGAATTTCTCTGGCAGGAGGGACACACCGCTCACGCCACCTCCGAGGAAGCAGAGGAAGAGACGCTGCGCATGCTGGAAGTATACCGCGACTTCGCCGAGGCCGACGCTGCCATTCCCGTCATAACTGGACGCAAGAGCGAGTCAGAGAAGTTCGCTGGGGCGGTGGACAGTTACGCCATCGAGGCCATGATGGGCAACAAGTGGGCCTTGCAGTCCGGCACCTCTCACTTCCTGGGTCAGAACTTCGCCAAGGCCTTCGACATCAAATACCTGGACCGGAACAACGAGCTCCAGTACTGCTGGACCACGAGCTGGGGGCTCAGCACCCGCATGGTGGGGGCGGTGATCATGGTTCACGGCGACGACCAGGGTTTGATTCTGCCGCCCAAAATAGCTCCCATCCAGCTCATCATCATCCCCATCTGGAGGGACGAGGAGGGGAAAGAAGAGGTACTGAAGGCGGTCGAGGACATCACGGCAGCCCTCGGCGAGGAGGTGCGTTATAAGGTAGATGACCGAGAGGAATACTCCCCTGGCTGGAAGTTCAACGAGTGGGAGCTACGGGGCGTGCCTCTGCGTCTGGAAGTCGGGCCTAGAGACGTGGCTAAGGGGCAAGTGACCCTGGCCCGGCGGGAAGGGGGCAAGAAAATCGCCGTTCCTCAGGAGGGTTTGGCCCAGCGCCTCGGCGGTCTGCTCGACGGCATCCAGCAGAGCCTGTTCCGACGAGCCAAGAGCTTCCTCGACGAGAACTCCTTTGAAGTGAACGATTATGAGGAGTTCAAGCGGATCATCGCGGGGGACGGCGGTTTCATCTATGCCTACTGGTGCGGCTCTGGCGAGTGCGAAGCAGCCATCAAAGAGGAAACTAAAGCCACCATCCGCTGCATCCCCTTCGATCAGAAGGAGGAGACGGGCCACTGCATTCTCTGCGGTGAGGAGGCCAGGAAACAAGCAGTCTTCGCGAGGGCTTACTAGGCAAATCTCAAATCGCAAATCCCAGATCTCATATCCCACATCAAGCACTTAAACGAGGCCGTGGCTGCCTGCTTCTATCGGGGTTTAGATGAAACCAACCAAGATCACCTATCTGTTGCTTGTGCTGGTCATTTTGATCTGGGGCAACTCCTTCGTCGCCATCAAACACGCCGTGCAGTTCCTGACCCCCATGGAGTTGACGATTTTGAGGTTCATCCCGGTGGCCCTCATCTTCGGCGTCTTGCTCTTGACCACTCGCCGGGTGGCCTTTTGGCAGATGGTCAGGAGAGATTGGCTGGGCCTGGTTCTCCTGGGGCTATCGGGAGCAGTGGCCTACAACCTTGCTCTGAACACGGGTGAGAGTCGAATCCCCGCTGGTACAGCCAGCTTGATCATCTCCCTGAACCCCGCGTTTACCTTCATACTCTCATCTCTGTTTCTAAAGGAGCGGCCGACAATCAAGAAGGCGATGGGGCTGACCATCGCCTTCTTGGGATTGTATGTCATTGTGCGCTACGCCAGCGGCCAAAGTGGCCAACAGATTGATTTCAGCTATCTTCGCTACGTGTTCATCACCACGCTGGCTCCACTTTGCTGGGCCATCTACACCATCCTGGGCAAGCCTTTGGTGGCCAGGTACCCACCTCTAATGGTGGTCGGCGGGGCTATGATGGCGGCGGTCGTACCGCTGCTATTCCTCGTCAGGGGCAGCCTTATCGCCAAGCTGCCCACCCTGCCGCCCAGTGTGTGGCTCAGCATCGCCTTCTTATCGCTAGCTTGTACTGTTTTTGCTTTCGTTATCTGGTTTGGGGCGTTGCAGAGGATGGAAGCCAGTCGGGCGGCAAGCTTTGTCTATTTGGTGCCCCTGTTCGGGGTGTCCTTCAGCAAGCTGCTCTTAGATGAGCCAATTACCCTGGCCCTTCTAATTGGTGCTGCACTGCTCATCGGCGGTGTTTATCTGATCAACCTCTGAGGAGGCGAGGAGTTCTGTTTTGCAATATCAAGCGCTTGGTGTTATAATGGTGTCAAAGAATCGAGAGTGGGGATTTGGCAATCCAAGAAACGGAGGGACGTTATGAGGGATTTCACCCTTATTGTGACAGTCGAGCCTCAGGAGGAGGGAGGCTATCTAGCGATCTGTGAAAACATCAAGCAGTGTTATGCCGAGGGCGAGACCTACGAGGAAGCGATAGAGAATCTCAAAGATGTGGCCCAGATTTGTCTCGAGTTGGATGCGCAACGAGAAGGTGTGTCGTTAGAGGAGTTTCTTCTCCAAGGCGAGCAGAGGAAAAAGTACAAATTGGAGATGCCCTTGGCGGTGGCGGTATGAGTCCCAAACTTCCAGTTGCTACGGACAAAGAGGTCATCAAGGTCGCCAGGAAACTCGGCTTCGAGTTTTACCGCCAGGCGAAAGGTAGCCATGAGATTTGGGTTCGCCACAGTGATGGAAGCCGCATCATGGTGCCTAGACACGCGGGCAAGACGATCAAGAAGGGCACTATGAAGCGAATCCTGGATGGGCTAGGGGTTTCGCCAAAAGAGTTCTACGAACTGAAGTGATTTGTGGGGATAGTGTGATGAAAAGGCATGTCGGCAGCTAGATTGCTTCAAGCCTGACCTGCCTTTTTTCATGCAAGGAGCCAACTACCATGAGCAGCGTCGGACTCATCCTCAAAGCGAGCTATCAATTGAATCGCCATCGCATAGGCCCTCTGCGGCTGAACCTCGTGCCGCTGGTCTTGGCCCTGGCCAGCGGTTTGATCTGGTGGAAAGTTGGCGGCCTGACAGGCGAGCAGACCATTTTGATCATCGTCCTCTGTTTGATCCTCGTCTTGGTTACGCTCCTGGCCAAGCGGCGGGGTTTCATCATCTTTCGCAGGAGCGAGGGAGAGCTTGCCTCATTTCCCGACTGTTCTGAGCTGGCACCCGATGAGAAAGTCGCCGTCCGAGCCACCGGCCTGTTCGAGGTGCGAGGTGAGCGGCGCTATTTCGTGGAGGCTGCCGCTGACTTTGCTACCATGGAGACCAGGGAGCACATCGTGATGGCCAGGATGCTGAACCCACGCTTCCTGGTGGGCGCGCCCAAGGGTGACGTCGGCTGGTGGTATGTTTTCTTCAAGCCGCTTATGATCAGGGAAATCGAAGTAGGCCAAGTCCGCTTTGGCCTGAGAGCTCGCCCAGCCATCAAGCTAGAATACAAGACTGACGAAGGAAAGGTCGAGCCCGTTTATCTCTCCTTCGACGAATCCCTTCAGATGCAGCGTGTCTTAGAGAACTTGTGCCGCGATGCCGAGGTTCCGGAGACCTAACGCCCCGAAAGCACCAGCTAAAGTCGAGCGCCTCACCTGACACGGGTGAAGCGCTCGATCCGTTTTATGAGGAAGTGCAAGGGGTTAATCGCCCGCGTAGCCCTTCATGACGATGGGCAGGTAGATAGTGTAGCGATACTCATCTGCGCCGATGTCCACCCTCGCGCCTATGGGCCTGGGGTCGCCATCAATGTCGGTGGGCGGTGCAGGTGGCACCCCGGCCGGGTCTCCGGCGTCTATGCAGGGCGAATCAGTTCGCAGGTGATAGTCCCACCCGGTGGGGTTTGCGAAGAGTGGGTCGCCGATGACAGCATTGGTGCTGTTAATGACGCCGTGGCCGCCGGTGTCGTCAGTGTTGCCATAGAAGAGAGTGTACCTGGCAGTGGCAGTGCTGCTGCCCGAGGCGTAGATGCCCCAGGTGTGGCTGACGACGATGTTGTTGGTCAGGGTGAGGGTGGAGGCACCAGTCAGGTACACACCCTCTCCACCGCCGCCCAGGTTGTTCTGGGCGATGGTGTTGTTGACCAGCTCGCCGGTGGAATCGTAGTCACCGTGGCCATAGACGTACAGCCCGCCCCCACGTGTGTTGGCGTAGTTCTGGGCGATGACGTTATTGGTCAGGGTGAAAGGACTGCTGTACTCGATGTAGAAGCCACCCCCGATGGCTGTAAGCGTAGGGCTGACCGTGGTCGTGTTGCTGATGACCTGGTTCTCGCTGAAGATCATACCATGGCTTTCGTTGAGATAGACCCCGGCACCGCCTCTGCCTGCGGTGTTGTGGCGAATTTCATTTCCAATCACCCTGGCGGCGCTCCGAGAAAAGTCAAGGCCGCCGCCGAGTCCATAGTATGTGGTGCTGGCGGTGTTGGAGAGCACCAGGTTGCCGCTGATGATGGTCGAGGCCGGGGCATAGGCCAGGCACATGCCGCCACCACGGCCCCAGGGAGTCGTGCCTGTGTAGGCGATGTTATTGGTGATAACGTTGTTCTGGATGACGGGGCTGGCATTTAAGCTTAAGATGCCGCCGCCCCGGCCGGCACCGATGGCCTCGTTATTGGCGTTACCCCCGGTGATGATGAAGCCATCAATGGTGGGGGAGATGTCGCCTTTGATGTAAACCACCCGCCCGTTGCGTTGGGCGTCCAGGGTGGTGGGATAGGCGTTCGGATCGCGGTTGGTGAAACCGCCGTCCCAGCCGCCCAGCAACGTCACCGTCTTGGTGATCTCGGCCACCGTGCCCGCCGCGTCGGTATAGGTGCCCGCGGCCACCCGGATCTCATCGAGGGGATCGGCGATGTCAATGGCCCGCTGGACGGTGCGGCAGCGGTCGGCGATGCTGTCGCATTGCTTGCTGTCGTCCCCATCGGGGGCCACGTAGCGAATGCCCGGATCGGCGTGGGCTGGGGCCATCGCCACCAGCCCCAGCCAGAGGGCCGCCAACAGCAGCAGGCCCCCCAGTCCTATGGCCAGCGCCAGGCGCACAACTTGATGCCGCACAAGTCGAGTAACGCTTGAGGTCTTCATCTATTTATTCTCCTTTAATTTAATTTCTTAAACACTGTCTCGCTAGCGATTAGCTTCATGTCGCCGCTTGCGATATCCCCGTAATCTCTGTTGAGTTGAGCGAGATACTCAGGAGCGATGTCCTCTTCCTCGTACAAGACCTTGATGCCATTTTCATTGATGTAGTAATCTTTGCTGATTTCCTCCCTGACCACCTTTCTAACAATCTCGGTGATCATCGCTTGCAGGTCGCCGATGGTCAAGGCATCAATAGGCTGGTCCAGGGATAGTGTAGTTGGTTTTGTCATCGGTTCTCCCTCCACCTGCTTGGTTCAAGTTAGGCCAATTATAGTCTATGTCATCCGATCTGTCAAGTTGCCCGTCTCGCCTACTCCGCCGCCCCAAAGCACCGGATCTGGCGATCCAGTGGGAGCAAGGTAGTCCATTTCCAACGTGCGGGAAAGCTGAGATTCGAAGGAGGCTACCTCTGAGCCTCCCGATTGGCCCTCATCCAGGCAGCAAGCTCGGCCTTCTTATCCCCCACCTGACGCACCTTCTCCCGCTCAGCGGCCGTCGTGTACTCGAACCCGTTATAAACCTGCAACGAGTAGCCAGCCATCTTGCTCTGATCAGGCTTATGTTTCCAGAAGTATACCTCCACATCGAAGGAATCTGTCTCGTCCGGATCCAGGTACGCGACGTCGTCCCGCCAGACGCCGATGGTCTCGCCAGCCACGTCGTACATCGCCACGCATGCTGTAACATGGCTCAATCGGCGATCATACTGGTTGCGGACGTCCCCCGTGACGTGGAAGGCATCCCAGTTGTCGAAGAAGTCGTTGATGTTGGAAACCTCCATCGGTAGGGGGGTGTAGGCCGGGGCACTCCATGCCAGACGCAGCTCGTAGTGATCCCAGGAGGAGGCCGGCAGGTTGGAATAGACGACTACGAAGGGCGAGCTCATCTCTGGCGCGAGGTGGTGGATGCAAGCAAACGTCCATCCCTCGTCCACCACGGTGCCTTCTGCGTCGTAGAAGGTGGCGTGTATTTCGACCCAACCGACGCTGACACTTAAGGCATTAGCGACCTCCCCGACCAAGTAGGTAAGGGTGGAACCATCGTAGGGGGTGAAGGCGGTGCTGTTGGTGACGTAGACGTCCATGCCGGGAGGCAGCGTGGGGGTGGGTGAAGGGGTTACCGTTGGCATCGTGGTCGGCGTCAAAGTTGGAGTGCGTATGGCTGGGGAAGTTGTCGTTGGCGTCGTGGTCGGAGTCGAAGTTGGAGTGCCCGTGGTTAGAGGGGTCGCCGTTGGCGTCGCGGTCGGAGTCGAAGTTGGAGTGCGCGTGGTTGGCGGGGTTGCCGTTTGTGTCGGCGTCGGTGTTGGTGTAGAAGGGGGAGCATAGTCCTTCAGGCAAATGGGCAGGTAGATCTGGCGGACAGGCGGCCTGGGCGTAGGTGTCGGAGTGATCGTCGGCGTTGGCGTCGGTGGGGGTGCGCCCGAAGTACGCAAACGGATAGCTACGTCTTCTCGGTAGTATACCCCCAAATCGTACCACGAACCGCTGCTGCCATCGCAACTGATATACGTGCGCTGCGTCTCATGGGGGCCTTCCATATCGGCTGGGATGGGGCTCTCGGATCTGGCATTGGTGAACTTCACCACCGCAGCGACGGCGTCGCCGCCCGTCACCGCCAAAGGCGGATTCACCGCCACCCCATGGTAGCCGGCCTCGGCGAAGCTGTGGTTCAGGCTGCTCCACAATAGATTGGTCGGCGCCGTTCCGTCGAAGTCGTCGTAGATGTACACGTCAACGTCGGTAGTGGCGTCGCTGGTATAGAACTCCACCCGCGTGACGTAAGTGCTGACGGGGGAGGGGAATTTACACAGGCCCCAGCCAGTCGTTGAGCCTGTACATCCAAACAAGTGAGTCAAGCCGGCTTCGTCGTAGTACATTATTCCGCCTTCGGGGTCGTAGTCCTGCCAGGCGTAAATGAACGAGGAGTTCTTGCCGATGCCGGCCGAGCCGTAGGCGATGGTAAAGTAACCCTTCTCGCTACCATAGCCGCAAGCGCCTCCCCAGTCGGCGCCCCAACTGTTCTTCACTATCCAGCCGCCCGTGCCTCCCGCGTGGGATAAACCGTCGTCCCAACCGACGATCAGCACCGAGTGGTTCGGATTGTGCTCTCCCTCGTAGTAAAGTGTATACGAACCATCATAATCTGAGAACTCCTGCCACCAGTCGGTATCGGAGGCGTCGCCCGCATACATCGAGGCATGGACCGACCCATAAGTCTGAATGTAGCCCTTCAGCACGTCCGTATCAGGTACTCCCTCAGCTATATACCTCCAGTCCAGCAGCGTCTTTATGTACGGACAGGTGCCATTGCAGTTGACGTTGCTGTCTACGTACGGGTCGCACGATTCCAGCACCGTGCCTTTTTGGGAGAACCAGCCGGCCATCTCCCAGTAGTTGCTTCCACCGCAACTGGGATCGTGCCAGGGACATTCTTTGGCGTTGTTCTCCGAAAAGTCGTAGATGCCGGCGCCGTCAACTTGCAGCTTGGATTCGAAGTTCGCGAGGGAGGCGAAGGCATAGCCCGCGTTACAATCGCCCTGGTTCTGCACCTGAGTGACCACGCCCTGCTGACGCCAATCCCACGCGCTGGACAGAGATGCTGTGCTAACCCCCTCTGGCATTCTATCCCCTTTCAAGTGAGACAGATCCATCGCCGGCGGTATGAAACCTGTGCGGGGAGACAACGGCTCCCCCTCCCCCCAACTTTGGGGGGCTAGGGGGGGCGGCCGAGTCGGCGCTTCCTGCAGTTCAAGCCCTGGTGATGGCAGTGGCGCCCCAACGGCTAAGACCCTCCCGCTGGCGTTCAGCACCAGCAGCAGGAACGCGCCGACCAAAATCGCTGCCCCTAGAGCACACATCAGATTATATCTCGCCTTATCGCTCTTCATTTTGCCCCCTCCCTGTTTAACCTATCAGCTAATTCGTCTGCGGCTTTAAGTCCTTCTTCTCGATCTTCATGTCGTAGAACAGGACAACATTACGCCCTTTTTTCTTTTTGAAGAACCGTCTGATGTCGCGATACACATCATCCTTGAGGAAGGTCAACCGCTCATCGCTGCCGATCCCCTCGTAGTGGCTGCTAATGTGCTTGAAGCCACATTTCTTGTAGCAACGAACGGCTCGCCTGTTTGGAGCGGCCACGTCCAGGTAAAGCGTTTCGAAGCCCATCTCCTGAAAGTAGTAGACCAAAAACGTGCCGATGGCGTCGGTGCCGTAGCCCTGGCCCACGTAGTCGGCCCCCAGGGTTATG
>DAOUDK010000129.1:0-4472 GCA_034431315.1 Anaerolineae bacterium
ATTCCAAGCCCGTAGCGCCTTTCTACGACTCTCGTCCCCAAATATGACCGAAGGCGTCAATTCCTTACGCGCGGAAGCCAATGGCTAGGCAATTTGTGAAGGAGCGGGAATTGCTGCATCTTTCTGACTCCATTATGCCACAAACCTGTGAAGAAATTATGAACAGGTGTGGGAGATGTGGTGAAGTCAGGCGATGGCTCTGGCGATTTATGCCATCTTGAGGTATAATATAGGGTACACCAGATCAGGAGGAACAATGGAAATAGGGACTGTTAAGCCAATTGACATTGAAAAAGAGATGAAGGGGTCTTACCTCGATTACGCCATGAGCGTGATCGTCTCGCGTGCCTTACCCGATGCTCGCGACGGTCTGAAGCCGGTGCATCGGCGCATCCTCTACGCCATGCATGATATGGGCCTCCATCACGATAGATCCTACAAGAAGAGCGCCCGCATCGTCGGCGAGGTGCTGGGCAAGTACCACCCCCACGGGGACGCGGCTGTCTACGACGCCATGGCCCGCATGGCCCAGGACTTCTCCCTGCGCTACATGCTGGTGGATGGCCAAGGCAACTTCGGCAGCGTGGACGGCGATCCGCCAGCCGCTATGCGCTACACCGAGGCCCGCATAGCGGCTATCGCCGAGGAGATGCTCATGGATATCGAGAAGGAGACCGTAGATTTCGCTGATAACTTCGACGGCTCTCTCAGAGAGCCAACGGCACTGCCCGCCAAGCTGCCCAATTTACTGCTCAACGGCGCCTCGGGGATAGCTGTGGCCATGGCCACCAATATCCCCCCCCATAATCTGGATGAGCTTTGCGACGCTATCTGTTTCCTCATAGATCACTACGATGAACTGGATGAGGTGGCTGTCGAGGACTTGATGGAATACGTCAAGGGCCCTGACTTCCCCACGGGGGCGTTGATCTTGGGTGTGGATGGCATCAAGAACGCCTACGCCACGGGTAAGGGGCGGGTAGTGATGCGAGCTGTGACCCGCATTGAGGAGATGAGTCTCGGCCGCCACCGCATCGTGATCACGGAGATCCCCTACCAGGTGAACAAAGCGAAGCTGATTGAGAAAATCGCTGAGTTAGTGCGAAATGGCCGCATAAGCGGTATTTCGGACCTGCGGGACGAGTCGGGGCGACAGGGCATGAACATCGTCATCGAGCTAAAGCGCACCGCTCAGCCTCACACGGTGTTGAATCAGCTTCTAAAATACACCTCCCTGCAGAGCACTTTTGGCGTCAACTTGCTGGCCCTGGTGGAGGGGGAGCCGCGGCGCCTCTCCCTGAAGCGGGCGCTGCAGATCTACGTCGAGCACCGGCGAGAGATCTTCACTCGCCGCACCCGCTATGAGTTGAACAAGGCCAGCCACCGGGCTCACATACTCGAGGGGCTGCGTATCGCCCTGGCTAACCTGGATGCCGTCATCGCCACCATCCGCAAATCCAAGACGGCGGGGGATGCTCTCAACAATCTGATCAAGGGATTCAAGTTGACCGAGGTGCAGGCCCGGGCCATATTGGACATGCAGCTCCGTCGCCTGGCAGCACTGGAGCGCCAAAAGGTCGAAGATGAGTACGCCGAGGTCATAAAAACCAGCGCTTATCTGGAGGACCTGCTGGCTAATCCCCGCAAGATCCTCTATCTTATAAAACAGGATCTGATAGAGCTAAAGGAGCGCTATGGCGACGACCGGCGCACCCGCATCTTGCCTAAAGCGACTGAGGAGTTCGAGGAGGAGGACTTGGTTCCCGACGTGGATGTCCTCATCTCTATTACCCAACGGAGCTACATCAAACGCACTCCTACCAGAATGTATCGGCGCCAGGAACGAGGGGGGCGCGGCGTCATGGGCATGACTACCCGCGAGGAGGACGCTGTGCTCTATCTCTCCACCGCCAGCACCCTGGATAACATCCTTTTCTTCACCAACCAGGGCCGGGTCTATCAGGAAAGGGCCTTTCAGGTGCCCGACGCCGGTCGGCAGGGCAAGGGTATGCCCTTGGTGAACCTCCTGGCTTTGGAGCGAGGCGAGCTGGTGACGGCGGTACTGGCCGTCCCTGACCTCGGACAGGCCGAGTCTTTGGCGAGGGCCGCCGAGTCGTATCTGACCATGGTCACCCAGCAGGGCAGGATCAAGCGCACCGCTCTGGCGGAATTTGGCTCCATCCGCCCCAGCGGGTTGATCGCCATCAATCTGGACGAGGGCGACGAGTTGGGCTGGGTCAAGCTTACTCGCGGCGACCAGGAGATCATCATCGTCACCGAACGGGGGCAGGCCATCCGCTTTAGCGAGGAGGAGGTCCGCCCCATGGGCCGAACCGCCGCTGGCGTGATGGCCATCAGGCTGGCCAGAGGTGATCGGGTAGCCAGCATGGACATAGTCAGGCCCCAGTCCGACCTCCTGATAGTCACAACCAAGGGTTACGGCAAGCGAACATCCTTGAGCGAATACTCCGCTCAGGCGCGTCATGGCCGCGGCGTCATCACCCTTGCTCCTCGGTATGTAGATCAGACCGGGCCTATCTGCGCAGCACGGGTGGTCAAAGAAGGAGACGAGGTAACCTTCATCTCTGCTGAGGGAATGGTTCTGCGGACAGAGGTGGAGAACATCCCCCAGATAGGGCGAAACACCCAGGGTGCCATCGTAATGAACCTAAGGGAAGGCGACACCGTGGCCTCTATCGCCCGCCTGGAGGGTTAGCGCTGTTGCGGTTTGTGGGGTTCTATAGTATAATAGTAGCAGTGTCCAATTTCGTTGGAAGCCACGCAGAGCGGGCTCCCACGCCCACGCATGGGCGGCTTGGGAGCACTTGGCCTGCCCTTGGGCCCAGGGACCAAGGGCAGGCCAAGTACAGGGCCGCCCCCACTGGGAATCTTGGGTCTACTGAGACTACAAGGTTCAAGTTGAAGAGCCCACTGGGTGGAACCATTGATACGCCAGCCAACTATTTTGAAGAACATTGAGGAGGCATCGAAATGAGGAAGCTGTTATTGGCTTGTCTTTTGGCACTTCTGGTTTTGAGTGTTAGCTGTGGACGTGCTACTCCGACACCGACCGCTACACCTAAACCGCCCACTTCAACTCCCACGCCTGTGCCCACTTCCACGCCTGCGCCCACTTCAAGTCCCACGCCTGTGCCTACTTCTACCCCCGTGCCCACTTCTACCCCAAGACCACCTACACCAACGCCGACTCGTACCCGGGTCCCCACCCGCACCCCTGCGCCTACGTTTACACCAAAACCGCCTACGCCTACGCCAACTCGTACCCCAAGCCCCACTCCCACCCCTGTGCCCACTGCCACTCCTACTCCTAAACCCACTGCCACACCGACGCCACTTCCACCGACGCCGACCCGTACCCGGGTTCCCCCCACTTCCACTCCTGTGCCTACGGCCACCCCCGTGCAGGCTGCCCCACCCCCAAGTGTGGAGGCGGCCATGATCGCTATCCCTGCTGGCGAGTTCACTATGGGCAGCAACGTCGAGGACGAGAGGCCGCCTCACGTGGTCTCCGTCGGGGCCTTTGAGATTGACAAGCTTGAGGTGGCCAACCAGGAGTTTGAGAGGTTCGTTTGGGAGACGAGCTACGTCACCAGTGCGGAGAAGGCAGGCGAAACGTCCTGGCGGTACTATGCTAAGGACAAGCCCCAGCATCCCGTGGTGAAAGTAACTTGGAACGACGCCATTGCTTTCTGCGAGTGGGCTGGGAAGAGGTTGCCTAGCGAGGCGGAGTGGGAGAAGGCTGCCCGTGGCACCGATGCGCGCAGCTATCCCTGGGGCAACCAGTGGGATGCGGCCAAGGCAAACGCCAGGGAGGCAGGTAATCGCGGGACCACCGCTGTGGGGAGCTTCCCTGCCGGAGCCAGTCCTTACGGGGTGCTGGACATGGCGGGCAACGTGGCCGAATGGACGACCGATTGGTTCAAGGCCTACCCTGGTGGTGACTTCTATTCACCCTATTTTGGGGAGAAGTACAGGGTGATCAAGGGGGGCGGTTGGTTCAGCGACAAGATACTGGTGCGCACCTCCGAGCGGAGTGCCAGTGGTGTTGAGCTGGCTAACGACGACGTCGGCTTCCGCTGCGTCAGATAATGAGAGGTGATCAGTGCGAGTTCTGCGAGGGAGAAATGGAGCAATCTCGCGGAATTTGATATGGCTGTTGCTTAGTGACAAAAACGGGCTCGACTTCGTCTAACACGCCGTGGCCGGACTTCGCCTCGGATTGTTGCCTTCGTTGCAAGCGGAGCCGCAGTGGCGTTGAGCTGACCAACGACGACGTTGGCTTCCGCTGTGCGCGCTATTTGACATTTTTGCAAAGGGCGGATATACTACTCAATAGTGTTAAGTCTACAGACATATTAACACTCGGCAGCAGGGACAATGGCGCGGAACTTGACGATCGTCATAGGTGTGATCGAGATAGGTGGGTCAACTGAAGACGGGCCATACTCAGG
>DAOUDK010000130.1:0-2427 GCA_034431315.1 Anaerolineae bacterium
CCCGACGGAGAGCTTCTGGGCGACAACGCCCGCTTTCACGAAATCGAGATCCTGCCCCGGGCCGAAGCGGGAGTACCTAACCCTGTCAACTTCAACTTCGGGAACAGGATCGCCCTCGTCGGATATGACATGGCCCGACGAACAGCCTCGCCTGGCGAGACCATTCACCTGACGCTGTACTGGCAGGCCCTGGCCGACATGAAAGAGAACTACTCCGTCTTCACCCACGTTCTGGGAGAAGAAAACCGCATCTGGGCGCAAAAGGATAGTTGGCCCAAGAGCGGCGATGCCCCTACTTCGACCTGGAAGCCTGGCCAGACGATAGTGGACGAATACGAACTCGTCATCAACCCCGACACTCCCCCCGACGTCTACGACGTCGAGATAGGCCTGTATTTGGCAGCCACCGGAGACCGTCTGAGAATCGTGGGGCAAGGGGGACGGCTCCTGGACGATCGAGTATTACTGAGCAAAGTGCGGGTCAAATAGACCAAAATCCAAACCGATGACTTTGAGCTTTGAACTTTGAGCTTTGAACTTCGGATTATGAACTGGGAACTTCAGACCATTAAACGATATTGGGCTATAGCTCTCATCCTGGCAGCCTTCTTAGCCCTGGGCATAACCTACAGCGTCATCACTCCCCTCTTCGAAGCGCCCGATGAACTGCAACACTATGCCCGCATCAAACGGCTTGCCGAAGCGATAGGTTTGGTTCAACTGGATCCCACTGTGAGCCAGCTTGCGCATCAACAGAGATACCAGCAACCTCTATATCATCTACTGGGAGCTCTGGCTACCTTCTGGGACGACGCCAGCGATATGCCCAGGCTCCTATGGTTTAATCCCCACGCCGACATTGGCGTGGCCAAGGCTGACGGCAACGTGAATCTGCTAATCCACACCAGCGCAGAAAGTTTCCCCTATCGAGGGACCTCGCTGGGCGTACATGCCCTGCGCTTTCTATCGGTGCTGATGGGCACAGGGACGGTGCTCATCACCTATTTGATCGCCCTGGAGATATTCCCCCAGCGCCAGTATCTGGCCCTGGGCGCAGCAGCTATCAATGCCTTCATCCCGCAGTTCCTTTTCATCAGCGGCGCGGTCAACAACGACAATTTGGTGACCATTCTGTCCTCAATCGTTTTGTGGCTCCTCGTCCCCCTCGTCGAGACGCCGATTTCAATGGGGCGTTCGGTTTTGGTGGGGGTAATCATCGGCCTGGCGACCTTGACCAAGGTGAACGCTTTGGGTCTGTTGCCACTGGCAGTCCTGGTCATAGCCATCAGCAGTTACCGGCAGCATTCTGTCAAGCTATTTATATCAAGAACTGCTCTCCTGTTAGCTGTTACAGCCCTGGTATCCGGATGGCGGTTTGTGAGGAACTGGCAGCTCTATGGCGACCCCACAGCTCTGCAGATGTTCCTGAACACCTTGGCCCCCCGTCACCCTCAGCCAACCTTGCGCCAGTTGATGGCAGAATGGGGCGACTATACTCAATCCCTCTGGGGACTCTTCGGCTTAGGCAACGTCCCTCTGGGAGCTCCAGCTCCTCGCATCCTCAATCTATTGGCCCTGTTGGGAGCTCTTGGTATGTTGATCTTCTTGATCAGAGCGTGGCGCAGGCGACAAGCAAATGAAAGGGCTCAAATTAAGGTGCTGGTCCTGCTGGTCTGGCTGGTGATACTCTTTGGCAGCCTGATGACCTGGGTGATAAGGATCGCGACCTCCATAGGCCGGTTTTTGTTCCCGGCTGTCTCGTGCATTTCGATCCTGCTCTTCCTGGGCCTGAGCCAGTTCGTGCCCCGGCGCTACACCAAAGCGTTGACCTGCCTGGTAGCTGGCTCAATGTTCGTCATCGCCGCCATCGCCCCCTTCCGCCACATCGCGCCAGCCTACGCCAAACCACCGCTCCTCTCGGCAGAGGAGATCGAGAACATCCCGAATCGCCTGGACATCTCCTTCGGCGGAGCGATGAAACTCCTGGGATACGATCTACCAATATCCAATACCCAGTACCCAATATCCAGTACCCTGAAGCCTGGCGATTCCCTCACCGTCACCCTCTACTGGCAATCCCTGGCCGAGATGAACCAGGACTACAGCGTCTTCGTCCACCTGCTCGACGCAACCGAGCTCATCGTCGCCCAGCGGGACATGTACCCCGGGCAAGGTCTCTACCCCACCAGCCTCTGGTCAGTGGGAGATGTCATCGCCAATCGCTACGTCCTCATCCTGCCAGAGACGGCCTTCGCCCCCAACCAGGCTCAACTGGAGGTGGGACTCTACAACTTCGCCACCGGGGAGCGACTGCTGGCCCACGGTCCCGACGGAGAGCTTCTGGGCGACAACGCCCGCTTTCACGAAATCGAGATCCTGCCCCGGGCCGAAGCGGGAGTACCTAACCCTGTCAACTTCAACTTCGGG
>DAOUDK010000131.1:0-7296 GCA_034431315.1 Anaerolineae bacterium
TCCATTGACCTTCGTTGGGCTCCACCACATCGACGGGGCGACGTCAGCAGCAGGGTTTATGAATGCCACATTGGCCTCGCCCTGATAACCCTTTCAACAAAGTGCGGAATGCAAGTCCAAGAGGCACTTGGAGACCCACATCCAGGTGTCCGAAGGACAGCGGCTTTGGCGCTTGGCCAACTTCTAACTGTGCATTTCAGCGAGGCACTGGAGAGCACACTGGCGGACGCTGATGTGAAGGTGCGCGCTGCTGCGGCTAAGTCATTGGGAAAGGTCGGCCGACGTGAGGCTTGTGATATGCTCCAGAAAATGGCCAACAGAGATCTCGATCACCGAAATCGCAAGATCGCTCGTCAAGCTATAGAAGAGATCCAAAGGCGTACTGCCAGCCCAACAGAGAAGAAACGTCAAGAAAAAGTCGACTTGATCGGGACGTTGCTAGATCCACTGCGCTCTCGGGAAGTGCAACAGCGCGCCAAGGCCAGGCTCATGCGAATCGCGGACGAGTCCCTGATTCCTGACTTGGATAGCGCACTGAAAGATAGCAGAGAGGATCAAGCCCGCGTGGACATTCTGGACGTCCTGGTGGCGATACCTCCTTGTGACCAACTTCAGACCACCCTACTCGGGTATCTTCACCACGCATTATCCTCTGTGCATCGCGGGGTGATTGTGGCCCTGGGGAATGTCGGCGATAAGAAAGCCATCTTCTATCTAAACGAGGTCGCTCGCGAGGGAGATCAACCTGAACACTGGCTCACTCCAGAGGACTCGCGACTTGCCCGTGAGGCCATCCGAAAGATCCAGGAGCGAACAGGGTGAGCAAGTTCATTTCTCAGAATCTCGACGAACTCGATAGGACGGCCCGCCAGGCATTCAGTGAGGGTAGATATCAGCGGAGCATTGTAGTATGCAAGGAAATCCTTCGCAGAACTCCGAACATCTACGACTATGGTGCGCTTCGAGTGTTAGCGGAATGCTACACAGCAATTGGAGATAGGGATTCCGCCATAGAAGCCCTTGAACAAACCCTAGAACAGACTCCAGGGAACCTGACTGTGCTACGGAAACTGGAGGCGTTGAGCCAGAGTGATTCAACTGGGGCCCGTGCAATAGGCGCATCTCACGTGGTTGGACGTCGTGGGGAAAAACCAATAAGTGCCAACATCACTGCAACTCTGAATTCCCGCTTTGGACTGGCGACTTTTCGGACGGGACAGGCGGAAGCCATCCAAAACCTCCTGACTGGCCAGCACACCCTGGTCGTTATGCCGACTGGAGCCGGCAAGTCGCTCATTTACCAGTTAGCAGCGCTCCATCGCCCGGGCCTGACCATGATCATTTCGCCCCTTATCGCCTTGATGCAAGACCAGGTAGCCAGCCTAACCAGTCGTGGTATCCCCGCCACGTACATCAACAGCACCTTGCGTGCAAGCGAGCAAAACCATCGGTTGAGGGCGATGGCAGCCGGTGATTTCCAGTTGGTCTATGTTGCCCCGGAACGCCTGCGCAGCGTCCCGTTCCAGAAGGTGCTGCGCCAAGTCAAAGTAGGTCTGCTGGCCGTGGATGAAGCGCACTGCATTTCACAGTGGGGACATGATTTCCGGCCCGCCTACCGGCACATCGCTGAAGCCAGACCAATGATGGGTAATCCGGTAACCGTTGCCCTCACGGCAACGGCCACACCAAAGGTTCAAGACGACATCGTGCAGGCATTGGGCTTGACCTCGGTGCAACGCATTGTCACTGGTTTCAATCGCCCCAATCTGACTTTTGCTGTATGCCACACGGCCGACCCCACTGCCAAACTAGGCGCTCTACGCGATTTGCTGACCAATTGGACGGATGGTGCGGCCATTGTCTACGTGGGGACCCGGCGTGATGCCGAAGAAGTGGCCGAGTTCCTCCGTGACGTGGTCAACCTGGAAGCAGCCTACTACCATGCCGGGTTGGATGCAGACAGCCGTCACCGTCTTCAGGAAGCATTTCTCGACGGCCGCCAGCCGGTCATAGTTGCCACCAATGCTTTTGGCATGGGAATTGACCGCGCTGATGTGCGCTTGGTGGTGCACTACGCCATGCCCGGCACCCCGGAAGCGTATTATCAGGAAGCAGGACGAGCGGGTCGAGATGGCGACCCAGCCCAGGCCGTGTTGCTCTATGCGCCACAAGATCGGGCCTTGCAGGAGTGGTTTATCCAGACCAGCACGCCTACGCGCAGAGAACTCCAGGCACTTTACAACAGCATAGGGGATGCCGACGGAGTTGATGTTTGGACGACGGTCAATGAGCTTTCACTTAGCAGCCACCTCCGGTCAGTGAAGATAAGGGTGGGTCTGGCGCAACTGGAAGCGGCCGGGGCCCTGGCACGGCTGGGCGACAAAGGGATGCGTATGCTGTTGCGTCGGGGTAGATGGGATGAGGCGACAATTGACGCGGCCCTCGCCAACTCCGAGCGATACTGCCGCCATCGCCAGGCACAACTGGCGCAGGTGATCGCCTACGCTGAGAGCAAAACCTGTCGCCGTCGGATCTTGCTGTCCCACTTTGGCGACAAGGGGCCGGCCGAAGCCATACGCTGCTGTGACAATTGCCTGGCGACCGTGCCTGAACCTGTGGCAACAACGGAAACGTGCCGAACTGACGAACTCACAGACATTCACCAACTCATCTTGGCTTGCGTCAAGTCGCTTCCTGGTCAGTTGGCCCGCAGCGGTGTGGCCAAGCTACTTGTGGGATCGTCAGCAAGACAGATAACGCGCTTCAAAACGCATCCTTGCTACGGTCAGTTAGCCAATCACACACGTAAAGCCATCACTCGTGAAGTAGATGATCTGATTGAGCGAGGGTACCTGACCTTAGATGGGCGCAAAGTCACGGTAGGGTCGAAAGGCATTGCCTCGCTCGCACCTGTGCCAGTGACTACCAAACAGGCAAGAAAGGTTGGTCCTAAGCAATCGGCTACAGACCGGACCCGACGCGTCTTTGAGTTGGGTGAAGCGGGTTCTCCATCTGCCGTGCCGGAGTTAAGCGCTGCCCTGAAAGACCCCAACGGGAATGTCCGTCGCCTAGCGGCTTCAGCGTTGGGGAAAATTGGCGATTCCCGTGCTGTTACACCCCTTCTGGCCTTGTTAGAGCAAGAGCAGAAACCGCAGGTACGCCAATATGCGGTCAAAGCCCTGGGCAAAATCCGGGATCCGCGCGCTCAACCCATGTTGCAGGAGATTGCCGCCAGTGAAAACGAACGATACTATACAAGAGATTCCGCCCGCGCCGCATTGAGGAAACTCAAACCTGTGCCCCAAGGAACCCCGCCCGCTGAAGACAGAATCACTGCTTTTCTGGCCCGGCCACATCCACGGACGCTGGTTGGTTCCTGGGATGCTGGTTGGGCGCTCGATTTCCATAGCCGTTTCACTGGGGCCGATTGGAGTCGCAGCCAGATTGGTGAGTTGGCTTTTCGCCTCAAATACCGGCAAGATAAGACCGTTCTGCCAGCCCTGGTGGAGCATCTCCTGGTCCTTTGCGCCGCCCATCCTGTGTTGACCAACATAGATGCACTTGTACCGGTTCCTCCTTCAAAACCACGCGCCTTTGACCCAGTGAAGACATTGGCTGACGCGCTAGGAACCCGGCTGGATCAACCTGTTTGGCCCGTTCTTGCCAAAACTCGCACCACCGCGCCCCAGAAGGAGCTGCGCACCCTTGTCCAGAAACAGGCCAACGTGGCCGGAGCCTTTGCTCTACAGGGGCAGGTGCGTAGCAAACGGCTACTTGTTTTGGACGACCTGTATGACTCTGGAGCAACTTTAGAAGAAGCGACCCGGGTCCTGCGCCGGGGAGGCGCCGTGCGGGTGTACGTTCTTACCTTGACACGTACCATACATGCAGATGCATAGGAGTGCACAATGAGCAAAGTTCACTGGCTCGCTCTTAGTACGTTGCGAGGCATTGGCGGCGTGACTATCAGAAAGCTAATTGAGCGATTCGGGAACGTCGAGGCAATCTTTGATGCCCCAGACGCAGACTTATTACGTGTGCCACGGATAACGACCGATATCGTGGCCCGTCTGCGTGCCATTTCACTATACGACCTGGAAGCTGAACTAACCAGCTTGGCCGACGAGGGTTTACAGGTGATAACCTGGAATGATGCCATTTATCCACCGAATCTGAAGCAGGTGCACAATGCGCCGCCGTTGCTCTTCATGCGCGGGGAGTTGCAGGAACGCGATACGCAAGCGGTGGCGATCGTAGGAACACGCCAGCCAACACCCCAGGCGGCCCAGTTGGCTGAGATGCTTGGTCGAGAGCTAGCCGCTCGCGGATTGACCATTGTCAGTGGATTGGCAGTGGGCATAGACACGGCCGCTCATCGTGGGGCGTTGCAGGCAGAGAACGGCCGTACCCTGGCTGTGCTTGGCTCTGGGTTGCGGGCCATCCACCCCCGCCAGAACATTTCCTTGGCCGAAGAAATCGTCCAACATGGTGCGCTTTTCTCTGAACTCGCTCCCAACACGCGTGCGCGTGGGGCCAACCTGATGGCCCGTGACCGCATTGTCAGTGGCTTAAGCCTGGCGGTGATTGTGGTTGAAGCGCAAGAGAAAAGTGGCAGCCTGGATACGGCGAATAAGGCGCGCTGCCAGGGACGCCTGCTCTTTGCAGTGCCGGATAGCCCAGGTACAGATGCCCTGTTAGCCCATGGCGTTGAAGCCCTTCAACCGCAAGCGATTGATTGTGATCAGTTGAGCCGGCGTATCAACAAATACACCCTTGGCAACAGCCAAATACAACAGCCAAGCCTTTGGTAGAGAAGGGGGCTGAAGAAAACGGGCCTGATACCCTTTGTCGAACCCTTTCCCGAGCAGGCGATGGCCGAGACCCGCACTATGACCACGCGAGGCCATCCGGGACCTGGAGGACTTGCATCGTGTCGTCCCCGACCAGCCGCAGGCCCGCGCGATGCGGGACTTGCTATAGAAGCATCTTCAGGAGACTGAACATGGTCAATCTGGCTTGGGAATGAGACGATGAAGACGGTGATGCGTCGTTTGGAAGCCGGGACCGAGGAGAACCGGGTTCAGTTTCGGGAGGGGTTCGATGCCTTCGCCGCCCGTCACGGGCTGACCGATTGGGAGGGCTGGTTCAGCCCCTACGATCAGGAGACGTACGACCTCGTCTTGCAAAACATCGGCCCAGACGATGTAGTTATCGAGATTGGCGCTGGCGACCTGCGCCTGGCCTTGCAGTTGGCGGAGCGAGCCCGAAGGGTTTACGCCGTGGAGGTCAATCCTCTCCTGGTCGGCGCTGCCCTGCAGGCTATCGGCTTGGCCCTACCACGCAATCTGCTGGTCATCTGCGCCAACGCTTTGGACATCCCTTTCCCCGCCGGCATAACTGTGGCTGTGCTTCTCATGCGCCACTGCCAGCACTTTGGACGATACGTGGACAAGTTGCGGGCCGCTGGCTGCCAGAGGCTGCTGACCAATGCCCGTTGGAAGAGTGGGGTGGAGAGCATTGATCTCGCCCACCCTGACGTCCCCTTCGGGGAGGTGAGCGAGGGGTGGTACGCCTGCTGCTGCGGGGCGGTGGGTTACGTGGGTCGGGGCGAGCGGTCGGATAGCCCGCCCGTGGAGGTAATTGACTGCCCCGCCTGCCGTCACGTTTCACGTTTGACGTTTCACGTATGATGAATGAAAGGAGTTGACAGAATGAGATTGAAAGACAAGAAGGTGGCTATTCTGGTGGAAGACGGCTTCGAGAACCTGGAGTTCTGGGTTCCTCTGATGCGCTTGCAGGAGGAGGGAGCTGAGGTGACAGTGGTGGGGACGGGCCGCCAGCCCAGGTTCATTGGCAAGCATTGCCTGGAGGCTACCCCTGACGTAACCGCTGACGAGGTCAGTCCGCGGGACTTCGACGCCCTGGTCGTTCCTGGCGGGTGGGCGCCAGATAAGCTGCGCCGTTTCGACTCGGTGCTCGAGCTGGTGCGGGGGATGCACGAGCGAGGCAAGATCATCGGCATCATCTGTCACGGTGGCCTGGTGCCCATCTCGGCTGGCATCGTCAGGGGGCGCAGGGCGACGGGTTCCATGGGCATCAAAGATGACTTGATCAACGCCGGAGCAGAGTGGGTGGGCGATGAGGCGGCCTTCAGGGATGGCAATCTGGTTTGGGGCCGGGTGGTGGCGGACATCCCCGCCTTCTGCCGCGAGTTGGTGGCGGCCATCGAAACGGGCTAGGAGGGGGCTGTGGTAGGAATCGTCATCGTTGCTCATAGCGCGAAACTGGCTGAGGGTGTGAAAGACCTGGCCGAACAGATGGGGCAGGGACGGGTGGCCATCGCCGCAGCCGGCGGACTGGACGATACGACCATCGGCACCAACATGGAGCGCATCTTCGAAGCCATCGAGGCCGTCTACCAGCCGGGCGGGGTGCTGGTGCTGATGGACCTGGGAAGCGCGGTGATGAGCACCGAGTTGGCCATCGAGATGTTGCCGCCCGAACAGCAGGGCAAGGTGATGCTGAGCGAAGCGCCGTTGGTGGAGGGGGCTATCGCGGCCACGGTGGAGGCCTCCATTGGCAAATCCCTGGCCGAGGTTGATGCCGCCGCCCGCGGCGTTGTGCGCACGCCGAAGGTCGTCGGAGCCACACCCCTCACCGAACCGGGACCTCCTGAGATACCGGCTATGGAAGAGGTGCCTCTAGCCAATGAGATAATCCTAACTATCGTCAACGAGGTCGGGCTGCACGCCCGGCCCGCCGCCCTGTTCGTTCAGACCGCTGGCAGCTTCCAGTCCATCATCACGGTGCACAATCTGACCCGAGATACCGCTACTGTTAATGCCAGCAATTCCCGCTATCTAGCCGTTCATTTTACCTCGACCCAGTATAAGGGCCTGAAATTGAGGCAGGCGAAGGTATCAGTGGTCCAAAATGATAGAAAACGATCTCACAAATCAGTCCTTTGGCACCAGGAATTCTCCAAATGAGGTCAGAGATATCTTCAAAGCAAGGGATAGCAATGGCATTGCCAGGGTAGATACGAGCATATCTCCTGATTTTATACTTTCTCATGATGAGTCATTGTCATTTCTGGATGCGACTAGGGTGGAGCAAGTATGGTGACTTGAGCTTTGTATCCGTAAAGGATGGCTTTGAACAGGTGTTCCATTGATTTGAATTGGGTGTAATCGCTCTTATTTACCTGTTGATTGCCATATCGGGGGAAATATGGCATAATGGGCTTCAAACGTGTGTTGAGGAGGCCCAATGGCAGAAATGCGTCTGTCTGCTCCC
>DAOUDK010000132.1:0-71788 GCA_034431315.1 Anaerolineae bacterium
ACACCTGTGGCCGCTTCTGCTTCGTTTTTCACGCCCTTCCCAGGCCTGCCAGTCTCCATCAACCCCACTTTAGGCCCCTTTTACCCTTCTACATGGGACTTCTGCTTCGAAATCCCGGAAAAAAGGCCAATGCCTGAATCAAGAGCCCAAAATAGAGTAGGAACGGATTCACAATTTCACCACGATATCCAAGATGCCTACATCAACCTGGGCATGGCGTTACGCCGTACAAAAGAGCTAAAGGAAGCAGAGGAAGTTTTCAGAAAGGCCATCGAATGTGATCTCTCAGTGGCAACGCCTTACCTTGCTTTGGGAATAACCCTCAATGATATGGGGCGGTTTGCTGAGGCAGAACAGGTTCTTCAGCAAGCTTTAGAGCACACGTCACCTGACGACACCGAGACTCTGGCCGCCATTCATTCTAACTTGGGTATTGCTTTCCAGAATTCAAAAGAGCACGAAAAGGCACGTGAAGCTTTTCAAGCAGCGCTGCGCTTTGGCCTAGAGAGCCCTGAGATTTACAATCTCCTAGCCGAGACCCTCTATGCCTTGGGTAAGTATGAAGAAGCCTTGGGAATTCTGGAAGAGGCCTTAAGACTCGAACCTGATAATGCTTGGGCCTATGCCCGCATGGGCAACGTCTTCCGCATGATGAAACGCTACGAAGAAGCATTGAATAGCCTGGACAAGGCGCTTCGACTGGGTTCTAACTTCGCCTGGGCCTATGCTCGTAAAGGTGCGACCCTGAGGAGAATGGGGAGATTTAGCGAATCTCTAGAAGCCCATGATAAGGCTCTCGAGCTTGATCCCGAAGATGCATGGGCTTGGGGCAGTAAGGGCAGGACCCTTTTGGAGCTGGGAAAGTATGGTGAGGCCTTAGATGCCCTTAACGAGGCCACTGAACTTGACCCTACACTAACCTCAGCTTGGGCCAGTGAGGGCAATACCCTTTGGGAGCTGGGGAGGTACGATGAGGCCTTAGAGGCTGTCAACAAAGCCACTGAACTTGACCCTGAAATCGCTGGGGCTTGGGCCAGTAAGGCCAGGTTCCTTCTGGATCTAGGGAAGTATGATGAGGCCTCAGAGGCCATTAACAAGGTCGCCAAACTTCGTCCTGAACTAACTTTGGCTCGGGTCGGTAAGGGTTTGAGTCTAATGCTGCTGGGGAAGCACAACCAAGCCTTAGAGGCCCTTGACAAGGCCACCGAACTTGACCCTGAACTAACTTTGGCTTGGGTCGGTAAGGGTTTGAGTCTAATGCTGCTGGGGAAGCACAACCAAGCCTTAGAGGCCCTTGACAAGGCCACCGAACTTGACCCTAAACTCGCCGGGGCTTGGGACAGTAAGGCCAGAATCCTTTTAGAGTTGGCGAGGTATGATGATGCCTTGGAGGCCTTTGACAAGGCCACCGAACTTGACCCTAAACTCGCCGGGGCTTGGGCCAATAAGGCCAAGATCTTTTGGGCGCTGAGGAAGTATGACGAGACCTTACAATGTCTTAACAAGGTCACCGAACTTCATCCTAAGCTAGCCTTAGCCTGGGACAGTAAGGCCAGAATCCTTTTGGAGCTGGAGAGGTATGATGATGCTCTAGAGGCCTTTGACAAGGCCACCGAACTTGACCCTGAACTCGCTGAGGCTTGGGCGAGTAAGGGCACAACCCTGTGGAACCTGGAGAGATATAATGATGCCTTAGAGGCCCTTGACAAGGCTACCGAACTTGATCCTGAACTCGCCGAGGCTTGGGCGAGTAAGGGCACAACCCTGGGGGAGTTAGAGAGGTATGATGAGGCCCTAGAGGCCCTTGACAAGGCCACCGAACTTGATCCTGAACTCGCCGAGGCTTGGGCGAGTAAGGGCACAACCCTGGGGGAGCTGGAGAGATGTGATGAGGCCTTGGAAGCTATTAGCAAAGTCACCGAGCTTCGTCCTAAGCTAGCCTTAGCCTGGGACAGTAAGGCCAGAATCCTTTTGGAGCTGGAGAGGTATGATGAGGCCTTAGAGGCTCTTAACAAGGCCACTGAGCTAGATCCAAATGATGCTGAAGCATATATTGACCTAGGGTTTACCCATTATGCCCAGGATAAGGTAGAGCTGTGCATCGAGGATTTCAAGCGAGCTACTATAGTTGACCCTAATAACGCACGAGCACACAATAATCTAGGGTTTCTGCTCACTGGGCAGGGAATGTATGAGGAGGCTATTGCAGAGCTGTCTCACGCTCTTGAGCTAGACTTTTATTCCCCATCAATCTGCTACAATAACCTAGGCTATATCTTGCTCAAGAAGCAGGAGTATGAGAGAGCCATCGAGTGCCTAGATTGTGCACTAGACTATGCCGAGGACGAGACAGCAATACTACGAGTTGCTTTTTACCAGAGGAACCATGTTTTGGTGGATGAAGACCCCTTCCCTAAAACATTCCTTCCAGTGGAAACAGTTGCTTATTCCAACCTAGCAACGGTTCTTGCAGAACAGGGGCAAATGGATCTCGCGCTCGAGATGTGTGAAGAAGCGATTTATCTATCCCCTGAAAGTCCGCTAGGTTATCGAGCAATTGGACATCTTTATCTTGAAATGGATAACTTCGAGAAGGCGCTAGAGGCTTTCGGCAAAGCCCTGGAGTTAGATAGTGGAAATGAGGAAATCCGCAAAGCGATAGATTATACTGGATCTCTCACTTCCCAAGTCGAGGACTGACTAGGATTTCGGGCAGGTCAGGGAATGTTGGCAAAAACTAGCTGCTGAAGTGGGTAGAGAAAAATCCAGAGGGACGAAGAAAAATGCCGGGCCTGAATGGCTCGGCATTGCTGTTGCCAGGATTGGTCACTACAAGCACAATGGCCGATCTGAAACGTCTGAGGAGGGTGCGGAACTCGCGCTCCAGAGGGTTGGCGGTGCGCCCCCTTAAGCTATTTGGATAAAGAGGAAAATGAGTGTATAATAATCGCGTGTTTGTCGCTCGGATGATGGTTGAAGATGACCTCGGCGATAGGAGAGGATGTGATGGAAAACGAAATCCCCTCAGTGAAGGCTACCACCTCCAAGATGATAACAGTTCTGTGCCTGGTCTTGTTGCTGGCGACAGTAGGGCTGGCTGGATGTAACCTCTTGCCTGAGTTATCCTTCTCCTCCCAAAAGGAAACACCGACCGCTACCACCGTGCCTGGGGAGGCAACGCCCGCAGTGTCTCCCACGCCCTTACCCCCTCCGGCAGTTTCCTCAGCCATTACCCTAACCCTCTGGACAACGGAAGCCTTCTTTCCAAACGAGGATAATGACAGCGGGCAGGTACTGGCTCAGCAGTGGCAGGCTTTTGAAGCTGCTCATACTAACGTGACCATCGAGTACATCCTCAAGAAACCGTATGGCAAGGGAGGCATCCTCGATTTTCTCGGCACCGCTCGCGCAGCCGTTCCCACGGTGTTGCCAGACCTGGTGGTCCTGGACACCCTTGAGCTGGATGAAGCTGCCGAGGCCGGACTGATCCAGCCTCTGGATGACCTTGTATCGAACGAAGTGCAGCAGGACCTTTTCCCCCTCGCCCGGCGCAGCTTCGACGGGCAGTTAATGGGCATCCAGTTCGAAGCCGACGTCGAACACCTCATCTACAACACCAACAAGATAGATAGCGCGCCCATAACCTGGCGAGAGGTGCTCTCCGACAGCGTGGCCTATATCTTCCCGGCCGGCGGGGAGGGTAGCCTGGTCAACGACTCTTTCCTGATCCAGTACCTGGCTGCAGGCGGAGGGCTGCTTGACGAAAGCGGCGCCCCCGCGCTCAATAATGATGCTCTGGTCGAGGTGCTCCAGTTCTACGCTGACGGCCTGGAGGCGGGGGCCATTCCGCCCTCGGTGCTGGAGTTTGCGAACCTGGATGACTGTTGGGTTGTGTACGTGTCGGCCCAGGCAGCGATGTCTAATGTCAGCTCCGACAAATACCTGGCGGATCGGGGACTGCTCAAAAACACTGCTTTTGCTGCTATCCCCACTCGTGACGGCAATGTAGTCACCTTGAGCAAAGGGTGGGCTTTGGCCATAGTGACGGAGAACCCCAGCCGACGGGCAGCCGCTGCCCAGCTCATCGAGTGGCTGCTGGAGCCAGAGAACAACGCTAACTGGAACCTGGCGGCCGGACATCTGCCCACCAGCCAGGCAGCTTTCGAGCACCTGGGCACGGAGGATCAATACTTCCCCTTCGTGCGACAGCAGTTGGCAAACGTGCACCCTCGACCGATGGCTGCTGCCTACGAGAAGATAGGCCGGGCTCTACAACGGGCCGTTCAAGACGTCTTGCAAGGCGAGGTTTCTCCTGAAGAGGCAGCGGAAGCAATCATAGCCGTTGTTGAACAGTGAAGATCATAAGACATGAGAAACCAGGCTTTTGCACCAGAAACATAAGTTTGACACCTTTTGATCCTCAGGCTATAATCAGGCAGAAGGGAGGAACAATGAGTATATCCACGTGGGCGCGCTATCAGAATGGCACCCTCAAACCTATCGGCAGCCTGCCGCTGAAAGAAAACCAGCGCGTGCGAATCATCGTGCTGCCTCAACCCCAGGAATTAGATGAAGTAGATGAGGCGCGGCTGGCAGAAATGCACCGTCGCGCCGACGAATGGCTGGCTCAACAGCCACCGGATGCGGTACGGCCCGCTCCCAGCCTCTCCACAGAAGAACAGCGTGCTTTCGAGGCCGAGTTCGATGAAATTCTGAGAGAGATGCGCGCGCCGAATGTGGCCTTCTCAGAAGAAGAAGTTATGGCCGACGTAGCCGCAGCCCTGGCAGGAGTGCGTGCCGAGGCCGCCCTCCTCCGCGAACAGACTATCCCAGGAGACACACCATGACCATCAAATTCGGCACGGACGGCTGGCGAGCCGTCATCTCCGATACCTTCACTTTTGCCAACCTGCGGCTGGTAGCCCAGGCCATCGCTGACTATGTACTGGATGAAGCCGGCGACGGTCGGCCAGAGGTCGTCATCGGCTTCGACACCCGCTTCCTCTCCGACCGCTACGCGACCGAGGTGGCTCGCGTCCTGGCCGGCAACGGCATCATCGCCCATCTCACCCGCGCCGATGCTCCCACTCCGGCCATCTCCTACGCCGTCGTCCACAAAAAGGCTGCTGCCGGCGTGATGATCACCGCCAGTCACAACGCGCCGCGCTACAACGGTCTCAAACTCAAGGCCGCCTTCGGCGGAGCCGCGCTGCCAGAGCAAGCGGAGCGCATCGAAGCCTACCTGACGCGCAATCAGGAGATGGCTCGCGGGCCTAACGTGATGGACTACCAGGCCGCGTTGGATCAAGGACTCATCCAGCGCTTTGATCCAGCCTGGGCCTACTACGAGCACCTCAGCCAGATGGTGGACCTGGACGTGATCTCAGCCAGCGAGCTGCGGGTGGTGGCCGACGCGATGTACGGCTCGGGGCGCAAGTGCATCGCCGATATGCTGGCCCGCACGCGCTGCCGGGTGTACGAGATCCGCGGCGAGATGAACCCCGGCTTTGGCGGCATCCACCCTGAGCCGGTAGCCCATTACCTGAACGCGCTGGGGGCGGCCATGCAGACCCACCACGCCGACCTGGGGCTGGCCACCGACGGGGACGCCGACCGCCTCGGCGCGATGGATGCTGAGGGGAACTTCGTGGATCCCCATCACATCTTCGCCCTGGCGCTGCGGTATCTGGTCGAGGAACGGGGATGGAGCGGCATGGTCGTCAAGAGCGTCTCCACTACCCGCATGGTGGATCGGTTGGCCTCGCGCTACGACCTGCCGCTGGTGGAGACGCCCGTGGGCTTCAACCACATCGCCGGCCATATTTTGAAGGGTGACGTGCTCATCGGTGGAGAGGAGTCGGGCGGGATCAGTATCAAGGGGCACATTCCAGAGGGGGATGGCGTGCTGATGGGGTTGCTGCTGTTAGAGATCGTCGCGGCGGCCAATGCTCCGCTGCACGAGCTCGTGGCCGAGCTCCAGGCCGACGTTGGCCCGGCCCACTACGCCCGCCGCGACATCCCACTCCGCTCCCCTGTTGCCAAAGAAGAGATGGTCGCCCGGCTTACCAGCGACGTGCCGGACTCCCTGGGGGGACAAGAAGTCACCGAGGTAGTGACCCTCGACGGAGTCAAGTACCTGCTGGCCGATGACTCCTGGCTCCTGATCCGCCCCTCGGGTACGGAGCCGGTGCTGCGGGTCTATGCGGAGGCCAGGAGCCCCGAAGGCGTGCAGAGCCTGCTGGAATTTGGGGAGAGTGTGGCGGCTGGGGGCTAGCGCGGGAACCTCAAATGAAACGGGGGAACTTTGACAAGACCTGACAGGTTTTCGGGAAACCTGTCAGGTCTTATGTTTGGAAACGGGGGATGAGGCTTCTTGCTTCACCCCCCGCTTGTTCAAATGTTCGGCAAGGTCTCCTGACCGCAGCCAGTGGGCCTTGGGACTCGGTCAGGAGACCTCGTCCAACAGGAAAGCTTTCCGCTTAATCCCCCGTTTGCTAAGGTACACTACCCCTGGGCCTCCCTGAGGGTGTAAGATGCGGCCACGCCAGCGACGATGGTTACGACACCGGCCGCTATAAAGACGGCCTGCACGCCGATCAGGTCGCCGAAGAGACCAGAGAGGGCCATGGAGGCGCTGGTGGAAGCGCCGATAACCATGGTCACTGCGCTCTCCACCCGCCCCCGCTTCTCGTCGGGGACCAGAGACTGGGTCAGCGTAGCCAGGGCAGCACGGGCAATGACAATGCTCAGGCCAATGATGGCTACGGCGACCAGGACGAGGGGATAGCTGGGAACCACCGCGAAGGCAATGATGGCCAGCCCCAGGATCACCATACAGCCCCCCACAACCCGATTGGTACGCACGCTAGAAGCAAAGCGACCGATCATCACCCCGCCAATCACTACCCCCAGCCCCTGAAATGCGTAGAGGAAACCGAACCCTTCGACACCCATACCCAACACTTCGTCTAAGTAGATTATCCCTAAGACCATGATGGCTCCGAAGCCCAGAGTGGCTACAGCCGTGGTGATCATAACATGGAGAAGAGGGGAGCTGTGTCTGATGAAAAGCAACCCTTCCACCAGTTGATTCCAGATGACCCGGCTTCTGGCCTTGCTTGGCTCAGGGTTCAATGGCGGTATGGTCATGGTAGCGACAGCTACGGCAGAGACGGCGAAGCTAAAGGAGTCAAAGACGACGGCGAAGGGCAAACCAAGCCAGCCGACGACCAAACCGGCTATTGATGCGCCCAGGATGACAGAGATGATCTGGCTGGCTTGCATCAGAGCATTGGCTGTGAGTAAGATTTCGCCGCTGACAATGTTGGGGATGATGGCGTTGCGGGCCGGGTTGGCAAAGAGGCCCACTGTAACCATCACGAGGCCAACAATGTAAAGTATGTATAACTGATCCGCCCGTTGGACGAAGAGGAGGGCGAGCACTGTTAGGCCGCGCACAATGTCGGAGACAATCAGTACCAACTTGCGGTCCAGGCGATCAACGAAGACCCCGCCGATCAGGCCTAAGAAGAGCTGGGGCAAGGTGACGACCAGGGCCATTATTCCTATAGCCAAGGGGGAGTCTGTGAGGGCGTTGATGACAAATATAATGGCGACAATGAGGAAATTGTCACCTATCTGGGAGATGAGCTGTCCTACCCACAGGGCACGGAAATTGCGATTGCGAAAGGCGCTGACGATGGCAGCCCGATCTCCTAGAAACTCTTGTGTTTGAGGTTGCTTTGAGCTCATTGGAGGTTGGAGGTTGGAAGTTGGAGGTTGGAGGTTGGAGGTTGGAGGTTGGACCTTTGAGCTTTGAACTTTGAGCTTGTCTGTGTTCATCTGTGCAAATCTGTGTCCTTGATTCGCTAGAGCAGCACGTCCAGTGCCCCATCGTCGTCGAAGTGCTCGCGAAAGCGGGTGACGAAGTCGGCCAGGGTGTAGCGGTGGCTCTGCGGGCCGATCCGCTCCAGGGCGTAGGTAGCCGCCAGCGCCCCCATCCGCCCCGCCAGGTGCCAGGAGAGGCCCAGGGCCAGCCCCTTGATCAGTCCCGCCCGGAAGGCATCCCCAACCCCAGTAGGGTCGTTGCCTCGCTTGGGGGGCACCGCCGGAATGTTGTAAATCTCCCCTTTCGCCCAGATGCGCGCTCCCTCCGCTCCCAACGTGACGACGCAGGCGCGGGTCGGAGCGGATTGTATCGCTTCGGCGCTCAGGCCGGTTTTCCCCCGCAGCAGTTCGAACTCGTAATCGTTGATCACCAGCAGGCTGCACCCTTCAAGCCCCTTCCGCAGATCCTCGCCAGCCAGGCGGATGATCTGCTGGCTGGGGTCGTACAGATAAGGGATGCCCAGTTCCTGGCACTCGGCAGGGTACTTCACCATCGCCTGGGGATCGTTGGGGGAGATGACAGCCAGGTCAATCTCGCTAGCTTCTAAATCGTGGAAGGAAAGCTCCCGCGCGCGGGCCATCGCACCGGTGTAGAAACTGGCGATCTGGTGGCCGGCCTGGTCGGTGTTGACGAAGAACGAGGCAGTGAACAGGTCAGGTTCGTCGCGGATAAGAGAGGTGTCCACTCCGTGTTGTTCCAGCCACTGGCGGTATTCAACGAAGTCCTGCCCCGCCGTGGCCATGATCCGCGGGCGCTCGCCCAGTAAAGTCAAGCTGTAGGCGATGTTAGCCGCGCAGCCCCCCCGTTGTCGCCGCATCTCGTCCACCAGGAAGCTGAGGGAGATGCGGTCCAGTTGGTCGGGCAGGATGTAATCGGCGAAGCGGCCCGGAAAAGTCATTAGATAATCGTAGGCGATGGAACCGGTTACGACAATGTTCATGCTGCTCCACAAGGCTAACCGAGATAGGTCTTCAGTCGGCGGCTGCGCCGGGGGTGACGCAGCTTGCGCAAGGCTTCGCCCTCGATTTGGCGGATGCGTTCTCTGGTCAGGCCGAATTTCTGCCCCACTTCCTCCAGGGTATAACTATGCCCGTCCTGGAGGCCGAAGCGCAGCCGTAGGATCCGCGCCTCCCTGGGGGTGAGGGTGCCCAAAACATCCCCCATTGTCTCTGCCAACAGATGTTGGTAGGCGGCTTCCGACGGCGCCAGGATCTTCTGGTCTTCGATGAAGTTCCCCAGTTCGCTGTCTTCCTCCTCGCCCACTGGTCTCTCTAGAGAGATCGGGCGCCGCGAGGCTCTGAGTATCCACTGCACTTTATTTGGCTCCAGCCCGACTTCTTCAGCTATCTCCTCCGGGCTGGGCTGGCGCCCCAATTCCTGCTCCAATTCTCGCGCTGTCCGGTATAGTTTTCGGATGCGGTCGCTCATGTGGACTGGGACGCGGATAGTTCGCCCTTGCTCGGCCAGGGCTCGGGTGATAGACTGCCTGATCCACCAGGTGGCGTAGGTAGACAAGCGATGGCCTCGATGGTAGTCGAACTTCTCCACGGCCTTCATCAAGCCGAGGTTGCCCTCCTGGATGAGGTCCAGGAAGGGCACCCCATGGCCCAGATATCTCTTGGCTATACTAACCACCAGCCTGGTGTTGGCTTTGATGAGATGCTGGCGGGCCTCTTCACCCCGCTCGATTTCCCGCCCCAGCCTCTCCCTTTCCTCAGGGTCATGACCGTCTCTAACAAGGCGTCGCCGGGCCATCCGTCCATATTCCACCTGCCGAGCCAGTTCCGTTTCTTGCTCGGGGGTTAGAAGGGGCACACGGGCCATCTCCTTGAGATATAGAGTGATAGTGTCGTCAGCAGCAATCTCGCTTAGGTCAAGGGCCCTCTCTATATCCTCCACCAAAGCTGACGGCTCCCCTGCTTCCGCCTTCTTCCTTTCCTCCTCGGCCTCCTCCTCGCTTTCGTAGATCTCAATGCCCTGGTCGTGGAGGTCGGTGAAGAACTCTTCCAGTAGGGGAAGGTCCCTCTCTGCCTGGGGAAACGCCTCTAATATCTCACTAGAGGTGATATATCCTCGCTTACTGGCCTTCTCCAGCAGTTTTTGCGTTGTATTCGATTCTTCTTGACGTTTCGACTGTGCCATCGGCTGGTTTGTTCTCGCTCTAGCTAGCGCTTCAGTATAATCTCTCTGCTACTACTATTACTACTATATCATACATCGAGCATATTATCAAATTCTGTCCCAAGGCATCAGACTTGCCGCCGCGGTCGGTACTGAATCGCCTCGGCCAGATGACTCGTCTCTATCCGCTCCGAACCCGCCAGATCGGCGATGGTGCGAGCCAGCTTCAGAACACGGTGAAAGGCCCTGGCGCTCATCGCCAGTTGTTGCATGGCCGCCTTGAGCAGACTGCGCCCCGCCCCGTCAACCTTACAGTACTCCCTGACCTCAGCCGGCCCCATGTCGGCGTTGCAGCGTATGGCCTGGACGCTGCTGTGCCCCGCGATGCCAGCAAAGCGCCCCCGTTGCATTTCCCGCGCCTTCTCTACCCTGGCTCTGATGTCCTCAGACTTCTCCCCCAGCCGATCGTCGGTCAGCTTGTCGTACTCCACCCTGGGCACCTCGACGTGGATGTCAATGCGATCCAAGAGAGGTCCGGAGATGCGCTTCTGATAGCGGCTGACCATCGAGAGGGAGCAGGTGCACTCCTTGACGGGATCATTGAAGTAGCCGCAAGGGCAGGGGTTCATGGCAGCGATCAGCATGAAGTTGGCGGGGAAGGTCAGGGTGCCCGCGGCCCGGCTGATGGTCACGATGTGATCCTCTAGGGGTTGACGCAAAACCTCAAGGGTCCGCATACCGAACTCTGGCAGTTCATCCAGGAAAAGGACGCCGCGATGGGCCAGGCTGATCTCCCCAGGGCGGGGCCAACGCCCACCACCCACCAGGCCGGCGTGGCTGATGGTATGATGGGGAGCACGGAAGGGCCGATGGCGAATCAGCGGGGTCTCCGGCGGCAGCGATCCGGCCACGGAGTAGATCTTAGTTACCTCAATGCACTCATCCGCCGTCATCCGGGGCAGGATGGATGGCATGGAACGCGCCAGCAGGGTCTTGCCAGCGCCCGGCGGGCCGGTCATGATCACGTTGTGGCCGCCGGCCGCTGACACCTCCAAGGCCCGCTTTACGTGCTCCTGGCCCTTGACGTGGGAGAAGTCCACAGCGTAGGGCGGGAGCTCGTCGGCGCTGAGGTCCAAGTCATAGTAGCGATACGGTTCAATGGAACGAAGCCCCTGGAGGTGGGCGACTAGGGACGAGAGGTCAGTCACGGGTATGACCTCTAGCTCTTGGATGAGGGCCGCTTCCGGCGCGTCTACTGCTGGCACGAAAGCAGTGTGAAGGCCGCGCTCTTTGGCCAAGGCCGCCATGGGGAGGATGCCGGTGGTGTGGCGAACCCCGCCGTCGAGGGAGAGTTCACCGACGAAGAGGGCGTTCTCGACCCGATCGGGCCAGGCCTGCTCAGAAGCCAGGAGGATGCCCACGGCGATGGGCAGGTCGTAGGCCGGGCCCTCTTTGCGCAGGTCGGCCGGAGCCAGGTTGACTGTGAGGCGTTTGTTGGGGTAGATCAAACCCGAGTTCTTTATGGCCGATCTCACCCGCTCCCGCGATTCCTGGACAGCCGCGTCGGGCAGGCCGACGATAGTTAAGCTAGGCAGCCCGCGCGAGGTGTCTACTTCTACTTCGACGATGGCTCCGTCCAGGCCGATTACGGCGCAACTGGTAACCTTGGCTAGCATTTATTATCTCCCCCCGATGTTCACCCACCCCTGCGGCTGTTATCTTTTGGCGATGACTGGCAGGTATATCCGTTTCAATGTCGGCGTGTACTCTGGCGTGGTTGTCGCTGTGCCAGTTGGAGTCGGCGTGGCCGTTGGCGTGGGCGTCGGGGTGTTGGTAGCTGTCGGCGTGGCCGTCGACGTGGCCGTTGGTGTGGCCGTCGGCTGATCGCCATCACTACGGGGATAGCCATCAGTCAGTGGGATGCCCTCGTAGCCTTCGGTCAAGTCGCCGCTGCCGCTGGCCTTCTCCACCACTACCACGGCGGGCAAAAGCGGCCCGTCCCCCTCCACATCCGTGACCCACATCACCCCCGAGCCAGTGAAGGCATCGGGCACACTGCCCAGGTCGTCCAGCCTGACGTAGCTCACGTGGTTGGGTTCGATTGTCAGGGGCACGGTGGTTAACGGGCCATCCCCACCGTAGATGTCCAGCGCGACGTGCAGCCTGTTCTGGACTGAGTTATTACGAAAGGCTATCTCTGAGCTCCAGCCCTGATCGTTCTTCACCAGGCGAGGCAGGGCAATGGCCTCTACTCCTTCCACCCGATCCTGCGGTATGGCATTGTAGCTCATTCCCTGTCCTGTGCTAGAGTTGAGTAGCTTTACCATGGCATAGACCGGCGAGCCGGGGATCTCATCTTCTGTTGGGGGCAGGATACGGCTTTGCGATTCGATCACTGCTGCGCCTATAAACTGACCAGGCAGTGCGTCGAAGGCCGGGACGTAGAAGCTCTGGGAGCCGTTGGCGCATATCCAATCGCTTAGGGAGTGGACAAGCTCACCGTTTTCGCCCAAGAAGCTCACCGTGACGAAGGTGGGCTGCGCCGTCTGAGTCAGGTTCTGTACCTGGACAACGGTGCTCCATTCCTGGCCCAGGTAGATCAAGGGGCCATAGCTGACCAAAGAGCCGCTGACCTCTTCCAGCAACGGCACCTGATGAGTGAATAGCATATCATGGCCCCATTCGTCCACGACGATGCCCAGGGGCACGATAGCGCTGATCGAGGCTGATCCCCGCCAGCCATCGCCCAGAGCGCCGGGCACGTCCGTGCGATAGGTCTCGCCTGGAGCCACTTGCTCGATGTGTTGAGCATACTGAATCTGACAGCTATCCTGCTCCTGGTAGTAGATCCACACTGATGCACAGATCTGGCCAGAGTTCTGGATATAGAGCTCCGTGTCAGAACCATCATAAGCCCTTTTGTTCAGAGGGGCGAAGTAAGCGAACGTAGGGCTTGGCTCATCTAGTTCTTCTGAGATGCCGGTGTAGGCGCTGGAGACGGTTGTGCCACCATCGTCCGGTCCCACCCGATGGACTGTCACTGCCAAGACTCCACCTCGAGCTTCAGCTTCCCACTGTCTTATCCAAGTAAGCCAGGCCGAGGAATCGTCTACAGCGTTTTGGGCCTCCTCGCATTTCGTATTCAATTGGTCTAGCGAGACCGGATAGACTATGGCCGCCCTCGCTCCGGCCGGGACATCCCCCTTCACTGTCCAGGCGCTGCCAGGAGGGATGAGGGCGGAACAGAGGCTGGCTATGGGGCCGGGGTCGTTATCGGGGCACGCACCGGAGTAATCCCCCCACAGGAACATGATGGCACTGGTCGGTAGAAAGCCCACGTTCTGCACCTGGATCAGTGTCTCCCAGCCCTCTCCAACCTGGATAATGGGCAACTGGATGGGCACGCCCAGTTCAGGGATCGGCGTAGGTGTAGGTGTGGGCGTCGAGGTTGGCGTATCTGTAGGCGTGGGCGTGGGTGTGGGAGTATTGGTCGGCGTTGAGGTGGAAGTGGGCGTATTCGTTGGTGTGGGAGTACTGGTGGGTGTACTTGTTGGCGTGCTCGTCGGGGTTGCACCTACGAGCTGGATGGTCCAGCTCCCGACTGGACACCTCGGGTCGTCGGCGTGCATGGTTGCAACCCCAGGGACTCCTTCGAGATAGACGGTGATCGGAACCATATCGCCATCGTACAAGGGGCCCGCTATAAAGTCCGGCTCGATTCGCCCTTCATGTCCAGCTACCCACAGGCGAATATTAGTTGACTGAGTGTGTTCTTTCTCATTGAATTTCAACCATCCTTCGAGCTGAACTTCCTTGCCTGTGACGGTGATTTCGCTGGGAAAGCCCACAAACTCTAACTCCCCAAGCGAAGCCGTCACCATTGCCGTCCAGGCCCAGAGAAGGCCCAGGGCAACCACTATCGTTACCACTAGAACTTTGTTCCTCGTCATTTTCAAACCTCCCTTATCGTTCTTCCCCAAGTTTATCACAAAGTGAATTTAAAAGCAAAAACCTTCTCTTCTGAGCTTCCCTTCCGAGTAAAACTTGACAAGCTTCCCGATGTGGGGTAATATTGCTATGCCCTGCCCAGGCAAAGGGTTTGATCATCATCAAAGTAGAATTTTGGACCAAGTGATAGGGGAGGCAAATGAGCGAAGACTTCTTTGATAGAGAGCACTGGGAGCGCGAGATACTCGAACCTGCTCTTCGACGCCATCCTGAGCGTCGGGAGCGCTTTGAAACGTCCTCAGGCATCGAAGTGGAGCGGGTCTATACGCCGCAGGAAGCCGAAATAGACTACGTCGAGGATTTGGGTTTCCCAGGCCAATATCCCTTCACCCGCGGCGTGTACCCCACCGTGTACCGCGGCCGCCTGTGGACTATGCGCCAATACGCAGGCTATGCCACCGCTGAGGAGTCTAACCGCCGCTACAAGTATCTACTATCCCAGGGCCAGACGGGCCTGTCAGTGGCCTTTGACCTGCCCACCCAGATCGGCTACGACTCAGACCATCCCCTGGCCGAGGGAGAGGTTGGGAAAGTCGGGGTGGCCATTGATTCCCTGGAGGACATGGAAACCCTCTTCGGAGGCATCCCCCTCGACAAAGTCAGCACCTCCATGACCATCAACGCACCCGCAGCCATCCTCCTCGCCATGTACATCGCGGTGGCCAGGAAGCAGGGGATAGATCCCCAGGTATTGCGGGGCACCATCCAAAACGATATCCTGAAAGAGTACGTAGCCCGAGGGACCTACATCTTCCCACCCCAACCCTCCATGCGCATCATTACCGATATATTCTCTTACTGCAAAGAAAACCTCCCCCGCTGGAACACCATTTCCGTCTCAGGTTATCACATCCGTGAGGCTGGAGCGACGGCGGTGCAAGAGGTGGCCTTTACCCTGGCCAACGCCATCGCCTACGTGGAGGCAGCCATCAAAGCTGGCCTGAGCGTGGACGAGTTTGCCGGCCGGATTTCCTTCTTCTTCAACGCTCATAACAACTTTTTGGAGGAAGTGGCCAAGTTCAGAGCGGCTCGCCGGCTGTGGGCCAGGATAATGAAGGAGCGATTCGGAGCGCGCCAGCCCCGCTCCTGGATGTTACGCTTTCACACCCAGACGGCTGGCTGCACCCTGACCGCCCAGCAGCCCGATAACAACGTGGTGCGAGTGACTCTTCAAGCTCTGGCCGCTGTGCTGGGGGGCACGCAATCGCTGCACACCAACTCCCGCGACGAGGCATTATCGCTGCCCACCGAGAAATCGGTTCAAATCGCCCTCAGAACCCAGCAGATCATCGCCCACGAGAGCGGGGTGGCCAATACCATAGATCCCCTGGCCGGCAGCTACTACGTCGAGTCGCTGACCAACGAAATCGAGAGCAGGGCTAAAGAATACATCGAGAAGATTGACGCGCTGGGCGGGGCGTTGGCAGCCATTGAGCGAGGCTTCATCCAGCGGGAGATCCAGGAGAGCGCCTATCGCTATCAGCGAGCCGTGGAGCAGGGGGAGCAGATCATGGTGGGCGTCAACGAATTTGTGATTCAAGAGGAAACGACTTTGCGACGGCTGAAGGTTGATCCTGCAGTACAGGAGCAGCAGATCGAGCGGCTGCAGGCTATCAGGGAGCGGCGCGATAGTGAGAAGGTGCAGAGCCTGCTGACTCGATTGAGGGGAGCAGCACAGGACACAGAGAATCTGTTGCCCATCATCCTGGAGTGCGTGGAGGCTTACACCACCTTGGGTGAAATCTGCGGAGTGCTGCGGGAGGTATTCGGCGAGTACAAACCCACGCTGGCGCTGTAGGCCAGCTTCATAGATGCGGCGTGACTGCAATATGCATACATGGTGACAACCTATGACCGAGGCACATTCGAGCGCATGGCAGGGCAAGCGGCGTGGTTTGCCCCAATGGACGACAAGGTCAGGCGTTAGTGCAGCAAGAAGGCGTTTTAGGGTTAACATTGACTACAATCTGTATATATGACGGAGGAGTTCCATGTTAAAAGACCTCTTTTCTTCATCGGCACGGGTTCAAATCCTGAGCCTCTTGTTGTTGAACCCCGACACCAAGTTCTACCAGAGGGAGATCGAGACCATAACGGGCCTGGCCATACGCTCCATCCAGCGGGAAACCGAAAAACTGGAAGCCTTGGGAGTGCTTCACAAGTTCGCTGAGGCCAACAAAGTATACTTTCAGGGCAACCGTGACTACAACTTGTTCCCAGAGCTGAGAAGGATGCTCCTCAAGACGGTCGGCTTGAAGGTTGTCCTGGCGGATGAACAGGCCGACGAGCGGATTAAGGCCGCCCTTATCCACGGCCCCTTCGCTGCGGGGCGGGAAAAACCAACCGATCCCATAGCGATTTTTGTGGTGGGAGACGTCTCCAAGCAAGAGCTTCAAGCCAGGGCCGAGGAGGTTCAAAGCTCCATCGGCAGGGAGATCACTTGCTACGTCCGCACCCCCCAGAGCTTTCGCAGCAGGGTTCAATTGGGTTACGGCTTCGTGGCCAACGTGCTGGCCGGCCCGAAGCTGTTTCTGATCGGCGATAAGAGGACGTTGCGCTCGCTGGCTACCGGGGCATGGGGGCAAGGGGTGCCCCCCAAGCGCGAGAGCGCTGCGGAGGTATTCCAATGGTGGAACGTTCCTTGAGGGGGGAGCCGTGATCAAGAAGATAGACCACATCGCCATCGTTGTGCACAATATCGAAGAAGCTCTACAGGTTTATGAGGGAGCTTTGGGCATCGAGTTGGCCGAGGTCAAAGAGATGCCGGAGCAGGCAGTGAGAATTGCCTTTTTGCCGGTGGGTGAAAGCGAAATCGAGTTAGTGGAGCCTATCACCGCCGAGAGCGGCGTTGCCAGATTCCTGGAGAAGCGGGGCGAGGGATTGCACCACGTCTGCTTAGAGGTTGATGATATCGAGGCCGCGCTGCAGGATTTGGCGGCCCAAGGAATCCGGATCATTGACGAGCAGCCTCGCCGGGGAGCTCACGGCCGAGTAGCCTTCCTGCATCCCAAGAGCGCCCACGGCGTGCTCATCGAGCTGATCGAAAAGCCGCGCTAGTGAAGCGGCATCGTTTCGGCTCTATCTTGTTTAAGGAGGAAGGATCTCATGTCTTTAGAACGCGGTCTCATCCAGGTTTACACCGGACTTGGCAAGGGCAAGACCACTGCTGCCTTAGGATTAGCCCTCCGGGCAGCGGGACAAGGGCTCAAGGTCTACATCATCCAGTTCATGAAGGGCTGGCCCGATTACGGTGAGCTGGTCAGCGTAGAGAAGCTGCCCAACATCACCTTGCGCCAGTTTGGCCGCCCCGAGTTCGTGGACAAGGACAACCCCGACCCTGAGGACATCCGCCAGGCTCACGAAGCGCTGGATCACGCTCGCCAGATCATCACTGGTGGCCAGCACGACGTCGTGATCCTCGACGAGATAAACGTGGCTTTGGACTTCAGGATTATTAGCCTGGCCGAGGTGCTGAGCCTGCTCAATGCCAAGCCGAAGCAGGTCGAACTGGTGCTCACCGGCCGCCATGCCCATCCCGATGTAGTCAAGCAGGCCGACCTGGTGACGGAGATGCTGGACATCAAGCATCCGTATGCCGAGGGGATAAGGGGAAGGCGAGGGATCGAGTATTGATTTTGTCAACCGGAGGTTCAAATGGACGACAAGGCGAAGCTAAACGAGCTAAGGGAAGATCAGGATAGGTGGGAGGAGGCTACCCTCCAAAGGACGCTGAATCGCTTCCCTGAGCGGCGCGATACTTTTATCACTACTTCCAGTGCGCCGGTGGAGCGACTCTACACACCTCTGGACATCGCCGATTTCAACTATGAGCGCGACCTGGGCTTTCCCGGCCAGTATCCCTTCACCCGGGGCGTGCAACCCACGATGCACCGGGGGCGGCTGTGGACGATGCGCATGTTCGCCGGCTTCGGCACCGCAGAAGAAACCAACGCCCGCTACAAGTATCTCCTGAAGCACGGCGAGACTGGCCTTTCGGTGGCCTTCGACATGCCCACCTTGTATGGCTACGATACCGACGACCCCGAGGCCGAAGGCGAGTTCGGCAAGTGCGGGGTGGCCGTCTCCTCCCTGGCCGACATGGAGATCCTGTTCGACGGCATCCCCGTGGACGAGATCACCACCTCTATGACCATCAACTCCCCTGCCGCCGTCATCTGGGCCATGTACATCGCCGCCGCCGAAAAGCGGGGCATCCCCATGGAGATTTTGGGCGGCACTACCCAGAACGACATCCTCAAAGAGTACATCGCCCAAAAGGAATTTATCTTCCCTCCAGAGCCCTCCATGCGCCTGGTGGTAGACACCTTCGAGTTCGGCGCCAGGCATCTACCCAGGTGGAACACCATCTCTATCAGCGGTTATCACATCCGCGAGGCCGGCGCTACCGCTGCCCAGGAACTGGCCTTCACCCTGGCCGACGGCTTCGAATACGTTAAGTGGGGCATTGAGCGTGGCCTCGACGTGGACGAGTTCGCCCCTCGCCTGTCCTTCTTCTTCAACGCCCACAACGACTTCTTCGAGGAGATCGCCAAATACAGGGCCGCGCGAAGGATCTGGGCGCGGGAGATGAAGGAGACTTTTGGCGCCAAGAACCCCCGCTCATGGTGGATGCGCTTTCACACCCAGACGGCCGGCTGCTCCCTCACCGCCCAGCAGCCGGAGAACAACATCGTGCGCACGGCCATCCAGGCCCTGGCCGCCGTTCTAGGCGGGACCCAGAGCCTGCACACCAACTCTATGGACGAAGCCTTGGCCCTGCCCTCGGAGACCGCGGTGCGCATCGCTCTCCGCACCCAGCAGATCATCGCTCACGAATCGGGCGTGGTCAACACTGTTGATCCCCTGGCCGGCAGCTACTTCGTCGAGGCTCTGACCAATCGCATGGAGGAAGAGGCCTACGAGTACTTTCGGAAGATCGAATCTTTGGGTGGAATGATGGGTGCTATTGAGAGAGGCTTCCCGCAGCGGGAGATCGCCGAGAGCGCGTACCGCTATCAGCGCGAGATTGACACTGGCCAACGCATCGTGGTCGGCGTCAACGACTATTTGACCGAGGAGCACGTAACCATTCCCCTCCTGGAGATAGACCGCGAGGGAGAGCGGCGGCAGCGGGAGCGGCTGGCCCGGGTCAGAAGGGAACGAGACAACGAGTTAGTGGCCCAGCGGCTGGGGGCCCTGCGAGAGGCAGCCCAGGGCACTGAGAACCTGATGCCCCACATCCTCGATGCGGTGCGAGCTTATGCCACTTTGGGTGAGATATGCGGCGTGTTCCGCGAGGTCTTCGGCGAGTACCGGGAGCCGGTGTTTCTGTGAAGATTGGAGGTTTGAACTTTGAGCTTTGAGCTTTGAATTTTGAACTTGGAGGTATCTATGCCTGAAAAGAAGATCCGAGTGCTTGTTGCCAAGCCAGGTCTGGACGGCCACGATCGGGGAGCCAAGGTGGTAGCCAGGGCCCTGCGCGATGCGGGGATGGAGGTCATCTACACCGGCCTCCGCCAGACGCCGGAGATGATCGTTGAGGCGGCCCTGCAGGAGGACGTGGACGTGGTGGGCCTCTCCATCCTGTCTGGAGCCCACATGACGCTCTTGCCCCGAATCGTCAACCTTCTAAAGGAGAACGGGCTGGACGATGTGTTGGTCCTCGCCGGCGGGATCATCCCCGACGAGGATGTGCCAGCCCTCAAGGAGATGGGTGTCCGAGGCATTTTTGGGCCGGGCACATCCACGGAGGATATTGTACAGTTCATTCGGGAGGAAGTGAACAAGTGATGAGTAACGAGTTGATAAGTAACGCGGCTCTTTGTCACCTATTACCCCATTACTCATTGACTCGTTACCTCGTTACTCGTTGACTCCTGACACCACGCTATGAAAATCATCCAACGACTGCTGACGGGCGATCGCCGCGCCATCGCCCGTCTAATTACGATAATTGAGAACGACGGGGCTGAGGCGCAAGAGGCTCTGGCCGCCCTCTACCCCCACACTGGCCAGGCTCACATCGTGGGGGTGACGGGGGCGCCGGGCACGGGCAAGAGCACCCTGGTCAACGAGCTGGCCAAGGTCTACCGCAAGAGGGACCGCACGGTGGGCATCATCGCTGTGGACCCCACCAGCCCTTTCTCCGGCGGGGCGCTCCTGGGCGACCGCATCAGGATGCGGGACCTGTCGGGAGATCCGGGTATCTTCATCCGCAGCATGGCCACTCGTGGCAGCCTGGGTGGCCTGGCCCGGGCTACTGCGGACGCCATAAACGTACTGGACGCCGCTGGCTATCAGACGATTCTTGTGGAAACAGTGGGGGCTGGTCAGGCGGAAGTGGACATTGCCAGGGCGGCCCACACCACCATCGTGGTGGAGGCGCCGGGCCTGGGCGACGAGATCCAGGCCTTCAAGGCTGGCATCACCGAGATCGCCGACATCTTCGTGGTCAATAAGGCTGACCGGGAAGGGGCCGATAGGACTGCCATGGCTTTGCAGATGATCCTGGACCTCGACCACTCCCCGCACCTTTCTTCCCAGGCCCCCAGGTGGCGACCTCCCATCTGCAAGACCATAGCCCTCCGCGGCCAGGGCATCGGTGCAGTAATAGAAGCTATCGAGGAACACGCCGCTTACTTGCGGGAGAGCGGGAATCTGCAACGGCGCGAGCGAGAGCGGCTTGAGCAGGAACTCAGGAGTATAATCACTCAGGAGATGGCGAGGAGCTTCTTCGAGAGATTGGACGAGGCGCAGTTCGACTGCCTCGTTGACAGTATCGTTCGCCGCGAGTTAGATCCCTACTCGGCTGCGGCGCTGCTCCTCGAAGGGTGGAAAAGATCGCATGCCTGAACTGCCAGAGGTTGAAACCATCGTCCGGGGCTTGCGAGAGCCTCTCGTGGGTCGCCAATTCACCGGCGTCCGCGTCGGTTGGGAGAACCTGGTTGCCAGGCCGTCGGTGGAGGAGTTCGAGCGGGGCCTCGTGGGCCAGAGGATCCTCGGCCTGAAAAGACGAGGCAAGTACCTGATCTTCGCCCTATCCGACGGGAGAAGCCTGATCATCCACCTGCGCATGACGGGCCGGCTCATGATCGTGAATTCCTACGACGAGCTCGACAAGCACGATCACCTGATCTTCGAGTTAGACGAGGGGCGGGAGCTGCGCTTCAACAACCTGCGCAAGCTGGGCCGGGTCTACCTGGTGGACGACGAGGACGAGATAGTGGGCAGGCTGGGGCCGGAGCCCCTGGACGACGATTTCACCCCGGCCAACTTCGCCGCCCTCCTCTCCGGAAGGCGGGGCAAGATCAAGCCCCTGCTCCTGAACCAGCGGTTCATCGCCGGCATCGGCAACATCTACGCCGACGAGGCCATGTTCGCCGCCCGCATCCACCCTGAGCGCAGGGCCGACACGCTCACGGCTGAGGAGATCGAGTGTCTGTATGGTGCCATCCGACAAGTGTTGGCCCAAGGGATTCGGAATCGGGGGACCACCTTCAGCGATTACCTCGACGCCGAGGGGAGAGAGGGGGAGAATCAGGAGTATCTTCGAGTGTTCAGACGCACGGGCCAGCCCTGCCCCCGCTGCGGGACGCCCATCGAGCGCACGGTGGTGGGCGGACGGGGGACGTACTTCTGCCCCAGGTGCCAGAAGTGATCTTCGCCAAAAACGAAGGGCGGAGGGGTTGCACGCGCCCTTGACAAATTCAAAAATTTGTGGTATACTATGATTAGATGGTCTTACCACTTGACCATCATGCCAATAAACCAGAATAATAAGGGGGCGATGTGGAATTTGGCACATTCGAGAAGAGGGTCCTACCGGAACAGATATCCGCTAGACTTCTCTCTCTGATAAAAGAGAGAAGTCTCCGCCCTGGTGACAAACTGCCCCCTGAGAGGGAGTTGGCCGCCATGATGGAGGTCAGTCGCCCGTCGTTGCGTGAGGCCTTGCAAGCGTTGTCAATACTGAATGTTATTGAAATCCGCCAGGGGAATGGAACGTATGTGACTTCTTTGGAACCTGGCCTGCTGGTTGAGCACCTCGATTTTGTCTTTTCGCTTGATGACTCTACCTTTCTGGAACTCCTGGAGGCCAGAAAAATCTTGGAAGTGGGCATCGTTGTACTGGCTGCTCAGCGGATCACTGACGACGAGATAGCGGGGCTGGAAGCATGTCTGGCAAAGGCCCATGAAAGTGTGGAAGATTATCAGGCTTTTCTTCAGGCGGACCTTGAACTGCACGAAAGGATTGCTGAGGCCGCTCGAAACCCCATTTTGACTCGTATCATGGCTACGGTCAGTCAACTGGGCATCGCCAGCCGCAGGCGAACTGTTGAGATTCCTGGTGTTCCCGAGCAAGTATTGGTGGACCATCGGGCTATCGTTGTTGCACTCAAGACCCGCGACCCCGAAGCTGCGCGCCAAGCCATGCTACAACACCTGAACAATGTTGAACAATATCTCAGAAAGGTGATTATTGCATGAGCAGTAGAACACTTTCGCAAAGGATGTTCGAAAGGTCCAAGAAGAGCCTCGCAGGAGGGGTCAGTAGCAACGTGCGCGCCGGGAAACAACCGCCGCCCCTTTTCTTTGAGCGTGGCCAGGGTTGCACCATCTACGATATGGATGGCCACAAATACATAGACTATGTCTTGGGGCAGGGTCCCCTAATATTGGGACATTCTCCACCCTCTGTCCTGGAAGCTGTACGAAAGGCGTTGGAGAAAGGACAGCTCTACGCCGGTCAGCACGAGATGGAGATAGTGCTTTCGGAGAAATTACAGAAGCTAATCCCCTGTGCCGAATTGGTTCGCTATAGCAATTCGGGTTCCGAGATCGTGCAGGCAGCTTTGCGCTTGGCTAGAGCTTATACCGGTCGAGAGAAGGTGATCAAGTTTGAGGGTCATTATCATGGCTGGTTTGATAACGTCTTGATCAGTGTGCATCCTCCACTGGAATCGATCGGTCCGCTTGAGGCCCCTAACGCCGTGTCAGGCACCGCAGGTCAGGCCAAGAGCGCCCTAGACGACGTTATTGTTCTTCCTTGGAACAACTTGGAAGTGTTCGAGGATGCGGTGAGCAAAAACGAGGGCGAGATTGCGGCTGTCATCATGGAGCCCATCATGTGCAACACAGGTTGCATCTTGCCCAAAGAAGGCTATCTGGAGGGGGTGCAAGAGGTTTGCAACCGAAACGGTATCGTTCTGATCTTTGACGAGATCATCACTGGCTTTCGGTTGGGTTTGAGTGGTGCTCAAGGTCATTTTGGGATCATACCTGATTTGGCCACTTTCGGTAAAGCAATGGCAGGAGGATTTCCGGTCGGTTGTTTGGCTGGGAAACGGGAACTGATGGGGTTGATCGCCGAGGGGAAGGTCAATCACTCAGGCACCTTCAACAGCAACGTGATGGCCATGGCTGCGGCGTTGGCCGTGCTTTCGGCATTAGAGAACAATGAGGTTTACAAGGATCTCTATGGGCTGGGCACACAGTTGGTGCAAGGCCTGAGAGAATTGATGGAAGAGACAGGAATAGAAACACACCTTGAAGGCCCAGGACCTATGTTCCATTTGGGCTTCACTGATGGGGAGCCCTTCCACGATTACCGCACCTTCGCGAAGCACAACGACACAGACAAATACCATCGCTTTGTCGAGATTCTTCTTGACGAGGGAGTGCGAGTCATTCCCCGCGGGCTGTGGTACCTTTCCACTGCTCACACGGAAGAGGATGTGGAGTTCACTTTGGAGGCCGTGAAATCGGCCCTGGGCAAACTGTAGGGAGGAGGTGAGGTTATTGGCGAAAAGTGAGATCGAGCCTTTTCAAAAGACATCGCAGTGGTGAGACTAAGATCGTGTATCTCAAAAAAGGAGGTAGAAAATGAAAGGGTTAAAGATTTTGTTCGCTCTAAGTGTGGTGCTGACATTAGTACTGGCAGCCTGCGCTCCTGCCACCCCTCAGGTGATAGAGAAAGAGGTAGTCGTCGAGAAGCCGGTGGTCGAGACCGTGATTGTCGAGAAAGAGGTAGTCGTCGAGAAGCCGGTGGTTGAGACCGTAGTGGTCGAGAAAGAGGTGGTAGTTACGGCCACGCCACAGGAGCTTAAGACAATAAAGCTCGGGCTTACGGTCCAGTTTACTGGCGCCGAAGCGCTAAGTGGCCAGAACCAGGTAGAAGCCGCTCAGATGGCCGTCGACGCGGCCAGTGAAGCAGGCTGGTTCCCTGGCTATGTAATCAGGTTTGTCAAGCGGGACAATGCTACAGCGACAGCTGGTCAGATGGATCCAGGCCAGGCCGCTGCCAATGCCCGGGGGTTGGCCGTCGACCCTGAAATAGTCGCCAACGTGGGACCTCAGTCTAGCACAGCGGCAAAGGCCATGATCCCAATTCTAGCTGAGGCGGGTTTGGTCACGATAGCCTCCGGCCCCACCAACCCCGACTTGACTAATCCCAAGTTCAAAGAGTATAGAATGTCGGACGGTACAATCGTGTTCTTCAGATGCTCTGCGAATGATAGCGTTATACCTCCAGCCATGGCAAGCTATGCCCACAAAGAATTGGGTGTCAACACACTCTACTTAATAGATGACGGTGGAGCATACGGTGTTGGAGTAGGCGACTCCGTTGAAGCATACGCCAAGGACATCGGAGTAGAGGTTATTGGACGTGACCGGGTGGATCCTCAGGCGGCAGACTATGGGGTTCTGATTACGAAGATCAAGGGGGTCGCTCCAGACGGCGTATTCGTGGGCGCAGGGTACTTGGCTACTGGCAAGTTTGCGCTACAGTCCAAGGGCAGACTCGACGCGGTGTTCATGGGCACAGACAATGTGGCTGCCGACGCCTTCATAGAGAACGCGACGCCAGAAGGAGCAGAGGGCTGGTACGGTGCCCTGGGCAGCCCAGACATCACCAAAATACCTGAATGCCAGAAATTCACCGAAGAGTTTAAGGCTCGCGTCGGCAGGGCCCCTAACGCCTATAATGCGCTGCTCTACGATGGCGTCACCCTGCTCATGAAAACGATCGCACAACTCGTGGATGAGGGCAAGCCGGTAACGAGGGAGGCAGTGCGAGATCGTCTCCGAAAGATCGAGGTGACTGGCATAACCGGCCCTATGGCCTTTGACGAGAACGGCGACCCGGTCGTCTCATCGATAACGTTCTATCGCATCGAAGGTGGCAAGGTTAAGTCTATGGCACCACCGAAGTAGTGTCTGTATGGAGTCAATCGGGGGCTCCAAAACTTGTGGAGCCCCCAAATCTCCTACGAAGGTTGCACATACGGATCCACACGACTTGCCCTTTCAGGGCTATCTCTTACCCTTTGTAGGAGAGAAGGGAGGTTGATGTGTCTGTATCAGAGGTGTTTGCACAGCAGCTAATCAACGGCATATCGGTGGGCATGATGTACGGTCTGATGGCCATAGGGTTGACGCTCATCTATGGAATCATGGAGTTGATCAATTTCGCTCACTTTAGCATATTCGTCGTGGGTGCCTTTACGGCATTGGAGATACTGACACGGGCCAGCAGCGGGGCCACTATGGTGGGGACTCCGGCGGCCAGTGTTTTGCCTATCATGATATTTGCGTTCCTGGGGGCCATCATTGTTCCAGGAATTTTGGGATTGGGGCTGGAGAGGATGCTGCGGGCCTTCCGTGGAGCCACCGGAGTCGGTCCCATGATAGCTAGCCTAGGCGTTGCCTATGTGTTATCGGATGCCCTCATGTTGATTAAGGGCCCACAAAACTTCTTGTTTCCGAGCCCCATTCCTCGCTTGAGCTGGGCTTTTGGCAATGTTCAGTTACGACTGAAAGAGGTCATGGTCTGGGTGGTCTGCATCTTGATGATGTTCGTCCTCTATTTCATCGTCTGGAAGACGCCACTCGGGCGCGCCATGCGGGCTACGAGAGACGATGCGGAAGCGGCCCAGATGATGGGAGTTGAAGTTGACAAGATACGGGCATTTACGTTCTTTGTGTCTTCGGCCCTCGCTGGAGTGGCGGGCCTCGTTTTCGGTCTCTACTACGGTCAGATCAATTTCCGCTCTGGATACGGGATAGGGCTGCGGGCTTTCACCGCATCTGTACTGGGTGGGATTGGCAATCCCCTAGGAAGTGTAGTCGGTGGGGTGATCATTGGTCTGATCGAAGCGATAGGGGGCCAGATAATCGGGGTGGGATGGACGGCGATCATTGTGTTCTCGCTCCTGATCATCACATTGCTCTTCCTTCCAAACGGGCTCTTCGGCAGCCAGGTTGGTAGAAGGGCCTGACGCATTGATTGGTAGTGGCGCGGAATCGCTGAGACGAAGGGAGGACCGATGCTGAGAGGGTTGCTGCACAATTTGAAGGCCCAGAATTCGGGTGCAGGGATCTCCAGGTATCATATGATTGCTCTGGTGGCAGCGATCAGTATGCTCTATCCCTTGCTTGATCGAAGTGTACCACGCGTGGACATGGTGACAAACGCCTTCATCTATGTCTTGATGGCCTTGGGCATGAACATTATTCTGGGGTATGCTGGGCTCCTTTGTTTAGGATATGCTGCTTTCTTTGCCACTGGAGCTTATACCTGCGGCGTTCTATCTTCCAATCAGTTCCATCCAGCTTGGTCCGAACTTTTTCAACCATTGGCCTCGCTTGGGTTGGTATCGCAGGTGAGTGGTGGAGGCGCTGGCCCGGATGTTGTGCTATTCCACTTCAGCTTCTGGCTGGTCTTGCCACTGGCGGGATTGCTAGCAGCACTCTTGGGCGTCGTCTTCGGGGGTCCGGCTATCCGCGTCAGGGCCGGCTACTTGGCCGTCGTGACCATCGGTTTGGGGGAGATGGTGCCAGTACTGATTCTCAACTTGCAGTCTATCACTGGTGGAGCGATGGGCCTGACTGGTGTGAACAGCCCCTCGATTTTCGGCTATCGCTTCGGCCTCAATCCTGTCCCATATTACTATCTATTATTGTTTTTGGTGCTCCTCACTATCCTTGTCTGTTATCATCTCCAGGACTCGCGAATCGGTCGAGGCTGGAGAGCCATTCAGCAAGATGAGCAAGCAGCGGTATGCATGGGAGTGGATAAGTCCGGGCTCAAGGTCCTGGCATTTTCCATCGGAGCAACCTTGGGTGGTCTGGCCGGGGCGGTATACGCAAGCAAGCTTACCACGGCTTCCCCAGAGGCATTTACTATGGCGATATCGACTATGCTCGTGGTCATAGTCGTCTTGGGAGGGAAAGGCAGCATTCCAGGGGTTGTCATTGCTGGCCTCTTCCTCTCGCTGCTGCAATCGGTCATCCTTCCATCCCTTGGTGACCGCGTCCATGCGCTGGGTTATCAGTTGGACATTCAACACCTGCAAACCATACGGCTCATAGAGGCCATGCCACTCTTCTTCGGCCTGATACTGGTAACGGTGATCATTTATCGTCCAGAGGGTTTGATCCCTTTCCTGTTTCGAGTTACATCTCTCGCTGAAGAAGATGTTAAGGTGGAACCTATACCAGGGAGAAGAATTAGCCTGACCATCAGGTCCCCTTCAGAGGTGTCGCGAGAGACATTTCTGTTGAAGACGGTTGATCTTACCAAGCATTTTGGCGGGATACACGCCCTGGAGTCGCTGGACGTTGAAGTGAAATCAGGCGATATTCTAGGCATGATCGGTCCAAATGGCTCGGGAAAGACAACGTTTTTTAATGTGCTCACCGGTCTGGAAACACCGGACAAGGGGAAAATCAAATTCCTCAATGAAGAGATCCAGGGATTGCCAGGCCACGTTATTGCTAGTAAAGGCATCTCGCGCAGCTTCCAAACCCTTCACCTGTTTCCCGACATGACTGTCCTGGAGAACCTTCTCGTTGGCCAACACGCTCTACTAGACGCAGGGCTGGCGGCATCCGTGCTGCGCACACCAGGCATGAGGGCGGAGGAGAAAGAAGCGCGTGAATGGGCCATGGAAGTATTGGGGATCTTTGGCAACCGTTTGCTACCGCGTGTTGATCACCCAGCCATAAGTTTATCTTATGCCAACCGCAGGCGTTTGGAGATTGCCCGCGCACTGGCCGGTCGGCCCAGGCTGCTCTTGCTCGATGAGCCAACGGCTGGAATGAATCCTGCTGAGACGCTAGAAATCATGGATCAATTGAGCGGCCTTCCGGATGTTGGGGTGACAACAATTATCATAGAGCACAAACTACAAGTGGTCACGGCTATCTGCAACCGTGTGATAGCCCTCGACCACGGCATGAAAATCGCAGAGGGTAGTCCAGATGAAGTCCGCAACGACGCAGCGGTCCTCGAAGCCTATCTTGGAAGAGCACCAACCATCAGTGCTTCTTCGGTTTGAAGATGTCTACATCAGCTACGGCCCTCTAGAGGTTCTGGCAGGCATAAACCTAGAGATAGCGGAGGGAGAAATTGTCTGTCTCCTCGGGGGCAATGCCTCAGGCAAAACGACCACGTTGAGATCTGTGATTGGACTCGTCCCTTGCCGAAAAGGTGCAATTTACGTCATGGGGCAGAATATTCGTGGGATGCGTACCTCACAGATCGTGCGTTTAGGTGTGGGCGTTGTACCAGAGGCCCGTAGGCTCTTCCACCGCATGTCTGTCTTGGAGAATCTCATGATGGGGGCCTATACGAGGGAAGAAGACCAGGGAGTCCAGGAAGATTTGGAGCGGGTCTACGAACTATTTCCTCATCTGTACGAAAGGCGTGACCAACAAGCTGGCACCTTAAGTGGAGGAGAGCAGCAGATGGTAGCTATGGGTCGCGCGCTGATGTCTCGCCCCAAGCTTCTCCTTATGGACGAGCCCTCCATGGGACTCTCACCAAAGCTGGTTCAAGAGAACTTTGACACTATACAAACCATTAACCAACAAGGCGCTACTGTGTTCCTTGTTGAACAGAATGCTCACATGGCCTTGAGTATAGCGGATCGTGGATATGTTCTGCAAACGGGCAATATGGCCGTGTCGGGAGCTGCATCCTATCTGCGCAGCAATGACTTGGTTCAAAGGGCGTATCTGGGAGAGTGAACCCTTCCCCTAGCAGGATTACAGAGATTTGTAAAGGAGGATAAACAATGGCACGAGCGATTATCACCCCCAAAGCATTGAAGGAGAGGATCGACAAGATACCAAGGGTAGACTTGGCAGCGCTTCCCACCCCTCTCCAGGAGTGCGCTCATTTCTCACAAACGCTGGGAGGTCCCCGGGTGTTCATCAAGAGGGATGACCTCACCGGTTTGGCCTTCGGGGGCAACAAAGTGAGAAAGCTTGAATTCACTATGGCCGACCTGGTCAGCAAAGGCACTGAGGTGGTCATAGCTGGCGCTTCCGAGCAGTCGAACTTTTGCCGTCAGACGGCTGCATGTGCCGCAAAGTTGGGCATGAAAGCTATTTTGATCTTGAAGGGAGATCCCAAGGCCGAAATACAGGGCAACCTGCTGGTCGACCATCTCTTGGGGGCAGAAATCAGGCTTCAAAAGCTAGAAAGCATATCCAAGGTTCACCAAGCCATGTACGAGTTGGCCGACGAACTTAGGAAGAAAGGAGTGAAGGCTCAGGCTCTGACAGGCTTTGAGCCTCTGGCTTCGATTGCCTATGTTGGGTGCATGCTGGAGATCGTGAGCCAGTGCAAGGAGAAAGGTATCTGGCCCGATTACGTATTCGTAAACTCCGCTACCGGGACCCAGGCGGGGCTGGAGGTAGGGGCCAGAGCCTTGGGCTGCGACTTCAAGATAGTGGGTGTATCTGCGGGTCCCAGCCTGGAAGGGTACGATACTATTAGTGCCCGTCTGGCGGAGGTGGCAAACTGGGTAGCCGATAGGTTGGATCTCGAGCTGTCTTTCAAAGCCGAGGAGATATGTAACAGCCAAGCGTATGTAGGAGAAGGATACGCCAAGGTGACCGAAGCCGGAATCGAGGCCATAAGGCTGATGGCCAGCACCGAAGGGATCATATTGGACCCCGTCTACACCGGCAAGGCTGTAGCCGGGCTCATCGACTTCATCCGCCGGGGCGAGATCGGTCCTGATCAGACCGTCGTCTATGTGCATACCGGTGGCACTCCTGCCATATTCGCCTATCAGAAAGAACTCACGGCAGGAGCCTAGTTACTTGAAACGATCAAATGTCAGTCGGAAGTTTCCAGGGCGAGGAAAGACTTCTCCCTAAAACCCTGAGGAACTCGTCATGATGTCTTGACTAACTTACAAGTAAGGATTGACAGCGCTGTCCTTACACAATTGCAATATTTAAGGAGGTATGCTATGCAACCACGTCCAGTGAACCTGAAACCCGGGGCGCTCATTTCGCCAGCGATCGTCATCGGCAACCTTGTTTTTACCGCAGGCCATGCAGGCTTCGTGCCTGGAACCCGTGAGGCGCCGGCCGGCATCGAGGCTCAGACGGTGCAAACGTTAGAGAATTTGAAATCTGTCTTAGAAGCAGCGGGCACTTCCCTGGAACATGTCGTCAAGGTGAATATTTTCCTCACCAACATTGCTGATGATTTTGCAGCCATGAACCAGGCCTATCGCCGCTATTTCCCCGACAATCCGCCGGCCCGCACCACGGTTGGCATCGCTGCACTGTCGCATCCCGAGCTGTTGGTTGAGATCGATATGGTTGCTGTGCTGCCCGATAGGGTTGCATCATGACCACGCCGATTCTTGACTTAGTACGCATGCCCTAGCTGGAGGCTTGATTCGCGTTGGGACTGTGCGCCTGAAGATTATTCTCACCGATTCGTTGAAATTCCTTCGATGAGGGAGTGCGAGTCATTCCCCGGGGGCTGTGGTACCTTTCCACTGCTCATACGGAAGGGGATGTGGAGTTCACATTAGGGGCCGTAAAGTCGGCCCTGCGGAGACTAGCGGTACGGAGAAAGGAGGTGGGGTAAGGGGTAAAATGAAAAAAGCAAGTTTGAGCCGTTTCACAAGTGTGAGCGCAGGCAAAAGTCTAAACAAGAAGAGTTTCAAGGAGGTAAAAAATGAACGCGATTGATAACCTAGTGAGTGATGTCCGTGGAGGGCGCATCAGTCGGAGGACTTTCCTCAAGCGAACCGTGGCAATGGGCTTTTCCCTGCCCGCTGCCCTAGCAATGTTGGGGGCCTGTGCGCCGAAAGCCACCCCTACCCCTACACCAGCGGCGACGCCCACCCCAGTTCCCGAGCCCACCAAGCTCGGTGGAGCCATCACCTGCACCTACATGTCCGCTGAGACCTACGATGCCGCGGCCAGGGATCTAGTTCCCTCTTTCGAAGAGAAGTACGGCACCAAGGTGACCATCGCTGCCTTCCCCTGGATGACCCTGGTCAAGAACAACACCACTGACTTGCTAACCGGTGCTGGTCTCTACGACGTCCAGTCCGGGGCGGTGAATGCCAACTTGTGGGCCTACTATGAGCCACTGGATCCTTATATCGAGCGGGATAACTGGGAAATGCCCTACGTGCCGGGTCTGGCGGAGAAGACGGCTCACTTCGAGGGGCAGGCTTGCGGCGTTCCCTACTCGGCAGATTGTTACGGCATGGTCGTACGTGCCGACCTCCTAGAAGAGGCCGGGATCGATGTCCCCACGACAGAATCCTGGACTTGGGACCAGTTCGACGAAATCATCGCCGAGTTGCACGCCAGATACAGCGGCCAGGGGATCAGCGGTTTCGTCTTGGCCGGAGGCGCGGTAGACCAGAATGGGCCTTTCTTCTGGGGTCGCTACGACGGCTACCACTTCACCAAAGATGTGGTTATGAAACACGACCCTGACAAGGCGATCGCAGCCTGGAAGCGCCTGAAGGCAGAGTTGGCCTATTGCCCGGACAACGTCATGGGGCTTAGCATCGATGAGGCCAACGCCGTCTTCTTGCAGGGCAAGGCTTGCATATTGGATTGCTGGCCCAGTTTCATCCGCGCCGCCCTCAAGGACCCCGAGCAGTCGCTAGTAGTGGACAAGTGGGCCTTCATACCCTACCCTGCGCCGGGCTTCAGTTACCTGTCCTTGTGGGACATTCTCATCAGCAAGTTCTCCAAGAACAAGGACGCGGGCTGGGAGTGGATCAAGTTCTACGTGAACCCTGAGAACGACAAGACGCTGTTCTTCGAGAAATACGGCATAGGCCCTACCATGGTCACCACCTATGAGGATCCCGACCTATTGGCCAAGCACTCTAATGACTTCCCCGCAACCAAGACCAACTTGGCACGGGCCATGCGGCCCGTAGTCACCGATGAGGCCGAGTGGTTCCTGAACCAGGTAACCAATGAGGTGCTCAGCGGGATAACCAGCCCCGAGGAAGCCATCACGAAGCTGAACGACGGGTTGGCCGGCATGCAGGGAACCAGGCCGGAATACGAAATTGCCATCGTGCAAGGCTTAGTGGAAGAGTAACCGTAGGTGTGGGGCAGGGCAGTGTTCCTGCATTGCCCTGCCCCAAAACCCTTTGGCCTAAAGACTGGAAGGCTGCCCTTCTCTCGATTTGTGCTACAAGAGGGATGGGTATGCTTTTGGACGGAGTACGGATTGGGGAATCAACTCAATACAAGGTGGATCCACTAAGACGTTGGAAGGGGCGGGTTACGACTTCATTCGCCATCAACATTTGAATTTCGGGAGCGAGAATGGCAAAACGTAATCCTTTTTTGAGTGAAACGATATTACTATTGCTCTTCTTGGTGCCGCTGCTTCTGGTCCTAGCCACTACAGATCTGTACCCTCTGGCTTTCTCGACCTATCTGAGCACCACCTCTTGGTCCTTGATCGACCGCGGAGCCAGCGCTCACTGGGTGGGGTTGAGCAATTTCCAGAACGTATTGAGAGATACCATATTCCTTGATTCCTTCAGAACCAGTTTGAAGTTCTCCTTAGGGGCCACGGCCGCAGAATTGATCCTAGGACTAATCATCGCTTACATGGTAGTGGGAGAGAGCAAGACAATGCGTGTGGTCAGGACCATCTTGCTCATACCCATGTTCATCCCTGGCGTGGTGGTGGGCACCATGTGGAGGATGATGTTAAACGTCAATGCCGGGATAGCGAACTACCTGTTGAGCAAGGTAGGGATCCCTCCTTTGAGCTGGTTCAGCGCACCGGGAACAGCCTTGCCTTCCACTATCTTGGTTGACATCTGGTATTCTACCCCTTTCGTCATGATCATCCTGGTCGCGGGCATAACTACTTTGCCAGCCAATCCAGTACGGGCAGCCATGGTGGACGGAGCCTCACGCTGGCAGATATTCAGGTATATCATGCTACCCTTGCTGGCGCCCATAATCACCGTGGCGGCGCTTTTCCGTTTCATTGGCTCATTCTTCGTCTTGGATCATATATATACTACCACCTACGGAGGGCCAGGCTTCATGACCAATGTGATGAGCTTTCATCTATATAGACAAGGGCTATCCCACTTCAAACTATCATACGTAGCAGCGGCATCTTGGCTGATGATAGGGTTCTCCTTGATCGTAATCGTGGTGCTGACGGCGATACGTAGACTACTCGAAAGGTCAGCCGCAACAGGTTAAATCCACGCTTGATTTCAGCGCCGGGAGGCCATGTTATGCAAAGAGCATATATTCGAGCCCAGATGGGAGAAGGGCTTTTCACCTTCTTTCGAGCGGTGGTCATCATCCTCTCCCTTCTCTTCGTCATCGTACCCTTGGTCTGGCTCTTCATCAATAGCATCAAGATGCCCCTGGAGTGGCTTTCTATCCCCCCGGTCATCATTCCCTCAAAGATCACCTTTGAGAACTACATACAGTTATTTACCAATCCCTACTCTGATGTTCTTCTCTGTCTGAAGAACTCGATCATCATCACCCTGGCTGCCACGACTCTTTCCGTGCTCATCGGATCCTTGGCCGCCTATTCTCTGACCCACCTGCAACTACCTTTCAAGATAGTGCCTCTACTGGCCGGCATGGTATTGCTGCTGGGTTTCTACCCCAAGATCACCGCAGTCATCCCCTATTTTGTCATCATGAGGAACCTCGGTCTGATGGACACTCAGATCGCCATAATCATCGCTTTTGTGGGTTTGAACCTACCCCGGACCGTCTGGTTGATGATGACCTTTTATGAGGAGCTGCCGAAGGAGATCGAACAATCGGCCATGTTGGATGGATGTGGTCCTTGGGGGCGCTTCTACAAGATAGTTCTGCCCCTGGCCGCGCCAGGGATGGCCGTGGCTGCTATTCTAAGTGCACTCTTGTGCTGGATCGAGTTCATGATCGCATCCAGCCTGGCCATCGTCAACGCGAAGACCCTGCCCATTGCCGTATCTGCATATCTGCAAGACAAGGGCATGCATTGGGGTCCCATGTCCGCGCTAGGGACTCTCACCGTAGTGCCGGTGATTTTCTTTTGCATATTCGTCCAGAAATACCTGGTCCGGGGCTTGACCTTTGGCGCTATCAAGGAGTAACTTCTCCGGAGGTTTGTGATGGCTACTGTGCGTATGGTGAACCTGACCAAGTACTTCGGTAAGGTGGGCGCTGTGAAGGGCCTTAACTTGGTGGCAGAAGACAAACGGTTTCTCACCTTGCTCGGACCAAGCGGGTGTGGAAAGAGCACTACCCTCAATATGATCGCTGGCCTGGAGACACCAACCGATGGGGAAATATACCTGGATGAGATCTCAATCAACAAGGTACCTCCAGCCTACAGGAACGTGGCCATGGTCTTCCAGACCTACGCCTTGTACCCTCATATGAGTGTCTGGAATAACCTAGCCTTCGCCTTGAAGATACACAAGGAACCAAAGGGGGTCATAGAGAAGAAGGTCGAAGAGACGGCAACGATGTTGGGCATCGCAGACCTTTTAGATCGTAGACCTAGAGAGTTGAGCGGCGGCCAGAGACAGAGGGTAGCCCTGGGTCGAGCCATAGTGAGGGACCCCAAGGTGTTTCTGCTTGACGAACCCCTGAGTAACCTGGATGCTGCTTTGCGCTTGCAAATGAGGGCTGAATTGAAACTCCTGTTCGACAGGCTGCAGGCTACAGTGATATACGTCACACATGATCAAGCCGAGGCCATGACTATGAGCGACAAAGTCGCCATCCTGAAAGACGGGGTGCTACAACAAGTGGGCTCTCCCTTAGAGATATACTACAAGCCCGTGAACAAGTTTGTAGCTGGCTTCGTGGGTAGCCCTAGCATGAACTTCATCGATTGTACTTTGAGGGCGGAGGGAGAGGCGATCTTTATCCGAACAGCCGATTTCGAGCTGTCTCTGCATGAGTTGACCTCTGGCAGCCGATTGGAATCCCATTTCGGCAAAGATCTTGTGTTGGGGATAAGACCCGAAGATCTACACCTCGACGCGAAGGAGGACTCCAGCATGATAAGGGGGAAAGCAGCGGTGGTGGAGCACTTGGGTTCTGGCACCATCATACTGTTAGACACCGGTTCCCAGATGCTTACCCTTGTTGCCCAGGGCAGCGCAACAGTTCGATTGGGTGAGAATTTATCGGTTCGAGTTGATATGGATACGATATATCTATTCGAAAAGGATAGCGAGAAGTCGCTATTGACGCCGGAACTGGCTATTTTAGGAGGTGTTTTGTGAGGTTGCGAGATAAGGTTTCAATAGTCACCGGTGGAGCTAAGGGCATTGGTCGAGGCATATCCCTTAGATTTGCTGAGGAAGGGAGCAGAGTAGTCATTGCCCAACGTGATCCTGTAACCGGGCACGAAATCGTTCAAGAGATTGAGGATGGGGGAGGTACTGCTCTTTTTATATCTACCGATGTCAGCGTGAAAGAGCAAGTGGACAATCTCATCGAAGAGACCCTGAGGAACTTTGGTCAAATCGACGTCCTGGTCAACAACGCAGCCATCACCATGTGCTACGAACCACTCCTGGAGATGTCGCTGGAGAGTTGGCAACGAGTCATAGATGTCAACCTCACCGGTGTGTTCTTGTGCTCCCAAGCAGCCGCTCGGCACATGGTGGAAAGGAGATATGGCAAGATCATCAATATCGGGTCAGTGGGCAGTTTCATGCCTGAAAGAGACTGCCCTCACTATTGCGCCGCGAAAGGCGGCGTAATAATGTTAACCAAGAGCATGGCTTTGGACCTAGCCCCTTTCAATATCTCCGTCAACGCCATCGCTCCCGGTGCTATCATGACCGAAAAGGTGCGCGAGGTGTTGCAGGATCAGGATCTCCAAGGGCATGCCACCGGCCCGTCCAAGATCCCCTTGGCCCGATTTGGGGAAGTCGAAGAAGTGGCGGCTGCGGCTGTGTTCCTTGCCTCTGATGAGTCCAGCTATGTCCAGGGAGCCACGCTGGTCGTCGATGGCGGCTACCTCCTGACTTAGCTGGTGTGATGGATCCTGGGGAGGGTGATCGTGAAGCTCACGGACATCGTCTATCTGGCCGGAAGTGGCTCACTGGGCTTTGGCTTGAGCGACGACCATGACTGCCATGTGTACCTGATTGATGGTGGTGAAGAGGCGGCCCTCATAGATGCCGGCGCTGGACTGAAGCCGGAGGCCATCCTCGAAAACGTGATCGCTGATGGCCTGTCTCTAGACCGAATTCGTTATCTATTGCTGACCCACGGACATGCCGATCACGCGGCAGGCGCAGCCTATCTACGGGAAAGACTGAATCTGCAAGTAATGGCCTCGCATGAGATTGCCGATGTCTTGAGAAATGGCGACGAGAGGGCGATCAGCCTGGATGCCGCCCGTGAGATCGGTGGCTACCCTCCCGAGTGTCGTCTTCGGCCATGCCCGGTGGATCGAACCCTGAAAGACGGAGACAGGATTAGAGTCGGGAGGAGCGAGTTATCGGTTATTGAGACCCCCGGGCACTCAAGGGGTTGTCTCAGCTTCCTAATGCAAGTTGGCGGTAGGACCTACCTCTTCTGTGGGGATAGCCTCTTCTTTGGTGGCAAGTTGGCCCTTCAGAACATACCGGATTGTGACCTTCAAGAGTCCTTGAAAACCGTGTGTAAGCTGGGGAAGCTATCGGTCGATGTGTTTCTGCCCGGGCACCTGGGCCTTTCGCTGAGTGCCGGCCAGCGCCACATCGAAGCGGCCCTGCAGGTGATGGCTGGCCTTGGAATCCCGCCCAACATCATGTAAGGAGAGTTCATCGTGTCAAGCAAAGCAGAAGCAAGTTTGCTGCAGTACCTAGAAGAACGCCGAGGGGAAATCATAGATTTCGCGGGCGACTTGATCCGTGCCCCCAGCCCAAATCCGCCCGGCGATGAGCGGCCGGTGGTGCAAGTCCTGATGGACCGGCTAACCCATTTCGGGTTGGAGGCAGAGGTGGTCGCCAAGATCCCGGAGCGGCCCAACTTGCTCGCCAAGGTGCCCGGGGAGGGGGCCGGGCAGCGGCTGATCATGAACGGGCACATCGACACCAAACCCCCCGGAAATCTGGAGGCGTGGAAGACGGATCCCTATAAGCCAACGATCATTGATGACCAGCTTTGTGGGCTAGGTTCTGTGGATATGAAGGGGCAAGTTGCTGCCCTGACCTATGCCGCCATTGCGCTTGCCGCTACCTCAGTGCCGTTCAAAGGAGAATTCATCTTGGCGTTCTCAGCAGACGAGGAGTGTGGCTCGGACTATGGGGCGAGGTATCTGCTACGAGAACATGGGTTGAAGGGCGATGCGGCCCTCATCGCGGAACCCAGCAGTATTCACCGAGATTGGGAGTATCTGGGTCTTGTGTCGCGCGGATTCACGGGTTTCAGAATCAAGGTGCATGGAACTCAGATGCATAGCAGCATCTCTGACATCTTGCCCTCTGTGAACGCCAGCACCAAGATGGCTTATGTTCTCTGGCGATTGGGGAAGGACTTGAAGATTAATTTTCCGCCACACCCCCTGTATCCTAAAGGTGTAACTGTGAACCCGGGGGTGTTTCTGAGCGGAGGGGTCTATTACGGGGTTTTCCCAGGCTACGCCGAGTTCGGGGTAGACGTGCGCACCCTGCCGGGGATGACCAAAGAAGGGGTGAGGCGAGACGTTGAAGGTTTCTTGGATACTTTGCGACAGGAAGATCCTTCCCTACAGGTTGAGATGGCATTCGAGGAAGGCCCGCTGGCATGGAACGAAGCAACGGAGATATCGGCGCAGCATCCTATTGTCCGGGCAGCCCTACGTGCCTCAGAGCAGGTTCTCGGCTTTCAACCTAAGCTCGGGGGGTTTCCCGGAGGGACCGATGCTGGAAGCTTTCAGGGTCTGGGGGGTATCCCTACGATTCCCGCTTTCGGCCCAGGTCTCTTGCCTCTAGCTCACAGCCCGAATGAGCACATCTCCCTCGAAGGCATCACTCAGGCGGCCAAGGTTTATGCATTGACGGCCCTATTCTATCTCGGTGAGCCCTAATGCAGAAGTGAATGTTTGTCCACCATGGAGATAGGCCGGGTCTTGACGGCTAGAACAAACTAATACCTAGCAAGCCCTTCTGAGTCCAATAGCGACTTATGCTTGCTGCCCCTTCGGAGGGGTGTGATGAATGTATACGAGAAACTGGGGGTTCGTCGAGTCATAAACGCTTACGGGAATCTGACTCCACTGGGTGGATCGTTGATGGAGCCGGAGGTCGTCAAGGCGATGGCAGAAGCCGCCGGCTGGTTCGTAGACCTAAACGATCTTTTGAAGAAAGCAGGAGAACGGATTGCCAACCTGGTGGGAGTAGAAGGCGCCTTTATAACTTCCGGGGCGGCTGCCGGATTGGTGATCAGCACGGCAGCCTGCGTGGCTGGAAAAGATCCGGCCAAGATAGCCCGCCTGCCTGATACCACCGGGATGAAGAATGAGGTGATCATACATAAATGCCAGCGCAATGTTTGGGATCAAGCGGTACGGCAGGTAGGGGTTAAACTGGCCGAGATCGGGCTTTCGATGTGGACCGAGACGTGGGCACTGGAAAGCGCCATTAGCGACAACACCGCCGCGATTGTCTACTTCACTCATCATAACCAGGAGCAGTCCCTCCTCTTAGAGGAAGTCATCAGGATAGCCAAAGCTCATCAGCTACCGGTGATCGTGGATGCGGCTGCCGAGTTACCTCCTGTGGAAAACATCCACAGATTTAACGACATGGGTGCCGATCTGGTCCTTTTCAGCGGGGGCAAGATGATAAGAGGGCCACAGTGCACAGGTCTGATCCTTGGCCGCCAGGAGTTGATCGAAGCCTGTGCTCTCAACGCCAATCCCAACTTCAGCATCGGCCGTCCAATGAAGGCGGGCAAGGAAGAGATTATCGGTTTGGTTAAGGCGGTGGAACTCTTCTTGGAGCACGATTTCCACACGGATCTGAAGCGCTGGGAGCGACAAGTTGCCCATTGTTTGGAGGTCTTTCGAGAACTCGAAGGGGTGAAGTCCAGGCGAGTCTTCCCAGGCGAGGATCCCGTGTTGCCTCGCTGGGTCCCCCGCGTTTATTTGACGTGGGATGAGAAGGTATTGGGTATTTCTCCAATGGAGGCGAGGAGGAAACTCTTAGAGGGGGAGCCCTCCATCGCTGTGGGGGAGATAATGGGAGGACTGAGTATAAACCCTATCGTGCTCGGCGATGGGGAAGAGGACGTCGTGGCCCGACGTGTGGTGGAGACACTGATGGGGAGTTGATACATTAGTCGTTATGCAGGCGTTATGGGTACTCACCATTTAGGATCATGAGTGAGCTCTAGCAATGATATGTGCACTTTACCCTCGAGGCGGTCTCTGCCTAACTCCATAAACCTACATTAGCCGTATTATACGAGGAGGTATATTATGCAACCACGCCCAGTGAACCTAAGACCCGGGGCGCTTATTTCGGCAGCGATTGTCGTCGGTAATCTTGTTTTTACCTCAGGCCATGTTGGCTGGGTGCCTGAAACCCGTGAGACGCCGGCCGGCATCAAGGCTCAGACGGCACAAGCGTTGGAGAATTTGAAATCTGTCTTGGAAGCAGCGGGCACTTCCCTAGAACACGTCGTCAAGGTGAACGTCTTCCTCACCAACATTGCTGATGATTTTGCAGCCATGAACCAGGTCTTTCGCCGTTATTTCCCCAACAATCCGCCGGCCCGCACCACAGTCGGCGTCGCTGCGCTGGCGCGTCCTGGCCTGTTGGTTGAGATCGAGATGGTTGCCCTGCTGCCCGATGAAGGTACATCGTGACCACGCCGCCGACCTTTGTTCTGCCCCGCATTTCCTGGCCGGAGGTCCGGTCAGCACTGGAGACTGTGCACCTGGCGCTCATCCCCACCGGTTCCTGCGAGTAACACGGCCCCTACATGACACTGGATATAGACGCCGCCATCTGCTATGCTTTGACCGAACGGCTGGTCCAGCGCCTTGGAGGCCATAGCGGCAAAGGGAGCGGCCAAGATAGGCTGGGAGGCAAATGCACCATTCTGGAGATGACCCAGATCAAGGCCATTGCGATAGACATAGAGAACGTAAGGCGAGAATAATGAACATAAGGAGCGAAGATGCGTGTAGCCATCGGCGGCATCGTCCACGAGACTCATACCTTCTCCAGCGCACCTACCACCCTCGAATCCTTCCGAGCGCGGCACTTCCTACTAGGAGAGGACCTTTTCACCTTTGCGGGAACTAAGACCTCCCTAGGAGGGGCCATTGAGGCCGCCAAGAAGGAGGAAGGACTGGAACTGATTCCCACTTTGTACGCGGCTGCCACCCCCAGCGGCTTGGTTACGCGCCAGGCCTTTGACCATCTCTCGGCCTTGCTGTTAGATAGCATCGAGAGGGCTAAACTCCTCGATGGACTATTTCTAGTCCTTCACGGAGCCATGGTGGTGGAGGGAATAGATGACGCGGAAGGCCACCTTCTGGCAAAGGCACGAGATCTGGTGGGCGAGGGAACCCCTATAGTTGCCACCCTCGATTTCCACGCCAATATCAGCCCCTTGATGGTAGAGAAGGCTGATATCTTGGTAGGATACGATACCTATCCCCACATAGATGCTTACGAACGGGCTCTGGAAGCAGGGCGACTTCTGGCCGCCACGCTCCGGAGAGAATTGAGGCCCACGGTGGCCCTACGCAAGCCTCCCCTCATGCCAATGCCCCAAGGGATGTACACCGATCGTTCTCCTATGAAGGAGCTCATCGAAGTGGCTCACGACATGGAGCGAGAGGATAAGGTGGTCACCATAACCGTGGCCGGAGGGTTCCCTTACTCCGACATCGAAGTCGCGGGGATGGGAATAGTTGTCACCACTGATGGAGATCAACAATTGGCAGAGGCCAAGGCCGAAGAACTGGCTAACCTGGCCTGGGAGAGGCGCAGCCAATTCCTGGTCAACGCCGTGCCAGTGGAGGAGGCCGTGAGGCAAGCCATGGAGGCTCGGGAAGGACCGGTCATACTGGTGGATGGAGCTGATAACATCGGGGGAGGAGCACCTGGCGACGGCACCGTGCTGTTACGAGAACTCTTGGTCCAAGGGGCCCAGGGAGCAGTGGTGACCATCGCCGATCGGGAAGCAGTAGCTCAAGCCATCGAGGCCGGAGTAGGGCAAGAGGTAGAACTCCTGGTAGGTGGCAAGACCGACGACCTCCATGGCGAGCCGGTGGTAGTCAAGGGACGGGTACATTTGATCTCTGAGGGGTCATACACCCGCAAAGGGCCTTACATGACCGGAGAGCGGGTGGACATGGGACGAACCGTAGTCCTGCATTGCGAGGGGATGAATCTGGTGTTAATGGAGAAGAAGACTCCACCCTTCGATGCAGAACACCTACACTCTTTGGGGATCGAGCCATCTGAGGCGCGGATAATCGTGGTCAAATCGGCCATCGCTTGGCGCGCCGCCTTTGGCTCTATGGCCAAGGAAGTGATTGACGTTGACACACCGGGGCTATGCAGCATACACCTGGAACGCTTCCCCTATCGCAAGATTCGCCGAGCGATATTCCCTTTGGACAAGATATAGGTAGGTGAGCATGAACTACCAGAAATACGGTTTCATTGCTCCTCGCAGTGGGATTGCGACAAGCGCTGATGAGGCGGTCGCCTTGGCTGCCAGGCTCGGCTTCCCGGCAGTCTTGAAGATAGTCTCCCCTGATGTGATCCACAAAACTGATGTGGGGGGCGTTGAATTGGGCCTCGATTCCGAGAATGACGTTAGGGCAGCCTTCTCTCGCATCATGAGCAGCGTTCGTGAAAAGGCACCTCAAGCTCGGATCGAGGGTATCAGCGTGGAAGAGATGTGCAAGGATGGAGTGGAGGTTATCATTGGACTCAACAACGATCAGCAATTTGGCCCAGTCATCATGTTTGGATTGGGCGGGATATTTACCGAGGTTCTGCACGACGTCGTTTTTCGCGTCTTGCCGATTACTCGGGATGATGCACGAGACATGATCCAAGAGATAAGGGGACGTCCTATCTTGGAAGGGTATAGAGGACAGCCTCCTGTTTCCAAGGAGATGTTGGTTGAACTTCTGCTGAACGCCAGTCGCATGGGGCTAGATCTGGCAGACAGGTTGGAGTCGGTGGACTTGAATCCAATTGTAGTTTGGGAAGACCAGCATCGGGTTCTGGACGCCAAGATCCTGCTTCGTTCTGAAAGAGTTGTCATTACAGAGAGCGAGCCCGATACCTCGTACCTTGACACTTTTTTCAAAGCGAAATCGGTGGCGCTAATCGGGGCCTCGGCCACGCCGGGGAAGATCGGTAACGCCGTCCTCGATAGCCTGGCCAAGCACGAGTACAAGGGCAAGGTCTATCCAGTCAATCCAGGGCGTGACGAGGTGATGGGTTTGAAAGCCTATCCCTCGCTCTCAAGCATTCCTGATGCTGTTGATCTGGTAGTGGTGACCATTGCACTGTCCATGGTTCCAGACATCATCTCCGAATGTGCAGCGAAGGGTGTTCACAATATGATCATAATCTCAGGCGGAGGCAAAGAATTAGGTGGCGAGAGAAAAGAGTTGGAGGCCACCATCAAAAGTTTGGCCAAGCAGAATGATCTACGTATCATCGGTTGCAACTGCATAGGGATCTTTGACGGCGAAACGCGCCTTGACACCTTCTTTCAAGTCCATGAGCGGATGGTACGCCCTAAGAAGGGCTCTATTGCTATGCTTACCCAATCGGGGACCGTGGGTGCCGCATTCCTGGAAGCAGCCCAGGATGTGGGAGTGAGCAAGTTCGTCAGTTACGGTAACCGCATAGATGTTGATGAGGCAGATCTCATCGCTTACTTGGCCAATGACCCCAACACGGAGGTGATCGCCTGCTACATCGAAGGCTTGGGAGATGGTAGGAAATTCTTCTCCACCGCCCGGCAGGTATCTGAGAAAAAGCCCATCGTGGTTTTTAAGGCAGGGCGTTCCCGGCAAGCTGCAAGAGCTTCCATTTCCCATACGGGTTTCTTTGGGGGAACGTACGGTGTTAGCGAGGGGGCCTTTAGGCAGGCAAACCTTGTCACTGTTGATAGCTTTGAGGAACTGTTGGCTGTGGCTAAAGCTCTGGCTCTGCAGCCTCGGGCCCGAGGACCCAAGATAGCCATGATCAGCAACGGAGCGGGAACGATGGTCCAGGCCATGGATCTACTTGAGGAATACGGATTGGAAATGGGACCTCTTGCAGTCGAGTCAGTAGCCAAATTGGAGACGGTTTACCCCCCCTACTACTTGGTGCAGAATCCTGTAGACGTGACCGGTTCGGCGACCAGCGCGGACTATGAGATAGGGATCGGGACCTTGCTCGAAGATCCCAACGTGGACATCGTCATGCCCTGGTTCGTATTTCAAGATACCCCACTGGATGAAGGCATTGTGGATATCTTGGGCAAGTTATCCGAAGGGTATGATAAGCCTATCCTTTGTGGGGCAATAGGAGGAGAATATACTCAGAGGATATCGCGGGCCATCCAACAGAAGAATGTGCCTGTCTACCATTCTATCCGAGAGTGGATGGCTGCTGCCCGAGGAGTGGCCCCATTGAGGCATTAGAGCTCGCTACTAAGAAACATCAACCTTTATATTCAGAAAGGAGCATTTCGAAATGTCAAAACCCTGGAAGACGGACAAATGGTTCACCAGCCCTTGGAACTATCTTGATGAGGTTACCGAAGGTTTCGCCTTTCCTAAGGAAATAAAGATACATGACATGACCCTTCGGGATGGGGAACAACAGGCGGGCATCGAGCTGTCAAAGGAAGATAAAATTCGCATCGCCGAGATGCTGGCCGAGGCAGGGGTTCATCGCATCGAAGCTGGCATGCCCGCCGTCTCCAAACAGGATGAGGAAGCGATTAAAGAGATCGTAAGGCGGAATCTGGGGCCAGAGATATTCGCCTTTTGCCGCTGCATAGTGAGCGACGTCGAACGGGCAGCCGATTGCGGAGTGGACGGTATCGTGGTCGAGATACCCAGTAGCCGTCACCTCATCCAGTACGCCTACCAATGGCCAGTGGAGAGAGCCCTGGAACAGTCAGTGAAGGCCACCAGCCGAGCCGAGGAATTGGGCCTCTATACTGCCTTCTTCACCATCGACGCCACACGAGAAGATCTGAACTGGCTCCTCGATTTCATCGACAAGGTGGCCACGGATGGGCATATGGACTCCTTAGTGTTAGTGGATACCATGGGAGTCTGCACTCCCCAGGCCATCGAGTATTTCGTGCGCCGGACGAAGGCGAGGATAGATAAGCCTCTGGAAGCGCATTTCCACAACGACTTTGGCTTAGCTGTGGCGAACACTCTCACAGCACTAGCCCGTGGCGTTGAGGTTGCCCATACTGCGATTTGCGGCACCGGGGAGAGGTCCGGAAGCGCGGCCCTGGAAGACGTAGTCGTGGCGCTCTTGACCCTATATGGCATTGACCTGGGCATGAGGTACGACAAACTCTATGAACTAGCCCAATTGACGGTGGAACTTACAGGCCACAGACTTCCCCAGAACAAATCAATCGTGGGCGAGCAACTCTTCGCCATCGAGTCGGGGATCGTGGCCGCCTGGATAGAGAGATGCAAAGGGCCCCTGGCTACTGAGGTCTTTCCATTGCATTGGGACCTGATGGGGCAAAGCGCACCAACGGTAGTCTTGGGCAAAGGCAGTGGCAGGCCTTCCATACACGCTTGGTTACAGAGGACCGGGATGAGCGCCTCGGAGGAGGAGGTGGACAGAATGCTAGCGTTGGTAAAAGATAAGGCGATGGAGAAAAAGGACCTCCTCAATGAGGAAGAATTCCGAGACATAGCAAGGCAGGTGCTAGGAGACAATCGCTCTTCTTAGCTATCCTGCATAGCACCATCCGATCTTCACCAAGGGTGCATATTCTGTGCTTTAAGTGGATCACCGCCCCCAACATATTGTAAGCAAGCAGCAGCTATATCGCAAAGCATGTGCAGCATTCTAGCAAGAGGACCGAGGAAAGCTTGTCTCCAGTTGCTGCGTTATGGGCCGGGGTTCCAAAATGCCTTTTGACTTGGCGCAGCTTGCCCCCACTCAGGAGATGAGGCATGCGAATCGTTGTGCCGATAAAACAAGTGCCTGAAACAAGCAACGTCAAAATGGACCCGGAAACGGGCACGATGATCCGTACTGGCGTGGAGGCCATCGTCAACCCGCTCGATCTCTACGCTATCGAGGCCGCCTTGCGCCTGCGCGAGCAGGTAGGAGGACAGGTTACAACCCTATCTATGGGGCCAGCCAGCGCGTCGAAAGCGCTGCGAGAGGCGGTTGCGATGGGGTGTGACGATGGCATACTGCTCAGCGACAAAAAGTTCGCTGGTTCCGATACGTGGGCGACCGCGTATGCCCTGGCGCAGGCCATCAAAAAAATCGGTGCGGTAGACCTCATCATCTGCGGCGAACGTGCCACCGATGGGGATACAGGCCAGGTGGGACCGGGTATCGCGGCGTTCTTGGACTTGCCGGTGGCGACGTACGTCAGCCGCATCTACGACGTATCGGCCGACAGCCTGCGTGTGAAGCGGTTGGTCGAAGGCGGCGCGGAGATTCTGTGGACACCCTTGCCAGCGGTTTTGGCTGTCGTCAAGGAGATCGCTTACCCGCGCCTGCCCACGCTGCGCGGCAAGCAACGCGCCAAGCGCTCCGAGTTGGCGGTGTGGAGGCCTGCCGACATCGAAGCAAAGATCGAGTGGTTGGGGCTGGAGGGGTCGCCAACACGCGTGGTAAAGATCGACAAACCCCAGGTGGCCCGGCGAGTGGAGTTAATTCGAGCCAAAGACCCCGCCGACGTAGACCGTGCTGCGACGCGCTTTGTCGAGTTTCTGCGAGAACGGCAGCTCATTGTGTCCAGAGATTAGCACGATGGGAGTTGGGATGCATGGAATGGTCAGATATTTGGACATTGGCCGAACAAAAAAATGGCAAGTTGCACGCAGTATCGTTTGAATTACTGACACGGGGGCGCGCACTGGCCGATGCACGGGGATGTCGTCTGTGTTCTGTCGTTCTAGGCGACAACATTCCCCAGGCGGAGTTGGATGAGCTGATCGCACGCGGCGCGGATCGTGTCTACATGGTGCAGCATCCGGCATTGGTGCATTTTCTGGTTCAACCTTACGCGCAGGCTTTGCAATATCTCGTGGAAACCTACCATCCTGAAGTGCTGATTGCCTCGGCGACGACGACGGGGCGGACGGTGATGCCGTACCTTTCGATAAAAGTCCACGCGGGATTGACGGCCGATTGCACCGGCCTGGAGATCGATCCAGAGACGGGAGATCTTTTGCAGACGCGCCCCGCGATTGGGGGGAACATCATGGCAACGATCAAAACGCCCACGGCGCGCCCACAGATGGCGACCGTGCGACCCAAGTCGTCCCCGCCAGCGCCGCGCGACGCGACACGCTCCGGCGAGATCGTGCCGGTGGAGGTGCCGGAGGAGTTGCTTGCGACGCAGATGCGGTACGATGAGTTCGTGCCCGACGAGTCGCAGGGGATCGCGATCGAGGATGCAGAGGTGATCGTCGCTGGAGGCCGCGGATTAAAAAAAGCGGAGAACTTTGTACTCATCCAGGAGCTGGCCAAAGTGTTAGGCGGAAGCGTCGGTGCGTCGCGGGCGGCAGTGGACCGTGGCTGGCAGCCGTATCCGCGCCAGATTGGACTTAGCGGCAAGACGGTCGCGCCAGAGTTGTATATCGCCTGTGGTATCTCTGGGGCGATCCAGCACCTCGCAGGGATGCAGACAGCGGAGAATATCATTGCCATCAACTCCGACCCCGACGCGCAAATCTTCCAGGTGGCCGATTTGGGCATTGTGGGGGATGTATTTGATATATTGCCCGCGGTGATAGAGAAACTTTACGCTTGAGCAAGAGGAGCAGTCATGACGCGGTACAGGCCAGTCACACCTGCGATTGTAGAAGAGCTAAGCAGCATCGTGGAAGAGAAACATGTCATTTATGCCGACGCAGAAAAGATGGAGGCCTATGCCCACGATGAGGTAGCGGACACCAGCTTTGCGCACATGCCCGATGTGGTTGTGAAACCCGCAAGCGCAAAAGAGATATCGGCCATTATGAAACTGGCGAATCGAGAGTTGATTCCCGTCACGCCGCGCGGAGCGGGGTCAGGGCTATCGGGAGGCGCAGTGCCAGTATATGGCGGAATTGTGCTGGCGATGGAGCGAATGAACCGCATCCTGGAGGTTGACCACGACAACCTGGTTGCCGTGGTCGAGCCAGGCGTGGTCACGAACGCGATCAACGAGGCCATCGAGGAGTACGGTTTGTTCTACGCAGGGTATCCAATGAGCGTGGAGACATGCTTTATTGGCGGCAACGTGGCGGAGAATGCAGGTGGAGGCAAAGCGGTCAAGTACGGCGTGACAAGCCGCTACGTCCTGGGATTGGAAGTGGTGTTACCGACCGGCGAAATCGTCAACTTGGGCGGCAAACGCGTCAAAGACGTGACCGGCTACAACCTGATCCAACTGATGGTCGGATCAGAAGGCACACTGGGAATCTTCACCGAGATTATCCTCAAATTACTACCTTTGCCTACCTCGAAAGTTGATCTGCTGGTGCTGTTCAAAGACGTACGTTCTGCGATGGCGATGGTGCCAAAGATTATGACCAACGGACGCATCATCCCCACTGCAATCGAGTTCATGGACAAGCTGTCGGTGCAGACGACGTGCCGGTACCTGAATGAGGAACTGCCCTACGAACAGGCTGGCGCGATGCTGTTGATCGAGGTGGACGGCAGCAGTGAGACACAGGTGGAGCGGGAATACGAGACCATTGGCGAACTGTGCTTGGAAAACGACGCGATTGAGGTGTATGTGGCAGACAACTACACCACGCAGGAGCGCGTCTGGGCCGTGCGACGCAACATCGCGGAAGCGTTCAAGGTCTACAGCCCAGTGCAGAGTCTGGAGGACATTGTGGTGCCATTTGCCCAAATCCCCGATTTGATTCCAGAACTTGAACGCTTGTCCGGGAAGTATCCTGTGACGATTCCCTGCTACGGGCACGCAGGCGACGGGAACTTGCACGTGACGGTCGTCAAGCATCCCGATATACCTATAGAGGAATGGAGTGAACTGGAACACGCGGTACTGGTGGAGTTGTATCAAGCGACGGCGCGTTTAGGTGGGACCATCAGTGGCGAACATGGCATCGGCGTCAAGCGACGGGGTTTTCTGCCGATGGTCATGGATGAGACACTTATCGCACTGCACCGCCGGATCAAGGCCGCATTCGACCCGAATCATGTCCTGAATCCCGGGAAGATTTTGCCCTAGCATGAGGTTTGACCGTTTGCCGATAACCGCATAATTGAACCCCGATAATCCAAAAGTGTTACCCAATACATACTGGCATCCTTTTGTCGCACCACTACATATATGGGCGCAGAGCATGTCCGAAGTTCAATTATGTGATTTATTCGACGGCGGTCAAAGGTCATGTTAAGTCCAGCGTTCGCTCATTTTTGGGGGAAAATCCAAGATTGAGTCTACTGAAAAAAGCTCCCGCACCCGTCCCCGGGTGCAGAAATCGGCCCGAGGACGGGGCCTCAGAGCAGGCTTTTTTCAGGGGAGTCAAGATTTGGTCCTTCAAACAAACAAAGGGCGGAGTAGAGACCTCCGCCCTTTTCCTTTGCTACAGCTTTCCTGGTTCAGGCGCGACCTCGATCAATTGGTACTCCCCATCCTCTTTCCGCAGATACCCCATTTGGACTCGCGAGTCGTGCTCGAAGATGAGGAGGGCGTCCTTCTCCAGAGCCCAATTCCTGATGCGGCGTTTGGTCTCAATGGTCTCCAGCGGCTCCACGTCGAAGGCGGAAACCCAGGCCAGGCGCTCCATTTGTATCGTCCAGGAGGCCAGGTCGCCCAGGTAGATAGCTGTCTCCCCACCTGATTCGATGACCACGCTTTGGTGGGCGCGGGTGTGGCCACGTGTGATCACGCAGCGCACCTCGGAGGTGACGCGGGTGTCGCCGCAAAGGAGGCGCAACTGACCACGCTCTTCCAGGGGGACGAAGTTCTCGGCCAGGTAGGTGGCTCTGGTGCGCTCGTTGGGGTAACAGGCATCGGCCCACTCCAGGCGTTGGATCCAGTATTCGGCGCGGGGGAAGGTGGGAACGACCTCGCGGCAACGGTCGGAGACCTTGCCGAACCGCAGGACGGTGTTCCCGCCGCAGTGGTCGGAGTGGAGGTGGGTGTTAATGACAATCTCGATGTCCTCAGGGGCGAAGCCCAGGCGATGCAAGTCACCGAGCAGACGACTCTCGCCAGCAATGCCGTAGATTCCGCGCTCTTTAGGAGACAGCTTATCGCCGAAGCCCGTGTCCACCAGTATCCTTTTGCCCTCTGAGACGACGAGCAGGCAGTTCAGGGTCATGGGGACTCGGTTCAGCTCGTCGGCCTGAACGACTTTCTCCCAGAGCACCTTGGGCGCCAGCCCGAAGTGTCCCCCGCCATCCATCCGGGCGAGGCCATCGCTCACGATGTGCAAGTTCACATTGCCAAGACGCAACTTTCCCCTCCCACGCCCCCCCTCTTTCCCCCCTAACTTTGGGGGGGATGAAGGGGGGGCATTACTCTGCCCTCTATTATACATGAAAAGCCCTGTTCTAGCTACTGGCCTAGCTGAACAGGGCTGGGCCTGTGGAATACGAGGCGAAAGAGACGCGATACGCTGTCCACGATATTCCACAGGGCTGGGTGATCCCCTCAATGGGTGAGCCGGCTGCAAAGCCCTAGACGCTCTTCTGGACCCTATGTCGGCTCAACAAGCCAAAATGGGCGATGCAGCCAGCTCAGTGAGTAAGAAGTTACACGGCTCTAACTCACACGTCCTTATGAAAAATTAACGACGGCTGTTATTGAGGTATTTGTTCAACATCCTGACGTTGTACCTGCGATGCCCCCCTGGAGTGCGGTAAGGCACCAATCCACCCGCTCTCTCTATCCTGTCCAGAGTGAACTGGCTCACCCGCAGGTACTTCGCAGCCTCCCTGGCGGTCATGAGGCTTACCCTCTTCCTGGCCATTTTTGCACCTCCTTTCTTTAAGAATTAACGGCGGCTGTTATTGAGGTATCTATTCAACATCCTGAGGCTGTACCTGCGATGCCCCCCTGGAGTGCGGTAAGGCACCAATCCACCCGCTCTCTCTATCCTGTCCAGAGTGAACTGGCTCACCCGTAGGTACTTCGCAGCCTCCCTGGCGGTCATGAGGCTTACCCTCTTCCTGGCCATTTTTACACCTCCTTTCTTTGGCGACGGCTACTGTTGAGGTATCGGTTCAACATCCTGAGGCTGTACCTGCGGTGTCCCCCTGGAGTGCGGTAAGGCACTAACCCGCCCCCCTTATCTATCTTGCTCAAGGTGAACATGCTAACCCGCAAGTATCTAGCAGCCTCTTTAGCGGTCATGAGATTCATCCTACCTTCCGCCATTTTTGCACCTCCTTCTCCAAAGCCCTGATTATCCAAGAACCTCTCCCGAAAGCGGGCGAATGTGCTGTAAACTTAGTGAACTGTCTGCATTATACCAGATTACCCTCAGTTTGTGGGTAAAAATAGTGTGAATTTGGGATGAAGGTTGCGTGAAAAAAGAGCCCCGGTCAGACGCTTAAGGCCTAACCGGAGCTCTTGTTTGCTGTAACCAACCTTACTATACAAACAGTCTGTCCACTTCGTATGCAACAAGACCAGCCGCTACGGCTGCCTGCGCACCGATCGCCTCACGAAGTCAGCTAACCGTTCCAACAGCGACTTTGGCGCCTCTGTTTCTGGAGGAGGTGGAGGGGATTCATCGGGCGGCACTGACGGCGACAGGTCTCTCAAGACGTCTTCCAGAGGTGGAGAGGGTTCATCGGGCAGCACTGACGGCGACAGGCCTCTCAAGACATCCTGAATCTTCTGATCCTCAGGCACGATCTCCAAGGCCCTCTCCAACATATTCCTCGCCCGAACCAGTTCGCCCTGATGTTCCAGGAATATCGCATATTCCTTCAAGACTACAATGCTGTTGGGATCCAGTTCCAGGGCGCGATCAAAGGCCTCGCATGCGGAGGCAATCCTTTCTGGCGCCTTCCGGCGACTCAACCATACAGCGTAAGCTAGCTCTTCCTCAACTCGCTCAAATTGATGGAGTCGCTCTTTAATGGTCTGCGCCTCGGCCCGGATCTGCTCAGCATTCGGACGTAAAGCCAGCGCTTGCTGGATACGGTCCCAGGCTTTGAAGTAACGTTGCTGTGCCATCAGCAGCGCGGCATACTCGCGATGCGCAACGGCATCATCGCGATTCAGCGCAAGGGCGGTGCGGAAGTGATCCTCGGCCATAGCGCGTTGACCCGCATAGCGCAGGGCCACAGCGTACTCACGGTGCAACATCGCGTTCTTAGGTTCTATTTGCAGCACCGTCTCGAACCGCGGCAGAGCCTCGGCCAGCCGTCCCAGCCGCGCCCAAGCTGTCGCCAGTCGGCCTTGTAGCCGCGCGCTGGTGGGCAAGCCCTGCAGTGCGGCCTGGAGTTGATTGACTGCCTCCTGATATCGGCCCTGCTCAATAAGCAAGCCAACGTATTCGTCTAGCAACTCCTCATCGTGGGGCCGCTTCGCCAACACAGCCAGAAAGTACCGTTCGGCTTCCTGCCCGCGCCCTCCTTCATGTAAGAGCATGGCGTATTGTCTGTTGGCCTCAAGATGCTGGGGCGCGACCGCCAGGGCGGCTTGCAAGTGTTTCTCGACCTCGTAAGGCCGATCCGGCCACAGCAGCTCAGCATACGCAACGTGGGCGCCCACATCACTGGCGATGAGACCAAGGGCTTCATCGAGCAATGTGCAAGCAGTCTCTCGATCGGCGGCCGATTGAGCTTGTGAGACGAGATGCCGGGTCCGCTGCCGCAGTGGTTCGATCTCTGCCTGAAGCGCAAGCCAAGCAGCCTGGTATTCAGGGTTGTCCGGCTCAAGCTCCACAGCGCGCACCAGGTGGGCTTCGGCCTGGACCAGGCTGCCTTTGCGAACCAGGACGGCAGCTTGCACCCGGTTTGCCAGAGCACACTCTGGTGCCATCTGTAGTGCTTCTGCTACGAGAACCGCAGCTCCATCCACATCATTCTGTTCCTCCAGCATCAGTTTAGCCAGAGCAGCTTGTCGGTAAGCTTCCCCTTTCTGGTTGACGCGCCATTTGAGCTCTCTCACACGCTCCTGGAGGCTTACATCATCGGGCTTGATTTCCAACGCGCGTTCTAGAATTGATAGCGCCTCTTTCTCACGCTTACACCTTTCCAGAAACGTCCCGTAGGCTGTAAGCCAAGTCACGTGGAATGGGTCGGCGTCCAGGGCTGCTCGGTAGCTGCGGTCCGCAGCATCCCACTCGTCCATGACATCCAGCAAGGCTGCCTGATCAAACAAGGTTTGCCCGTGGCCCGGCGTAGCGGTCAACAACCGTTCAAATGCAGCTTGGGCCTCGGCATATCGCCCAAGGCGAGTCAAGAGTAGGGCCTGCAAATGCAGCAAGGAAGTGTCGCTGGGTGTGCTCTCCAGCCCATTATCCAGCCACGCAGCCGATGTCGCTGCATCATCCGTGACTGCCAGCACTAGCTCTCGCTCGGCGGCTGTCCAGTCCTCCTGCCGCGCCAGGAAAACAACATACTCCATCCGAAAGGTGACATCCGCAGGATTGAGGCTCAATACCTCCTCGAACAGCCGCGGCGCGGCTTTAGGTTGGTCATGCTCTGCCTTCCAAATGGCCAGGGCCAGCCGGCGCTCGGCCCGAACCACATCAACCTGCGATAGCGTTACACCACCCTCAACAGATGTGGGGGCTGCCGGACTAACAGGTGTATTTGCCTCTATCATCATCCATGCCTCCTGATGAGTTCCGTTATAGTGTGCAAGACCAACGCGCTCATCCAGAACTTCGTGGTTCTTCGGGATTTCGCAGGGCACAGTATCGGAGTTCCCAACTTGTTGGGGGTATGGAGCGACAAACTCCAACAAGTTGGGAACTCCAGCCTGCTATTCATGCCATTCCCAAAGACCCAACTGCATTAAAGGCTCTCAGCTAGATCCTCATCCTCAGGGCTAGTGGGTTCTGACGCTGCCGCTTCCAGCTCGGGTTGGATCCGGACAGCGCTCCCTTCTTCACCAAGTGGACTCTCTTCCTTTTTGAGGCCGGATGGTTCTAATGGCATCGCTTCTGGCTCGACCAAGAGCCAGGCAACGCGCTCTTCATAGGGATCCAGCCGCGCCGCTTCCCTCAGGTAACGGAGTGCCTCCTCGTGCCGCCCTCGTTGTAAGAGGAACTCACCGTAGTCCAGCAACGTCGGGACATGGTCTGGGCAGGCAGCATAGGCATCTTGGAACAGAAATTCAGCCTTATCAGGATCGGTCTCGGCCTTCTCCTTGGCCGGGGCCCAGGCCAGTTCCGCTTTCCGTACCTGGCCTAGCTTCTCGGCAATCCGGTCATAGGATTCCCTGAAGCGGGGATCATCTGAGAGCTCAACCGCGCGTGCCAGGTGCGGTCCAGCCAATTCATAGCGGTACCGGTTGGCCAGCAGATCCCCATAGCGACAGTGGATCTCGGCTGCTGCGTCATCCTGTTTGAGGGCGAGCTTGAGAGCTGTCTCTGCCGCGCGCACCTCATCCTCCTGGAGTAAGAGATCAACGTACGGATTGAGAGCAGGCCGATAGGCCGGGTCCATCGCCAGAGCCAGTTGGAACTGTTCCCTGGCTTCAATAAGCCGGCCTAAGCCCTGAAGGAACAAGGCGTAGCCACATCGGACTTCAACGTTATCCCCACGCCCCAGTAGGTGACTGCGGTAGTGCTCCTCAGCCGCCTTGGGGTCAAACTGGGTAAGCCGGACCAGGTATGAGCTGGCTTCCACGGGTCGGTTGGTATCCTCCAGGAGTCGAGCATAGTAGCGTAGTGTAGGCACATGCTCCGGATCAATGGCTAGCGCCTGTTGATAATAAATCTCTGCCTCGGCATAGTTGCCGCTCTGAGCCGCCACCCAACCCACGGCCATTTCCTGGCTGGCCTGGTCGAACTGCTCGATTCTCTCTGCGACTTCTTCCCAGGCCCTGACAGCCTCTGCATCGCCAGGTGCCAATTCTTGAGCACGCTGATAGAACTCCTTGGCCTGATCGTAATCGCCCCGGGCTGCCAGGAACTGAGCATATCGCAAGCTCAGCGTAGGATCGGCCTCAACAGCTACGAGATTGTCACCCAGGAGGGTTTCCGCATCTCGGCGACGGCCTTGCCCTTCAAGCACATCGGCCAGGAGATGCAAGGTCTCGGGGCTATCGGGCGCGAGATCCAGGGAGCGGCGCAGGCGTTCCACTGCTTCGTCAATGCGGCCAAGCTGGATGCATATCCGCGCCAGACCGTTGAGTGTCTCGCTGTTCTCACCCCGGGTGTCGAGGATCGCCTGGAGAATGGCCTCCGCTTCTTCGGGCACCTCGGCTGCCACCATGGCCCACATCCGGTCGGCGTCGCTGGAGCGTTCTTGCTGCTCTAAAAACTCCGCGTAGGCCTTGAGAGTGGGCAGGTGATCGTCATCAATCTGCAAAGCCTCTTCAAAGAGCACTTCGGCCTCGTGGATCAATCCCTCCCGGGCCTTGATCCGGGCGAGGGCCATGTAGCCGTAGGCAGCCTGATACGCCTCCAGCTCTGCCTGCAGCTCGTCGCGTAACGCCAGAGTCTCAGGATCATCGGGTTCGAGGGCAAGGGCTCGTTTCAGGTGCCGTTCAACCTCCTCGTACTGGCCTTGTTCGGCCATCAGCCGAGCGTACTCGCGATGTAAGGCGGCATGATCCAACTCCTGAGCGAAGGCATTGTGCAGCCACTCGATGGCTTCTAGGCTGCGGTTGAGACCGTTCAGCAGCCTGACGTAAGCCACGATCCACTCAACACGCTTGGGCTCCAGCTTCAGCGCTTTGCGCAGCAGTGGCTCCGCCGCCTCCAATTCCCCCTGGCGTGCATGAAGCGATCCGTACAGCGCCAGCAATGGCGGGCTGGTGTCAACGGGGCGCCCGGCCAGGCAAGTCTTCACTACCAATGGATCAACCTCCATAAGGGTTGCCAGGTGCTCTTCGGCCTCGGCGTAGCGCTGCTGATCCAGGAGCAGGGAGCCATACGCCTTTAGCGCCTCAGCGTGGCGTGGTGCGAGGCCCAGAGCTTGCTGAAAGGCCTCTTCTGCACTGGCCAGGTCTCCTTGTTCCACCCTGTAGACGCCCAGCGCCCAATGCCTATCGGCCTCCTGTGGTGAAGGCATCTCCGCCTCCGCCGGAACTTCCTCAACAGGGAGAGCTTCTTCCACCTCTAAGGCAATCTTAGTCATGAACTCTTCCTCCTCAACTATTGGCTCGAATGCTGGCGGTGTTGGCGATGCCTCCGCTTCGACTGCTTCAAACATCTTTGCCAACTCATCGCGCTCGCGCTTGACTTGCACGGCTTCGTAATCAGCTTGGATGGGTTCATCCGTAGGGGCAAGGCCTGGTGCGTCCCAGTAAGGCTCATCTATTTCCACTGGACCTTCCTCAACTAAAGGAGCTTCTTCCACCTCTGGGGCAATCTCGGCCACGCGCCTTTCTTCCTCAACTACTGGCTCGATTGCTGGCGGTGTTAGCGATGCCTCCACTTCGACTGCTTCAAACATCTTTGCCAACTCATCGCGCTCGCGCTCGACTTGCACGGCTTCGTAGGCAGCCTGGATGGGTTCATCCGTAGGGGCAAGGCCTGATGCGTCCTGGTAAGGCTCCTCTATTTTCACCGGACCTTCCTCAATTAAAGGAGCTTCTTCCACCTCTGGGGCAGCCTTGGCCACGCGCTCTTCTTCCTCAACTATTGGACCGAGTGGTGGCGCCTCCACTTCGACTGCTCCCGGCCTCTTTACCAACTCATCGCGCTCGCGCTTGACTTGCATGGCTTCATAGGCAGCCTGGATGGTTTCATCCGTAGGGGCAAGGCCCAGTGCATCCCGGTACCGAACTCCGGCCTCGTCGTACCGCTGGCGGGCCTCCCAGAACTGGGCGTAGGTGAAGTGAACCTGAGCGTTCATAGGATCTTCGGCAATGGCTTCCTTGAGCAGTTTCCCCGCCGCGTCGAAATAGGTCTCAGCCTCCGCTGTCTGCCCGTCGGCCCTCATCAAGCCCAGGGCCCGGCTCAGAATCAACCTGGCGTTATCAAGTGATCTCATAGCTATTTTCTCCTTTCGTGTATGTGGCTCGGGCCGGCTGAAACGGCGCCGAGCCCAGGCTTTGGTTCATAAAATGTCGGATAACTCTCTGGAAACTAGATTTCCATTTTTCCCCCAGTTCTTTGCCCATAGCCGACGAAACGGTGGCAAATCTATTGAATCATTTGCATTATAACAGATTGCGCCCAGGTTTTGGGTAAAAATCACGTGAAGGTTGCGCGAATTTTGCGTGAAAATGAAAGGCCCCGGTCAGACCTTAAGGTCTGACCGGGGCTCTCGTTTGCTATATCCGGGTTCAACAAGACTGACTTCTAGATTCCCTTCCCTCTCCAATTATCTATAGAAAAGCCGCTGCTGCTTGCCACACCTCCTCCACCGTAACTGCCTCAATGCACCTGAAGCGGCGACAGGCTGTGTCCCAGCGACCGTGCAGCAGACAAGGATTGCAGCCTACGTCGTGCCAGAGGGCCACGCTATTCTCACCGTAAGGGCCATACATCCTCGGGTCAGAAGGGCCGAAGATGGCCACCACCGGCGCGCCCACAGCTACCGCCAGGTGCATGGCTCCCGTATCGTGGCCAATAAACAGGTCGCACTGCTCCAGGAAAGCGCCCGATTGCCCAAAGGTCAACTGCCCTGTCAAATCGCAAGGCTCTTGCCTCATGCCATCTTTGATCGCGGCAGCGATAGGCCCGTCCTCTGGTCCGCCCACCAGGCATACTTGAGCCACACCCTCCTCGATGAGGCGGTCGGCCAGAGCGGCGAAGCGCTGGGGTAGCCAACGCTTGGCCGATAGGATCATCCCCGGATTGCTCCCCCCCGCCGGGTGAATGACGACCAGGGGAATTTTGGACTCAGCTCTCAACATCTCGGCGACATGGCGGCGATCCTCCTCAGCGGGATAGAACTCCAGCCTCGCCTCGCTCACCTCAATGCCCACGGCCCGCACTGTGTCGAGATAGAGGTCTGCCTCATGCTTGAGGTCCGCCACCGGCACGCCAACGGTCAAGGAAAAACCCCGGCCCTGGCTGTCCAGGCCCACCCGCTGGGAGATGCCACCCAGGTACGGCAACAGGCTGATCAGCGGGGAGCGATCCAGGACGAAGCAAGCCCCGTACCCTCCAGCGCGGATGCGTCTAACCAGGTCAAGATATTCGCGCCAGGAGTAGCGGCAGCCGCTTCCCACTCGACCGCAATCCACCAGCCCGTCCAGGTGGGGATTGTTCTCGACCATGGCCCGCGACCAGCCGCCTACAGCGAAATCTATCCTGGCCCTGGGGAAGGCCCGGTGCAGAGCCGCTATCACCGGCGTAGCCATGAGCACATCGCCCAGGCAGCAGGGCTTGATGATCAGGATCGAACTGGGGGTATTGAACGAAGCGCTGCGAGGGGCGAAGCGAAACGGGATGCACAGGAGATGGCAGATTGCGCTCACCAGGATGTCTCGAATAACCAATCTAACTTCCAACTTCTATCTTCCAACTTCTATCTTCGAGATAACCCACCCGGTCGTCCAGCCACAAGGCCGTGGTTTGCTCCTCCTCTTCTTGCTCGTGCACAACGTAGATGCGCACCTTCTCGCTCTCGACTTCGTTGCCAGCCGCGTCGTAGGCCACCACGTGGATCTGGTGGGTCTCGGTGTAGCCGTGGGTGTCGGAGATGATGGTCATCCCGTTGGCGAAAACCTGCATGCGCATGCCATCCGAATCGATGATCACCTGGGTGACGGTGATAACCTGGGTGGTCACACTGCCGTCCGGGTTTTGGACAATCTGGATCTCCTGCACCGCCATGCCCGGTATAGGAATGGTGTCGGACATGACGATGGTCCACTTGGTGTTGTAAGGAGCTATGGTGCTGTAGCTCAACAGACTGTTGTCAAAGTAGAACTCCACCCGATCCATGGAGAAGTTATCCACCGCAGTGGCCGAGATGTTGACCCATTCGTCGTACTCCATGAAATAGACGTGGCCGTCGTAGGGATAGACGAGCTCGATCTCTGGCGGAGTGTTGTCTATCGTGACCTGGGTGGTGCTCTTTCTGTAGTTTCCGCCTCCATCCACCACCGAAAGCTGGAGGGTGTATAGCCCGTCCAGACCGCCCACGTCCCAGTACTCCAGAGGGGCGTTGGTGACCTGATTGTAGTGATCGCCGCCGATCTGAATCCAGGCCGAGGGGTTGATTCCCTGGCCGTACTCCAGGCGATAGAGCTGAAAGTTCACGGCTCTGGCGCTGCCGATGACGGGAATTGTCTCCCGAAGATAGGCATAGGGAGCAGGGCTGATGATGGCCACGTCGCCGGAAGCCGGACTGGGGCCGTAGGCCAGATCGTACTGGGTCGGCGGCTGGGGGATACCTTCCTGGCGCACCCAGTCGGCGGCCTCAGGGGGGAATATCTCATAGACCACCTCGTCCACCAATTCGGGCGGGGTGTAAACCGTGGCCAGCTTACCGGTCTCCCTGTTGACCCGAAACACCTGATGGACGTTGCAGTACGCCGTGGGGGCCGTCCCCTCAATGAAGATCTCTCTGATCTTATGAGGACACTGTTCCGTGGGCAACATTCCCGAGACAGAGCAGACCTCTACCTCCTCAAAGCCAGGCGGCCTTACGAATTCTTCCACGGGCATCTCCTCCAGCACCCTCTCCATAAAGTCGTGCCAGATGGGCCCCGCTCCGCTCCCCCCAGGTACGTGCTCCATGGACTCGTTGCCGCTGTTACCCACCCAGACGCCAGTGGCTATTTGGGGGGTGTAGCCGATGGTCCAGGCATCGCGGAAATCGTTGGTGGTGCCAGTCTTGGCCGCAGCCGGACGACTGAGGTGCAGCGGGCTTTCCCAGCCAAAGGCCGGCGCCCGCGCGCTGTTGTCGGACAGGATGTCGGTGAGGAGATAGGCCAACTGAGGGCTCAAGACCTCCCTGGTCTCAGGAACAGCGTATTGCCAAATGATGTTCCCATCCCGATCCTCGACCCGCAGGATGGCCACCGGGTCTAGCTCGCGATAACCCAATTGTGGCTCTTCCATAGACACTCCGGCCATAGTACCACCGTTGGCGAACACGCTAAAGGCGTAGGTCATGTCCAGCAGTTTGACCTCGCCTCCGCCCAGAGTCAAGCTCAGCCCGTAGTAATCTTCGTTCAGGGTGGTTATGCCCAGGCGGTGAGCGGTGTTGATAACGTTCTCCACCCCGACCATGTCCAGCACCTTAACGGCCGGCATGTTATAAGAGCGCGCCAGGGTCTGGCGTATTAGCTTGGGGCCATGATACTTGCGGCTGTAGTTCTCCGGTACATAGGGTGGATAGGGCGGGTCAGGGAAGGCGGTGCGTATATCCATGATCATCGTAGCCGCCGTATAGCCTTGAGAGAAAGCGGTCACGTAGGTAAAGGGCTTAAAGGACGAGCCAGGCTGACGATTAGCCAAAGCCACGTTGACCTCGCCCGCGATTTTGTCGTCCCAGTAATCGAGGCTGCCCAACATGACCAGGATCTCACCGGTTCGGGGGGTGATGACCACCACGGCAGCATTGGAAACATTGCGCTCCTCGGCTTGCAGCTCAGCCACCCGCCCCCGGGCTATTTCCAGAGCCAGGTCTTGCATCTCCAGGTCTATGGTGGTGTAGACTCGCAGCCCACCGCGGTGCACCAACTCCGGGCCGAACATCTCCTCCAGGCGCTTGCGGGCATAGATGGAGAAGTGGGGGGCGATGATGTCGAAACGCTCCTCGCGGGCTTTGATGTCCAGCTTTTGGTACTTGGCTGCCAGGGCCTCTTCGGCGGTGATGTAGCCCTGACGCATCATAGCATCCAGCACCAGGTGTTGGCGCTTGCGAGCCTCCCCAGGAGCATCAATGGGGTTCAGGCCAGGGTATTGGGGCACGGCAGCCAGTATAGCACATTCAGCCAAATCCAGCTCCTGGATAGGCTTATCAAAGTAGACCTGAGCCGCCGCTTCTACGCCATAGGCCAGGTTTCCATAAAAGTTAGAGTTCAAGTACCAGGCCAGAATCTGATCTTTACTATAGCGCCGAGAGATCTCCAGGGCCAGGATGAACTCCTTGATCTTCCGAGAGTAGAGCACCTGATACCTCTCTTCCAGAGGGATCAGCACATTCTTGATCAACTGCATGGTGATGGTGCTGCCACCTTGAACACGGCCGCCTCGCAGGTTTTGATAAAAGGCTCGAGCAAAGCCCCTGATATCGAATCCGGGGTTCTCGTAGAAACTCTTGTCCTCAATGGCGATGGTAGCCTGACGCAGGTAAAGCGGCATCTGATCCAGCGGAACCCCAGTACGATCACCAAACCGTGGGTCGAAAATCTCGTAGAGGAGGACTTGACCGGTGCGGTCATAGATCTTGGTGGTCTCGAATTCCTCCTGATCCGTCTCAATCCGGCCAGGGTCGGGCAGGTCCTTAGCGTAGTAGTTATATACGCCAATCACCGTACCGATGCCCGAAATGCCAACTAGAATGGCAGCGAAAAAGGCTATAGCTACCGCGCCAATAAGCAAACGCAACAGCAGGCCATTGTTATTTTTCTTCTTACGCCGGCGCAAAATGCGTCGTTTGGTATTGATGTTCATGGCTGCTCAGCCCCGCTGCTGTACACTCTGAACCAACTGGATATTTACCCTAAGCCATTCGTTGACTAATTCCTGAATGTCAACATCTTTTTCATCTGCCAGTCGGCCCATAAAGTCACTCACGTCTGGCTCAAGGTACACCGGAAAGCTAAACACAGCATCGGGATGGTAGAATTTGCCTCGTTCACCTTTAGAAAAATCGTATTCTGCTTTCATTTGCTTCCCTTTCTATATTGTCTTGCCTCTCTACCTGTGGCTTTGCGCGCTGAAATGATGCGAATTTCACACAAGCCTGCCTCGATTTGCTTGAACGTATGAACAATGACCCGCAAAACGCCACCACTATCAATACCGATTGTTACCCAACGATCTTCGTATTCACCGTGCTCCTCATCGTAAATGGAAAGTTGATTAGGATCGCGAAACACTGTTGCCGCTCTACGAAAAGACACCTTGTGTTTACTGATGTTCGTTTTCTCTTTCGCGGGATCCCAATCGAACTCGTAACGCAATCGTCACCTCGAACTGGCCACCGATCCGGGAATTTGTGCGCTGCTAAATCCTGCCTTAATGATAACCAAAAAAGCCAAAAAGCGCAAATCGTCAGAGTATCACGTTTGACGGTTTGACGCTTGACGATTTGCGCTTTCGCTGGTATGATTGGGGGCATGGGTAGAATTCGGAGACGGACGATAGCTGTCTTGGGGCTTCTCGCCCTCGCGGTGGCAGCCTTACTCATCGGGTACAGACCTCTTCTGTTTTTCTTCGCTGACCGGGCCAGGGTACAGGAGTTCGTGATGAGGTTTGGGCCCTGGGCTCCCCTTTCAGCCATTTTGCTACACGTGGCCCAGGTGCTCTTGGCCCCCATCCCCGGCCAGGTCATAGATGTCGTGAACGGCTACCTCTTTGGCGCAGCCTGGGGAACCGTCTATAGCCTGGTCGGGGTGATTGCTGGCTCTAGCCTGGCCATGGCCTTGTCTCGACGCTTCGGGCGGCCCTGGGCAGAGAGGCTGATCAAAAGAGAAACGCTGGAACGTCTCGATGGCTACTCACGGCAGAGGGGCGCCCTTTTCTTCTTCCTCGTCTTCCTCTTTCCATTCCTGCCCGACGATGTAGCCTGCTTCCTGGCTGGCCTCACCCTCCTGCCCCTACCTGAGCTAGTTGCATTGGCCGCCATCGGCCGCCTGCCAGGCATTTTTATAGCCAACTTGGTGGGCGCTAACGCTGCCGCCCTCACTCGAACCCAAATAGCGTTCTTCGCTGCTATCCTGGCCGCCATCGCGCTGGCTTTCTGGCGCTATCAGGGGAAGGTAGAGGCAGCGATGCTGAAGATAACAGCCTGGCTTACTGATCTCGTACGATCCTCCTAACTTGCTCGCTCTGCCCGAAAGTGTTATAATACGCCAGGGTGCGAAAATGGATAAAGTCGCTTTGCTTACAGGCCAAGAAACGAAACTGGGCCGCGTCGAAGTGGAGCACATCGCCGAGTTGGCGAAGCTCAGCTTGACCGACGAGGAGAAGGAGAGGTTCGGGGAGCAGCTCTCAGCCATCTTGGAGTACGCCGAGGTATTACAGCGTTTGGATACCGAAGCTATCCCCCCCACAGCCACAGTACTCCCCTTGCGGAATGTGATGGCGGCAGACCAGGTCAGGCCCTCTTTCTCCCGCGAAGACATTCTCGCTAATGCACCCAAGACCGAGAACGGCTGCTTCAAGGTGCAGGCGATTCTGGAGTGAATTATTCATGGCACGAGCGGCGGTAAAAGGGAAACCTATCTCCCATATCTTGCAGCCTGACGAGCTCCTGGCCGTCGAGGAATTCAAGAGGAGGATCCTGGCCGAGCTGCCTGGCCAGGTTAAAGACATCATCCTCTTTGGTTCGAGGGCGAGAGGAGAGGCACACCCAGGCTCAGATATAGACCTGCTGGTCGTCGTTGACCGCAGGACGCCAAAGGCGGACGATGTCATCAGCGACATCACGGCTGACACTCTCCTGGAGAAGAAGATAGACATCTCAGCCCTCGACTTCACCAGCGAGGAGATAGCTGAATGGTCAGCCATCGGCACCCCGCTGATGCGCAACGTAGCCAATGAGGGAATCGTATTGAAAGGAGAGCCTATCGTGGTAAGAAAAGGAGATCCAGCTAAGGTAGCGCAAGGGTTTATTGAATCGGCACACGGCCGCCTTCGTTCTGCCAGAGCCCTACAGGAAATCGGCGAATATGGCAATGCTATATCCCTGGTCTTCTATGCTTTCCTGGACGCTGCCGACGCGGCGCTGGCGGCCCGCTCTATCCGCACCAAATCCCACGCTGGCACTATCTCCCTCTTAGGCTTGCACTTCATCAAGCCGGGGCTGGTGGACGCCAAGTACAGCCGCTGGTTCAGACGAGCCCACAAGTTCCGCCTGCACGCCGACTACGAGCGAAAGCGAGATTTCACGCTTGAGCAGGTGAACGAGGCGATTGACCAGGCGACGGAATTCGTAGGAGTGATCGAATGCCTGCTGCCGTCTCTGTTGGAGAACTAGCTTGAAATTGAATGAGCTGACCATCCACGAAGCCCAGGATCTGTTGAGAAAGGGCGAGATTTCGGCCGTCGAACTGACTCAATCCGTTATCGAGCGCATCGTGGAAGTTGATAACCAGGTCAAAGCTTACCTCACCATCACTCCTGAATGGGCCCTGGAGCAGGCCCAGGAGGCGGATCGGCGACGGGCTGCTGGCGAGGATCACCCCCTCCTGGGCGTGCCTCTGGCCATCAAAGATGTGATCTGCACCAAGGGCGTGCCGACAACCTGTGGCTCCAGGATCCTGGAGAACTTCGTCCCACCCTATGACGCTACGGTGATCGAGCAGTTGCGCCGGCAGGGCGCGGTCATCCTGGGCAAGACCAACATGGATGAATTCGCCATGGGCTCCTCCACGGAGAACTCAGCCTTTTTTCCCACCCGCAATCCCTGGGACCTGAGCAGAGTGCCTGGCGGCTCCAGCGGAGGCAGCGCTGCCGCAATAGCCGCCGACGAGTGCCTGGGCGCTCTGGGTTCTGATACCGGTGGCAGCGTGCGCCAGCCAGCGGCGCTATGCGGTGTGACGGGTCTCAAGCCCACCTATGGCCGCGTCTCTCGCTATGGTCTGGTGGCCTTCGCCTCCTCGCTGGACCAAATCGGCCCCTTTGGCAAGGACGTGACCGATTGCGCCATCATGTTGCAGGCCATTGCCCATTATGACCCCTGCGATTCCACCTCAGTGGATGTCCCCGCCCCCAATTATGCCCAGGCCCTCGTCCCTGACATCCGAGGAATGAGAGTGGGTGTTCCCAGAGAATACTTTGTCGAGGGTATGCAACCTGGAGTGGAGATAGCGGTGCGAGCAGCCATAGACAAAATAGCTGACTTGGGCGCAGAAGTGGACGAAGTCTCACTCCCTCATACCGAGTATTCCTTGCCCGCTTACTACCTGATCGCTCCGGCCGAGGCTTCAGCCAACCTGGCCCGTTACGACGGCGTGAAATACGGCTACTCTCACTCTGACGTGGAGGACGTGTGGGACGCCTACCGCCAGACCCGGCAGAACGGCTTCGGCGCTGAGGTCAAGAGGCGCATCATGCTGGGCACCTATGCCCTCTCAGCGGGCTACTACGACGCCTACTACCTCAAGGCCCAAAAAGTGCGCACCCTCATCAAGCGGGATTTCGACCAGGCCTTCAGTGAATTCGACGTGCTGGTAGCTCCTACCTCTCCTACCGTGGCCTTCAAAATCGGCGAGAAGGTGGACGATCCGCTGCAGATGTACCTCTCCGACGTCCTCACCCTCTCCCTGAACCTGGCCGGCATCTGTGGCATCTCCATCCCCTGCGGCTTCGCCGACGGCTTGCCAGTGGGCCTACAGATCATGGGGGATACCTTCGCCGAGGAAACGGTTTTGCGCGTGGCTTATGCTTACGAGCAGGCTACGGAGTGGCACAGGAGGAGGCCGGTATTGTGGCCGACAAACTGAAGGGGAAGTTCGCTCGTGCCAAGGACAAAGCGGATGCCTATCTAGCACCATATGGTGGACGCAAGCTAGAGGGGCGAATAAAGGTTGATGAAACGCTGGATAGCCTAGCTGCTCATTGCTATCCAGACATAGTGCTTGTGAAAAGCGCCGATATCGCTGAATCGATCATTGCCCACGAGTGGGTGCACATCGTTCAGGGAACCTTGGAGTACTTTCGAGGCTTCCGTCTGCTCTATGTTCTGCTGGCCGAAGGCCTGGCTGAGTTCGTGACCAAGGAGCTTTATCCGGACCACATAGTCAAGTACCCGGCCGGATATGAACTCGTCGCCACCCTGGTAGCAAACGATCCGGAGGTCATCGGGGAGCTTCTGCAGCTTAACAACCTACCATTAATCCCTGAAGACGTGGACACCATTCTAGCGAGTGCCCACGTCCCATCCTATTCTCGGGACCTGATAGCCCGTATGGCAGACCGGATTCGGGATAGCATTCGCACCGCGAACGAGGTCGGCATTGATGACCCCACTTTCGTGACTCTGGGAGAGGAAGTGCGGGCGTGGAAGTTTATCTTGGATCAGCGGTTCGACGGAATCTGTGATCATCTGGATGGGGCGATAAGTTCGAGTGGCAATACGTCTTGGATGCCTGTCATGAAACGCTAAGGCAACTCCAACCCGTTGGGAGGAAACAACGAGCATGAAAATCACTAAAGCCGTCATCGCCGCGGCCGGGCTGGGAACGCGGTTCCTGCCGGCCACCAAAGCCGTGCCCAAGGAGATGCTCCCACTGCTGGATCGGCCCATCCTCCAACACGTGGTGGAAGAGGCCGTGAACTCAGGCATCACCGACATCGTCTTGGTGACCCGACACGGCAGCCACGCCATCACCGATCACTTTGATTCAGCGCCCGAACTGGAACGTGCCCTGGAGGCAACAGGCAAATTACACTACCTGGAAGATGTCAGGCGCGTTTCGCGGTTGGCCAACTTCGCCTTCGTCCGCCAGGGGGACGATCTGCCCTACGGCAACGGCACTCCAGTGCTGGCGGCCAGCCCCTTCATCAGCAAGGACGAGACTTTCGTCTACATGTTCGGCGACGACGTCATTGACGCAGACCCGCCCGGCCTGCGGCAGGTGATGGACGCCTACCAGCGCTACCAGCCCGCCGCGGCCATGGCCGCCTACGAGGTTCCCTGGGAGGAGACCCACCTCTACGGCTGCATCAAACTGAAAGAGAACACGGAAGCTCCCGAAATCGAAAACCTCATCGAGAAGCCCGATCCAGGGAAAGCCCCCTCCAATCTCATTCAGATCGGGAGGTTCGTCGTTCCCTACGAAATCATCAAGATCCTGGAGGAACAGAAGCTGGGTAAGGGAGGGGAGCTGTGGATGGCTGACGCCATGTTGACCCTTGCCCAACGGAAGCGGGTCGTGGCTCAGCCGATCCAAGGGACCTGGTACACCACTGGCGACCCGCTGCGCCTCTTGCAGACGTTCATCGCCCTGGCTCTGAAAGACGACCGCATCGGCCCGCAGCTCCGCGAGTATCTCAAGGGACTCAGGCTGTAGTTTCCTTGGGTTGAGTAGCCGAAAGCATACCGAAACCAAAGAGATTAGATATTGGATATTGGATATTGGAACTTGGCCAATACCCAGTATCCAATATCCAAACCAAGGAGGATCAAGGATGATCATCGGCGTATCGAAGGAGATAAAGACGGCCGAGAACAGAGTCGGCACGACACCTGCCGGGGCGGACATGCTGGTCAAGGCGGGACACCAGGTCCTCGTCGAGAAGGGCGCTGGCGAGGGGAGCGGCTTCTCGGACGAGGAGTACAGGCGGACTGGAGCCGAGATCGTGCCAACCGCCGCCGACGCCTGGGGAGCCGAGATGGTGCTCAAGGTCAAAGAGCCTATCGAGCCGGAATTCCAATTCTTCCGTGAAGGTCTGCTTTTGTTTACCTATCTTCACCTCGCCAATCCGAAGTTAGACACCTTGACCAGGCTACTGATGGAGAAAAAGGTGACAGCCGTGGCTTACGAGACAGTCGAGCTAGCCGACGGCACATTGCCCTTGCTGGAACCCATGAGCGAAGTGGCCGGCAGGATGTCGGTACAGGTGGCCGCCCATTGCCTGGAAAAGCCCAGCGGCGGACGGGGCAAGCTACTGGGCGGGGTGCCCGGCGTTCTTCCCTGCACCGTGGTTGTCATAGGAGTTGGCGCCGTAGGGAAAAACGCGGTGGAGATGGCCCTCGGCATGGGGGCCAGCGTCACTGCCATTGACCTCAGAGTAGATAGGCTCCGCCACCTGAGCGAGATATTTCATGGCAATCTCGTCACTCTGAGCTCGAACCCTCACAGCGTCGCCGAGGCCGTCAAACGCGCCGACGTCGTGATCGGAGCGGTGCTCGTCGCTGGCGCGAGGGCGCCTCACGTGGTCACGCGGGAGATGGTGAGGAGCATGAGGCCGGGCAGCGTGATCGTTGACGTGGCCATTGATCAAGGCGGCTGCATTGAGACATCCCGCCCCACCACCCACACCGACCCCATCTATGTCGAAGAGGGTGTGATCCACTACTGTGTAACCAACATGCCGGGTGCCGTGCCGCGCACCTCGACCTACGCTTTGACCAACGCCACCTTGCCCTACGCTCTTCGACTGGCCAACCTGGGCTTCGTCGAGGCTGTGAAGAACGACGCAGCCCTGGCCAAAGGGGTTAACGTCTACAAAGGTAACGTCACCTGCGAGGGGGTGGCCAGCGCCCACGGATTAGAGTGCAAACCGTTGGAGATGCTGCTGGAAATTGGAAATTAGAAATTAGAAATTAGAAAGTTCAGGATGAGAAAAAAGAGGTGATGAATATGACTACTCTGACTTTAGAATTGCCGAAGGATTTGCTGAGACTTCTGCAAGAGCGCGCTTCAGAAAGAGGACAGAAGCTACAAGAGGCAGCCCTGCGGATTCTGCAAAGGGAGCTGGCTCTGGAAGCCAAGAGCGAGCGGGAGCAGGTCATCGAGGTGCTACAAGCTGCAGGGCTAATTCGGCCTTTGAGCGAGGGATTGCGGCAAATAGCAGACCCCACTATCACTCATGAAGAGGTCGAAGCTGCCTTTGCAAGAGCAGGTGGGAAGCCCCTTAGCGAGATCATCATCGAGCAAAGGCGAGAAAGACATGAGCGTATTATATCTTGATTCCAGCGCGGTGGTGAAGCGCTACAGCTCTGAGCTTGGCAGCGCTTGGGTGAAAGCGATTACCGATGTCCGGGCGGGGCATACCATCATGTTTTCGGAGATCACTTTGGCTGAAGTCGCGGCTGCTTTCGCTGCGAAAAGCCGCGCTCCACAAGGCCCCAGTGTACGTTGGCGCGATTTAGCTCTGAAGCGCTTCCTAACGGATAGCACTGACCAGTATAAGCTGTTAGGAGTGCAGCGCGAGATCATTGATCTGGCTGTGAAACTTACGCAACGCCAAAAGTTGCGCGGTTGCGATGCCATCCATCTTGCCGCCGCTCTGGCCGCGAACAAGGAGTTGCTTTCTAAGAAGCTACCGCCCCTCACCTTCATCGCCGCTGACGATGATTTGCTAAAGGCAGCCCAGGCTGAGGGATTGCCCACTGAGAACCCAAACCTGCACCCATAGGAGAGCGCCGTGGATTACGAAGCCGTGATCGGCATGGAAGTCCACGCCCAACTGCTGACTGAATCCAAGATGTTCTGCCGCTGCAGCGCGGACTATGCAGCGGCGGAGCCCAATACCCACGTCTGCCCCATCTGCCTGGGGATGCCGGGCGTGCTGCCGGTCATCAATCAAAAGGCCGTAGAGTACACCATTATGACCGCCCTGGCCCTCAATTGCCAGATCCCTGAGTTCTCCAAATTTGACCGCAAGAACTATTTCTATCCCGATCTGCCCAAAGGATACCAGATCTCCCAGTATGACTTACCCCTCTCACGCGATGGCTGGCTGGACATTGAGGTCGGCGGGGAAAGCAGGCGCATCGGCATCAAGCGGGTGCATCTGGAAGAGGACACAGCTAAACTGGTTCACCCGGACGGGCATAGCCTGGTGGACTTCAACCGCGCCGGCGTGCCCCTCATGGAGATCGTCAGTCGGCCCGACATCCGTACTCCTGAGGAGGCCCGCCAGTATCTAACCAAGCTGCGCAACATCCTGAGATACCTGGGGGTGAACTCAGGCAACATGGAAGAGGGCGCCATGCGCTGCGAGGCCAACATCTCCCTGCGACCGAGGGGCAGGAGTGAGCTTGGCACCAAGGTGGAGGTCAAAAACCTCAACAGTTTTCACTCCGTGAAGCTGGCCCTGGAGTACGAGATCGAACGGCAGGCCAATATGCTGGAGGCGGGTGGACGCATCGAGCAAGTGACAATGGGTTGGGACGAAGCACGAGGCGTCACCGTGGTTCAGCGCAGCAAAGAACACGCCCATGACTACCGCTACTTCCCAGAGCCAGATCTGCCACCCCTCGTCCTCAGCCGGGAATGGGTGGAGGGAATCAGGGCCAGGTTGCCCGAGCTGCCCGACGCCAGGCGGAACCGCTTCGTGGAGCAGTATGGACTATCCCGCTACGACGCCGAGGTGCTGACGGCGGAGAGGCCGGTGGCCGACTACTTTGAATCCTGTGTCCAGGCCTACCCCGATGCCAAAACCGTGGCCAACTGGATCACCGGCGAGCTCTTTCGTCTTCTCAAAGCCACAGACACAGGGATCGAGGCAGTCAAAATCACTCCCAATGCTTTGGCCGAGCTCCTTACCCTGGTGGAGAAGGATACCATCAGCATCAGCATCGCCAAAGACGTTTTCGCCGAGATGTTCGAGATGGGCCGCCCTGCCTCCCAGATCGTCAAGGAGAAGGGTCTGGCTCAGATCAGCGACGTCGAGGAGCTCTCGCGCCTCGTCGAGCAGGTCATAACTGAAAACCCCGGCCCGGTGGCGGAGTACCTGGGGGGCAAGGAGGCGATACTGCGTTTCCTGGTCGGCCAGGTGATGAAGGCCACCAGGGGGAAGGCCAACCCTCAATTGGTCACAAAGTTGCTGAAAGAAAAGCTACACTGAAATCGGCGCAACGGTGCCACAACAGTGAAGTACGTCCATCACAAGGAGGTGATGCCATCGAGTTGTTTTTCAACGACGACAAACGGTGGCCGGGCCTCCCACCGAGCTCAAGTGAGGCCCAAATACATTCCCCAAAGGAGAAACGAGAATGACTGAACAGAACTTGAATCCCTACGAGATTGCCGTGCAGCAGTTTGACCGGGCGACTGCATATCTACCAGAGCTGAAAGCTGGCGCCAAGGCCATGCTCCGCAAGCCCAAGCGAGAGCTGACCGTCAACTTTCCAGTGCACATGGATGATGGCTCAGTAAAGATCTTCACTGGCTACCGGGTGCACCACAGCACCGCGTTGGGTCCCACCAAGGGCGGCATCCGCTATCACCCCGATGTCACTCTGGACGAGGTGCGGGCTCTGGCCATGTGGATGACCTGGAAGTGTGCTGTGGCGGGCCTCCCCTACGGGGGGGCTAAAGGAGGCGTGGTCTGCAACCCCAAAAAAATGTCGCTTGGCGAGCTGGAGAACCTGACCCGCCGCTATGCTACGGAGATTGCTATCCTCATGAGTCCCCAGGGCGATATCCCGGCCCCCGATGTGGGCACCAACCCCCAGACCATGGCCTGGATCATGGATACCTACTCCATGCATCGCGGCTACTCCACCCCGGCCGTGGTCACTGGCAAGCCGGTGGAAATCGGCGGCTCCCTGGGCCGTTTCGAGGCCACGGGGCGGGGCGTGATGTTCACCACCCGCCAGGCCCTTCGGCATCTGGACATTCCTATCGAGGGGGCCACGGTAGTGGTGCAAGGGTACGGCAATGTGGGGAGCGTCAGTGCCTACTTGTTGCAGGGCAAAGGCTGCAAGGTGATTGCCGTCAGCGACTCCAAGGGCGGCGTCTACAACCCCAAGGGCTTCGATGCTCGCGACGTGTTGCGACACAAGCAGGAGACCGGTTCCGTAGTGGGCTACCCAGGCACCGATACGATCACCAACGAGGAACTGCTGGAGCTGGAATGTGACATCCTCGTTCCCGCCGCCCTGGAAAAGGCGCTTACCGAGAAGAACGCCGACAAGGTCAAGGCCAAAATCGTGGCCGAAGGCGCCAATGGCCCCACCACCCCCCAGGCCGACCAGATCATGAATGACAAGGGCATCTTCATCGTCCCCGACATTCTGGCCAACGCTGGTGGGGTGACCGTCTCCTACTTCGAGTGGGTGCAGGGTTTGCAGCAGTTCTTCTGGAGCGAGCGGGACGTCAACGTCAAGCTGCGGGACATTATGGAGCACAGCTTTGATAACGTCCTGGCCACCGCCCAGGAGAAGAAAGTGGACATGCGGGTGGCCGCCTACATCTGCGCCATCAAGCGGGTCGCCGAGGCCATCATGATCCGTGGCATTTATCCCTAGTACTCTGTCAAGGCTAATTTGATGAGTAGGGCTCGCAATCTGTTAGACTTGGGTGAGTGCGATTGGCCACTATATGCAGGTGCATTCCAATCAATTGCTACTATATGTGGTA
>DAOUDK010000133.1:0-14178 GCA_034431315.1 Anaerolineae bacterium
AGAAAGCACGGATCGCTGTCAACGGATTTTTTGAACGGATTGAACGGAAAATGTCACGTGCGGAACTCCAATCCGTTCAATTCGTTCCCGGAATCCGTTGACAGTTACCCTCATCCCTCCGCTTTGACGTGCTGTACAAAACTTCAGTTCTCCTATTATGTTGTCAAGCACCGGTGTCATCCAGCAGCCTCTTTTCCCCTTCAAGCTTCTTTATGTCGGTGACGTCCTGAGTCACCTCCAGGGTTCCCAGGTACTCTCCGTTTTTGTCGCGGACGGAGAAGTAGCGGACGTGGACGAACCTCCCCTGCTGGTTCATCCAGAACTCAACCACGTCTCGGCGGCCACTTCGAAGATCCTCGACTATGTGGTTGACGACGTGGATGCTTTTCTGGGGATGGCACTGCTGAACACTTCTCCCGATGATGGCTCTCGTCCGCGGGAAGATCCTCTCCTCGATCTGGTTGAAGTATCTCACTTTGTCGTCCTTGTCCACAAAGGTGATGTCCACCGGCAGGGTGTTGAGGACGGCTTCAAGTTCTTCCCTCGACAGCGCCCCGGTCTCGAATGTCACCCTGCCTTCCACCTCAGGCTTGGGCGCCGGCGCCGCCTTCTCTTCGGGAAGCACCCTCGCCCCTTCAGGGGTGAAGCAGCAGTAGCCCAGCTCGTCGAACTGCTGTCTTATGTCCTTCCATTCATCCTCGGCCAGAATCCTCAAAGAAATAGGAAAGAGGATGTTGTTCTCTTTGGGAAAGTGACTGGTGAGCAGTTCGGCCAAAGCGGACGTCACTTCGTCCAGTTGCTGGGCGAAGTCCTGAAAATCCATGCTTTCGTGCCCATCAATGAGCCTGTACAAGCTCTTCTTCGCCTCCCTTATCTGGTTGTGATCCATCCACATGATCGCCGGGGGCTGCGTGATGCCATGTTTTTCGAGATAGGGGAACAGGACGTTCTCCTCCCGCACATAGTGGCTTTCCGACTCCTTGAAATGCTCCTCAATGTGCCTCAGTTGCTCCAGGCTGGCGGAATCTAAGCCGTCCGCCCTCCTCAGCCTCTGGGCAATGCCTTTCAGTTCAGCGGCGAATTCGAGGAGTATTTTGTGCTCTTCCATGAGGATGTGGATGGGATGCCCTGCGGGGGCCAGCGATTTCTGGCCCTCCAGGGATTCTTTGAACACGGCCAGATGCACTTCACAAAGCCGGTGTATCTCTTCCCTCGGCATCCCCTCCCGAATAAGCTCCTCTTCCGCCCGCGCTATCTCGATCGGGGTGGCGCCCCTTAGCGCCTCCTTGAACTGTTCCTTCACCGCCTTCGGGTCGGCGCCTTCGTGCAGGCTGCTTATCAGCTCCTTCAAGATGTCTTTTCTGTCTTTACCGAGCAATTCGCTCATAGTTCACCTCCCAGGTGATCTCGCTATATTATACACCCAAACCTCAGAATTCGCCAGAGGTCGTCAGCTATTTGAGCAACGCCTTTAGCGAAGACCTTGCCCTCCTAACCCCGCTGTCTATTATATCATCAGGTCAGTCGTTTGTCAACGATAAAAGTCACTTTCTCTTGGTATTGTGAGAAGCCACCTGCGTCAACCGCACAGGGGGCTTTTTGGGTGTTGCCAAACGAGCCAAAGTCTGCTATACTATACCAGCCAAATAGAAAAGGGTTGAGAGCACCTCGTTCGGCTGCGCCGGACCGACAATACCAAGTCAATCGGTCAAGGGCCCACGATTAATATTTGTAACGAGGCAGTGAGGAATGTGATTGCCCAGAGGTTGATCGCAGAAGGCAAAAAGCAAGGCTTTGTGACATATGAAGGAATCACCGCTCTCTTTCTTGATGTAGACGCACATCTCGATGAAATCGACGCTTTGTGCCTAACGCTTATAGACTTGGGCGTCGAGATCGTTACAGCGGCTTCGGTCGAGGAAATACTCAAAGTCATCGTACCGGAGCCAGAGCCTGTACGTGTCCGTCTACCACAACGTTTTGAGTCAATAGAAGATCTATACGACCTATACATGTTTGAGATTCGCCGAGTCGGCTTGCTTACGGCAGAAGACGAGGTGAGGTTAGCCAAGTCAATGCGACGGGGAGAAAGAGCACGTGTACGCCTAGAAGAAGCTCCGCCTGCTTCAGATAGGGCTCGGCCACGCGAGGAGATCCGAAAGGGGGACGAAGCTCGACAGCATTTCGTTGAAGCCAACTTGCGGCTTGTGGCCCACATCGCCTATCGCTATCGTGATCAAGGCGTACCGATGCTTGATCTCATCCAAGAGGGTAATATCGGGCTTCTCAAAGCCGTTGATAAGTTTGACCATCGCCTCGGCCACCGATTCTCAACATACGCAACGTGGTGGATTCGCCAAGCCATTCAGCGAGCTCTTGCAGATCAGAGTAATACTATCCGTCTGCCTGTTCACGTACAGGACAGTCTTAGAAAAGTGAAACGGACTATAGAGGATCTAAAGAGTCAGGGGGGTGAAGCGTCGACAATAGAACAGGTTGCACAACAGTGTGGAATGTCACGAGACAGGGTAGCCTATCTTCTTGAGGAGTTGCCTGAAGTATGCTCTTTGGATTCCCTTCTCTGCTGCTCGGAGTTTCCGTTGGTGTGGAATGACACTGGAACCGGGCTTGTCCAGCAGCGACCATGTCCAGCCCGAGAGTTTGCTGTCCGGCAATGGTTTCGAGTCACCGAAGACGATGATTTCGAGCTCCCGCCTTGTATAGCATCGACAATTGATTCGAGAGAGGAGGAGCCACCAGACCGTGTTGACTATTCGCTGTCCAGCTTTTCGAAGCCTGCTCCTGTTCCCGAGCAAGTGATCTCACACAAGCTCCTTCGCGCAAGACTGGGAGAGGTATTGGATGACTTGTCGCCACGACAAAGGAGCGTGATCGAGATGCGTTTTGGACTTGATGATGGGGATGAAAGAAGCCTAGAGGAAATCGGCCAACATTTCAACTTGACACGCGAACGAATTCGCCAGCTCCAGGGCAAAGCAATCACTAGATTGCAACATCCCTTTCGAAGCCGCAAACTCGGGATGGTTCATTTTTTAGGGAAATAGGTTTACACTTTTTAAATGAGGTCAAAATTATCCGTACCTACTTTGTTCGTTCTTAGGGGCAAAATCGCCCAATTCTGGCACAAAAATCGCCTGGGGTCACTTTTTGAAGCGACCGATCCCAAAGTCGGAGCAGTCGTTTGCAAAAAGTGTCAACCTATTGTGAACCATCCCGCAAGCTCAGACCATTCTATGCTGAAACCGGTGATCGAAAACCATGATCTATCTGGATAATGCCGCCACATCTTTTCCCAAACCACAAAGCGTGTATGAAGCCATAGATCGATTCAACCGCAACATCGGCGCCAATCCCGGGCGATCGGGCTATGCTACGGCGCGAGAGGCTGCCAAGATAGTGTCGGAAACTCGCAGGTTGTTGGCTCAACTGTTCCATGTTGAGGAGCCAAACCAGATTGTTTTCACTTCCAATGCCACGGAGGCCTTGAACCTGGCCCTAAAAGGGCTACTTCTACCAGGTGACCACGTCGTTACTACCGTGACGGACCATAATTCAGTTCTGCGTCCGCTGCGGTCTTTGGTAGAACAGAGGCACGTTGACGTCACCTGGGTGGAATGTGACAGCACCGGCTTTGTTGACCCTGAGAGCATCCGTGCCGCCCTCCGTTCTGACACCAGGCTAGTATGTATCACCCATGCCTCCAACGTCACAGGCACCGTTCACGACATCGACACCATTAGTGCCCTGGTGCATGAGAATGGCTCGTTGCTGATGGTAGACATCGCTCAGACCGCGGGCTGTGTTCCGATAGATGTGCAACGGATGCAAATTGATCTGCTGGCCTTCACGGGCCACAAGGGGTTGTTGGGGCCGCAGGGGACTGGTGGGTTGTACATCAAACCAGGGATTGAAATCCAACCATTTCGTGAGGGAGGGACCGGTTCGCAGTCGTCGTCAGACCGACAACCCGAAAGGATGCCGGATCGTTTCGAGGGGGGCACGCACAATACCCTCGGCCTGGCCGGCTTGGGCGCTGCTGTCCACTTTGTACTCGAAACTGGCGTGGAGACTATTCAAGCACATGAGAGAGGACTGGCGGAGCGCCTTCTCGACGGTCTGGCCTCTATGCCAGGCACCAGGGTCTATGGCCCTTCTCATGGATCGCAGCGAGTCGCCGTCGTGTCCTTTACCCTCGAGGGCTGGCCGCCGCTGAATTTGGCCCATCTCTTGGCTAGCGGCTTCGACATCGCCGCACGAAGTGGCTTGCATTGTGCACCTCTGATTCACCAATACCTGGGTACGTCTGACACAGGCACCGTCCGGGTTAGCATTGGCTATTTCAACACGGCGGATGACATAGATGCCTTGTGCAATGCCCTGAAACAAATCGCTGTCCAGGCATAGGGAGAGGCAGAACAGTGAAGCGTGTTCCCGACGTCCAGTACTTCGTGGAAAAGTGCATCCGACGAGGCACAGCAACCTACATTGAAATCCGTGAGGTCAGCGAGCGATATGGCACTGACTACGCTGACGCGCTGGCCGAGGACCTGAGTGTCGCGGGGGTGCAGCTTATTGATGAGAGAGACGTGGCAATTTCTCCTCAAACCAACGTCCTCATGAATGACTTGAGGCTGGTAGAGTTGGTTTCTCTCGCGCTGCGGTTGCCTGTTGCTCCCAAGATAAGACGGCGACTGCACAAAGGCGTGATTCAGCAACGGTCTTACGAACTGAGCTTGAAGCGTCTGGACTATTTGGACAGTGATTACGAGTGGTACTACCTGTCACCGTCCTTCAATCGCTTGCAGCGAGCAATCCGCCGCCTGTTCGACTCGGGGCAGATTCCTTTCGCCAGAGAGTGGAGGAGCAAGAAGGAGAACCAAGCATATCTCAAGGGGCTAATGGTTCATCCTTTGTTCTCTGAGAAGATCCTGCCCAGGATCCGTGAGCACTACCTGGGGCTCAGGGAAGTCGGGATGCTAGTGCGCTGGATTGAGGCCACGGGAAAACGTGCGCCGGTGATGGTGGACATTATTCGGGCTGGCCTGAAAGAGGATGGACCGGAATCGGTACGAGGAGCGCTGTTTTCCAACCAGGCATCCACGGCCGACGGTGTCCTAAGAAGCCGACGGGACGTCTGCTTCTCCTGCCCACCCGAAAGGCGCTGCTTGTCACTGCGGAACGCGGACGATTCGTATAGTATATTGGTGGAGTATCGCTACTCGGACTTGGACACGCTCTTAGCGAGGAGATATCCGGGTAAAGCTTGGGAAGACTGCCTTGTCAAGGACCCGATAGTAGCCAAGTTCTTTCTGCCTTACAGCATCGTGGTTTCAGCGAAGCGTTGGATGGTGGACGTGTCCATTCTTAGCCATAGTCAGGTGCTCAATAAAAGCCACGGCAGGTATTGCCCTAAAGCAGATATTTGGTGCGTGGGAAATGCCGTTTCTGCCAAGGAGGCGAATGGTGATGACCGACCAAAACGGTAAACAAGCCGCGTCAGCGCTTCCCGAGTCACAGAGCGGGACGCGTGGACACGTAACGCCAAAAGCAGTCTATTGGTGTCAGGACTGCGATGTGCCATTGATCTCTCCAACCTGTAGCACCTGTGGCAGTACTGGAAGGTACTGTGGCGCAGATCTAAAACCTGTTTTCCTCAAGGAACGTCAACTGCTTGAGAGATTCCTGAGATGTTCTGGGCTCCTTCCAGCGGAGAGCGAACTGCCAAAGGAGCTATACATACACCGAGGTAGAGTGGTGTGGCGGGGCAAAAGGCTGTTTCAATTCAGAGTGATAGCCGGAGAGATCGTCCTTAAGGGGAAGTTCTCGCTTTCTCCCAGTGACTATGGTTGGGGACAAGATGATTATGTCGACAGAGCCGTTCAGGCCAACAAGAATGCCCTGATAGAATTGGAGAGGGAGGCTGTCCAGTTTATCAACAACGCTTTGAGTGAGTTTCCAGGGGGCGAACCCATAGTTGCATTTTCTGGAGGAAAGGACAGTGCTGCAACTGCTCATCTAGTGTCTCAAGTTGTGCGTCCGACCCTCTTCTTTAGCAACACGACAATAGAATATCCTGACACCTACGCATATATCTCACACTTCGCTGAGTCCTTTGGTCTGAAATTGGTCAGGGAGGAACCGGATGTTGATTTCCTAACTATGTGTGAGCGGCTTGCCCCCCCCAGTCGGATTCTCCGCTGGTGCTGCTCGGTCTTCAAGGGCTCTCTACTGTCGAGATTCCTCAACAGGCTGGATCATGAGGCCATCAATTTCGACGGTATCAGACGGCGGGAATCAAATAGGCGTAGCAAATATGATAGAGTGACCAGGAATCCGAAGGCTATCAAACAGATCACTTTTCGCCCCATTATCGATTGGACGTCTTTGGAGGTGTGGCTCTACAATTTCTGGCGTAACTTGCCATTGAATCCCTTGTACTCCAAAGGCTTTGGTAGGGTAGGCTGCTATCCTTGTCCCAACAACACGGACTACGATGACCTCTTGACAAGTGAATATTATCCTGAACTCTGGGCTGAGTGGCAAAAGAAGTTAGCCAGATTCTTTGATCAGACGTATGGATATAGTTACGACCAAGCCGACCGAGACAGGTGGCTAAGAGAAGGACTATGGAAAAAGCGAATGCCCCACAGGAACACAGAGTATTCTACAGTTAGCCGCCCTTGTTTGGAACAGAGTGGCCTGTTCTATGAGATGTCGGAACCTCTCGACGACCAACTTGTTCAGTTTCTCAAACCCTTGGGAGAGGTCCGATTACTTCAACTGGGCAATGAATTAAGCCTGTCACTAACCCGGCCAGGTTGGTATCAGGGCAGTGGCACCTTGAAGGGCAGTCATCTGGCGGTAACGTTCCTGAATGGTAGAGGTTTCAAGTCCAAGCTGTTAATCCAACGCCAGTTGAGAAAGTGGCTCAATTGTGTGGGCTGCGGAGCGTGTACAGGTACTTGCCCCACCGGGGCAATAAGCATCCAAGCAGGTTCATTTCAAATAGTGGATCATCTCTGCACCAAGTGTCGAGCTTGTGTTGAGAGCAACTTCACTAGACAAGGATGTGTGGCCCTGAGTTATAAGAGCGACAGTGTCAGGATCAGAGAGGAGCAGTGAATGTCTGAGATCGATCGGTTCATCATGAAGCATTACCTGAATATTCCCACAATCTTGCACATTTCGCGGTCTCTAGATGAACCTAGAAGCAAGAAGCAAATTGCGGGAGCTGAAGGCATGGGGCAGCCGAAAGCGAGAGGGCTCCTTGAGTGGGGACGTCATCTGGGTGTGATTGAATTGCAGGAAGACCGCACTTATCTAACCACGCCTTTTGGAAAGTCCATTGACAAGCTGAGGAATCGCTACCCGTATGAGATTCTGTATTGGAAACTGGTCAAGACTCACCGTGCGGTCAGCTTGATCGTAAATGACTTCCTGTACAACAAGTCTCGTTCATTTTCTCCAGAGTTCTCGTCTGCGGAATTGCAGCGATTCCTTCAACAGATTAGTTCAGATATTGGTCATCCAACTGAGAGGGATCTCAAGAGCATCTATCTGGAGGCGCTCAATGCTCTCAGCGAGCAACTCAAGGGCTTTGGCACATTGGGGATAATTGTTCCACTCAATGACCAGAAAAAGAGCTATAGAGTGAACTCCTATAGGCCAGACTGGAGAACCGCCGCTTACATCCTCTACGATTCGTGGCCGGAGAATACATCGAGGATGAGAATCAAAGAAGTAGTCAGTGGTCAAAACAGCCTGGGGCGCATCTTCTTCTTGACTGAACCCCAGGTCATGGTTTTGCTTTCTAAACTGGAGCAAGAGCGTGTCATCGCCCTGGAGATAGTTGCCGACCTCAGACAGATTGGGCCAAACCCATCCATGAAGGCTGAAGACTTTCTGGAGATGCTGATCCATGACCAGACTTGACCGGTCGAAATGGCCACTCACACCATCCCAGCAGGAGCAATACGACGCCATCCACAAAACGCTGACTAGAATTCGTGGAAGGCACCGCCCTTTTCTGCTCACTGGGGATGTGGGTGTAGGAAAGACATTCCTGGCTCGTAGATTAGCTGACAAGCCTGTTGGCTACTACAACATTGCGCGGGATCATCTACCTCAACTACTGATACATCACAAGTTGTCCGACCTGACGCCTGAGGCTGTAGCCAGGTTTGTAAAGAAGTTGATCAAGGAATGCGAGACACCTTATGCTATTGCCGATGGATTCGAGCCGTTGTTGAGCATGTGGGCCGTTGAGCACTCCAAGGTATTGCCCAACTTTTTTGTAGCCCTGAGCCGAGCTATTCTGGACCGGCCACTGTTAGTTGTGGTTCAAACTTCCGTCAATCATTTGCCCTATGACGCATTTAGGAAAGACGAATTGTGGCCTTCAGAGCGCCGCTTTCGTCTGGAATTGACTCTGGCTGACAAAGAGATTGTGGCCCGAAACTGGGGGGTGGACCCAATGCGTGGGCGTGTCTCGACTAATCTGTATGAACTACTAGCCACCAAGTTGGAGGGATAGAATATGAACAAGTCGCTTTTGATCAAGGACGTGACAACCCTGGTTCCCTTCGAGCCGGCCATCAAACTGCAGGCCCTCAGCGCCGACTTGAGAAACCACTATTTCAAAGATTACATTCTTACTCAAGACCTGGCTGACGTATACGAGAGGCTACTTTCCAGTATTTTGGGGGATGGGTGGGGGAGTACGGCCAGCACCCTGCCAGCCGAGCGGCGCCGGTCACACCTGATCACCGCCCAGTATGGTACTGGCAAAAGTTACTTCCTCATGATTCTGTCAGCCCTTCTGGATGCTGGCGGTGACACAACCAGGCTTCAAGCGGCAAAGGATAAGTTTAGAAAATTTCGCGAAGTGCAGAAATTACTCGGTCAACTGTCGGACAAGAAGTTTCTAATCATCCAGGTGAGTGCAGAGGACAAAGGGGACATTCGTTTCAAAGAACTTCTGGTCCGTAGCTTGCTGGACCAGGTGGCCGAGGTGCTGCCAGACGCGGCGTTTTCCAACGAGTATACCGAAGCCATAAGCCATTTGGAATCATCGTCCATTGGACCGGACTTCGTCCAGGCACTGGACGAGCAGTTTGAGACCTCGCTGCAACAGTTGCGTGCCAGGTTGGGCAGTTATGACCGGGATGGCCTACGCATTTATTACCAGGCTTGTGAACGGGCTTTTGGGCGTAAAGTCAGTCGTGATGTCTTGGATGTGGATACCACTTTTCAGGAAGCATTGGATTTGCTGAAGCCAAAAGGCTACACGCACATCGCCGTACTGATTGATGAACTGACTGCCTACCTCAACGCCTCTGCTAGACATCACTCGTTGGCTGAAACGTTGGGTAAGTTGCAAGCCTTCGGTGCCTATTGCAATAGGCCTATCAGTCGATGCCTCTTTGTTGGCGCCATGCATGTAGATACAGAGATTTTCCTGAAAGAGCGATCGCAGCAGAGGGACTATGTCAAGATGAAGGGCCGTTTTGATGAGCATCCCTTCCCAATCTACTCCAGCAGATTGCTGGCAGGTGTGTTCCAGCCAGATGAGGGTGCCTTCGATCGGGCGATGAAAAGCCATCGTGGTCAGGTCAAGGAACTTACCGACCTGATTGAGACCTTCCGTATGGTAGACGACGGCCGGCCTATGAAGCTGTCAGAATTCTTCCCTCTGCATCCTGCCGTAGCCCACTACCTGCCATTCATCTCCCGTGAGCTGGGTCAGGCTGAACGCACCTCGTTTGGGTTTGTAGACGAAGTGGTGCGTCAAAAGCTCGATGAACCACTAGTCAAGGAACAGCAGCTTAATCTGATCACTCTCGACCAGGTGTTTGACTACTTCTTACCCGCTATGGAGCAAAGGGAGTACTATCTGCAAGTTATCGCTGCCTATAATGCAGTTCAAAGCAAGGTTTCAAACCCCTTGGCCTCAAGAGCCTTCAAGCCGTTGGCGTTGCTCTGGGTGGCCAGTCGCGTCCGTCCGACTTCAGACGAGAGACGGTATTTGGATATTGACCTCTCCAGTCGGCAAATAGCCAACTACCTCAATGTCGAAGATGACATTGCAGTTATGGAAGCCTTGGAGGGCCTACGCAAAACGGGCTACGTCTACTTCGATACCTCCACCGAGAAGTATTTCTATAGCCACGCTGACCCGGGCTGGGACTTGGAGAGCGAGATTCAAGACAAGATGGTCAATGTGGACGAGAACGAGGTTTTGCGAAGCGAACTCGAGGCCTTGGGATTCCGCGTCTGCCTGAATGTGCCAGATACCGTGACAGTTAAGGTAGACCGCAACGCTGAATCGCAGCGGATGGACATCGAACAACTAAAGCAAACTGCTTCTCTCAAGCCAAGACGTGCTGAAGGTAGGATTGTGTTTGTTGTGCCTCATTCCGGTGAGGTGGAAAGCTACGATGTTCAGTTCAGCGATGTCGCCATAAGGGCCCGTGATTTGTCGGCGGCCAACGTAGCAGTGGCCGTACCTAAAAAAGTAGACATGCTCAACCCAATGGAACTTAGACGTTATCGAGCTCTGCAAGAAATCGGGAGGCAACTGGATGTTGGAGGAAGAGGGACTGTCAACGACCATCGTGTTCGACTCGTGAGAGCCAGGTTCTCTGAGGTCCAGGCGCGAGTACAGAGCGACATCGAAGAATTCGGTCAGGCTTCTAATTTTATCTTCTTCATCAATCGCCAGCCCCAGCAAGCACAAGACTTGAATACCATCCTGGTAGACATGTTTGAGCGATACTACTACAAGTTCCCCAAAGTTAGGGCGGAACGCATCAACGCACGAAGCACAACTAACGCTTTAATTGAACGCTGCATCGTCAACCCACGAACTACCTTTGCCAGCGATACGTCGGAAGTGGCCCGTCAGGCGCGAGATACACTGCAAGTGCTTGGCCTATGTAGCTGGGAAAAGGCCGCTGGTGGCAAATATGTTGTCGAACTGAAGGAGCCCGAACCAGGCACAGAGGGATATGAGATTTGGCGGATTGTGCTGGACACTTTGACCGATGCCTCTGGCACTTCTTTTGCAACTCTGTACAAGCGCCTGGGTGAAGCCCCGTATGGCTTGCCCGACTACATGGTGGAACTGTACATTGCTGCAGCTGCATCCAAGACACTCAAGAAGGTCTATATCTTGGACAAGGGCGGCAAAATGCCAGCAGTCAGTAAAGGGCTCGTACGGAGCATTACCAGTCGCAAAGACAAAGACTATCGGGTTTTGCCAGTCCAGGAGACAGAAGTCCCTTACACTTATATTTGCTCAGTGTGGCAGGCGATTGACGAACCCTTGGGGTTGCGATACTACCAGGAACTGGAGAAGAGCCTTGGTCGAACCATTGACGACCAGAAAACCTGGCTGACCCTCAAATTAGACAGCAATAACTTGCTCAAGAACCGACTCAGCCAGGTAAAGGAGAACCTGGAGACTGTTGAGGCTGAAAGCCTCCCCTTCGCTATTCTGGTGAAGCACCTGGAGCAAATCAGACGGATCTTTCTGTCAGCACAGGGCTTTGAGCAATTGGCCGCCTTGGGCGAAGAGCTATCTGGCGTGGAAGTCAGCGCGGACCCCGACGGTGCCGCGCTAGCTGTACATCAGACTATCGAGGCCAGCGAACAATTCATGGCCGATTGGGAAGTATTCCAGCCTGCCTACCGACAGTATAGGCGATTGCAGCAGGTCACTAGCTTAGATCGCTTTGGTGTGCTGGCGCGGCTGGTTGATAAGGTATGGCAGATCTATCGTTCCGATGCGCTCTCGGCGGAGAAGCGTCAGGATTTCATAGAACAGCTCGAGAAGCTGTGGGGACAGTACGCCGAACAGTACGTGGATGAGCACAACGCAGTGGCCAAGGCCAGAGCAAGCTACGGCAAGAAGGTCGAGAAGTCGTTGGCCTACGGACTGGTGGGCGAGTTCAGCCAGTTTGGCTTCAAGGGCGTGATCACCAAGTCCAGCTTCGATGCCAAAATCAAAGGAGTGCGCCAGCAGGGTTGCCAGCCGCTAAAAGAAGACACCGTGCGCGACTATCGAGAGTTTGCAAGGGCAACCTGTGCAGCTTGCAGCTATCAGCTTGGCACGGATACCAGGATTTTGGAACAACTCCAGGAAAGCGAAGCCAGCCTTCTCACCAGTATCAATAACGCCCTGGACAGCTACTTGACCAAGCTAAATGAGTCGTTGGGGTCCGAGAGCGTTCAGGTCTATGCTAAGGAAAAGGCTACGTCCAAAGAAAAAACAACCATCGCTAGTGTCCAGGACTTGGCCAGCAAAGGCCGGCAGATGAGTGCAGCCCAATACAGGAAACTAAAAACGCTGCTTCCTCAGTTCAGATCGATTTTGGCCACGGTGGCCGAATACGTTAGGGAACAAGCCAAGAAACGCAAGGAACTCGTGAGGCAGTTAGAGAAGGAAGAGAAACAGAAGCGCATCCCACGCCTGCCGACAGCGCAGTTGGGTGATGCCGTCCGGTCTTTCTTACTGGATAGTGGTCTGGATGCGATGACACTGAAAGAGTTAGAGGAACGACTGACAAGTTGGATGCAAGAGATTGCCAAGGAGTTCAAACCACAGTAGTAATCAAGTAGGTAGAAAGCAATGAACCATCCCGTTCTGGTCAGGCTCTATTTCGACCAATATGCCGGGTTAAAGGATGTTGGCGACGAGGCAATTGTGGTCACCGATGTTCAGTCCTACGCGGCTGCTCGCCAGGTTATTGAGCAGGTGAAAGCCGGAGAGAAACCGGCACCGTTGACCATCATCGTGCGCTCGCGCCACTTTCTCACGGGCTTTCACGACCTGATCCTGTTGGGGGATTTGGTTCAGACCACGCCCATTGCTCCTCTGGAAGCGATTGCGAGCGCATTTCACATCCAAGCCCCCAGCAATCTCACGAACCAAGACTTGATCGCCCTGGGCGTTAAGAGCCCTGCTGACCTGCTGGCTGTAGCTGGCCCCCAAGGAATTCGCGACCGAACCTCTCTTGACGATGCTTTGCTGACGAAGGCTTTTGATAGCCAGGTTTTCCAGATCAGCGGTGTGTCTGACTTCGAGAACTGGTTTAGTAACCTGGTCGCCTTTCTATACTCTGAGGAGACGGCCGCAAAAGCTGGCTGGGGAGTCGAGTACGTGCGGCATCTGGCCGAGGAAAGGGCAAGGGCGATCCTTGAGCGATTTGGAAAGAGCAACCTGTTATCCTTCGTCGCCGATATCTTGCAAAGGAGCGCAGGTAGTGAGGCCCAAATCTATCTGAATCAACTGGCTGTACGCTACTGGCTAAGCAACTACCCCAAACTGGCACGCAAGGCTGTAATTGACAATATGACCGGCCAGGTCGGGCCGTGGCAAGATGTCAGAGGTGAGGCTGTCGTCTTGGAAGCTTTGGCTCCCTGGTGCGAAGCACTGTATAGACAGAGCGAAAACCCGCTGATCGAACGGCTGGAACAGGTCCTGACCCTGTTATTGGACGAGGACGGCTTGATTGAGAACGAAGATCTCAGTCGGTACATTCAGCGAACATCAGGTCGTTTCGTGGCAGAACACAACGCCGCGCAAGCACGCTTGGGGAAGCTGCTTCTGGAGCAATACAGTGTCGGCGCTGTAAGGGAGCAAAGGGCCGTATTCTCAGCGTGCTCTGCCCAACTGGATAGCCACTTCAAGCCGCTCTTCGAAAGTACCGGCGATAGAGCAGAGAAAGCCAGTTGGGTTGACCCTCTTCTCGAACTCAGCGACGTCATGAGTCACCTGGGCGAGGCAGCGCCCTCCCGCTGGGCTGATTGGTTAGCCACGTATGAACTGCTCATCAAGGCCAAACACCTGAAAAGAGAAGTGCGAGACACTATGCCCAGTGCATACGCCGGACAAATGGGCGACCTGGGCGCATCATTCTCCACGCTCGACGAAAGGCTAAACAGCGAATTTGCCGACTGGCTGCTCGGAGAATATCCCAAACTGGTGACTTCTACCGTAGACCAGCCTCCATTGGTCATGAACGCTGCACGGCTAGCTTTAGAGGGTGTTTTAAAAGTTATGTAAAAGTTGTGCGTTTGATCCATTTCTGGCATAATAGGGGGCATGAACAGAAAACCATACCCCAGCGATTTGAACGATGTCCAGTGGCTCATCTT
>DAOUDK010000134.1:0-5828 GCA_034431315.1 Anaerolineae bacterium
CCAGCCTGCCACCCCCAGCAGGAGCACGCCCCCGGCCAACAGCAGCATCTTCTCGATGGCTGGGTCTTGCGCCACCAGGTCAATGGCTTTGGAGATGAGGATAGGGCTGCCCGTCCCAGCCACCGAGCTCAGCGTGATCATCACGGCCACCAGGATCATCCGCCGGGTGTGCGGCCGAAAATAGCCGATGATCCGGCTCAGTAGCTCCCGGTCGCTGTAATTGCGGTCGTAGGCCTCGGTGTCGAGGCCGTCGAGTATAAAACCCATATTCCCTCGTATTCCGTATTGCGTATTTCGTATTCCGTGTCTGCCACGCAATACGCAATACGTCAATCATACCTCGCGAATATCCTTCGATACGCCTCACACCGCCCCATCAACTCCTCATGCGTCCCCTGATCCACCAGTTCGCCCCGGCGCAGGACGAGGATGCGGTCGGCCCAGCGGATCTGGCTGAGGCGGTGGGTGATGAGGAAGGTGGTCCGCTGGCGGCTGATGCGCCGCATGGCTCGCTGAATCTGATCCTCGGTCGCGCTGTCAATGGCGCTGGTGCTGTCGTCCAGGATCAGGATGCGCGGATCGGTGAGGAAGGCGCGGGCGATGGCGATGCGCTGCCGCTCTCCGCCAGAGAGCGTCACGCCGCGCTCGCCGACCTCGGTGTCGTAGCCGTCGCTGAAGCTGGTGATAAACTCGTGCGCCTGGGCCTCGTGGGCTGCCTGCTCAATGGCTTCCTGGCTGGCGTCGGCATAGCCAAAGGCGATGTTCTCGGCCAGGGTGCGGGAGAAGAGGAACACGTCCTGCTCGATGGTGGAGATCTGCGAACGCAGCGATTCCAGGCTCCAGTCGCGCACGTCCAGGCCGTCAATCAGCACCTGCCCGCTGTCTACGTCGAATATGCGGTTGATGAGCTGGGTGAAGGTGGTTTTGCCCGAACCGGTTTGCCCCACGATGGCAATGGTCTCGCCCGGCCGGGCGGCAAAGCTGATGTCCTTCAGCACCGGCGTCCCGTCGTAGCCAAAGCTGACTCTCTCAAAGACCACTTCCCCCCGGATCGGTCGGGCGACGCCGGCCGGGTTCTCGTCCAGCTCCGTCTCCGTGTTAATCAATTCCAGTATCCGCCTGGCGCTGGCAATCCCCAGTTGGACCAAATCGAAAGAGAAGAGGGAGATAAAGGTGGGAAAGCGGAGCGTACCCAGCAGCCCCATGAAGGCGATCACCTCGCCCAGGCTGATCGTGCCCCCCCGCCAGAGCAGCAGGGCGTGCAAAAAGCCGCCGGCCCAGGCCAGGCTGAACATCAACATCGGCAGGTAGCGGGCCTGGATCTCCCCCTGCTTCACGAAATAATCGCGGAACAGGCGGGCATCCTGGGTGAACTTGCCCCACTCGTACCGCTCCTGGACGTTGGCTTTGACGACCTCGATCCCGGCGATGGCTTCTGCCAGCCCCGCGTTCATCGTCCCAAATTGCTCGCGCCTGGCAGTGCTGACCGGGCTGAGTCGCCGATTGTAATCAATCAGGGTGATGGCCAGCAGGATGAGGAAGATGAAGGGGACCAGCAGCAGCTCGAACTTGAGCCGGCTGATGAGGATGACGGGGACGACAACGGCCATGGCCGAATCGGTGATCAGCATCACACCGGGGCTGAACATCAGATTGAGCATGCGCATGTCGTTGGTGGCGCGGGCCATGATGTCGCCGATCCGCTGCCGGCCGTGAAAGGTCTGGCTCTTGCCCAACAGGCTGACGTACAGCTCGTCGCGGGCATCCCGTTCCACCCGTTGGGCTGCGAACTCGATGCTGAAGTTCCGCACCAGCCCCGTCAGGCCCTGCCCGATGGCCGATCCCAGCACGCTCGCCGCCAGTCCCAGCAGCGCGGCCGTCTGCCAGCCGGGGGTGGTGATCAGATCGAACGCCCGGCCGACGAAGATCTGAATGAAGCTGTAAAACCCGTTGTTCAGGGTAGCCGCCAGGAACATCGCCAGCGGGAAGAGTGGGTAGCGCAGGACGTGGGAGATGATCCAGCGCACCGGCCCGGAGCGATTGTAATGGTATTCGTTTTCGAGTCTGAATTCTCGTTTGGTCAATGGGTCACCTTTTCGTATGTGAGGGCCAGGGATTGCAAATCCCTGGCTGAAGCTGAGAAGCGCCCTCAGGCGCTAAGACAAGGCCCTGAGGGGCCTTTTCAGTTTCAGACGACGAATTTCATTCGGCGGCCTACCCGGCGGCTATTCGTCGGCCTGCGGCCCAATGTTCCAGCGATGTGTCTGCTCCCATTCGTCAATCAGAGTGCCTTCAGCATGATGCCGTTTTTGATTTTCGACGTAGGCAATAACAATCGGCACGTCCTTTTCCGAGACGGAAAAGACACCATAGCCCTCTTGCCACTCAAACGGGCGTTTGAACTCCAAAGAGACGAAGCGAGAGCTACTTCCCTTGAGTTGTTTCATAAAGTCCGCTAGTGAAACGGCAGGCCGCACTGCTGCCAGCACATGTACATGGTCCACCGTGCCGCCGATTACGAACAGTGGCACGTACATTTTGTTCGCTTCGGCATGCAGAAAACGATAGACGTTAGGTTCGATGTCGGGTGTCAGCAGGGGCTCACGATTCTTAGTTGTCCAGACGAAATGATAGAACAGACGCCAATAGGCCACTTGGATCCTCCTCAATTATTGTAACTTTCTGTAGTAGCCAGTAGTAGCCAGAGATTGCAAATCTGGCTGAAGCTGAGAAGCGCCCTCAGGCGCTAGACCGAGGCCCTGAGGGGCCTTTTCGGCTTCAGACAGTGAATTCCATTCGACGGCAGGCCAATGCACCAGAGATTGAAAATCCCCGGCTTAAGCTGAGAAGCGCCCTCAGGTGCTAGACCAAGGCCCTGAGGGGCCTTTTCAACTTCAGACGGCGAATTCCATTCGGCGGCTCTGGCCCTCCAGCGCCACCCTCAGTTGCTCCAGACTCAGATTGCCCCCACTGAGCACGAGAGCCACCTTACGTCCCCGTAACCGTTCCTGCATCTTCACCGCCGCCGCCAGAGGCGCCGCCCCAGCTCCCTCGGCCAGGTTGTGCGTCTTCTGCAGATAGAGGACGATGGCTCGGTAGATCTCCTCCTCGCTCACCAGCACGAAGTCGTCCAGCAGGTCCCAGAGGATGCTCTGCGGCAGGGCGAAGGCGGTGCGAGTGGCCAAGCCCTCAGCCGTCGTCTCCATCTTGTCCTCCACCAGCCGCCGCTCCTTCCACGAGCGGTAGGCCGCTGGAGCCTGCTCCGACTGCACGCCGATGACCTGGATGGTCGGGCTGATGGCCTTGGCCGCGATGCAGGCTCCCGCTGCCCCGCTGCCCCCACCGATGGGCACGATGATGACCTCGACGTCTGGCTGATCCTCCAGGACTTCCAGAGTCCCGGTGGCCACCCCAGCGATGAGCAGCGGCTCATCGCCGGAGTGGACGTAGCGATAGCCTCGTTCGGCGGCCAGAGCTTCGCAGTGCTCACGGGCCTGGTCGAAGTCCCGCCCGTGGAATACAACGTGCGCCCCCAGGCCACGCATGGCCTCCACCTTGCCCGGGTTGGCGTCCTCCGGCACGACGATGGTGGCCTCCACCCCAAAGAGCCGGGCCGCGTAGGCCACCGACTGCCCGTGGTTGCCGGTAGAGGCGGCGATGACCCCCCGCCGTCGTTCGTCGTCCGAGAGCTGCGACACCAGGTTGATGCCGCCGCGCACCTTGAAGGCTCCCACCGGTTGGTGATTCTCGTGCTTGACGTAGACCTCGCAGCCCAGCAGTTGGCACAGCGAGGAATAGCGGTACAGCGGCGTGCGGGCCAGATAGCCGGCGATGACAGCTTTGGCTTTCAAGACATCCTGAAAGGTTGGTCGTTGGTGCATTTGACTCATTTGAATCTCTCCAGCATACCCATCAGTTTGTATTTGCGCCCGTGGCGCGTGCGAATCTCACCAAGGTACGCCCGCCATTCGGCCTCGCGACCCGCTGCACGGTAGGCTGCGCGCGCTTTCTCCAGCCAGCCCACCGCGTGGTGATAATGCTTGGCCTTCCCCGCATCTATTATGCGCTCCGCCTGCCGTCGGGCAGCCTTGATGACCCAGTCGGGCCGGTGCTCGACGACGGCATCCATCACCCGCTCGATGAGACCGTAGCTCCCGCCCTCTTCGACGGCGGTGATGGCATCGTCCAGAAGACCCTCATGCAGGAAGATGTCCACCTGAGCCTCGGGGTAATACGAGGGCTGGCGTAGGTGAGCCAACAGGTCTTCTCGAAGCCCCGGCCAGCGCTGGCCCGCCAGTTCCTGCACCCTCTGATAAGCGACCATGCTGGGAGCGGCCCGAAACGCGACTGTCGCCGCCTCCAGTGCGCGTTCAGGCTCCCCCATCCCATCGGCCAGATCGCACAGCCAGGCCGCCAGCGGTCCCTTGGAGCCCTCGAGGGTCAGGCCGTGTTCGGCGACGCGCAAGGCCGCCGCCAGTTCACCCTGCTCGCGCAGGACTTTGGCCAGCGCCAGGACTTCGGCTGGTGTGGACAGGTGTTGCAGTCCCTCGTCCACCGCCTCTTCCACGCGTCCCAGGCGCGCCAACATGGTAACGTGCTGCTCCATCTGCCCTTCGGCCTCCGCCAGGTAGAGGTATTCCTGGCGCCGCCCCTGTCGCTCCAGCACCTTGAGCCGGGCGACGGCCAGTTCATCGGCGAACCAGGGCGCTTCGTCCTCCCAGGCTCCCTGTCTGGTGATCTCGCCCTGGAGCACCTGCTGCAACGGAGGGTAGTCCCAGCCGTGTTCAGCGGCGGCTTGAGCTACTTCAAACACGTCCTCTATCCCGTAGTCGCTGACCTCCCCCTGCCACCGCTCCAGCTTCTGCACCCACTCCCGGCGCTCTGCAGACGTCAGGTCAGTTGTCAGAATGGCTTCGGGCCAGATGGCGCCCAGTTCCGAAAAGAACTCGCCTGTAGTCCCGTCCGAACCATCCAGGTAGAACCAGCCGGCCACGTATTCATCGGTGATGGCCTCCAGGAGTAGGAGCGCGTTTCTTCCGTCCCCTGCCTCGATAAAGCCCTGCACCTGGTCCAACAACTGGCTCACCTGGTCCACCACGCCGCCGACGTGCCAGTAGGCTTCGGAAGGACGCATACGATCCAGCGAGTGCAAAATACCACTGACTTGACGCCGGACAGGCTGCGGGTCTATCGGCGTGCGGCGGGCAGGAGACGCGCCCGTTTCTTCGGCCTGAGAGTCGGCTGGCGCGGGTCGGAGCAGAACGATCCGGCCTTCGATTTCGTCGGCCACGTAGGGGTCGCGCGTCGCCAGGTGCAGCAGAAGGCTCTGCAACTCATCGAGGGCAGGGCGCACCTCGATCTCGTCTGGATCGTCAAGGCAGGCCAGCAAGGTGGCGATGATGTGCTTGCACCAGCCGCCCCAATCGTAGGGGCAACTGCAGGCCGCACTGGTGATGCCGCCTTCGTCATAAGTGACGTGAACTCGATAGGGCTCGTACTGGCTCCCCTCAACCTCAGCCTGCAGCACGCTGCCGCGCTGCACCAGCGAGACCACTGCCCCCTGCCGGTAATAGCTCTCCCCCCGGCGAAACGACTCGGCAGTGGCCTGCTGGCGAATGGCGGCCTCGCTCAATGATGGAATAGTCATTTCTTCAGCCCCCCCTAACTATAACTCCTCTGAACTTGCTCATAGCACCCCAAAGTAGGGGGATAGAAAGCACGGATCGCTGTCAACGGATTTTTTGAACGGATTGAACGGAAAATGTCACGTGCGGAACTCCAATCCGTTCAATTCGTTCCCGGAATCCGTTGACAGTTACCCTCATCCC
>DAOUDK010000135.1:0-9994 GCA_034431315.1 Anaerolineae bacterium
AGAAAGCACGGATCGCTGTCAACGGATTTTTTGAACGGATTGAACGGAAAATGTCACGTGCGGAACTCCAATCCGTTCAATTCGTTCCCGGAATCCGTTGACAGTTACCCTCATCCCCCCGCTTTGACGTGCTATGAACTTGTTCCGACTCCTTGATATTATCTTCGTGGCCGGCTGCGCTTGTAGCGATCAACCAGGGACACCGGCTTTTTCTTGAAACCTGCGGGGGAGCCTCGCCGCTGATATGCCTGCTTGTAGCCCACCGGATCAATGACCATTTCGTCAACCAGGCCCGCCTCGAACAACCGCTCAATAAGATCGTAGGCCTGCGGGTCACGCAAATCGCACAGCCGTCCCACCACCGACGTCCAGACCTGCGGATCGTCCACGGCTTCCTTGAGGGCTTCATAACTCTCGTAGGCCTGCCAGTCCAGGCTGGGCTCAGGGAGCAGGCCGCGCAAAAAGGCCGTGACGCGGTCGTACGTGGCGCGATGGCGAAGCGCGATGGTCATCATCACCCGGCAGGCGACGGCGCGTGGATACCAATCCACCGTTTTATCGGCGGCAACGGCCTCCAGCACGTCGAGCGCGGCGGGGCCAAATTTCTCCAATGCGTCATCGGCCAGCCAATCGGCCAGGTCGTGGCCCTCAGGCGCGCTTATGACCCGTTGCAAGACTGGCAACGCGGCCTCAGCCCGCAACTCGCACAGCAGCAGTGCGGCGTGAGTCTGCGGCCAACTCGTGTTGCACTCAACGATTTCGATGAGATCAGGGACAATCTCATCTCCACGTTTCAGCAGGGCCTGAATCAGTTTCAGGTCAGGATGGCGCTCTTGTTCGCACAGCGCATCAACCAGTTCCGTTGAAGAAGCTTTCTTGTAATTCATGCTCATCTCCTTTCTTTCTTGTCAATCCGTTCGCTCATAGATTCCCCCGAAATGCTTTATCCAGTACCGACAGCAGCAGCGCATCCAGCTCCGCCTGGGTGGCTATCCTGCAAGGCGGGGGCAGTTTGGAACACGAAAGGCGCGAAAGAGCCGAAACGCACGAAAGCCTTTCGCGTCTTTCGCGCCCTTTCGTGTGTTTCGTGATCCAAACGCCTTCGCCTAGCCCCATTATACTTGAAGGCCACACGTTGTCAACTTGGCGACCCCGCGTTCAGAGCGAAGAGGACGGACAACTGTCCATAAGTGTCAACTTAAGAAAGTGATCCAGACTTCGGAGGTTTTCGAACGCGATTTCGCCAGCAAACCGACCAGATAATCAAGGTAACTTTGCCAGCAGAGGCACTGCCGGAAACCTCCGAAGTCTTAAGTTGACACTAATGGACAACTGTCGCACCTGCCGCTGCCCAGCTTTCTATGCAAGCGCGTCAGGCGGTGTTCCAAATCGGCCCGCCACCGGCGGCACTCGTGTCGAGGAAAATCGGGCGCGTTGACCAGGGCGAGCGCGGCGTGCGTCCACTGCGCGGCCTCGCTGTAGTCACGCTGCCTGTGTTCGTAAAACTTGGCCAGTTCGACGTGAGCGTAAATCTGCCCGCTGTGCGCAGCCTCGTGCCACAACGCTACCGCTGCCGATAGATTGCCGCGCCGCTTCTGGGCGAAGGACAGCCGCCGCACTGCGTCCCAATGATTCTCCTTCGGTAGATCGTGCGTCAGCCCGTGCTCGTACAACTGTACCGCCTTCTCCAGATGCCCCAAGTCCCCATACAATTTTCCCATGGACACCAAGTCCAACCCGTGGACGACAGCCCCGCCAAGCGGATCGTCGAACATTCCTGCGACGTGATTCAACAGCGCAGCCAGCGAGAGCACATCAATCGCGTTGTGATAAAAGACACTCTTCATAGATCGGGCATCGCCGCTGCGCAGGTAGCCAAAATACAAGCCGGGAATCACCCAGCCGGGGACGTCCTCTTGGGTGCGGACCAGGCCCAGGATGTGCTCCTCGAGATAGCCCAGGGCACGGCTGGGAAGGCGAGGACGCCACAGCCGCCGCGCCAGCGGCAGCAGATCGAGATGGGCCAGGGACACCAGGGGAGACTGTTCGCCGTTGGTGATGTAGCGAGCGTTCAAAAGGGGCACGTCAAAGCCCTTGCCGTTAAAGGTCACCAACGCCTGGCAGGGATGGAGAAACTCGGTCAGCGTCGCCAGCAGCGCGGGCTCCTCTATCGGATCGCGCATGAAAAACTGGGCCAGGTGAAACTCCTGCCCATCGTAGCGGCCGACACCGACCAAAAAGGCATAGGTGCCCGTGCCACCGGCCAGCCCCGTCGTCTCAGTGTCGAGGAAAGCGAAGGTGTCCAGCTCGGCGTCGGCCAGGCGTGGTTCGCGCGCCCACTCGGCGATAACGCCCAGGGGCGCCGTGATGCGCAGCGTGGCGCATCCATGCCGATGCTCAAGCGAGTACCGCCTTTCGACGAGGTATACCTCGCCACGCGGCGTCTCCTGAAAGCGGCCCGGCACAACCCGCTCGATGGGATAAGGTTTGCGCGGCCGGGGCGGCGGCAAATCGCGCGCCCCAATCCGCACGCCCAGCGATTTGAGTTTGTCGGATAGAGAGGTCGTTGCCACTGCGAATTCCACTAGCGAGAAATCATCCTGAGCCTGTCGAAGGGTGATTTTGAGCGAGTTCTGCAAGTCACAGGGCCGCAAAAGTCATCTTTCGACAAGCTCAAGATGACTTTTGCTGTGGCACCCAATCCGGTGCCGGGCGGGGGGCAGGCTTGCGTCCGTAAAAAACGTCGTCCATCCACAACACCGCGCGCCGTGCAGCGCCCGAACGCCGGACGGCCCAGCGCACCAGATTGTGAGCCGCATTGTTCGGGTGCGCGTAGGGGCAAACCGCCATACAGCGCGCACAGTCTGTGCCGACGCGGTTCCAGTAGTGGAAGCAACTATCGGCGTTGACGCGCCACCGCAGTGCGCCATCTATCTCCCCTCAATCACCCGCAGGAATGGAGCGGCTGGGGCAGGTTTCGACACACTTCTGGCAGATGCGGCAGAAGTCAATCACCGACGTGTCATCGTCCCGCTGGTCCGGGATCAGCGGCAGATCGGTAGTCACCACCCCCAGGCGCACGCGCGGCCCCAGCTCGGGCGTCATCAGCAGCCCCATCCGACCGATCTCGCCCAGGCCGGCGTCGCGAGCCACCAGCGGCGCGATGACGCGATAGTTGCCATCAATGTGCGCGCGGGCCGGGTAGCCCAGCGAGCGGATCAAGTAGCCCAATTGCAGCGCAACCCTGGCCACCTCGACGTACTGCCGCGCCGATTCCATCGCTGTTGGCGCGTTGGGGGCCGTCCCCGTCATGGCGTGGTCCATCTCCACGGTGAAGGCGATGGCATAGCGATGGTCGAGGGTGATGGGAGCGCCATACTCACCGCTCCCGCGACCGATGTGCGAATAGACGTGGTAAGGCTGCAGCTCAGTGATGCCCACCATGTAGGCGCCATAATAGCGGGCCAGGTCCTTGATGTAGGAAGTCATCTGGGCTGCTGTGAACTTGGAGCGTACCGGGGACACCGGCCCATCTACCTCTTCGCGGAGCGCTCCGGTCAGAGAAAAACTAGCTTCGGCCGAGGCAAAGGCCAGCGGATTGGCCTTGCTCGCTGTGAGTGAGAGCAGCCCCGGCAGGGCGCGGATCTCATCATCAATGTCTCGGTTTTCCGGGCGCATAGCGTAATAGGCTTCGTGTTCAGGGCTGCCCGGAACCAGACGCGCTCGGGCAAACATTATGTCGCGCTCGTCGAAGCGCTGCCGGGGCACATCGTTGCCGCGCTCGACCTGGCCAATCGGCAAGAGGAACAGAACTATTCCCCCGCCGACGGCTACCGCTACCACACCCAGTATAACCAGTTTGATCGCCACTGGCAGCAGCGAGGCCAGGAAAAAGGGCAGCGAAGTCAATGCTGCCGCTCCAAACGCCACCCGCGCCGCGCGGCGCTCGCCCTCCCAAACTGAAGACAATCCAAACGCGCCAAAGCCGAACAACATGATAAGACCCAACGCTATCAAACTGATTGTAGTGGCTGTGTCCATTGCATGTTCCCTCGTCTCAGAGCCACGGATGGGCAGAAAGACGCGGATCAATGGCGCCCCAATCCGCGTTTGGCTCTACTCACTTCGTGCTCGCAGCGGACCCTGGCCGCTGAGGCCGCTGGACCAGGGTCCAGCGGGAGCAGGTGAGAAGTAATCCGCGTTTTTCCGTTAATCCGTGGCTCTTTCACGACAGTGCTTCCAAAATCGCCAACGTCTCCCGCTTGCCGCCGGCGCCCCCTTCACCGGCGGGGCCGACGCACGACGGGCAGCCATCGGCGCACTCGCAGGCAGCGACCAATTCGTAGGCCCGGGCCATCAACTCGTCGTGCAGCTCAAACAGTCGCTCGCTGAACCCGATTCCGCCCGGCGCCTGGTCGTAGATCACCACCGACGGTCGTCCATCGGCCAGCGGCGACCTGGGATCGGAGTGCACGCCCACGTCGCGGGCGTCGCACATCAAGAACAGCGGCGCCAGGTGACCCAGGGCAAAGGACAGGCCAGCCAGCCCGCTCCGCATGCGCACCGCCAGCTCAACCCGATGGTGGCAGCGCGGGCAGAGGGTAGCCAGGTTGGACAGTTGGTTGGCCTGTCGGTATGAGGCGAAGGTCCGGAAAGGGATTCTGTGGTGTACGTGGTGAGTGCGACCGCCCTCCAGCACGCCGCAGGCCTGACAGCGATGGCCGTCGCGGGCTCGTGCCCGGTCGCGCTGCGCCAGCCAGTTCGGCCCGTAATCGTTGGGATCGCTGGTCCACAACCCTTGGTCGCGCAACCGCGCCACCGTCTCCTCCGTCAGCGCCAGCCAGTAGCCCGTGGTCACCAACTCGGTCGGCGGCAGGGAGACCTCACCCAGGCCAAGTTGCTCCTGGGTGAACCATTTGACCTTGCGAAAGCCAATCACCTGGGTCGTCACGGCGATTTCGCCGTGGGACTTGGTCGCGCCACGCGCTTCGATCTCGTCGAATTTGTCCAAAAGCTGCACCGTCGTATCGCGGCGCGGCTGGGTGTAGTAGTCCACCTCCGCCGCCCGCAACCGGGCGACGTGCTGCTCCAGGTGCAGCTCCTCCACCAGGTACGCCCGCCCCTCGTGCAGATAGACGGCACCCGGATGCACCATCCAATGCGCGCTGGCCTGGTCTACCTGGCCGATGGTCGTCCACTCGTCGCCATCCCGCACCTGGAGCAGCACCGTCTCAGGAGAAGCGCTGCGGAGCGAGACATCCTGGGCCGGATACTGATCCGCCATCCAGAAGTATCTGTCCCCCGACTGGTGCAGAACCCCAGCCTCTTGCAGGAACTGGAGGAATTCCACCACCCGCGCTCCCTCGACGCGGCCAAAGCTCTCTCCTGTCCGAAATGGCAACTCGAAAGCCGCGCAGCGCAAATGCCCCAGCAGGATGAGAAGGTTGTTGGGATTGATGAGGGCCTGCTCAGGCGAGCGTCCGAAGAAATAGTCGGGGTGACGAGCCAGGAATTGATCCAGCGGATTGGCCGACGTGACCAGGGTCGCCAGCGACGCCTCTTCTTTGCGACCCGCGCGGCCGGCCTGTTGCCACGTGCCGGCGATGGTGCCCGGATAGCCGGTCAGCACGGCCGCGCCCATGCCGCCGATGTCTATCCCCAGTTCGAGGGCGTTGGTAGCTACCACGGCGCGCACCCTCCCCTCGCGCAGCCCGCGCTCGATCTCACGGCGCTGGCGCGGCAGGTAGCCGCTGCGATAGCCGCGAACCTGGCCCTCACCCCGCCCCCCTCAGTCCCCCCCAACTCTGGGGGGGAAGTGGGAGAGGGGAGAGTACGGCGCAGGTAGCTGAGGATCAATTCGACCGTCCGCCGCGCCCGGGCGAAGACGATGGTCTGCACGCCGTGCTGCAGCAGGTCTCCCGCCAGACGGACGCTCTCCAGCAGGACGCTGCGCCGTAGGCCGAGGTCGCGATTCACCACGGGAGGATTGTAGATCAAGAAATGCCTGGCACCCCGGGCCGCGCCGTCGTCGTCCACCAGCGCCACCGGCTCCTCGATCAACCGCTCGGCCAGCTCAACGGGATTGGCAATCGTCGCCGAGGTCAGAATGAACTGGGGCGACGCGCCATAGAAGCGGGCGATCCGTTTCAGCCGGCGCAGGACATTGGCCACGTGCGAGCCGAACACTCCGCGATAGGCGTGCATTTCGTCAATCACCACGAATTGCAGATGCCCGAAGAAATCGGCCCATTTGGTGTGATGCGGCAGCACCCCGATGTGCAGCATGTCGGGGTTGCTGATGACCAGGCGCGCCATAGCGCGAATGGCGGGACGCGCCTCGGCCGGCGTGTCGCCGTCGTAGGTGGCAATGCGAATCTCAGGATGGCTATTGGCTATTGGAGATTGGAGATTGGCAGTGATAAACTGATTTAGCGTATCCTTTTGATCCTGCGCCAGGGCTTTGGTGGGAAAGAGGTAGAGGGCACGCGCCTGTGGATCGCGCAGCAGGCGGTCGAGGACGGGCAGGTTGTAGCAGAGGGTTTTGCCGCTGGCCGTGCCGGTGACGACCACGATGTGCTGGCCGGCTTGCGCCCGCCGCCACGCCGTGGCCTGATGGGTGTACAGCGCGCGGATGCCCCGGCTGCGCAGGGCATCCACCAGCGCGGGATGGAGGTCATCGGGGAACGACGCAAACTGCGACGGGTGCGGGGGGAAGGTCCGCCACGCGGCGATGTTCGAGGCGATATTGGGATCGGTTTGCCAGGCGTTCAAAAGCGTGGAGAGGGACATGGATGATCCTTATTGCTTATGTCGAAGGAGAGGCAGGCTAGCGGACGAAACGAGCGAAGAGCAGTGCAGCGCAGAGTCTGCCGATGCCAGATAGTACGAACACGGGCGTGTATCCCCAGCGTTGGGCGACGATGCCGCCCAGGGCAGCCCCGCCAGCCAGGGCCACCATCACCACGATTTGGTAAAGCGCAGTGTAGCGCGGCCGGCGATCCTCAGGAGTGAGAATGAGAAGAAAATTGAAATTGGCAAGCTCATAGCCAGCCCACAGGAACCCGGCTACCAGGTTGATCGGCACCACGTGCCAGGGCGAGCGGGTCAACGCCCAAGCCCAGGGCAGCAAGGGGATGAGCAGCCCGGTGACGAGTTGTACCTGACGCGTTCCCCAGCGGTCAACCAGGCTGCCAAACAGCCGCTGACCCGGCAGCGCAGCCAGGGTGGCCACCACGCTAAGAGCCCCCACGACGCCGGCACTGGCTCTTAAATTCTCAACCAGGTAGAGGTTGAAGAACGGCCCAGCTATGTTCAGGGAAAGGTTCCATATCGCCGCTGTGGCACAGAAGGTCAGGAAATCAGGGTGAGTGCGCAGATGCTGGAGTAGAGACAATCGAGGGCCGCTGTCTTTCACCTCAGGAGAGATCGAGGCGAGGGGTTCCTCGATGCGAGCGAAACTGAAAGTGGAAGCCATGCCAACAGCAAAAGCCAGTCCCATGGCCAGTTGGTAGCCATTGGTGCCGCCAATAAGGGTGATGAGCTGCCCGACGAGGAAGGTCGCCAGCATGTTGGCCACGCCCATGGCGATATTGCGGGACGAAAAGTAGCGACCGCGCCAGGACAAAGGCACGATGTCAGCGGTGAGGGACACCCAAGCGGGCACTCCCAGGTTGCCGAAAGCGCTGCGGAGGATGACCAGGACGATGGCGACGTAGACAGCAGTTGGCCCGGCAAAGAACAGGGGAGTCAGCGCCAGCAGCAACAGCGTGGCCCGCGATACCACACCGCCACTGAGCACCACGATTTGCTTGCGGCGGCCCCGACGCTCGACGAGGGTAGCTCCGGACAATAGAACCAAAGCAGCGCTCAGACTCGACAGTGCACTCATCAGGCCGATTTGAGCGCGAGTGGCGCCTAGCACCAGCACGAACAGGGAGAGATAGGCGACCACAATCGAGTCGCTGCCGCTGGCAAAGACCCCGTCGAACCAAAACCAGCGCAGGTTTTGCCGGATGGAGGGAGGCAACTGAGCAGCCCAGCGGCCACCCGTCGTAGACTGCCAGGCGCGTCGCCCCAACCTCCGAATCATGCGTAAGGAACTACGCCAGCCTGTCATAGCCAAATGCCTGCTTCGCCTCGTCCTGCAGCAGATACCAGATGATCAGCGCGCCGATGCCTCGGCTGCGCAGGGCATCCACCAGCGCGGGATGCAGATCATCGGGGAACGGCGCAAACTGCGCCGGCTGCGAGGAGAAAGTCCGCCACGCGGCGATGTTCGAGGCGATACTGGGATCGGTTTGCCAAGCGTTCAAAAGCGTGGAGAGGGTCATGTTCGTGAGCGTATCACGTTGGGGACATTGCAGGTAGCTGAAACTGGGCCTTGAGCTCCGTAATAAGGCCGAAAAAGGGGCCTACGTCTGCCCATAATGGATTTGAGCCAACCCGCGAAATAGGGTACAATGTACCCTCATCCCATAAAGATCGCGAGGTTGGCTCTCATGCAGTATACCACAAAACTCTCGATTGTTCAACTGGCCCGGATTCGTCTCCACGCCCTGGTGGTGCTCAGCATCCTTGTCCTGGCCGCGGTGGGCTGCTTGCCGGACAGTCAGGCAGGCTGGATCACTTGGCCGCCCCAGGTGGTGATAGTGGCTGCAAGAGGCCGTCGGCAGCGGGACCTGGGGTGCGACAGGGTCACTCACGGTGCTATCTGTTGGCTGTATCTGTCCCGCACCTGGCCCATCCCTCTGCTGCGCAGTCTCTTGCTGTGGAGCTTGTGGTATCTCAGTGGACAACAAGGGGCGGCGTGGGTGAGTCTGATCCCGTGGGTGCAGTGGCTGTGGCAGAGTGGTGGGGTGTGGTGGCCCTGGCTGCGGCGTCAGCCGGAATGGCAGGCGGCGCATTGGTTGCTGAGGCAAGGTCAACTCTTGGCGATCGTGGCCCTGGCAGGGTTGAGTCTGGGGGCGCTGCTGAGAGGCCAGTCGGTGCCCTCTCCTCTGCCGGCGCTGGGCAGGTCGGGCGGGGGCTCCGGCCGCTGGGTGATGGGCTTGGGTTGTGTGGCCTGCGGTCGAGAAGAGCCCTGGGTAGAGGTGGTTCGGGAAGAGGATGGGAACTGCACGGCCACCATCTGCGGCCACTTCACGCTGGGGGTGTCCGGGGATCACCCCTTTCGGATACGACTGCTGATGCTCTTCCTGCGTCTGCTGGAAGTACCAGGCCCTCAGCGAGGTGGACGCCGTACCCGCGAGGGACGGACGCCTTTCGTTGCCCAGGAGAAGCTGGCGGCCTGGTTCAAGATGCCTCAACCCGACATCAGCCGCAACGAGAAGTACTGGTTGGAGGGCGATTGGCCCAATTTGCTGAGCTTGAAGACCGCCGAGGTTTTGACTGGTGAGTTGGTGGCCCGTATCGTGGTCGTCTTTGCCACCTTCCCTTGGTGGGGGGTGAAGAAAGTCTACCAGTACTTGCGGGAGCAAGGGGTGGCGGTCAGTGAGCGCCAGGTACGCCAGGCGGCGGAGCAGAGCGGCTGGTCTCGGTTGCGCCAGGAGTTGGTGAGACGCTATCACCTGACGGCGGAGAGCATCCGCCCACGGGACAACTGGTTGGTGGAGCAATTGTTGGCCCAGAACGAGACCTTGCTGGCCAAACTGGAGGTCGGGGAGGGGCTGACGCCAGAGGAGCAGATAGCGGTGGCGGATCTGCGGGCTCTGGCATCTGAGGCGGGGATGGTAGCCCAGCCCCCTCTCAAGGCTCTGCCCTGGCTGATGCGGGTGGAACGGGTGGTGTTTGGCCACTGGGAAGGGGTGACCGATGGCACGGTACGCTGCATCTACTGCGGCTCGACCCACGTGGCGCGCAAGAGCAGGAAACCCCGCTTGAACTTGTATTCCGCACTTCTCTATCAGGGTTAGTTGTGGTAAAATAGGGGCACCAAATACGCGAGTGAGGTGCCACTATGACCGAGACGTTGGACGAAGTTGAATTTGAAACTCGA
>DAOUDK010000136.1:0-11259 GCA_034431315.1 Anaerolineae bacterium
GTCGGAGAGAACGCTCTCCGGCAAAACTGCCTACCATAAACCAGTTGAAACAATGGAAAACCATCTGTTTACAACACGCAGGTTGTCCATAATTCGATTACTCCGACAGACTGCTAGAGAGGGGGAAAGCACAAGGCTTATCCGCCGGCAACGGCGGCTGCCTGCTTTCCTCTTTTCCTTTGTGCACCTGCTGTTTCCGCTGATGGATATGTGGACAACTCCCCGCTCGCTCCGAGTTGCCCACATATCCACAGCCTCTATTACCACTTCAACTCAGCACCGTCCAGATTATCAAAATCAAAGAAAGGAGGGGACAACCCGGGTAACATTTTCTTTTGACTTGACAGGATGAGCAAGGGAGCAGTGTTGTATGCCAGGGTGAGCGGTGACGACCGAGGAAAAGAGGGGCGCAACCTGGCAGGGCAGTTAGAAATGTGCCGGGAGTATGCTGAGCGCCATGGCTGGCATGCCGTGGCAGAACTCGCAGAGGATGACAGGGGAGCCTCAGGCGCAGCACTTGAGCTGCCCCAACTGGACCGAGTGCTTGAAATGGCGCGGGCCAATGAGTTTGATCTGTTGGTGACCAGAGAGATTGACCGCTTGAGCCGCAATCTTGCCAAGCAGTTGATCGTAGAGCAGGAATTAAGGCGGGCTGGCGTAGAAATCCAATACGTCTTGGGCGACTATCCTGACACCCCAGAGGGCAGCCTAATGAAGAATGTCAGAGCTGTCATAGCTGAGTACGAACGCCTCAAGATTGCCGAGCGAGTGGTACGAGGACGACGGAACATCGTGAAGAGAGGACTTTGCTTTACGTATAGCTGAAGGACTGGAGTACGCCGACGAGGACTTTGAGACGCGACGACAGGTGATAGAAATGCTGGACGTGCGGGTAACGTTGACACTGGAGGATGGCGAAAAAGTGGCATACGTGCGGGGCGTACTTGGCGATGCTAGTTTATCGGTTGCGTCTACTATTTTGTCAAATTGCAAATCGGCAAGGGCATTTGCCAATCGAGCCAAATGATAGTAAAATATGAATTAAGTCAGGAACTTTTCTCCCGCTCGCCGAAGGTCTCCCGACCGAGGCGAACTGGGCCCTTCGACAAGATCAGGACAGGCTCGGTCAGAGACCTTCGCCCAGCACAAGGGTACAAACACTGAGAGGTAAGACTTGATCAAAACCTTCGATGTTCGCAATGTCCTCTTGGTTAACAAATTGCAGGATCAAGGCCTGCTGCTTAACCTGGAGGAGGCATTGACTCAAACATATAGGCATAGGCCGCTTTTAGCAGCGCTGGTGGGGTGGCTCTCCTTACAAGGGGCAGGGGTCTCTACCTATGTGTGCGATGAGATGGAAGGTGATCGGCAAATGGCAGGCTTCGCCCAGGTGCGCCTGAGAAAGGAGAGTTCCGAAGCCGATGTAGTTTACTTGGCCCCTTCCCTGTCAGCGGCTGGAGAAGCCATGACCATCTGGCGGCGCCTGTTAGAGAAACTGTGCCGTGAGGCCGGGGAGCAGGGTATCCAGCGCATCTTTGCTCGCCTGCCTGAGGATGGGCTCGAGGTCGCAGCCTTCCAACTGGTGGGGTTCAGCATCTACACTCAGGAAGACATCTTCCGCCTGGCGAAGATGCCACCCGGTCTGCCTAGCCCTGAAAAGAAAACCGTACGCCCCCAGCAGCCCGCCGATGGCTGGGGACTGCAAGGACTCTATGCCGCCATTGCCCCTCGCATGGTGCAACAAGTGGAGAACTTGACGGCAAAAAAGTGGGAGGCTACACCTGGCCCGTGGCTGAGGCCAGCCAGACGCGAGGGCTGGGTGCTGGAGGATAAGGGAAAAGTCATAGGCTACGCGCGGATTCGCCAAGGACAGACCGGCCACTGGCTAGAAATGCTCCTCCATCCCCAGGCCTACGAGCGAGCCGACGAGCTCGTCGTCCAATCGCTTTCTCTCCTGGCGGAATATCCGCCCCTCCCCATCTACTGCTGTTTGCGAAGGTATCAAGGCGGGATTAGGGTTCCGCTCGAGGCCCAGGGTTTTCAACTCTTCGCCAGCCAATGTGTGATGATCAAGCACACCACCGTCCGGGTTAGGAAGCCAGTCTTGAAGCTGGTACCAGCCCTGGAGAAGAGAGCCGAGGCAGCCACCCCGATGATGAAAACGCAAGGAAATGTCAAATGACTAATGAGCCAATGACTGACTGGCCAACCTCTGACGCACGGCCCTTCGACAAGCTCAGGACGCAGCCTGAAGACACTGTCCCCAACTCGACCACGGCTACGCTTAAACCATCCGACCACCACGTGCAACAAATGAAGATAACCGATGACCTGGAAGCATTGTTAGCGGTTCTGCCCCCCTACATCGAGCAGGTGCTTCGGGAGGCCAACGAGGGCGATGACCTGCTGGAGATCGTGTTGGACCTGGGACGCCAACCGGAGGCGCGTTTTATCAACTACGAAATCACCCTTGATGAGAACGAAGTCACCGAGAAGGAAATCGAGCACGTGGTCTCCCGCATCGGCGAGTTCGATGGCGATAACCGGGCGGGGATCGAGCGCACTCTGCATCGCATCTCGGCCATCCGCAACCGCAAGGGGGGCATCGTGGGCCTCACCTGTCGCGTGGGGCGATCTGTCTACGGCACCATTGACATCATCCGAGACATAATCGAGTCGGGCCAGAACGTCCTTCTTCTGGGCCGGCCGGGGGTGGGCAAGACGACCATGCTGCGGGAGACAGCGCGCGTCCTAGCCGAGAAGAAACGGGTGGTGATCGTTGACACCTCCAACGAGATCGCCGGCGACGGCGATATCCCCCACCCTGCCATCGGCCGGGCGCGGCGCATGCAGGTGGCCACCCCCTCCCTCCAGCACGAGGTGATGATCGAAGCGGTGGAAAACCACATGCCAGAAGTGATCATCATTGATGAGATTGGCAGGGAGTTGGAGGCGGTCGCCGCGCGCACCATCGCCGAGCGAGGGGTGCAGCTCATCGGCACGGCCCACGGCAACACCCTGGACAACCTGATGATGAATCCCACCCTGGCCGACCTGATAGGCGGCATCCAGAGCGTCACCCTTAGCGACGAGGAGGCCCGGCGTCGGGGCACCCAGAAGTCAATCTTGGAGCGCAAAGCCCCGCCCACCTTCGACGTGGTGGTGGAGATCCAGGATCGGCAGCGGCTGGCAGTGCATCACAACGTAGCGGCTGCCGTGGATGCCATCCTGAGAGGTCGCTCGCTGCCAGCCGGAATCCGTTATCGCAATGAGCAAGGGGAGGTGCAAATTGAGGAGGCAACTCTCTCGCCCCCCAGCCTGGGGGAAGGCCCCATTCGCCCCCCATCCAAGCCCGCTGCCCCCCTGGCGGCCTTGCACGTCTATCCCTACGGCATAGCCCGCAATCGCTTGAATCAAGCTGCCAGCCGCCTCCACCTTCCTGTGGTCATCGTAGACGACCTGGAAAAGGCTGGAGTGGTAATCACCCTGAAGCAATACTATCGCAAGCGCCCCCGGGTCATCGCCGATGCAGAAGAGGGGGGCATCCCCCTCTACGTCCTGCGCTCCAACACCATCAAGCAGATGCAGGATTGTCTGGCTGACATCTTCGGCCTGAAAGTGGAGGAAACGGACCCCTTCGCCATAGCGATGCGTGAGACCCAGGAAGCCATCCAGAAGGTGCTGGCTGGTGCCAACTCGGTAAACCTCTCTCCTCAGAATGCCTACATCCGCCGCGGCCAACACCAGATGGCTCGCCAGGCGAATCTCATCTCCCACAGCCGTGGCAAGGAGCCGAGGCGGAAGGTGAGGATTTATCGGGAGTGAGGGAAGAAGAGAACTTGAGTTTATTCATCACCTTCGAAGGCCCTGAGGGCAGCGGCAAGACGACGCAGATAGAGCTTTTGAGCAGTTATCTTGAGGAGAAGGGCTATCCCGTGCTGGCCACGCGCGAACCAGGGGGGACGAGCATCGGCGACCAGATCCGAGCCATCCTCCTCGATCCCCAAAACACCGAGATGCTGCCCGCCAGCGAGGCTCTGCTCTTCTCCGCAGCGCGGGCTCAGATAGTCAATCAGGTCATCCGCCCCCACCTGGCACGAGGTGGCATCGTCCTCTGTGATCGCTACGCCGATTCGACCCTGGCCTACCAGGGTTACGGCCATGGCCTGGAGCTGGAGACGCTGCACACCATCACCGCCCTCGCCACCGGGGGGCTGAAGCCGGATCTGACGGTCTATTTGGATGTTGACGTTGAGGACGGATTGCGGCGCAAGCTGGCGGCGCACAAAGCGGGCCATGCGGAGTGGAATCGCCTGGACCGACAGGATGCGGCCTTCCACCGCCGAGTGAGGGAGAGCTACCTGCAGATGGCAGCCAGAGAGCCCAATCGCTGGTTGCTGATTGACGCCACCCAACCCCTGGAGGTCATCCAGGCCTCGATCAGGGCTGGGGTGGAAGCGAAGTTGGATGCCAGACGTAATCGCTAAGTGGGGGTGATTGCCGAGATGAAATTGATCATGAGCATTGTTAACCGCGACGATGCCAGGGGATTGGTCGAGGCTCTGCTAAGGGAGGGACACCGGGCAACGATGGTCAGCACGACCGGAGGTTTCTTGCGGGCAGGGAACACGACTATCTATGTGGGCGCCGAGGACGAGAAGGTAGACGAAGTGCTGCGGTTGATCGAGGAGAACTGCCACACCAGAACCGAGTACGTTAACCCCTTACCGCCCATGATGGAGGCAGGGGAGTTGTATATACCCACCCCTGTGGAGGTGCAGGTAGGCGGGGCTACGGTCTTCGTCGTTGACGTGGAGCGTTACGAGAAGCTCTAGCTGCTAAAACTCGCCTTCGGCGCCTGGCTCGCCTCCCAGATCGGGCATGGACTCCTCAATGTCCTCCGGGCTCTGTCCGGACTCCAGCCTGTCTATGACCTCATTGAACTCCGGCCCCAAGTCCTCACCCATCTCCCGGCTCATCTTACGCATCCAGCGACCCATTGATTTTGGATCGTTCTCGTCCAGGCCAGCCAGGCTGCTGGGGTCGGCCAGATTCTCCAGGCGGCTATCCTCGGACCTGGCCACAGCGACGCGAGAGACCAGGCGGGTCAGGCGCTCTCCACTGCAGAAGGAACAGCGGGGCGGAGTCTCCTCAATTACCAAGAAGCTCCGCCAGAAGAGAGTCACCCGCCGCCCACAGTCGTTGCAACGATATTCATAGATTGGCAAAGTCATACCTCCTGGGGAATGAGTAACGAGGCGCTGGCCCTCATCACTCTTTGATTATCGTAATTATAGCTCAAATCGCTCCTGGAATCAAGTCGAAATTGGGTATTGGATATTGGCTATTAGAATCTCAAACCCAGCGGAACACGATCCGTATCACTTAGAATCCAACCCGCTACTGGTCGTCATCTCCGGCCCTTCAGGCGTAGGGAAGGACGCTACCTTGAACCGCATGGAGGAAATGGGCTATCCCTTTCACTTCGTGGTCACGACCACCACGCGGCCCAGAAGGCCCAACGAGGTGGATGGGGTGGATTATCATTTTGTTTCCGAGCAGGAATTCGCCGAGATGTTGGAGAAAGACGAACTTCTGGAACACGCCATCGTCTATGGGCAACACAAGGGCATCCCCAAGAAGCAGGTGCGGGAAGCTCTGGAAAGCGGCAAGGACGTCATCATGCGCATAGACGTCCAGGGTGCGGCCACCATTCGCCACATCGTGCCCCAGGCCGTCCTCATCTTCCTCACCGCTTCCTCAGAGGAGGAGCTGAGCCGACGACTTGAAAAGCGCAAGACCGAGACCCCCGAAGGCTTGGAGAGGCGTATCGCCACAGCTTGGGAGGAGATGAAGCGACTGGATGAGTTTGACTACGTGGTGGTTAACTGCGATAATCATCTCGATGAGACAGTGGAGACCATTGCCGCTATCATCACCGCCGAGAAGTGCAAAGTGAAACAGCGAAAGATCGAATTGCGAGGAGGCGTTCGATGGGAGAAGTAAAAGCAGGAGGTATCCGGCAGTCCGTCATCGCTGGCAGTTGGTACCCCGGCCAGCCCGATGTGCTGCGGCGGACGCTGGAGGGCTATTTGGCGGACGCCGAAAAAGTGAAACTGGAGGGGGAATTGAAGGCGCTCATCAGCCCCCACGCCGGCTATGCCTATTCCGGCCCCACAGCGGCCTATGCCTATCAGCAACTGGAGGACGGCCCCGCTTTCGAGACTGTAGCCGTCCTCTCACCTCTCCACCAGGCGTTCTTGGGCCGCTTCGCCGTCACCAGGGCGGGCTATTACGAGACCCCGCTGGGGCTGGTGGAAGTGGACGCCGAGTTGGTGGAGGCGCTGGACAAGGAGGTGACGCTGAACCGCGTAGGGCTCGACCGCGAGCACTCACTGGAAATCCAGCTCCCCTTCCTTCAGCAGATTCTGGGCGCCTTCACTCTGCTGCCGGTGATGTTGGGCGAACCCCTGACCAGCGACCGAAGTCTGGCGGCTTGCCGTGAGTTGAGTGCGGCTCTGGCCAAGCTGCTGCGTGATAGAAAAGCGCTCATCGTCGCCAGCACCGACCTGTCGCATCTCTACGACTACGACGAAGTCATCCGCCACGACAGGGTAATGACCGAGCTGGTGGAAAGCTTCGACGTCGAGGGGTTGGCTCAGGCTCTCATGGAAGGCCGCTGCCAGGCCTGCGGTGGGGCTCCTGTGGTGGCCGCGCTCCTGACCGCGCAAGCTTTGGGCGCGAACCGGGCCACGGTGCTCCATTACACCAACTCCGGCGACGTGACCGGTAACCGCCGGCCCGGCAGCTACACCGTCGGCTACATGGCAGCAGCTATTTACCAGGCTTAGCCGGTTTGAAGTTTAGAGTTTGAAGTTGGAAGTTCTGTAGATGACCTATGCTGAGGTAGTCGTCAGTACCCCCATCCGGCGACAAGTAATCTCAGGCCAGGAAGAAGAAGGCCCTGAGAATAGATATAGCCCTTTGAGCCTTGCCTTCCATTATTCCATCCCGCCCGCTCTACAAGAGAAGGTGGCTATCGGTCAACTGGTGCAGGTGCCCTTCGGCCCCCGTCGCCTGCAGGGCATCGTGGTGGGCTTGACCGACAGGGCCGCTGTGCCCGAGACCAGGGACATCGAAGAGATCGTTGACCCTGAGCCCGTTCTCTCCCCGGTGCAGATCGAGCTGGCCCGCTGGATCAGCAGTTGCTACCTTGCCCCCCTCATTCATTGCCTGCGCCTGATGCTGCCCCCGGGCCTGGAGCGGCGCGCCGAGCTCACCGTGGAGCTGAAGGCCGATGCTCCTATCCCCCCCGACCTGACGCCAGAACAACACAAGGTGATCGAGCTCCTGCGCCAAAAGGGCAAGCAGCGAGTGAAAGACCTGACGCGGACCCTCGAGATATCAGACCCACGCCCGGTCGTAGATCAACTGGCTCGCAGAGGCATAATCACCAAGCGCTCAGAATTTGAGAAGCCTCGAGTAAGGCCCAAGCGAGCCCGCTTTGTCCGCCTCATCGCCGACGAGGAGAGAATAGCCCGGGCCATCCCTCAGTTGGGACATTCGTCCAAGCAGGCCGACGTGCTGGAATTTCTATCCCGCAGCGAGGACCCCCTGCCCACCCTGGCCGATGTCTGTGCCAAAGTTGGCTACTCCACCACATCACCAGTCTACGCCCTGGCCGAGAAGTGCCTGGTACAGATCACCGAGAAGCGCACCCTTATCATCCCTCTGTTCTCGCCCAAGACCATAGACGAAGCCATTCCTCAGTTGGGCCATTCGTCCAAGCAGGCCGATGTGCTGGAATTCCTGTCCAGTAACGAGGGCTCTCTGCCCACCCTGTCCGATACCTGCACCAACGTTGGCTGCTCCAAAGCAACTATCCGTGCCCTAGCCAAGAAAGGCCTGGCGCAGATCACCGAGAAGCGCATTCTTATCATCCCTCTGTTCTCGCCCAAGACCATAGACGAAGCCATTCCTCAGTTGGGGTATTCATCCAAGCAGGCCGATGTGCTGGAATTCCTGTCCAGTAACGAGGGCTCTCTGTCCACCTTGTCCGATGCCTGCACCAAAGTCGGCTGCTCCAAAGCAACCATCCGCGCCCTGACCAATAAGGGCCTGGTACGGATCACCGAGAAGCGCACCTTTATCACCCCTCTACTCTCGCCCAGGGCCATAGATGCAGCCATCGCCCGTGACTTGCGCCGAGCCCCCAAGCAGGCGGCTGCCCTGGCCTTCCTGTGCGACCACCCCGAGCCGGTGGAGTTGTCGCACTTCTACAGGGACGCAGATTGCTCCCCTTCCGTGCTACGGGAGCTGGAGCGGAAAGGCTACGTGCAACGCTTCGACGAGGGGCCGGTAGTCATCCTATGTGTCCCTCCAGATCAAGTAGTGAACAAGATAGTCGAACTGCGTGGTGCCCAGAAGCAGGTAGAGGTGTTGGATTTTCTCCAGAGCAAGGAGGGTCCCATCTGTGCAAGTCAGGTCTATGCTGAGATAGGCTGCAACCCAAGCACGCTGAGGAATCTGGCTACTCACGGTCTGATCAGCCTAGAGGAAGAGGAGCCGGTAGTCATCCTATGTGTCCCTCCAGATCAAGTAGTGAACAAGATAGTCGAACTGCGTGGTGCCCAGAAGCAGGTAGAGGTGTTGAATTTTCTCCAGGGCAAGGAAGGTCCCATTTGGACAAGTCGGGTCTACGCTGAGACGGGCTGCAATCTGAGCACGCTGAGAGACTTGGCCGCTCATGGTCTAGTCAGCCTTGAGGAAGAGGAGCCGATGGTCATACTGCGCGTCCCTCCAGATCAGGTGGTGAACAAGATTGTCGAACTGCGCGGGGCCCAGAAGCAGGTGGCAGTGCTAGATTTTCTCCGGGGCGAGGAGGAGGCCATCTGGGTAAGCTGGGTCTACGCCGAAACGGGCTGCGACTTGAACAAGCTGAGGGAGCTGGCCGCCCATGGCCTGATCAGCCTGGAGGAAAAGGAGGTCTGGCGCGATCCGCTGGAGGGACGGCAGTTCGTCCTCGATGTGCCGCCGAAGCTGACGACGGACCAGGAGGCGGTGTGGAAGGTGATAAGGCAACAAGTAATGAGTCAACGAGTAACGAGGGATGAACCCAGCACCGGCTCTTCAGGCCGGCGTCCCGTTACTCGTTACCCGTCACTCGTTACTCTCCTCCACGGCGTCACCGGCAGCGGCAAGACGGAGATATACTTGCGCGCCCTGGATGCGGTGCTCAGGCAGGGAAGGCAGGCCGTCGTTTTAGTGCCTGAGATCAGCCTCACGCCTCAGACCATCCGCCGCTTCGCCGCCCGCTTCCCCGGCCGCATCGCCGTCATCCACAGCCGGCTCTCCCTGGGCGAGCGCTACGACACCTGGCGGCGCATCCGAGCCGGTGACGTGGACGTGGTCATCGGCCCGCGCTCGGCCCTCTTTGCCCCCCTGCGTCGCCTGGGGCTCATCGTTATTGACGAGGAGCACGAGGGTTCTTATAAACAAGAGCGAACTCCGCGCTATCACGCCCGCCAGGTGGCGGTGAAGCTGGCGGAGCTGGCGGGGGCGGTGGTCATCATGGGCAGCGCGACCCCCGACCTGGTCTCCTACTATCGCGCCCAGCGGGGAGAGTACACATTGCTGCGCCTGCCGAAGCGCATCCTGGGCCATCGGCGGCGGATCGAAGAGCAAAGAGTGAGTTACAAGCTGCGGGATACAAGTTACAAGTACTTAAGCGGCGAGGCATGTTATACCGATTTGCCGCCGGTGCGAATTGTTGACCTGCGAGAGGAGTTGAAGGCCGGCAATCGCGGGATATTCAGCCGCGCTCTTCAAAGGGCCTTGCGTGAAACTTTGGATAATAATCAACAGGCCATTCTGTTCTTGAATCGCCGTGGGGCGGCCACCTTCGTCATGTGCCGCGACTGCGGCCACGTCCTCAGGTGTAGCCGTTGCGAGGTGCCCCTGACCCATCACCTCCGCCGGCATGGCACTGGAGAACCTCAACTGGTCTGCCACCACTGCAACCGGCACGATCCAGTGCCCCAGATCTGCCCCAACTGCGAGAGCAGGCGCATAAAGTTCTTCGGCGTCGGCACTCAAAAGGTGGAAGCCACCGTTCAGAGACTGTTCCCTGAAGCCCGCACCCTGCGCTGGGACCGGGACACCACCGGCGGTAAGTGGTCGCACGAGGCATTCTTGCAGAGCTTCATAGAGCACGAGGCCGACATTCTCGTCGGCACTCAGATGATCGCCAAGGGGCTGGATTTGCCTCTGGTGACTCTGGTGGGGGTGGTCGCTGCGGACACCGCCCTGCATCTGCCCGACTTCTGGGCCAGCGAGCGTACGTTCCAGCTTCTGACCCAGGTGGCCGGGCGGGCCGGGCGCAGCATCCTGGGCGGCCAAGTCATCATCCAAACCTACACTCCGGAGCATTATTCCGTTCAGATGGCCAGCCGACACGACTACGACGGTTTCTACGAAAAGGAGCTGGCCTTCCGGCGGGAGCATGGCTACCCCCCCTTCGCCAGGTTGGCCAAGTTGGTCTACGTTCATCGGAACCAAAAACGTTGCCAGGAGGAGGCGGAGAAGCTGCACCGCATCATCAGCAACAAAATAGCCCGCCTGGGATTGCCAGGCGCGGATCTCATCGGCCCGGCCCCCTGTTTCTTTGGGCGGTTGCGAGGCCAGTATCGCTGGCAGATCGTGGTGCGGGCCTCCGATCCCCAGGCTCTCCTCCGAGACGTGATCTTCCCTCGCGGCTGGCGAGTAGACATTGATCCTGTGAGCACGCTATGAAGATGTCATTACTGAAACGCAGAATTGCTTTTCCGACCATCCTGATCGTATTAGGAATAGCACTCCTGACTACAGGAAGCATAGGACTGGTGAGGAGTTACCTCGACCTACATGCGCCCGCCCCCTCTTTTCCCTCACCAATGGGAAGAGGTGAAGAGGGGAGGGTGACGACAGCCACACCTTCGGCCACGCCCATCCCTCCAACCCTCACCCCTTTGCCTCCGACAGCTACCCCTACCCCGACCGCTGCGCCTCCGACGCTTCGGCCGGCAAGCAAAGCGACCTCAGTGCAGGCCCCGGCGGCTGAGTTCTCGCCAACTCCAAGCACTGTATCACCGCCTCCCACAGCCACGTCCTCACCAACTTTCACTCCAACCTCGACGCCCACCTTCACACCCACCCCGCCAGGCCCACCCCCCGCCATCGCCCCACCGGATCGCATCGTGATCCCCAACATTGGCCTGGATG
>DAOUDK010000137.1:0-23677 GCA_034431315.1 Anaerolineae bacterium
ACCCCTGATCCAGAGCCTGCCATTGCCTCCCGCCGTCAAGCTGCCAAACCCAAACGCAAGTGGATTGTGTCCTGCTTCGGCCTACCCTGAATATGTTAAAAATGTCAGTCAATCAGCTAATGCAGTCATATTTTAGCGGAAGAACGGTCTTTTGTCAAACAACTGCATTTAGCCATCCTGGCTGGCCTGGCAAAAGCGAGATTTTGCGTCTCTTCCCTGCCGGGCCAAATTGTGCTAAAATAGTCTTCGGGGATGGCGACGATAGGCCGCTCGACGACACGGAGCAAGTGGACAGAGAAACCCCCTTGCCTTCCTGGGTGCTTTGCAGTATAATTTGGACGTGAGCGTTTAACCACGGAGACACAGAGGGCGAGGCGCCAACGAGGGGGAGATGAGCAACTGGCTGGAGAGATACCGGGGTTATATTCTGATCACCGCGATCAATTTGATCGTCCTGGGCGGGGTGGTCTTTTTCTTCCGTAGCCCTCGACCATCGGAGATTGTCGTAGCTCCGCCCTCGCCCACGGCTACCCCTCTGCCCACTCCTACCCCGCGCCCCGTGCAGGTCTACGTCAGCGGGGCGGTGACTCACCCCGATGTTTATGAGCTCCCAACTGAAAGCATCGTCAAGGACGCCATTGAGGCTGCCGGAGGCGCTACCAGCGAGGCCGACCTGGACCGCATCAATCTGGCACTGTCCGTGGCAGATGGCCAGCACATCTATGTGCCCAAGCAGGGCGAGGAGAGCCCACCAATAAGCCCACCAACTGAGCCGTCAGGCACAACCAGCGGCACAGCAGCAGGGGGCAAGATCAACATCAACACCGCCAGTCAATCTGAGATCGAGATCTTGCCAGGCATCGGGCCCTCCAAAGCCCAGGGGATCATCGAGAATCGCCCTTATGACAGCATCGAGGATATCCAAAAGGTCCCCGGCATCGGTGAGGGCACCTTCAGGAAAATCCAGGACTTGATCACTGTAGAGAGGTAATGAGTAACGAGGCGAGGTTTAATGTGGTGTCCTCAGGGCAAGAGCCACGGATTAGCGGAAAAACGCGGATTGGAGCACTATTGATCCGCGTCTTTCTGCCCATCCGCGGCTCTGAGACAATGTCAAGTTAGCAAAAAGGAGGGAAATGATGCAAAAGACTATTGAAGTTATCACCATTCATGGAGCGGGGCCGCACGACGACTCGTTTTCGCAGGCCCTGGAGCGCAACGTGATCGCTTTCCTGGAGAAGAACGGGGTTAGCTCCGCCCAGGAAATCGTGCATTTCACGCCTGTAGTCTGGGCCGACATAGGGAGGGAGGCGAAGGAGGCCCTTAGAAAGAAGACAGTGCTCCCCATCACTAGCCGCCTCGAGTTCCCTCGCACCAGAGAGTTCGCCCTTGACGCTGTGGGCGATATCGTCTACTACCTCTCGGCGGACGGGAACAGGAGGATCAAGGAGCGGGTAAGGGACAGCATCCTGGAGGTCGGTCGGCGCATAAGGGCCGCTGACCCTGAGGGAAGGCCGTGGGAGGACTGGGACTACTGGCAGAGCTTAGGGCCGGAAAAGGCCCAGGAGGAATGGGATAAGAGAGAGTGCACCTACGTCAACATCATTGGCCACAGCCTGGGCTCGGTGATCACTTACGATGTCAGCTATGACTTCTACAAAGAGATGACCTCGCCAGAGGAGCCGTGGAACTCCATCAAGATGCTCAAGCTTGACCTGTCGAATCTCTTCACCATGGGCTCTCCCCTGGCCCTCTTCTCCTTGATGGAGGATCAAACCCACTACCGCGATAGGCCCGTACAGGTGCGCGACGAGGGCGACTGGTATAATTTCTACGACCGCCAGGACCTCATCGCTTATCGCCTGGAACACATCTACCCGCAGAGAAAAATAAGGGACATCTGCATAGACCCTGGCTTCCTGCGCGACCTGGTTAGCAGCTTCTTGCCCCCCAGCGCCCATTCCATCTACTGGAGCAGCAAAAAGGTGGCTCAGGAGGTGGGTCTGAGGCTGGTTCTCGACTATCGCGAACTTGTAGTGAAGTAGAACCCTTCGATCGCCGGAGGTCTCTGACCGAGGCAGAAGGGGCTCGGTCGGAGACCTTCGCCCAACACAGAAGAAATGGAGGTAGCTCAGTCTATGCGTGCGATTGTACAGCGGGTTAAGCGGGGCGCCGTCTCGGTGGACGGTGAAACCACGGGGTCTGTGGATACCGGCTTGGTAGTTCTCATCGGCGCGACCCACCAGGACACCGAAGCGGAAGCCCACAAGTTGGCCCACAAAACAGCCCATCTGCGCATTTTCGAGGACGAGGCTGGCAAGATGAATCTCTCGGCCCTCGACGTGGGCGCGGGTATCCTGGTGGTCTCCCAATTCACGCTCTACGCCGATTGCAGACGAGGGCGGCGGCCCAGCTTCACCGAGGCCGCTCCCCCGGAGGTGGCGGAGCCGTTGATCGAGCATTTCGTTGACCAGCTTCGAGAAGTCGGTGTCGTCAGAGTCGAAACGGGTGTGTTCAGAGCGCACATGCTGGTCGAGATTCACAACGATGGCCCGGTGACCATCATTTTGGATACGGACGAGTTGTGAGCAGCCGCCTCGCGATCTACAAATGGAGTATATTCCAAAATGCCCTCGGCCTCGAAGCCGAGGGCATTTGTTGTGCCAGATGGTCAGTTGACAGTTGGGAGCGGTGGTGATAGAATGAACCCTGTAGTGAAGTTCAAAGCTCAAAGCTCAAAAAGCTCAGATTCAGTTAGCCCGGAGAAGACAGGCTCCCTGCTCCTGGTGAGCGCGTGCCTGGTGGGCATCCCCTGCCAGTACGACGGCGGCAGTTGCCCCAACGATCGGCTCCAAGACCTGGCCACGCAAGGCGGCGTGTTGCCTTTCTGTCCAGAGGTGGCGGGCGGACTCCCCACACCGCGCCCCCCAGCGGAGATCCGGGGCGGCGACGGGGGCGATGTCCTGGAGGGACGGGCTCGGGTGGTGAACATCGAAGGGAAGGATGTGACGGCCGAGTTTTTGGCCGGGGCACGAAAGGCCTTGCGCGTCGCCCAGCGCTGGGACATCAAAGAAGCCATCCTGAAGGTCCGCAGCCCTTCCTGCGGCGTGGGCCAAATCTACGATGGGAGCTTCAGCGGGCGACTGGCAGAAGGGGATGGCGTGACCGCAGCTCTCTTGAAGCGAGAAGGAATCATCGTCAAAAACGAGGAGGTATGTGTTCAGGGGATAGGCCAAACGTCGGTTGAGTAACCCCGAAAGGGGTGTATCGAAACCACGTTTGGCTTGCCCCCGTGCGAGCACTTGGTTTCGATACGACCTGCTGTCTACTCAACCGGCGTGATCGCACTAGAGCTGAACGCTTACGTGAGGAAGAGTGAGGAGGGAAGCGCGATGAGAAAGATCGTGGAGTGCGTGCCCAATTTCAGCGAGGGGCGGCGGAGGGAGGTCATTGCCCAGATCGCGGAGGCCATAGCCTCTGTGCCCGGCGCGCACGTGCTGGACGTTCAGTCCGATGCCGACCACAACCGCACTGTGGTGACCTTCGCCGGGGAACCAGAGGCTGTGGAGGAGGCCGCCTTCCGGGGCATCGAGAAAGCAGCGGAGCTCATTGACATGAATCTGCATCAAGGCGAGCATCCCCGCCTGGGGGCGGCCGACGTGGTGCCCTTTGTGCCCGTCAAGGGCGTGACCATGGAGGATTGCGTGGCCCTGGCCCGACGGTTGGGGGAGCGGGTGGGTCGCGAGCTGGGCATCCCCGTCTATCTCTACGAAAAAGCAGCCACCCGACCCGAACGGCGGAATCTGGCCGACGTGCGGCGGGGTGAATACGAGGGGATCAAAGCGGAGATCGCAACCAGGCCCGAACGTGAGCCTGACTTCGGCCCCCGGCGCGTGGGCAAGGCGGGAGCTACAGCTATCGGGGCCAGGGCGCCCCTAGTCGCCTTCAACGTCTACTTGGGCACCGATGACGTGGAGATCGCTAAGGCCATCGCCCGCGCGGTGCGCCACTCCTCCGGCGGATTGCGCTACGTCAAGGCCCTGGGTCTCCTGGTCAAAGGCCAGGCTCAGGTATCAATGAACCTGACCGACTATCGCCAGACGCCCGTTCATCGCGTGGCGGAGATGATCCGCCGCGAGGCGGAGTGCTATGGCGTGTCCGTGGTAGAAAGTGAGCTCATTGGCCTCATCCCCAACGAGGCACTGGTAGAGGCGGCAAAATTCTACCTGCAACTGGGCGACTTCTCGTCCCAGCAGGTTTTGGAGAATCGCCTGGCTGACCTCATCCAGCAGGAGTAAGCGCTTTGGTCAAGACCGAGAACGGCCCACAAGTCCTGATAATCGGCGCCCTCGTTTTGGCCCTGGTCATCTCAGCCGTCGCTTTGGGCTGGCGTCCCTCTGCTCATCTCGCCATCCTGGGAACTTCTACGCCAACGCCAACTTCCACCAGCACCCCCACGTCCACACCGACACTCACGTCTACGGCAACGCCGACGCCGACGTCAACCTCCACCAGTACCCCTACGTCCACACCCACGGCAACGCCAACGCCAACCTCCACTAATACCCCTACGCCCACACCCACGGCAACACCCACGTCCACGGCAACACCGACGTCTACCCCAACATCCACGCCCACACCCACGCCCACGCCGACGGAAACACCAGGGCCTCCCCAGGATCACTACTGGCTGGATCGCCCCATCGGCCCTGAGGGCCAGGTGCAGGCCAGCCGCTACTATCCCTACGGCACCACGGCCGGCGGTCGTTATTTTCTCCATCACGGGGTGGACATCGAGAATCCCAGTGGCACCCCCGTGCTGGCAGTCGCCTCAGGGACGATCGTCGTCGCTGGCACCGATCAGGCCAAAGTCTACGGCCTCAGACCCGATTTTTATGGCCAGCTCGTAGTGGTGCAGTTGGATAGAGAGTTCCACGGGCAGCCTGTCTTTGTCCTCTACGGTCACCTCTCGCAGGTAACGGCTCGCGTCGGCCAGCGAGTGACGACAGGCAACGTGCTGGGCGAGGTGGGAATGACGGGGGTGGCCATCGGGCCTCACCTTCACTTCGAGGTGCGGGTGGGAGCCAACACCTACGCCGACACTCGCAACCCGGAGCTGTGGCTGAAGCCCTTGCCCGGCCACGGGGCAATCGCCGGGCAGTTGTTGGATGCCCAGGGGCATCCTATACCTGAGGTGGTCATCAACTTTCACCGAGCGGAGGCGCCCGACAGGCGGTGGCGCGAAACCTGGGCCTATGCCAGCGATGAGGTTAACCCTGATGAGGAATGGGGGGAGAACTTTGTGATGGGGGATGTGCCGGCCGGCTCTTACGTCCTGAGGACCAGGATAGACGGACGGCTGTATACCAAAGAGGTAGAGGTTGAGGCTGGGAGGACCTCTTTGGTCAGCATAGAGGCGCAGAAGTGAACTCGGCTCGTCCGGCGTTTAGCGGGGAAGCAGCGAGGTGCCCGGCACTTGTAGAAGTGCCGGGCACCTGAGGGCCTGGTTACGCGATGGCAGAAGCCGGGCGCATCGGAAGCTGTACCTCGCAGGCAAACTGGCCGTAGACGTAGGCCACGACCAGGTAAGTCCAGAAGGCAACTCCCAGCCCTAGAACCCAGGAGAAAATCCAACCACAAATGGGGATCCAGCCCACAATCAGGCCGACCATGAGTTCCCCGATTCCGATCACCACACCCAGAACGAGCACGTAGAGCCAGGCTTTTACGTAGCTGTTGATGTTGTCTCGGATGAAGGCAAATATCTGGCCAAATTGGAACGCGGCGGAGAAATCCCCGGCCGAGGCGTACTGGAGCATTACCGCGGGCATGACGAAGGTGTAGGCGAGAGCATACAGGAGGACAAGTAGCCCAAATAGGCCAATGACGAGGAGATAAATAACTCCCAACGCCGCAGCCATTTCCTCATTTTCGGAGAAAGCGGTCAGGAACATCAAAACCAGGGGACAGCAAGAGAGAATGAGCAGGGGCAGGGAATAGACTAATCCAATCACGGTTAAGATCAACCCCTTGACGAAGTAATCGCCGAAGTCATCCCAGGTTGGCAAAGAGGGAACGACGTCATTTGCCACATTGCGAATCGTGGCTAACATGTAGCCTGCACTGGCGAAGTTCAGGATGGGGATCATGTTAATTGCCGCTCCCACCACCACTTTGTTGGCCCATTTCTCATCTTCAAACATGTACGTCAACGATTTGCCGATGTCCATTTTTTCCCTCCTTCTTGTGTTGAGGCCCCAGGCTTGAGCCCAGGCCAGCGGATGAAACCGACATTATTATACCAGCGTTTCCAGTTCCTGGCAATTTTCACTAGCCACGCTAAACAGGCAAAGCCACCCGTTGGATCAAGGCGAGGTGTAGCAGTCCCAGCGCGCCGAGTTCGAGGAAGCCAGCTAACAGTCCCAGCAAGAGGGGCCTAAAAGCATCGTGCCAGCTCTCGGCTTTGCTCTCCCGCCGGGTCACGATCAAGACGATCATGGTGTTTACGAGCGTCAGCATGGCCAGCACCCCCAGGATGCTCAAGGCGGCTACAGGATGCAATAGAAAACTGGCCTGCGTCTGGACGATCCATACGAGCAGAGCGGCTGAGATCAAAAGATAGCCCAACTCCCGCCAGTTGCGGACTACCCTCTCGGAGTCGGCCTCTTTCCAGAGAACGAAGTTGAAGATGGGATAGACGATGATGCTCAGGGCCAGGCCCTGCAGAGTACCTGTGATCAGGCGCCAAAGGTTGTGGGGCTGGTAGAGGTGGGGAGCGTTGGGGAGGAGGGCCAGGAAAGAGTTGAGGCCGTCAATGCCCCATAGAACGATGAAGCTGATCAGTGAGACTAGGACTTCGCTGGGCGGCAGGCCGCTGGCGCGCCACCTCCTCAGCGCAGCCAGGCCCAAAAAACCCAGCAGAGCGCCCAGATAGGTCCCCGTGCAGCGAGCGCAGAGCGGAAGCTGTCTCCCGCCGATGATGAAAGAGTGGCTGGGCATCTGCCCGCAGACCCCCGCGCCAAACAAGCTGAGAATGTCAAGAAAACCGTGAATCTCCACTCATCACCTCGTTACTCGTTGATCTGTCATCGGATTATACAGCCGAACGGAAGTTAGGTCAACCCCCGCGTTCTAACCTTAAAATTTCCTCCAAAGGCCCTTTTTCAGCCCTCCGGAGCTATGCTAAAAAGGATTTTGTAGTATAATACAGGCAACATTTGATTAGGAGTGTTTCATGCGTCCCTTTGCTCACCTCCATGTGCATAGCGAATACTCCCTGCTCGATGGCTTGGGTCGGATAGAGGACCTGGTTGTCCGAGCCACGGAGTTGGGCATGCCGGCCCTGGCCCTCACCGACCACGGAGTCATGTACGGAGCCATCGAGTTCTACCAGGCGGCTAAGAAGCACGGGATAAAGCCCATCATCGGCGTCGAGATGTACATCGCCCCCCGTGGCATGAAGCAGAGAGAGTCCAAAAAAGACAGGAAATCTCATCACATAACCCTGCTGGCTAAGGACAGCATCGGCTATCATAACCTGCTCCAGATAGCCACGACCGCAGAGCTCGAAGGCTTCTACTACAAACCCCGCGTGGACAAGAAGTACCTGGCCGAGCACGCCGAGGGGCTGATCGCCCTCTCCGGCTGCGGCTCAGGGGAGATTCCCCGCCTGGTCTTGAATGGGCAATTGGACAAAGCTCGCCAGGTGGCCGGCTGGTACCGAGATGCTTTCGGACAGGGCAATTTCTACCTGGAGCTGCAGCGACACGAGGGCATCCCTGAACTTAAACGTGTGAGCGAGGGGCTCATTGCCCTGTCCAATGAAATGGGCATCCCTCTGGTAGCTACCAACGATGTCCACTACGTGCGCCCTGAGGAGGCCAAGGCCCAGGAGATCCTCCTCTGCATCCAGACCAACACCACCATCAACGATCCCAAGCGCATGACGATGGGTGACGAGAGCTTCTACCTCAAGAGCGGCGAGGAAATGGCCGCCCTCTTCTCCGATGTGCCGCAAGCGGTGGGAAACAGCCTGCTCATCGCCGAGAAATGCAACCTGGACTTGGAGAGGGAGGGCTATCACCTGCCGGTCTTCGAGGTTCCCGAAGGCTACGACGCCGAGAGCTACCTGCGTCACTTGTGCCAGGAGGGCTTGAGGAATCGCTATGCCGTCGTCACCCCAGAGATCGAGGCCCGCCTCCAGCACGAACTGGGCATCATTCATCAGATGGGCTTTGACACTTACTTCCTGATCGTTTGGGATCTGGTGTGTCATGCCGAGGAACGGGACATCTGGTGGACTGTGCGTGGTTCCGTGGCGGGCAGCATCGTGGCCTATACCCTGGGCATCACTAATCTGGATCCGCTGAAGCACGACCTCATCTTCGAGCGCTTCCTCAACCCGGGCCGGGTGTCCATGCCCGACATTGATCTGGACTTCCCCGACGAGCGCCGCGATGAGATGATCCAGTACACAGTGGAAAAATATGGCCAAGACATGGTGGCCCAAATCATCACCTTCGGCACCATGGGCGCGAGGGCGGCCATCCGCGACGCCGGGCGAGCCCTGGACCTGCCTCTGAACGAGGTAGACGTGGTAGCCAAGTTGATCCCCTTTGGGCCAAAAGTCAAACTCCAGCATGGCCTGGACAAAGTAGCGGAGCTTCGGAATCTATACGAGAGCAAGGACTATATCAAAAAGCTCATTGATACGGCCAAGAGTTTAGAAGGAGTTGCTCGTCATGCCTCGACCCATGCTGCCGGCGTGGTCATCGCCGACGCGCCCTTGATCAACTACACCCCGCTGCACCGCCCAACCAGAAGTGAGGAGGGGGCCATAGCTGTAACTCAATACCCGATGGAGATATTGGAAGGCATCGGCCTGCTCAAGATTGACTTCCTGGGCCTTTCCACTCTGACCATCATGCGCCAGGCCGTCGAGCTCATCCGTCATAATCACGGCCTCCAACTGGATTTGCACACCATTCCCACTGATGACTCTGCCATCTTTGAGCTACTTTCCAGCGGTAATGTGACTGGCATATTTCAGGTGGAATCAGCGGGTATGCGCCGCGTCCTCACTGACATGCAGCCCACAGGCTTCGAGGACATAGTGGCGGTGATCTCCCTCTACCGCCCTGGCCCGATGCAATTCATCCCCGATTACGTCGCCCGCAAGCACGGCCGTGAGGCAGTGACCTATATGCATCCCAGGCTGGAACCCATCCTGAAAGAAACCTACGGCATCTGTGTCTACCAAGAACAAATCATCCGCATTCTGACCGAACTGGCCGGTTATTCGGCTGCCGATGCTGATCTGATGCGCCGGGCGATAGGCAAGAAGAAGAAGAAGGAACTTCTCAAGCATCGGGAGACCTTCATTGAGGGAGCAGTCAAGCACAGCGGCATCGGAGTTGGGAAGGCTGAGGAGATCTTCGACGCTATTGAGTACTTCGCTCGCTATGGATTCAACCGCGCGCATGCCGTTTCTTACGCCGTCATCACCTGCCAGACGGCCTGGCTCAAGGCGAAACACCCCGTGGAGTACATGGCCGCCCTGCTGAGCGTGGAGCGCAACAACACCGACAAGGTTGGCCAGTTCATCGCCGAGTGTCGCAGGATGGGAATCGAGATCCTGCCGCCGGATGCGAACAGAAGCGGGTTGGACTTTACGATAGAAGGAGACGGGGAGGAAAGCAGGGCCATCCAGTATGGTCTGGGAGCAGTGAAGAACGTGGGCGAAGGGCCCATTGAAGTCATACTGGCTGCCCGAGGGCAAGATGGCCCCTTTAAGGATATTGAGGATTTCTGCCGGCGGGTTGATTTGCGCCAGGTGAACCGCCGGGCTTTGGAATGTCTTATCAAGGTCGGTGCTTTGGATGCCTTCGGCCAGCGATCCCAACTGTTGGCCATCGTTGATCCCATGATGGCTCTTAGCCAGAGCATCCACCAGGCCCAGGAGGTGGGCCAATTGAGCATGTTCGATGACTCCAGTGGCTTCTCTCAGGCTATGAGAAGTTCCCTACCTCTGCCCGACGTTCCCGAGGTGCCTCGCAAGGAAATGCTGGCCTGGGAGAAGGAGCTAGTTGGCTTCTACGTCTCCGAGCACCCGTTACAGCAGGTAGCGGCCAGCCTGGATGGGGCAGTGACCGCTTCCTGCGGCGAGATTGACGAGGAGATGGCTGGCCAAAAGGTGATCATAGCCGGAGTGGTGCTTTGGGTGCGTCCCCACACAACTAAGAAGGGTAAACCCATGGCCTTTGTGCAACTTGAGGACCTACAGGGCAGCATTGAGGTCATCGTCTTCCCCAGCACCTACGAGAAGACCCGTGAGCTTTGGCAGGCGGACAAGATTCTGGTCGTCAAAGGCAGGGTGGACGCAAAGGGCAGGGGAGCCAAGGTGATCTGCGAATCGGTTCAAGATTACCTGCTGATCAGCCGGCCGGCGGATGAAGAGAAGCACCGGCCTGGTAGTCCCTTCGGCAAAACTCAGGGCGGGCCCCGATACCTCCGCATCACCATCCGTCGCACCGGGGAGCAAGAGCGGGACAGCGAACGCCTGGGGCAGGTGCATAGTCTATTGCAGAGCTATGAGGGTGATGATCGCTTCAGCTTCTATTTGGTCAGCGACGGGCGGCGAGTACAGTTGGATTTCCCCAACGCCACCACTGGCTATTGCCCCGCTCTGAAGAAGGCCCTGGCCGGGATGCTGGGGGCGGGGGCAATAGGGGTAGAGAATCAATGACAAATAACCACAAGGAGGATGTTCGATGAAACGAGAAGTGATAGCTACCAAAAAGGCTCCGGGGGCGGTAGGCCCTTATTCCCAGGCCATACGCGTGGGCGATTTGGTCTTCACCGCCGGCCAGTTGGCCTTCGATCCAGCCACGGGCGAGTTGGTCGAGGGGGGGATCAAAGAGTATACCCGTCAAGTATTGAGAAACATCGCCGCCGTGCTGGAGGCAGCCGGCAGTTCCCTGGACAAAGTGGTAAAGACCACGGTGTTTCTCGAAGACATGGGCGACTTCAGGGCCATGAACGAAGTCTATGGCGAGTTCTTTGCCAATGAACCACCCGCTCGTTCGACCGTAGAGGTGGGCCTGGCCCTGGGAGCCTTGGTGGAAATAGACGCCATAGCGGCCGTGGGGTAATGGGCTGTGCGGGCCAACTGTCCAACCGCCAGCAGCTCTGGCAGGTTCTCCCGCCAATTCAGTAGATTCGACGCCCGTGGCAGCGACGCACTGGGGTCGTTGCTCCAAGCGGACGGTGCCGTCCGCCGCTACAGATTGTGCTGTGTTGAAACCTATGCCGCCATTTTTTTCTTGCCTTTTGGCGCGAAAGTTGGTATAATATGAGCAATCTAAAATAAGGGAGATCTCATGGAAGAAAAGAACATCTTGGCGGTAGAAGAAGAGATGGCCCCAGAGGTGGTCGAAGACCAGACCGCTGATGCGGGGGAGCATCTTCCAGAGGGAGCCTACGATTTCAAGACTTTGAGTCGAGGCGACGTTCTGGAGGGAAAGGTGGTGCGAGTCAGCCCCGAAGAGATACTGATTGACGTAGGTTGGAAATACGAAGGGACTGTCTCCAGGCGCGAATTGGAGAGCATGGGGCCAGAGGCCATCGAGGAGATAAAAGTCGGGGACGAAGTGCTAGCCTATGTAGTGAATCCTGAGAGCAAAGACGGTCGGATCGTCCTCTCTCTGCGTCAGGCCGATCAGGAGAAGGAGTGGCGCTCTTTAGAGAAACTTCGCGAGACTGGCGAGGTCTTCGAGGGGACAGTGACCGGCCACAACAAGGGGGGATTGATCGTCCAACTGGGGCAGGTGCGAGGCTTTGTGCCGGCTTCACAGTTGGTTCGTCTCTCGCGGCGGGATGAGGGAAGGGCCCTGACTCGCGAGGAGAGCCGAGCAAAGATGGTTGGCCAGCAATTGATGCTTAAGATCATCGAATTGGATCGTGAGCGCAACCGCCTGATCCTCTCCGAACGAGCCGCCACTCGAATATGGCGCAAGGAGCAAAAGGAACATTTACTGGCTACACTCAAAGAGGGCGACGTCTGCCGCGGACGGGTTAGCAGCCTGTGCGACTTCGGCGCGTTTGTTGACCTGGGAGGGGCCGACGGCCTGATTCACGTGTCGGAGCTTTCGTGGGGGCGGGTGTCTCATTCCAGGGAAGTGCTCCAGATGGGCGACGAGGTGGAAGTCTACGTCACGAACGTCAATCGCGAGAAGCAGCGCATTGGTCTCAGCCTCAAGCGTTTGCAGGCCGATCCCTGGAGCCAAGTTGAGGAAAAATATTCAGAAGGTCAGTTAGTGGAGGGCACCATCACCAACGTGACTGAATTCGGGGCTTTTGCCCGGCTAAAAGGGGATGAGATCGAAGGGTTGGTCCACGTTTCAGAACTATCGGACGACCGCATCGCCCATCCCAAAGAGGTGGTCAAAAAGGGAGACACCCTCACCCTTAGGATCGTCCGCTTCGACCCCGATCGCCGCCGCATGGGCCTCAGCCTGAAAAGCGTCGCCAAAGCCGAGTACGCTGATCTGGACTGGCGCGTGGAACAGGCGGCCATGCTCAAAGAGGTGGAGCGCGAGGCCGAAGTACAAAGCGAGGGTAAGGAAGAAGAAGAGGAACTGACCCAGGTGGAAAGCGAGGGGGCTGAAGAAGCCCCAGAAGCCATTTCAGTAGCTGAGAGCGAAACCCTTCAGTCTGAGGAGTACGAAGTCGAAGTAGCAAGCGAGGGTGTAGAAGAGGAATCGGTCCAGATGGAAAGCGAAGGGGCTGAAGAGATCCCAGAAGCCATTTCGGTAGCCGAAGGCGAAGCCCTCCAGCCTACTGAATCCCTTTCGACAGACGATAGCAGATCTTAGGCAATTATACTTCACTTTCAGTTGTTGACAGGCACCGGCTCATCGAGCAAGCCGAACGAGTAGACGAGAGGGCATGTAGGATGGCTGACAAATTCGACAGGTTCACCAAGAGAGCCCGCCATGTCCTGACCCTGGCTCAAGAGGAGGCCCAGCGTCTCCATCATGGCTACATCGGCACCGAACACCTGCTGTTGGGCCTGATAGGTGAGAAGAATGGCATGGCTAGCAGGGTCTTAAAGGGCTTGGGGGTCAAGCCAAAGCGGGTGCAGCAGATAGTCGAGAGGATCAGTGGGCCCAGCCGGCAGGCCTCATTCGGCAAGGCATACCTCACTCCACGTACCAAACAGGTGATAGAGCTGGCTTTTGATGAGGCGCGTCGGCTAGGGCACCATTACATTGGCACCGAACACCTTCTCTTGGGGCTAGTGCGCCAGGGTGACGGTGTGGCCATTGATGTGCTGAAGAGCCTGGGGGTCAGTTTGGACAGAGTGCGCACCGAGACCACGCGGGGCATGATGAAGAACCCCGTCTATGCTGGTCGTGCCAGAGAGGAGAGAAAGACCCCCCTCATTGATCATCTCGCGACCGATCTCACGGCCTTGGCCGAGGAGGGAAAGCTGGACCCTGTCGTCGGTCGGCAAACGGAGATAGAGCGGGTCATTCAAATCCTGTCGCGGCGGACAAAAAACAACCCGGCTCTCATCGGCGAGCCTGGGGTGGGTAAGACGGCCATCGTGGAGGGACTGGCTCAGCGTATCGTGGCTGGCGACTCACCGGCGCCTCTGCTCGGCAAGCGCCTGATACAGTTGGATGTCGGCTCGCTGGTAGCCGGCACCATATACCGTGGCCAGTTCGAAGAGCGGCTTAAACGGGTTATTGCTGAGATCAAGAACTCAGACAGCATTCTCTTCATAGATGAATTGCACATGCTGGTTGGAGCAGGATCTGCTGGCGGCTCCGTGGACGCGGCCAACATCCTCAAGCCAGCTCTGGCGCGGGGGGAGCTCCAGTGCATCGGGGCCACCACAGCCGATGAGTATCGCAGATACATTGAACGCGACTCCGCTTTGGAACGGCGTTTCCAACCCATCCTGGTCGGGGAGCCCACCGTCGAGGAGACTATTGACATCCTGCAAGGCTTAAAAGGGCGCTACGAGGCTCACCACAAGCTGAGGATATCTGACGAGGCCATCCATTCGGCCGCTCACCTGGCCGCCCGCTATGTATCCGACAGGTATCTGCCGGACAAGGCCATAGACCTCATTGACGAGACTGCCGCTCGGGTGCGCGTGTATAAGGTCCCCCAGGTTACAGGCCTGAAGGAGACCTACCTCGGCTTGAAGACGGTACAACGCCAAAAAGACAGCGCTATTGAGGATGGACAATACGAAGATGCAGCAGACCTACGCTACTTGGAGGTAGAGCTCCAAGAGAAGTTAAACCAGCTTCGCCTGGGCTGGGATTTCTCATCAGAGGATGGCCCGTCAGTCACGGCCGACGATGTGGCTGAGGTGATCTCCATGTGGACGGGCATCCCTCTCGCTCGCATTGCCGGCGAGGAGACGGAGCGGCTCCTGCAAATGGAAGCTGCCCTGCACCAAAGGATTGTTGGCCAGGACGAGGCCATCACCACCATTGCCAAAGCTGTTCGCAGGGCACGGGCGGGCCTGAAGGATCCGAGACGGCCCATTGGTTCATTCATCTTCCTGGGGCCCACGGGTGTGGGTAAGACGGAGCTGGCCAAGGCCCTGGCTGAGTTCATGTTCGGCAGCGAGGATGCCCTGGTGCAGTTGGACATGTCCGAGTTCATGGAGCGCCACAACGTGGCCCGGCTGGTAGGTGCTCCGCCGGGTTACGTTGGCTACGACGACGCTGGGCAGCTCACTGAAGCCATCCGCCGTAACCCTTACTCTGTTATCTGCTTCGACGAAGTGGAGAAGGCCCACCCTGAGGTCTTTAACATATTGCTCCAGCTTATGGAGGAGGGACGTCTCTCCGACGCCAGGGGGCGAGAGGTTGACTTCTGCAATACCATCATCATCATGACCTCCAACATAGGCGCCCAGCTCATCAAGCGGGAGACAAGCCTGGGCTTCGCCGTGCCTCGTGACGAGGCCAATGGCGAAGAGCAAGCCTACCAGGAGATGCGAAAGAAGCTGTTAGCTCAACTCAAGAAGACCTTCCGTCCCGAATTCCTCAACCGGGTGGAGGGGATAATAGTTTTTAAGGCCTTGACCAGGGAGGAGATCAAGCAAATCGTTACCCTGGAGCTGGACAAGATCAGGGAGCGGCTGGACGAGCACCAGATAGAACTAAAAGCCACCGACGAGGCCCAGGATTTCATGGCCGAGGAGGGTTACAGCACCGAGTTTGGCGCCCGGCATCTGCGGCGGGTCATCCAGCGTTTGGTCGAGGACCCTCTGTCCGAAAAGCTCCTGGCCGGTGAATTTGAGCCTGGTGACACGGTAGTCGTTGATCTGGAAGAGGACGAGATCACACTGCGAGCCCAGGAGCAGGTTGAGGCCCCCCAGATGGCAGGGATGTCGGCCTGAGGGAGACAAAAACCGTAAAGGAGATTTTGCAAAGCATGGCTATCAAGGGGAGAAGATCGATACGCCCTTCGCCAGGTTACCCAAGCCGAGTCTACGGTGTTGACTTCAGCGGCGCGAAGGATGCCGGTAAGAAGATATGGATCGCGAGTGGCGTAATCGAAGATGGCGTCCTGCGGATCGAAGATTGTCGCCGGGGGGATGCCCTGACGGGCTCGGGGAAGGGCCGTGACCGGTGCCTAACGGCGCTTCGGGATTTTATCGAGAGGCAGGAAGGAGCGTGCGCCTTTGGGATCGACTTCCCTTTCGGACTGCCACGAGCTTTAGTCAAACAGGATAATTGGGAGGACTTCGTTCTGTCCTTTCCTGGCAGCTACTCCAACCCTGAGGAGTTCAGATATATCTGCCGTGTAGCCGCTGGTGGCTCCGAACTCAAGCGGGTCACCGATCGGGAGAGTCGAACCCCGTTCTCGTCCTATAACCTACGCCTCTATCGCCAGACCTACTTTGGGATCCGCGACGTGCTTCACCCGCTGGTGCGAGACCGCCTTGCGTACGTGCTCCCCATGCAGAGCGCGCTACCGGACAGACCGTGGGTTCTGGAGATATGCCCGGCCTCAACGTTAAAGCGGGAGAATCTCTATTTGCGGTACTACAAGCGTGGCACTGATGAGAGCTACGCGACTCGCGCACGCATCCTCGAGGGAATCGAAGCTACAGGCATTTTGTCCATCCCGGCACGGGAAGTCCGGTCGGCTGTTCTGGAAGACCGCCACGGCGACGCTCTTGATAGCGTTATTGCTGCCTTCGCGACCTTTCGAGCCATTCGCAATCCAGTCTGTCTCACCGTTGAGGACAACGAGGCTTACACGTTGGAGGGATATGTATATGTCTAGCAGCCTGTCGGAGAGAACGCTCTCCGACAAAACTGCCTACCATAAACCAGTTGAAACAATGGAAAACCATCTGTTTACAACACGCAGGTTGTCCATAATTCGATTACTCCGACAGACTGCTAGGCCGCTTATGTAGGCGGACGCATAGACTTGCCTGTGCCCTAGGCCACACGACAAATTGATTTAGAGGTGAGCAAAAATGGCAAGAAGATCCTTTTTATTCAGTTGACATGGAAATAGGCAAGTTGCATCTCGAAGACCAGTTATTGCGGCAGAAATACGAAATGGGCCTTGAGGAACTGAACGAGGCACTGGAAAGATTAGAAAATCTTCCAAACTACGAAAAGGCGAAGATCGGTGGGATTCCTGTGCTGGAAGCGGTGGCAGATACCAGGTCATGGGAGCATATCATCGAGAGGTTAATAGGGGAAGAAAAGACGCTGCAAGAGTTATTGAGCTTGCAAAAAGCTAGCGGCTTCCCTGCGATCGCCGAAGGTCTCCCGACCGAGGCGAAAACAGAGGAGATCTTCGACTAATGAGGAGGGTAAACTATGTCTTGGCTACCTGGAAACGCCAGAGATCGTAAGTTGGTAGGCGATGTTTTAGAAAATCCCATTGTCTCAGCCCTTGTGGGTAGTCTGGTCAAAAGTCGCGATCAGAAACTCAACTTGCCTGAACTTAGGCAGCAAGCTGAACAACTGCTGCGTGATGCTGAGGTCCCAAGCAAACTCGATGAGGGAGCGATGCGACTTTACCTTAACAAGCTGGAAAGCGAAGAAATTGTCGAAAAAGTGGATGGCATGTATCGCCTGACAGCAAGGTGGGCGGACATTGCTAGGACACTGAGCGTCTCGCCACCACCATCAAGGTAGGACACCTATGGATCCTTACGCCCTGGCCGGTTTTGGAATTGGAGTTCTGTTCAGCGTCGTTGTGCTCGTCTACCCTGATAGGCAATGGTTGTTTGATAGGCGTTATGTATCGTGGGTAGTCGTGAGCTTCTTGATCGGTATTGGAGTATCTGTCACAATGGCGGTTCTGCCTCCTGACAGAGCGGCACAATTTGCTCTCGGATTTCTCGGCTTTGTTGGGGGATTTCTTATTCCCAAGGTAATGATCGATCGCTTGAAAATATCTCGTCTGGAAAGCCAAGTAGATAGATGGAAAATCTTTGCCTACATGTCCGCTAAGGTGGCCCAGGACTCTGGGCTTGACGGCAGCCAATTTGTGGATGAGCTCAGAGACCTGGGAATCATTGAGGAAGAAGTCGCCCAAACTCTGAAGGTTAGCCTGAAACTGTGGTCTAAAGTATAGGATCGTGAATGGGTAAAACACGCACTCAATTCGTCTGCCAGCAGTGCGGCAGCACCTCGCCAAAGTGGATGGGGCGCTGCCCAGATTGCGGTGAATGGAACACCCTGGTAGAGACGATTGTGGAGAGCAAAGCACGCTCTCCCCTTTCGTATGCCGTGCAGCGCAGCAAGCCCCAGCGTCTCTCGGAGGTGACAAGCGATGGCCTGGAACGCGTGCAACTGCCCATGCCCGAATTCTCCCGTGTGCTGGGGGGCGGCATTGTGCCTGGCTCGCTGGTTTTGGTAGGAGGCGATCCGGGCATCGGCAAATCCACTCTCCTCCTGCAGGTCGCTGCGCTTATGGCCAGGGGCGGGGCCCCCGTGCTCTACGTTTCCGGCGAGGAGTCAGTGCAGCAGATCAAGATGCGCGCGCAGCGCCTGGGGCTAACCACCGACCAACTCTATCTTCTGACGGAGATCAACCTGAACATCATCGTGGAGCACATCCAAGAACTCATGCCCAAGATGGTAGTCGTTGACTCTATCCAGACGGTTTACCTGGACGAGCTGAAGTCAACCGCAGGCAGCATCAGCCAGGTGCGCGAGTGCGCTTCTCGTCTGAGGCAGGTGGCCAAGGGCGAGGGCATCTCTATCTTCCTCGTGGGGCACGTGACCAAGGCGGGCTCCATCGCTGGGCCTAAGGTGCTGGAACACATAGTAGACACAGTACTTTACCTGGAGGGAGATCGTTTCCACGCCTACCGCCTGCTTCGCAGTGTCAAGAATCGCTTCGGGGCAACCTCTGATGTGGGCGTCTTCGAGATGGGAAGCCAGGGGCTGATCGAGGTGGCCAATCCCTCCGAAGCTTTCCTGGCCGAACGGCTGCCCAACGCGGCTGGCTCCACCATAGCCGTCACTTTGGAGGGCACGCGCCCTCTCCTGGTAGAGATCCAGGCCCTGGCTAGCACCACCAGCTTCGGCCTGCCCCGTCGGACAGCCAATGGAGTAGACTTCAACCGCTTGCTCCTCCTGGCGGCCGTGCTCACCAAGCGGGTGGGGCTGCGGCTCTCCGATCAAGACATCTTCGTCAACGTGGTGGGTGGTCTGAAGATAAACGAGCCGGCAGTGGACCTGGCTGTGGCCACTGCCATCGCTTCGAGCTTCAGGAACACCCCGGTGGCGGCGGACCTGGCCATCGTGGGCGAGATCGGCCTCTCAGGGGAGCTCAGGGCGGTGGGGCAACTGCCCAAGCGCTTGAACGAGGCGGCCAAGCTAGGTTTCAAACGCTGCCTGGTACCCAAGTCTTTCCGCCGTCAGGAGATCGCCTCCGACGGGATCGAGGTCGTAGGCGTGCGCTCATTACGAGAAGCCCTCCAGGTGGCTTTGATAAGCAAGTAACCCTTTCATTTATTGTCGTCATTCGTAAGACCATAATTTCATAGAACTTATCTCTCTTTATTCGTACCGATAACACGTCACCAAGATAACAAGAAACTGCTGTGTTGGCATCGCCAGATCGTAGCGCCAACTTGCAGCAGGGTTGCGAGCAACACGTTGTCTGTTTGAGTGTACTCTGCGGTACACTCATTTTTGTTTCTGGTTGACTCATCAAAGAATAGAAATGGAGGTGGAAGTGAAAGTGAAAGTGAAAGGAATGACAATTGAGGTTGCGTTGCGCTTGGCGGGAATGTTAGTCTTCGCCGTTGCTGGCTGGCAAGCGAGCAACTTTCTGGTCGAACTGAGCCCCTGGCCTTATGTTGATTACGCGATAAGAGTCGTTGTTCCCTTAGCCAGTATAACTATAGGATTGCTTATCACGCCCTGGTTGACCACCAGGCCCTTTTCATGGATCCGCCGCAAGATTCGTCAGCTTCCAGCTCAGCAGTTGGTAGCTGCTATCATCGGTCTAATCATGGGTTTGATCGTTGCTGCACTTCTTGCTGGCCCTTTGTCACGCCTACCTGGGATCTTGGGCGAAGTATTGCCCTTCATCGGTGCTATCATCTTTGGCTACCTGGGCATAACTGTGATGACCGTCCGGCAACAGGACATAGTGAATCTCTTCAGCGGGCGTCTGCCTTTGAAAGGAATAACCCCTCGCCAGGAAAACTATGTCCTCCTGGATACCAGCGTGATCATTGATGGGCGCATCGCGGATATCAGCCGCACAGGCTTCATTAGCGGCACTATGCTGATACCGCGCTTCGTTCTGAATGAACTCCAGCACATCGCCGACTCCTCGGACATGCTGCGTCGCAATCGCGGTCGAAGAGGGTTGGAGATGCTCAATAAGCTGCAGAAAGAGTCAGTAGTCCCCATCCAAATCAATGACATGGATGTGGAGGAGGCGCACGAAGTTGACGATAAGCTGGTGATGCTGGCCAAGGAGCTGCGCTGCCCCATCGTTACTAACGACTACAACCTCAACCGGGTAGCTGAGCTGCAGGGCATAACTGTGCTCAACATCAACGAGCTGGCCAACGCGGTTAAGACCGTCCTCCTACCCGGCGAATCAATGAAAGTGCGCATCATTCAGGAGGGCAAGGAACTGGGCCAGGGGGTGGGTTATTTGGACGATGGGACCATGGTGGTAGTAGAGAATGGACGCCGCTATATCAACAGAACCATCGAGGTTGTAGTAACCAAAGTCTTGCAAACCTCCGCTGGGCGCATGATCTTCGCCCGCTTAGAGCAGTGAATCAACTATACCGCGAGCAGATACCAAAGCCTCTCGGCCACGCCCATCGCATTGCTGGGAAAAGAGGCACCTTGATAGCCGAAGGTCTCCCGACCGAGGCAACTGAGGCGAAAGGAGTTCGGTAGGGAGACCTTCGCTCATCGCAATTGTGGAGTGAACATGCCATTCGAGGAGGGTGAGATGACTTTGAAAGTGTACAATTCCCTGACCCGTCAAGAGGAGGAGTTTGTGCCCCTGCATGAGGGACGGGTTGGTATCTACGTCTGCGGGCCGACGGTCTACGAGGATGCCCACCTCGGCCACGGCAAGACGTACGTCAACTTCGACATCATCGTGCGCTACTTGCGCTATCTTGGCTATAAGGTGCGCTATGTCCAGAACATAACCGACGTGGGGCATCTTCTCGACTCGGGTGAGGACCGCATTATGAAGGGGGTAGCCCGGGAGCGGGTGGAGCCTATGGAACTGGTGGAAACTTACACCCGGCGGTATTTCGAGGACATGGACGCCCTCAACGTGCTGCGCCCGGATATCTCGCCACGAGCAAGCGGGCACATTCCAGAGCAGATCGAGCTGGTCAAAACCCTCATCGAGAAGGGCTATGCCTACGAGGTCAACGGCTCAGTTTACTTTGACGTGGCTAAATGGCCTGAGTACGGCAAGCTCTCCGGCCGGCGGGTGGAGGAGCTGATGGAGGGAGCGCGGGTGGAGGTCAATCCTGACAAGCATCACCCAGCCGACTTCGCCCTCTGGAGGAGAGCCAAGCCGGAGCACATCATGCGCTGGCTAAGTCCCTGGGGCTGGGGTTTCCCCGGCTGGCACGCGGAGTGCTCGGCCATGTCCACCAAGTACCTGGGCCAGCCTTTCGACATCCACGGCGGTGGCATGGAGAACAAGTTCCCTCACCACGATTGCGAGATAGCCCAATCGGAGGCTGCTGCTGGGGTATCCTTCTGCCGCTATTGGCTGCACAATGGGATGCTAATGATCAAGGGCGAGGAGATGCACAAGTCCCTGGGCAACTTCGTCACCCTGAGGGAAGCCTGTGAACGCTATTTGCCTCTGGCCATCCGCTTCTTCATTCTCGGTGGCCACTATCGCAGTCCGCTGGACTTAAGCGAAACAGCTTTGCAAGCCGCAGGTAAGGGGTTAGAGCGCATCTACGGGACAGTGCAGGCGGTGCAGGAGCGGCTCTCGCGGGCTGAAAGTGGGGATTTGGACGGGGCTTTCGCTACCAGGCTGGCGGAGCACAAGAGGCGTTTCCTCGCGGGGATGGACGATGACTTCAACACGGCGACAGCCATTGGCGTGCTGTTCGATATCAACAAAGAAGTTAACACCCTGCTAGACTCCGAAGAGGAGATCAGCCGCGAGACCCTCGTAGCCATCAATGACCTCTACCGTGAGCTGGGTGGTGATATCCTGGGCGTCATCCCCGATGAGATCGCTAAAGGGGCGGCAGGTTTAGAAGAGCCCCTTATCGAGCTTTTGATCGAGACTCGTGAGAAGTTGCGAGAAGCCCGAAAGTGGGATTTGGCAGACGAGATCCGGGCCAGAATGGCCGAACTGGGGATAGTCTTAGAAGACCGGCCTGAGGGGGCAAGGTGGCGGATCAGCAGGCAATGAACGAAGTACTTTATGGCCGCAACGCCGTGCGAGAAGCCCTGAGAGCGGGGCGTCGGAAGATCTATAAGGTTGTTCTGGCCCAGGGGATGAAGGAAACGGGCATCGTAGCCGACATCGCGACGTTAGCCAACAAAAGCGGGGTGGCAATCCAGCGAGTGGAACGGCGACAATTGGACAAGATAGGTGACTTCAACCACCAGGGCGTCGCCGCCGAGACAACTTCGTATCCCTATGTCGAATTAGAGGCGATCTTGGCCGAGGCTGAGCAACGCCAGGAAACGCCGTTGTTGCTGATGCTGGATTGTCTCCAGGACCCGCAGAACTTCGGTGCCCTGCTGCGCACGGCCGAGGTAATAGGCGTTCACGGCGTCGTTATCCCCAAGCGCCGCGCAGTGGGGATTACCCCCGCAGTGGTCAATTCCTCAGCCGGGGCCACAGAGCACCTCCTGGTAGCCCGAGTGACCAATCTGGTGCGGACCATGAAGGAACTTAAGGCCCGGGAGCTCTGGATCGTCGGCTTGGAGGATGTGCCCCAGGCCCAACTCTATCACCAATGCGACCTGACCATGCCTCTGGCCTTGGTGGTGGGGAGCGAAGGTAGAGGCATGGGCCGGCTGGTTGGGGAGACCTGTGACATACTGATCAGGTTGCCTATGCGAGGGAAGATCAGCTCGCTGAACACGGCTGTGGCTGGCTCTGTCGCCCTCTATGAGGTCTGGCAACAGCGAGGGATAGGGTGACACGAGAATTTGACATTTCCAGCGAATTTTATTATACTATCTACTGTTGGCGTCGGCTTAAGGAACTTGACCGCAGCAGTGTTTAGCAAAGCCGACGTAGCTCAATGGTAGAGCAACTCTCTTGTAAAGAGTAGGTTGTCGGTTCGAGTCCGACCGTCGGCTCTTGATGGTCAGGTAGTCAGGGGCTTTAGTTGACCACCAAACCATGTGACCAGAAGACCAATGGACCAATTACGGGCAGGTACCCAAGTGGCCAAAGGGAGCGGTCTGTAAAATCGCTGGCTCAGCCTTCGGAGGTTCGAATCCCCCCCTGCCCACCATGACTGATTTTGGATTTTCAATTGCCGATTTCAGATTTGATGCAGAACTTGCGACATCAAATCTAAAATCGCAAATCCAAAATCTGAAATCATGCTGCCCACGTAGCTCAGGCGGTAGAGCACCTTCTTGGTAAGGAGGAGGTCAGCGGTTCAAGCCCGCTCGTGGGCTCCAGAATATCATCAGGAGGTTCTTAGAAAATGGCCAAGGAGCATTTTGAGAGGACGAAGCCCCACGTGAATGTGGGGACCATCGGGCACGTGGACCACGGCAAGACGACCCTGACCTCGGCGATGACCAAGGTCTTGAGTTACAAGGGATTTGGCAAGTGGTACGACTTCTACGAGATTGACAACGCTCCTGAGGAGAGGGAGAGGGGTCTGACCATAGCCATCTCGCACGTGGAGTACGAGACAGAGAACAGGCACTACGCCCACATAGACTGCCCTGGGCATCGTGACTACATCAAGAACATGATCACTGGGGCAGCGCAGATGGATGGGGCTATTCTAGTGGTGGCTGCCGACGATGGGCCGATGCCGCAGACGAGGGAGCACTTGCTGCTGGCGCGTCAGGTAGAGGTGCCGGCGATAGTGGTGTTCTTGAACAAAGTAGACAAGATGCCAGACGAGGAGCTATTGGAGTTGGTGGAGTTGGAGATGAGGGAGCTGCTGGACGAGTATGGG
>DAOUDK010000138.1:0-30070 GCA_034431315.1 Anaerolineae bacterium
ACCCCTGATCCAGAGCCTGCCATTGCCTCCCGCCGTCAAGCTGCCAAACCCAAACGCAAGTGGATTGTGTCCTGCTTCGGCCTACCCTGAATATGTTAAAAATGTCAGTCAATCAGCCTCCATTCTCTAAAACCCTAAGGGTCTCCGGGACCCTTAGGGTTTGCGCTTGTGCCGCCGCCTTCGCAGGAGCAGCCCCCCCGACCGTACCCAGCGCCAGCAGCAGAACGAAGCCGTTCCCATCCGCTAGGCGGACCGTGAAACGTTAGAGGATGAGCAAAACAAAAGCCCTTTCCTCTCGAAGGAACAGGGCCTTCTTGTTCACCATCGCAGTAGGGGCAATCCCTTGTGGTTGCCCCGCTTGGCTATCTTCTTTTGAGCCGACGGTAGGCCTCGTCGTGCTTGTCAATGTCCGTGACGGTGATCACCCGGTTCGTCCAGTCCAGCAGATAGGGAATGCGATACTGACCGTAGTGCAGGCTGTACTCCTCGTGACCTCTCAATCGCTCGTGCTTGATTACCTCAACATTCTCGCCCAGCCATCGCAGCTTCCGCAATATATCACCGCCGATTTTCTTAGACAGCCTGGCGAGTTGACGTCTGGCTCGCTCCTCCAACACGACCTCGAACATCGGTCTATTCCTCCAAACCGAGTTCGTGGGCTACTTCCTCCAGGCTATACCATTCTGCCTTTCCCTCAGCGATCCTTTGGCGCGTCTCGGCTAATTCCTGGACTTTCTCCGGCACAGGCTCGTAGTCGCTGTAAACAACCTTGAGGCCGTGTTCATCAATGAAATAAGCCTGGACCTCGCTAGGCAGCTTGCCTTTCTGCTTATCCAGATACTCGGCATAGGCCCTCTCGCTGGAGAAGACCAGGTAGCCCTCATTGTCAATGTAGTGTTCCTGTTCCTCGCGGATGACCTCGTGGACAACCTTCCGGAATGTCTCAATAAGCTCCCGTAGTGTTACACTGGTTACTGGCTTATCCAGAATCGTCTCTGTCATCCTTCATTCTCCTCTCCCTATTTCTGAACGTCTACATTGTAAGTCCTTTGGGCCGATTTGTCAAGGGCTACCGCCGTAACCTCCGCCGCCGCGCCCGCAGCACTTGTCGCTTTTCGTTAACCGATGATGGTAGGCGTTGGCGTCACAGTAGGTGATGGGGTAGGTGTCGGCGTATTCGTGGGCGTGGGGGTGAGAGTGGGGGTCAGCGTAGGGGTGCTGGTGACGGTGGGGGTGCTCGTCGGCGTTGGGGTGGGGGTGATGGTGGGAGTCGGCGTCTCAGTTGGGGTGGGAGTCGCGGTCGGCGTGAGGGTGGGCGTGGGCGTGGGATTGTCCACCATAACCTGCACCCGCGCCTCGGCGGTGTGGCCCTGATGGTCGAAGGCCACCACCTTCAGGGTTTTTAGGCCATTCCCCAGCCCCCGGGTGTCCCACTCGGTCAGGAGTCCATCCTCCACCTGCGCCAAGTGAGGGCCGCTCACCCAGCCCCAGCCGATGGGATCAGGCCCCACGCCGTACTGGACGTCGTAATGCTCGAAGCCGGGCATCCGAACGCGACCGATCACGGGCACAATGCCCTCCACCGCCTGCCCCTCAGCGGGCTGGAAGATGGTCACCTCCGTCGGCCCGGTGTGCAGGGGACACAGGCCCACTGGCGGCTGCTCGATGCCCCGCTCCTCGGCCCACCAGCGGTACTCCTCAGGAGCGATCTCGAAGTACTTCTCCACCACCACGTTTTCCGGACAGAACTCCGTGGCCCGCTGGCCCGTCACATTGCAGATCTTGACCAGTTGGTGAAAGTCTTGGCTCGGGTCGTTGGGTTCAGTGCCAGCTACAAAAATCTCTGCCCCCCATTTGGGACAGACCTCGCTGGGCTTAGATCCTGATATCGCACAGATCTCCGCCGTCACGATACCTGGGGGCCTGATAAAATCGAGAGTCGGCGTGCCGGCCAGGGCCTCCTCCATGAAATTGTGCCATAAGGAGCCGGCTCCTTCAGCACCGGCGACGCCGTCCATGGGAGAATTGTCACTGTTGCCCACCCAGACGCCGCACACCAGGTCGGGGGTGTAGCCGATGGTCCAGGCGTCGCGCCAATCGTCGGTGGTGCCTGTCTTGGCCGCAGCGGGTCGGCTGAGCTTCAGCACGCTGTTCGGCCCAAAGGCCGGCGTGCGCGCCTGGTCGTCGGCCAGGATGTGGGTGATGAGGTAGGCATGCTGAGGGGAGATGACCTGCTCGTGCCCCCCCTCAATCCCCCCCAACTCTGGGGGGGAAGTTTCAGCGATGACGCGGCCCTCACTGTCCTCCACCCGCGCGATGGCCACCGGCGGGACGCGCATGCCCCCGTTGGCGAAGACGGCGTAGGCACCCACCATCTCAAACAAGGTCACGTCGCCCCCGCCCAGGGTCAGGGACAGGCCGTAATCGGGGCGATTGAGGGAGGTTATCCCCAGGCGGTGGGCCGTGGCCAGCATGTCCGGCAGGCCCACAAACTGGAGGGTCTTCACCGCAGGGACGTTGTAGGAACTTCCCAGCGCCGTGCGCAAGAGCACCGGCCCGTGGAACTTGTCGTCGTAGTTGGTGGGCTTGTAGGGCGGATTGACGCCATCGGGGAACTCCGTCGGCACGTCCCAGATGAGAGTGGCTGGCGTCCAGCCCTTCTCGAAGGCCGCTACGTAGGTGACGGGCTTGATGGAGGAGCCCGGCTGCCGAAGCCGCAGGGCGACGTTGACCTGGCCGGCTATGTCCTCGTCGAAGAAATCCACGCTGCCCAACATAGCCAGCACCTCACCCGTGTCGGGCTTCAGGGCTACCAGAGCCGCGTTGGTGACGTGCTTCTCGGCCAGGGTCTCGACGTGTTCCTCAGCCACCCGCTCGGCGATGGCTTGCAGGTGGGGGTCCAGGGTGGTGTATACCCTGAGCCCCCCTTTGTAGAGGGCTTCGACTCCATACTTCTGCTCCAGCAGTTGGCGCACGTACATCACGAAATGGGGGGCACTGATGGGGAAGCGCAGGGGAACGTACTCTAGCTCTTCGGCTTGGGCGGCCTCGGCCTGGGCTGGCGTGACGTAGCCCGCCTCCACCATCAGTCCCAGCACCACGGCTTGCCGGGCCTTGGCGGCATCGGGATTGGCGTAGGGGTCGTGGAGGGCTGGCGCTTGGGGCAGGCCGGCCAGGAGTGCTGCCTCCGCCAGGCTCAACTGGTCCGCCGACTTGCCGAAGTAGGTCTCAGCGGCAGCCTCGATGCCGTAGGCCAGGTTGCCATAGAAGATCTCGTTGAGGTAAATCTCCAGGATGGTATCTTTGGGATAGCGGCGGGTGATCTCAGCAGCCAGAATCGCCTCTCTGACCTTGCGGGAAAGGGTGAGTTGTGTTCGTTCTACGGGGGAAAGTAGAACGTTGCGGGCCAGTTGTTGGGTGATAGTGCTGGCGCCTGAGACAATCTCCCTCTCGGTCACGTTATACCAGATGGCCCGGGCGATGCTCAGGGGATCGAAACCGGGGTGCTGGTAGAAATACCTGTCCTCGGTAGCTACAGTGGCTTGGATCAAGTAGGACGAGATGCGGTCCAGGGGCACTTTGGTGCGCCTGCCCCACTGGGGGTCAAACAACTCATATAGCAGCCCTCCCTGGCGGTCGTAGATTTTGGTGCTCACGAAGTCCGCCGAACGGGCTCCCAGTTCATCTGGCGCCGGCAGTCTCAGGGCAATATTGGCGTAGGCAATCAGGCCAGCTCCGAAGGTGGTGAAGAAGAGAACTACAAAGACCACCGACGCGGTAATGAAGGCTTTGACCCACCACGGTGTTGGTTGCCCTTTTATCTCCACTTTTTTCATCGAATCGTTGACTTTGCTGGGTGGTCTTTCCATAAATAAAATATGCTCCCTATGATGTGATGTTCTAAAGACGCATCATGGAGGTGAAAAGTTCCCCCTAAACGGGAAAACTACGCCTTTCATCATTGGCGCCGATCTCCTTTGTCCCTATTATAGCTTCATGACGTGGGTTGTCAAGCCGGCACAGACCAGAAGCCGCCATGCCTCGCCCTGACGCACTTGCCTTGTTCGGGAACTGATGCTATACTCACCTCATCTTTTTACAAGGAGGACGGCAATGAAGTTGAAATTGGACTACAAGAAGACGTTCCTGATCGGCTTTGGCTTTTTCGGCACCAGCATCATGTGGGCGCTCTACAACACCTACGTCCCCATCTACCTCCAGGCCGGCAATCCGGCCTTCGACTCCCAATTGGCCGTGCGGACCTTCGGCTTCGGCCTGAGCGCCACCCTCACCGGGTTCATCATGACGCTGGACAACATCGCCGCTTTCTTCATCCAGCCGATCATGGGGGCCATCAGCGACCGCACCTACACCCACATCGGCCGCCGCATGCCCTACATCCTCATCTTTGCCCCCATCGCAGTGCTGGCCTTCGTTCTCATCCCCCTGGTCCCCCAGATGATCCCGGCGGAGCTGAACGGGCAGGTGGACCAGCTCAGCGGGCTGCTCGCCTTTTTCGTCGCCGCCCTGGGGGTGATGCTGCTGGCGATGGCGGTGTTTCGCACCCCGGTCATCGCTCTGATGCCCGACCTGACCCCCTCCCCGCTCCGCTCCAAGGCCAACGGGGTGATCAACCTGATGGGGGGACTGGGTGGGGTGATGGCCTTCCTGGGCGGCGCCAAGCTCTACGAGATCTATCGTCCGCTGCCCTTCTGGGTTGGAGGTGGCATCACCCTCATCGCCGTCGTCATCCTCTTCTGGAAGGTCAAGGAGCCCAGGAAGCTGGTCGAATCGGCGGCCCGGCGGGAGGAGGGGTTGGGGATCTTTCGAGGGCTGCGGGACATCCCGCCGGAGAACGTCCGCAGCCTGGTGCTGCTCATCCTGGCCATCTTCTTCTGGTTCGTCGGCTACAACGCCATTGAGACCTTCTTCAGTTCCTACGCTGTGACGACGTTGGGGGTGAGCGAATCCACGGCCAGCATGATCCTCAGCGTGGCCTACATTACCTTCATCATCTTCGCCATCCCCAGCGGCTTTATCGCCACCCGCTTCGGGCGCAGGCGGACCATCATCGTGGGACTGGCGATCTTCGCTGTGCTCCTGGCGATCGCCTTCTTCGTCCCGGCCGTGCCCGCCATCGTCGCCCTGCTGGCGGTGGGAGGGCTGGCTTGGTCGTTGGTCAACATCAACAGCCTGCCCATGGTAGTGGACATCTCGACTTCAGAGGAAGTGCTGGGGACCTACACGGGGCTGTACTACGTGGCGGGGACGCTGGCGGCGGTGGTGGGGCCCATCCTCAACGGCTGGGTGATTGACCTGACGGGGCGCAACTACAATATGATCTTCCTGGTCACGCCGGGCTTCTTCGTGCTGGCCATTCTCTGCATGTTGGGGGTGACGAAGGGGGAGGCGAAGCAGGTGGTTAGCTGACATGTTGTTTGCAAACCAAAAACGCAACGCCGATGGCCCTCGTCTCGCCCTGAGATGGAGAGGCCATCGGCGTTGTGGTGTGATGGAGTACGGTTGCGAGCAGCCGCTCGCACGCGGTTGGCCACGGCAGGCGGAATGCGGGACAGTCTCATTATTAAAGCGACACCGGACTGAGCGGCGGCCAGAGCCCACGCTGCACGGCGACTTTGAGCGCCCGGGCTTTGCGTACCAGCCCGTGCCGGTAGACTTGCATCAACTCGTCCAGCCGGGCCTGCCCCGCAGCGTCGAGCAAACCTTCTCTGTTCCCGGCCAACAAACGGCTCAACTCTTGCTGTTGCTCTCCGTTCATCTCAAGGTCGCACAACGCCAGGAGTTCGTCGTTGGGCAACGTCTCGATGGGGATCTCAGCCGCGGTCCAATCTAACCATCCGGCGAGCACGTCTTCCACGCGCTGCTGAGTCAGAGAGGCCAGACGGGCCGCGTGGCGCGCCGCTCGTTCGGATACCGGGATTGTCATCATTTCGCTCATGGTCATCGTCTCCTAGAATCGGATTCGTGCCCATTATACCACAGGTCGCGGCGCAGGTCAACATGCCGCTGATCCCAAGGCGTCCAGCGCCGCTGGCAGGTCGGCCAGGTCGTCGAGGACGCGGCCCAGGGGATGCTCATCCACGGCCTGGGCGCACCAGGCGGGGGTGTAGGGCGTGCGGAGGAGGAAGAAAGGGATGCCCATCATCAGCGGCAGCGCGCCGGGCAGCGAGAGGGTATCGGCCACTACCGCCAGTCTTGAGCCGTCGGCAGCAGCCTGCACCAGCGCGCGGTAGTAAACCGGACGACGCAGGTCAATCTGGTATTTCTCGGACACCGGCCAGACCTGGATCTCCCCCAGTTGCGGGTGCAGAAAGCGATGCGGCCAATCGGGATCCATGTCGTACTGGCGCGTGTCGCCCAGCACGGTGATTTTTCTGTTCAGCGCCAGAGTCCCCAGATGGCGGTTCACCTTGTCGCCCAGCGAGTTGGTGAGAATGATGGGCGTGCGGTCGGGGCGCTGGGCCAGGGCGACCAGCACGTCGCGGGCAGCGGAGCGAAAACGAGGGGGCAGCTCGGCCGTGTGGCGGTGAAACAGATAGTTGATGCAATCCATCACCGGATCATACTCCGCCTGGGGAAAGGCGGCGGTCACGGCCTGGGTGTAGGCAGCGCTCTCCCGCAGCATCACCTGCAGCGTGGTGGTGTTGAGGATGAACGCGCCCTCGTTGCAGTAAGAGGCCACCAGCCCGTTGACCTCCCACCAGTGGCGGTGCGGCGCCCGCAGCAGGCGCGCCCGTGTGGCAGTGTAGTCGGCGGCCAGCATCTCGCGCGGTGCGCCGACGATCTCCCTCGCCAGCGTGTCCAACGACTTTTCGGCCAGTGCGGCCACTTGTGTCTCCTCGGCCGTCAGTGTGCCGTCCCAATCAATGATGATCTTCAAGTGTTTCGGCATCTTTGCTCAGCGATCCCAGCGCTCGATCAGACGTGGCTTCAACTCCCCGAAAGTCCGGGCCTGCGCCTGAATCACCTCCCGCTCGAAGGTGGCGCTGTCCATGTCCTGGCTCTCCATCACCAGCCCCGCTGTGCGACCGTAGTAGAGCGGGGTCATGCTGTCAATGACGGCGTCCTGATCCAGACCGCTCCTGTTGTACGCCACGGCGAAATCGAAGACGATGGGCGCCCACTGCTCGGCGGTGAACTGGTAGGTGTCGTCGGGTTGCGCCATGATGGCCTCGAGGGTCGCCCGGTTTTGCGCCGAAAGCACCGCGTCCCAAACCTCGCCCCACCCCTCTCGCCCCGTCCGCAGTTTCTCGATCATGGCCGACATGGTCACCGGCACCGGCTCAGGCTCTACTTCCTTCGGCTCGCCGTAGATGGGGGTTGGCTGGCTGCTCGTCACGGCCTTCCAGTTGGCCTCGTATTTGGCCATCATTCCGAACAGCGTCCCCACCACCTGGCGGAACATGGGGCCCAGCGTCGCCGCTGGATCCTTGGCGTCGTGGATCTTGGCCCCCAGTTGAGCCTGGCAGATGCGAGCCCCGGCGTTGATGGCCGTGGTCGTCATCCAGATGTCAATGCCGAAGCGGGCTACGTCCGTCTCCCATACATCCTGGCCCAGGTAGTGGTCCAACAGATCGCCTGAGAAGCCGAAATCGCCACCGATGGGCTGGCGGATGTCCAGGCCGTAGAGCATGCGGGTCATGGGATAGCAGATGTTGTTGGTGATGGTGCCGTCGTATTTGTGGCGGATGTAGAAGGGAGTCACGTAGCCGTACCCTTCTTTGACGATAGGGCCAGCCAGGAGCTCGATCCACTCCGGGGTGATGCTTCGGAGGTCGCTGTCCACGACGACGCACACTTTTACCCCCAGCGCCTTAGCTGCCTCGAAGACGGCGCGGAACGCGCTGCCTTTGCCTGGCATGCCCTGGTACTCGGTGGCGATGACCTCCACCCCCTGCGGCACGGGGGTGTTCAGAACCACCTGGCACGTGCCATCGGGAGAGCCGCCGTCGGAATTGATGAGCACCGGCTTCAGGTCGGGGAAGTGCTTCACCATCCCCTCGGCGGCCATGCGCACCACGTGGCCGATGGTGCTTGCGTTGTTGTAACTGGGAATGCCGACCAAGATGTCGGCCTGACCTATTTCCTCAATACGCTTTTGGGCGTCTTCGCGCAATGCGGTTTGGTAAGACATTTCGAACATCCTCCTTAGCCACCGTATAGTTCACTCAACAGTCTCTTTTCTCGCTACAAAGTGGCGTCCCCGCCACGTCTGGTGCGGCGCAAAACAGGGCGGGGACGCCCTTCTGTAGCAAATAGAGAGACTTTTGCCTTGTCCCAGAAAAAAGTGTACGGTAGCTAGAATCCTCCTTTAACGTTTGTGGAACCTCCCCGACAAACAGCATGGGCGAGGCCGTAGAGCCCCGCCCATTCTTGAGTTTCAGGTTTCAGAGTTCCAGGTTTCGGGTTCAACCGACAACTTGAAACCTGAAACAACGGAACCTGAAACCCATTAGCCCTTCACCCCCCCAGCCGTGAGCCCCTCTTCCAGGAATCGCTCCAGAGCGAGGAAGAGAACGACCACCGGCACCGTCATGACGGTCGAGGCAGCCATGACGACGTGGAGACGCGGTTGGGGGTCGTTGAAGATGGTATTGATCTTGATCGGCATGGTGAACAGATCGCGGCTGTTCAGGAACACCAGAGCGTACAGGAACTCGTTCCAGGCGATCATGAAGGTGTAAATGGCGACCGAGACCAGTGCGGGGATCGCCAGGGGCAGCGTGATCCGCCAGATGACGCCCAGGCGACTGCAACCGTCAATCAGGCCAGCCTGCTCGATCTCGGAGGGGATGGTGCGGAAGTAGTTGGCCAGCATGTACAGCGCCACGGGAAGGGTCTGCGCCAGATAGGTGAGAATCAATACCGGGAGGTTATCCTGGACGTCGAACCCAATCCGGGCGCCGATCTGGGATACCATGGCAAAGAGGGGAATGATCAGCAGTATGCCTGGGAACAGGTAGATCAGCAGAATGCTGTTGAGCAGCAGTTCCTTACCTCGAAAGCGCAGCCTGGCTATTGCGTACGCGCCTAGTGTAGACAGGATCACCGCGATGAGAGCCGTAGGTACCGCGATCTTTAGGCTGTTGAGGATGTTGGCGTCAAAATTCCAGTAGTCGAACAGCTCTCGGTAGGCATCCAGGCGGAGGGCGCCGGGGATATAGACCGTTTTCCGCGCGCCGATCTCGGCGTAGGTCTTGAAGGACGAACTCACCATCCAGTAAAAGGGGAACAGAATACTGGTCAAGAAGAAGGTCAGGGTTATGGCGAAAATGAAGCGGGGCCAGGTGATCCACTGCGCCAGGTGGCCAATCAAACTCAGGCGGTCGTCTCTTGCAGTCATGCTTGCCTCCGTTCAGGTGGGGGGAACCCTTGCGAAGGTTTGGGGACAGCTCTCAGGCCAGAAGCATTTTCGTCAGCCGAGAATTGCCCTGTTGCCGGGGCTATTCGCAACCTTCGCAAGGCTTTGCCTCCGTTCACTCTTCGACGTTTCTCATGACAATGACCACGTATGCCAGCAGGAACACGGCCAGGATGATCAGCAAGATCATGGCGTTGGCCGCCCCTTTGCCAAAGTTGAATGACTTGAAACTGAATTGATATGTGAGCACCGGGAGGACGTTGGTGCCGAAGCCGCCCCCGGTCAGCAGGAAGATGTCGTCGAACTTGTTGAAAGTCCAGATCAGCCGGAGCAGGAAGACGGCCCCCAGCACGTAGCGCAGTTCGGGCAGCGTCACGTACCAGAACTTGTGCCAGGCGTTCGCGCCGTCTACGTCGGCGGCTTCGTACAAGGTTGTGTCCACGGCCTGAAGTCGGGCCAGGATCATCAGCATGGCGAACGGGAAGTAACGCCAGGCCCCGAAGACGATCACCAGCAGTAGCGGAATGTGGCCGGGCATTGCCAGGTATGCTTTGGGCAACTGAATGACGCCCAACCTCATCAGAATATCGTTGAGCACCCCAGACTGGCGTGGGTCGAGGATCCAGTGCCAGACGAAGGCCACGCTGACGATGGGCGCAACGTAGGGAAACAGGAAAACGGCGCGCGCCAGTCCCCGGGCTCGGAACGGACGATTGAGAAGCAGCGCCGCGATGAGGCCAATGACCAGGGTCAGGATCGTCGAACTGAACGAATAGACGATGCTGGTGACCGCCGCCCCCCAGTTTCGCAGGCCCTGGAACTTGAAGGCGAAATCGTTGAAGACCCGGCGGTAGTTCTCCAGGCCCACGAATGGCGCGTGAAAGACGTCATTCAGGTTTCTCAGCCCCACGTCGCGAAAACTGATCCATACGCTGAAAATCGCAGGAAAGATGACCAATCCGAAGACGATCAACGCCGTGGGTAGGATCAGCATCCAGGCCAGGCGGGCCTCGCGGGCCTGGAGCGAGTTCCAACGCCGGCTGAACGATGATGGCGAGCCTTTGGCTGACGCGGTCATGGCCTTGCCTCCAGATTCACTATCGGGGGTTAGAAACCAGGTTTTTTCCGAAAAACCTGATTTCTTCACCAGAAGTGCTGAGGACGCAGCACAACGCTGCGTCCTCAGCGGTTGGTCTGGGTCTACTACTGTCGCTCAGCCAGCATGACCTCGACCTGCTCCTGGAGCCACTCGGCAGCGGTCTCAGGTGTCATGGTGCCTTCCAGGGCGATGGCGCTGATGGCCTGCGGGATGAGCAGGCGGCCCTCAATGTCGCCGACCACAGCGCGCTCCACCGGGCCATAGTCCGGGCGGAAGAGCCAACGCTGCATGGTCTCAAAGCCGTTGGCGATCTGGGCCATCGTATCATCGGAGTAGTAGGCGAAGAAGGGGCTGAGTTCACTCCAGCCGTCCACGGCGCTCTTCAGCACAGGCACTTTGCCGAAGGGGGCCAATGCCAGGACGTCCTGGTAGTTCTGGCCGGTCAAGAACCACTTGACCACTTCCTGCGCCTCAGCATCAGCGCCCCTCATGATGCCGAAGGTCACCAACTGGCCGTAGGAAGCGGAGCCATTCGGGCCGGCCATTTGCGGCGCGAAGCCGGTCTTGAACGGCAGGTCCTCCACGGGGATCTCGACTTTGCCGCCCTCCGCCAAGCCGGAGCCTTCGACCAGGTCGTCCATGATGTAGGTGCTGTAGAACAGCATGCCGGCCTGGTCGAGCTCGTAGGCCTCGCGCGCTCCGCGCCAGTACTGTGGGCCGGGCAACGCGCAGCGCTGCAGGCCGGCGTAGAACGCCAGTGCCTCGATCATCTCCGGCGTGTTCATGGTGACGTTGCCTTTCTCATCGAAGGGCCAGGCGTTGTTGGACATTGCTACCTGCTCAAAGACCTGGTGCGGGTAGTTCTGGCCCGGATCCGAAGCCAGGGTGAGGGCGTACAGCAGGTTGCCCGTGCCGGGGAGGGCATCGCAGGCGGCGTTGATGTCGTCCCAGGAGACCGGCGGATTGAGACCCGCCTCCTCGAACACGTCGGCGCGGTACCAGATGGCCTGGATCCAGCCATCGTACGGCACGGCAGCACGTTTGCCGGTGGCAGGGTTGGTGACCATCTTCAACGGGCCGGCGCGGAAGTCATCCTCGCCGATGCTGGCGATCGCGGCCTCAGCCGCGTTCTCGTCCAGGATGCCGTCGGCGGCGAAGGTCGCCACGCGCTCAATGCCCATGCGGACGATGTCTGGCAGGCGGTTGGCAGCCACCGCTGTAGCGATGCGCTGCGACACGCCCGCCTCCTCAATCGGGACGATGCGGACGTCTACATCGGGGTGCTCGGCCATGAACGCCGCTGCGACCGCCTCGTACACGTTCACACGCTCTTCCTCGTTGTCGGTGGTCCAGAACTCGACGACGGTCTTCTTAATCTCGACCGGCACCTCTTTCTCGACCACCACGGTCTCGACGACCTTCTTCTCGACTATCACTTCCTTCACCACCTCGACGGTAACCGGAACCTCTTTCTCAACGATCACCTCTTTCTCGATCACCTCAGGGGTGGGCGCGGCGCAGGCCACGAAGCTGGCCAACACGACCACGACTAACAGTAATGTTACTAACCTTTTCATTTTTCGTGCTCCTCCTTAATTAATTTGGGGTTTTACTGGCGACGCTCTTGGCGAGCGTCCGGGCGGTTAAACAATGAAAACAATCGATCTATCACCCCCTTTCCCAATTTCAACTATCTAACTCCGCTGGATTCTCGGACAACCAGCTCCGGCCGCAAGATGATCTGGCGCTCAGCCGGCTCCTCACCTTTGATGATTTCGATCAATATCTGAGAAAGCTTCTTCCCGATGTCGTAGATGGGCTGACGGATGGTGGTCAAGGTAGGATGGGAATGCGCCGCCAAGGGTACGTCGTCGAAGCCGATCACGGCTACGTCGCGGCCGATGACTAAACCCCGCTCCTGGGCCGCCTCCATCGCCCCAAAGGCCATCAGGTCGTTGCCGGTCACGACGGCCGTAGGGGGCTCTTCCAGGTCGAGGAGCTGCCCCATCCTTTGGCGACCTCCGGATTGAGTCAGGTTGCCCTCGATCACCAATGCGGGGTCGAGCTCCAGGCCATTATCTCGCAGGGCTCGCTTATAACCAGCTAAGCGATGCTCTGCAAACATCAGGTACATAGAGGGAGAGATGAAGCCGATGCGGCGGTGCCCCAGGCCAATGAGGTGCTGTACCGCTTCGCAAACGCCCTCTTCCCCATCCACGTCCAGGTAGGGAAAATCCAGGTCCGAAGCGATGCGGCCAAAAGCAATCAGGGGAAATCCCTCGCTCACCAGATAGGCGATCCGCTCATCGTCGCACCGGGTGCGGGCCACAACGATGCCATCCACCCTGCGGCCCTTGACCATCCTCTCGTAGACCAGTTGCTCTTTGGAACCCATGGGCTTACAGGTGGAGACAAGGAGGTCGAAATCGTAGCTGGCGGCCCCGTCCCCTATGCCAGCCAGGAGTTCAAGAAAGTAGGGGTCTGAGAGGTAGCGATCGGTGGCGGAGACAATGAAGCCCACGGTGTTGGTGCGTCTTCTTTGCAAACTTTGGGCGATAACATTGGGGTGGTAGCCCATCTCCTGGGCTACGCGCCTGATGAGCTGTTTCGTCTCTTCGTTGACATCGTCGTAGTCATTCAGGGCCCGGGAGACGGTAGTGATCGAGTAGCCGACCTTGCGAGCGATGTCTTTGAGGGTGACACTCATTACCTTTTCCTCTCTTGATACGGGGAAAAACAGGGGATCCAAAACGTTTCGGGTACATTAATATTATACCCCAAAACGTTTCGGATGTCAAGGGGTTGGGGAAAATTTTAAGGTAATGGGTTATTTTCGAAGCACGCAAGCAGCCGGTCACGCAACCCCGTATCTTGCCCAATGGCTTCCATGAGGTAAGGCCACCGGGCGGCGAACTCGAAGTAGCCGGGCGCGGCCTCCATGGCGTGGCGCTGGGCCTGTGCCACAACGACCTCCGGCGAGCCATAAAGGGATTTCATCTCTGGCGTGGCCACATACCGCAGTGCCTCCAGCGCCTGGGCCGCCATGTCTTCCTGCAGAAACCGCCCCGGGTACGGGTCGAGCGCCTCGGGGCCAAGGGGCACCAGCCCCGGCCGCCCCCGCGCCGCCAGCAGCTTGCCCCGCTCGTAGAGGAAGCGCACCACGTCCTGGGCCAGCTTGGCGTAGGGTAGCGCGCCGTAGGCTTCAGGCGGCAGGTGAGTGATGGTCAGCTCCTTGTCGAAGAAGAACTCCAGCCCTTGCAAGCGAGAGTTGATCAGGTAGTCAATGTCCTCGCCCCGGGTGATGTAGGGGTCGAAGGACACTCGCTCCCACAACGAGCGATGAAAGACCATGTTGCCGCCGAGGACGACCGGGGTGGGGACCAGACGGCCAGGGGTAGCCTGCAATGCTCGCGTCGCCTGGTTCATGAGGGCGTTCTTGTCCAGGAAAGGGTTGCCCGTCGGTTCGCCTTCGGGCAAGAGCAGGTCGCCGTGGCGGTCGAGGTAGAAGCCACCAATGCCTGGTCGTTCCTCGCCGATGAACTCGGTGGCGATGCGCAGGTAGTCCGGCCCCACCACCTCGTCGTCGTCCAGCGCCACCACCACTTCGCTGCCCAGGAGGTGGGGGACGATGAGCTGACAGTTGCGCACCGAGGCGTAGTCGTGCAGGGCCACCATCGCCGGGTCGAAGCCCGCGGCCGCCACCCGTTCCCGCAGCAACTGCAGGTCGGCGGCGGCGAACTGGGCGATGGGGAAATGCTGGCGGTAGGGCCTGATGAGCGCCTCCACTCGCTGCGCTGCCGCATCCTCCAGGTCAGGATGGACGGCGGCGATCAGCACCAGCACGCCGAAGGGCGGCCCCTCCAGCTTCGCCAGGCTGTCCAACAGGCGGGGCAGGGTGCTCGGTCCGTCCAATGGGGTGGGGTGGTCGTAGATAGCCTCAACTGGCCCATCCACTCGCTCACTGCCCCAGGTCCAGTAAGTTGGAATGACGATGACGACGTTTGACATCTTCTCTCTGCGAAATCTATTCCTGCCTCAAGGCGTTCTCAGCAAGTGGTCAACAAATTCGTCCAGGCGCATACTGGCGGCGCAACAGACCACGTCGGCCCCACCGTAGAAGACGAGGAGCTCGTCGCCGATGACGACGGCTCCCTCCGGGAACACGACGTTCGGCACGTCACCGATCCTCTCGTACTCCTCCTCGGGCTCCAGGATCGGCTCCGGCGTGCGGGCGATGACTTTCCAGGGTTCTTCCAAATCCAGCAGCGCGGCGCCGGCCCGGTACACCCGGTTCTCGTCCACTCCGTGGTAGATCAGGAGCCAGCCCTCGTCGGTCTTCACCGGCGGCGGCCCAGCCCCTACCTTCCAGGATTCCCAGCGCTGTTCCGATTTCATCACCAGCCTATGCTCGTACATCCTGCCGGGCAGGTCGTCGAGATAGGCAAACCAGATGCCGGGGCGCTCAGTGGGATAACCGGAGCCGATCCAGGTGCTTGGCCTATGCAACGCGGCGTACTGGCCGCCGATCTTCTCTGGAAAGAGCACGGTGTCCCGCTGATTGGACCCGTAGGGAGTGATGATACCCAACCTTTGAAAACTCAGGTGCCCGGACTCGTAAGTGACTTCGGCGAGGGAGATGCGGGTGCGCGCCTGGGGCCGGAGGGGCATGCCGAGACGCCTGCGGACGGAGTAGGGGGGACACGGCGTGGGCGTGATGACGTAGGTCATGTAGAGCCGGCCCTCAAGCAGCGTGAGCCTGGCATCCTCGACCGACATCTCCCACAGTTCCAGGTCGGGGGTGAAGCATGGCTCGTCCAAACGCTCCATCAGGTTGAGATTTTCGTCGAAGACGGCGTGGCCGAGCCTGGAGACGTACTCGACGTACTCTCCCGTGGTGCGGTAGAGCAGGTGGATTTTGCCGTCAATGCAGGTGGCGGCGGGATTGTAGACTTCGATGGATTCCCAGCTATCTCCTCTGGGCTCCAGAATGGGATTTCCTTGGTAGCGCCTGAGTTTCATGGTGATTCATCTCCTGTTATGTTATGGTTATTAGAACAGAAATGAAGGGCACATGCCAGAGTGGGCATGTGCCCTTCTTAACTGAATTGATGTTCATCGTTGATGGGCGCCGCTCGATTCACGAACCATCAGGGTGGGTTCCAGGATAACGTGGCTCTCGGTCAGAGGCTCGTCCTCTACCAGCTTGATCAGCATCCGGCAGAGGCGGGCGCCGATCTCGTATATCGGCTGCCTGAGGGATGTCAGAGGTGGCTGCACCTGGGCGGCCATGGGGATATCGTCGAACCCGACGATGCCGAAATCGTGTCCCACGGCCAATCCCCTCTCCTGGATGGCCCCCATCGCCCCCAGGGCCACCACGTCGCTGCAGACGAAAGCGGCATCGGGCGGCTCATCAAGCTTGAGCAGTCGCTGCGTGGCCTGGTAACCGGCCTCCTGAGTCAGGCAGTCACAGTAGACCACCAGGCGTGGGTCGAAGTCCAGGCCGTTCTTTTCGAGCGCGGTTTTATAGCCCTGAAATCGGTGCCCGGCGCAGATGAGCTCCCTGGGCAGACCGATGAAGCCGATGCGCCGGTATCCCTGGTCAATGAGGTGTTGCACCCCATCGCTGGCGCCCTTCGCCCCATCCACGTCAATATAGGGGAAGTCCCCATCCTGCTCCGACCGGCCGAAAGCTACGAAACGGAACTCTTTTTCCACAAGATAGGTGATACGCTCGTCCTCGTGTCGGGTGCCCGTGAGGATCATGCCGTCAACCCTCTTGCCGCCGACCATCCTCTCGTAGGCGGCACGCTCCAGCCCCCGATCGGGGCAGGCGGAGAGCAGGAGGTCGAAGCCGTGTCGGGAACACTCCTCGCCGATGCTGGCCAGGAGGTCGAGGTAATAGGGGTCGGTGAGGTGGCGGTCTATGATGCAGAAGATGAGGCCGATGGTATCGGTACTGCGGGTGCGCAAGCTGCGGGCGGCGACGCTCGGCCGATAGCCCAAATGACGGGCCGTCTCTTTCACCAGTTGGCTGGTCTCAGGGCTCACATCGGGGTAGTCGTTGAGGGCTTTGGAGACAGTGGATATGGAGAGGCCAAGCTCTGCGGCGATGTCCTTGATGGTGACGGGCATGGGAAATCTCCTCAGTTCGTGACTACTCAGGTATCGGAACCCTTGCGAAGGTTTTGTGGCTATTTTCAAGCTGAAAGCAACTTCATCATCTGAAGGTTACTTCCCAGATAAGGCGATACGCAACCTTCGCAAGGGTAGGCTGACGGCGATTTTCCTAAAACGTTTTCGTTGTTATTATACCCGAAAACGTTTTAGTTGTCAAGGGGGTTTTCCTTAAAATTTTCGTTCTAGTGCGCCTTCAAGCACAAGACGATGAGGTCATCCACGTTGACTGTGGCCAGGCACATCACCTGGTCGGCCGCACCGTAGTAGATTTTCACTTCGCCGTCGTCCTCCAGGATGGCGCCACAGGTGAAGACGACGTTCATGACGTCCCCCAGGAAATCCTCCACTGCGGCAGGGGAAAGTATGGGCTCTGCGGCGCGCCCTATCACCTGGGAGGGGTCTTCGAGATCGAGTAGCACCACCCCCAGCCGGTAAAGCACGCCGCTGCCTGTCTCGCGCACACCGTGGTATATCTCCAGCCACCCCTGTTCGGTCTTGATGGGCGGCGCACCGGCGCCGATCTTTTTATTATCCCATCGCCCCCCCTTGCGAGGTTGCATCACCGGCCGCGGATCGCCCCAGTGGAGCAGGTCTGGGGAATACGAAATCCAGATGTTGCCGCCGGCGTCGCACTTGCCGGCGAGCGTCGTGGGGCGGTCGAGGCGTGCGTAACGCCCACCGATTTTCTCTGGGAAGAGCACCACGTCTTTGTTGGGCGGCAGCGAGATGACCCCCATGCGCTCGAAGGTGCGGAAGTCCCTGGTTCGGGCCAGCCCGACGCAGGGGGCGTACCTCGAATAGCAGGTGTAGGTGACGTAGTAGGTGACGTAGTAGGTGTCGGCGATTCTGGTTATGCGCGGGTCTTCGATGCCGTACTCTTCGTAGGTGGCATAGTGCCCTTCGGTGGCGCGCACCATTGCCGGCTGCGGGTCGGGCGTAAAGTGAAGCCCGTCTTGGCTGCGGGCTACCCACAGGCAAGAGATCCCTTCGAGATCTTCGACACGGTTCAGCAGGATGTACTCGTCGCCATACTTGGTCGCCCCGGCGTTGAAGACAGAATTGACCGGGCGTGGAAAATCCTTCACCGTGAGGATGGGATTTCCCTCATAACGCTTCATTTTCATTGCCATTTACCTCCTCAGTGTTTTTATTCTCTGAACGCCGCCAAATAATCTAAAACCTCGTCTAGCCTGGCGGTGGCCAGACAGCAGTGTTTGTCCGCTGCCCCGTAGTAGACGTAGAGCGTGTCATCTATAACGATCGCGCCCTCCGGGAATACGACGTTAGCAGTATCTCCCACTCTCTCGTACTCCTCCTCAGGCTCCAGGATGGGGTATGGCGAGCGGGCGATAACCACGGAGGGCTCTTCTAAATCCAAGAGCGCGATTCCCGCCCTGTACACGGCCTCATCGTCCTTGCCGTGATAGATCAAAAGCCAGCCCTCCTCCGTCTTGATGGGCGGCGCCCCTGATCCTATCTTCGCCGACTCCCATTCGTATTTCGGCCTCATGACCGTGAACTCTTCGAGAGAGGCCCTGTATTCGCTCCAGAAGTCCTCCCCTGGATTTACCAACTGTTCCACATCGTCGAAGTACACGATCTGGATGTCAGGAACCACCCGGTGAAGCATCGCCATCCGCCCGTTGACCAACTCCGGGAATATCACGGCATCCTTATCATCGAGGCCGGGGATGACCACGCCGTGCTTGCGGAAGGTGTGGAAGTTCTCTGTTGAGACCAGGGCCACCCTGTCTGAGCCGGAATAGGCGGGGCCGAAGAGGGCGGTATAGGTGATCAGGTACAGGATTTGGCCGTTGATTTTCAGCCTGGTCACCCTGGGGTCTTCGCACCCGAATCGGTCGTAGTCCTCCGTCGGTTCGATAACGGGCTGCTCGAATCGGGCGAAAGCGATCCCATCCTCACTCACGGCACAACTGATGCTGGAGATGTAATCGTCGTAGCCAGTGCCGTTGGGTTTCCTGGTGTAGCCCAGCGGGATGGCCCGGTAGAGCAGGTAAACCAGGCCGTCCTCACCGAGGGCGGCGCCGCAATTAAAGACCGCTCCCGATTCCCACTTCTTATCGGGGTTAGCTTCCAGGATAGGGTTGTGCTCGTAACGTTTTAGCTTCACGTCGTGCCTCCTTCCTCTAGCAAGTGGGCGATGAGTTTGTCCAGGGATGCGCTGGCAGCGCAGCAAACCTTGTCGGCTGCGCCGTAGAAGACGATGAGTTCGTCCCCCACCACCACTGCCCCCTCTGGGAAGACGACGTTGGGCACGTCCCCTTCCCTCTCGCATTCCTCCTCCGGCTCCAAGATCGTCTCCGGCGTGTGGGCGATGACCTTCCAGGGTTCATCCAGATCGAGGAGCGCGGCCCCGGCCCTGTAGACGTTGTTTTCGTCAACGCCGTGATAGATCAGCAACCACCCGGCATCGGTCTTGACAGGTGGTGGCCCGGCGCCGATCTTCTTGCCCTCCCAGGGCTGTTCCGGTTCCATGATCACCTTGTGGTCGTACATCCTGCCGGGCAGCCCGTCGAGGAAGGCGAACCAGATGCTGGGCCGCTCCACCGGATAGCCGTGGCCGATCCAGTTGCTCGGCCTGTGGATGGCCGCATACCTGCCCTGGATTTTCTCGGGGAAGAGCACCACGTCCCGTTCGTCGGCAGCGTAGGGGGTGATGATGCCCAGTCGCTCGAAATTTTCAAAATCCGTCACCCTGGCCAGAGCGGTGCGGGGAGCGGCCTGCATCGGCTTTGGGATGCCCAGCTTTATCCGTACACCCCCCGGTGGGGCGGGGGTGGGCGTGATCACGTAGGTCATATAGACCTGGCCTTCGATTTCGGTGAGCCTGGCATCCTCAATGGACATCTCCCAGCGTTTGAGGTCGGGGCCGAAGACCGGTTCCTCGGGCCGCTCCAGCAGGTTCAGGCTTTCGTCGAAGATAGCGTGCCCAAGCCTAGAAGCGTAGTGAACGTAGTCGCCCGTGGCGCGGTAGAGGACGTGGATGTTGCCGTCTCTGTAGATGGCGGCGCAATTGAACGTCGCCACCGCCTCCCAGTCGTCCCCCCTGGGTTTGATGATGGGGTTGCCTTTGTAACGTCTCAGTTTCATTTCAATTTGCCTCCTTCATCTGTGTTTTTTCTCGCGTATGAACAGGAGTATGATCATCAGAACGATCACTTTCAGGATCAGGCTTGCCACTATCGGGCCCCGGAATCCGGAAAGCTCGTACAGAATGCCGCCAACGTAAGGGGCAGGAGAGGAGAGCAGGTCCTTGAAACAGGTGAATCTGCCCATCGCCTCCGCCCGGCCCTCCTCCGGGACGCTGTCGGCAAGTAACGCCCACGACGCTGGGTGCCAGGCTGATATGGCGATGCCGCCGAGGATCTGGAGGATAACAAACGCCTCGAAGCTCGTGGAAACCAGCCATCCGAGCACGGTGAAAACGATCAAGATTCCAGAGATGATCAGGCAGGTTTTGCGCCCGTACTTGTCTACGAGTTTTCCCATTGGGATTTGTGAAGCGGCCATCGAAACGGCGGAGGCAGTGCTCAACATGCCGAGTTGATAGGGAATGAAATGAAAGGTCTTGGTGAGCATGCCGTAGCAAATGCTCCCGAACACGCCGACTGCAAACGCATCCAGCGTCATGGCCGCGTAGAACCCCTCCAGGCCCTGCTCTGGCTTGAAAAGGCTCACTAACGTCGCTTTGACGTCCCCTCCGACCCAGATCGCACCAGTCTCCCTCTCACGCAAAGTTTCCCTGATGAAGAGGACCGTCAGTCCCAGACAGAGGGCCCCCATCAGGATGGAGACGTAGAAGATAGATTTGAACCCATAATCCGTAGCCAGAAAGCCTCCCACGAGCGGGGCGAAGAAGCCCGTCAGTGTGCCGGAGAAAGTCACCACGCTGTAAGCCGTGCCCCGTTCCCCGGGCTCGACGGATTCCGCCAGCAGCGATTGCCGTGACGGGCTGCCGAGGGCGGCCACGCCCCAGAGGACGATAGACGGGATAAGGAAGTACCAGGTATGGGCGACTACGCAAAGGACGAAGCCGACCAAGGTGAGCAGGCCCGACAGGATGGTGAACGGCTTTCGTCCCAGCCTGTCCGCCGCCCTCCCGGAAATCGGCTGCACGAGTGAAGCGATGATGCTCCTGGTGCTCTTGAGGGCCCCCAGGGTGGGCATAGAAGCCCCCAGGCTCAGGACGAAGGGATCCCATATAACCTCCTGCATCTTCCCGCCTATGCTGGATAGAAATGATAATATAACGATGATGCGGACGTTGCCCTTCAACGCCAGGGCGCTCTTGATTCTTTCCAACAAGCCCTTCCTTTCCTGTAGTCACAGAGAGCACAGAGAATACAGGATATCTTTTCCCCTGGGTCCTCTGTGGCCTAAGTAGGTCGCTATAAGTTCTTTTGACTTTTCCTTTGCTACGAAGGGGCGTCCTCGCCCCGATTTTCAGGGCTAAACGGGCATCAGACAGGGCGCGGACGCCCCTTGATAGCAGTTTTGTTGCATGGAGAAAGTGCAAAGAACTTTTGGCAGGTTACTTATGACCCCGTGCTTTGATAACGGTTTATCCCCACTCGCCAGAAGGAGTAGGCGAGGGCGAAGAGCACCAGCCCCACCAGCGGCGTCAGGTAGGCAAAGACAGGGGAGAAGAGGGTGTCCCCCATCCGGTTCAGGAAGGCGGTCGCCGGATAGTAGCTCATGAATCCCACCGGCACGAGGAAGGTCATCACGAACTGGAGCACACCGTTGTAGATGTTCAGCGGGTAGAGGGCGAAGTTGTCGCTGAACGTGAGAACGATCCACGTCAACCTACCCGCCTCAGTTATCCAGAAGGCCAGGGTATTGATGATCAGGAAGAGCGATAGCTCGATCAGGCAACCGCCTGCCATCACCAAAAGGAGAAAGGCAATCGCTGGAGGAGTCCACTGAAATTCGAGCAAGCGGCTGACCATCACAAAGCAGACGAGCCCCAGCCCCAGGTCTCCGATGCCCGCGGGGTCGTACTCCCAGGTAATCAGTTGGATGAGTGGGTTCAGGGGGCGCAGCAGCACGCGGTCGAAACCTCCCCGTCGCACGTATCGGGAGACCATCTGGACGTTGTGGAAGAGCAGGCAATAGCCGGCGTGGGCCAGCAGCCTGAGGGTGTAGATGAAGAAGATCTCCCCTTGGCTCCACCCGGCCATGCTCTTGAAGCGGGCCAGCACCGCCCAGATGAAGACCAGGCTCGTCAGGTTCCACACCACCCCCATCGTCACTCGCAGGAAAAAGTCCAGCCGATATTCCATGCGGCTCTTGATGCCCGCCCACATCACCAGTCCCAGCACCCGCAACCGATGCACACTACCCCCCTTGAACAATTATCTTGCGCTCTGCTGTCTTCCAGATGAGCCAGACGATGACGGAGAGCACCCCGATCCAGGCCGCTTGCTTCAGCAGCGCCATCCAGATGGCCGCCCCCTCGATCTTGCCGATGTAGATGGAAAGGGGCAGGTGGGCCAGGCTCTGAAAGGGCAGCCACTCCGCGATTCGCCGCATCCAGAGCGGGAGGAACCAGAGGGGTATCAGACCCCCGGAGAGGAACAGGCTGACAAACTCGAAGATCATGTTGAATCCCATGAGTTCCAGCGTCCAGAAAGCAACCAGACCCACCAGCGTTAACAGGCAGAGATTCACCACCATAGCCAGTATCAGGCTCGCCAGGTATGCCAGGCCCGCCGCTGGCGACGCTGGCGGTCGCAGGTGCACGAGGAGCAACGATGCCGCCAAGGTGAACCCCGCCATCGGCCCACCCCAGAGCAGCGCTCCGCCCAGGTTGGAAGCCGCCAGGGAGCGCAGAAATCCGTAGGGCCGGATCAGGTCAATCACGATGCTGCCGTCGCGCACCTTCCGCTGTACCTCCCACTGGACCCAACTGGAGGTGACGAGCCCTTGGATGTTGCTGAGAGTGGCGTAGGTTATCATCATCGGCAGAGTAATCCCTTCAACCGCCCCGCCGCCACCATACACCGCCGTCCAGAAGAACCGCATCAGATAGACGCGCAGCAGTATCCCCAGGCACTCGATGAAGGTGGCCGCCCTGTAGGCTAACATCGTCTGGAAGGGCGCCTGCGCCAGCCTGAGGTAACCTCGCAGGTTCACGGCTCGTCCTCCTCGTGCTCCGTTTGCTCGTATATCCCCCGGATGACCTCCTCCAGCGCCGGCTCCTCAATGGAGAGATCGGTGATGAGATAGCGCTGGCTGAGGTCGGCGATGAGCTGCTGCGGATTGACCGTGCGGTCGAAGTGCAGCCAGGCGCGTCGCGTGTCCTGCCGCACCAGTTCCGCACCCTCGGCCCGGATTTCGGGGTAATTCTCTCCGAAATGGACGACCAGTGTGCGATAGGGAGCGTGGCGGCGCTTGAGCTCCTTGACCGTGCCGTCGTAGAGGAGCTGGCCCTTGTCAATAATGATGATGCGCTCGCAGAGCCGCTCCACGTCAGCCATGTCGTTGGAGGCCAGGATCACCGTCACTCCCTGCTCGCGGTTGATCTGGGCGACGAACTGCCGCATGCGCTCCTTGGCCACCACGTCCAGCCCGATCAAGGGCTCGTCCAGGAAGACGATCTCAGGATCGTGCAACAGGGCGGCGACCATTTCCCCCCGCATCCGCTGCCCCAGCGACAATTGCCGCACGGGGGTGTCGAGGAGCTCATCCAGGCCCACGAGCTCGTTGAAGGCGCGCATGTTGCGCTCGTAGGTCTCGTCGGGGACGCGGTAGACCTCCTTGAGGATGCGGAAGGACTCGCCGAGGGGCAGGTCCCACCAGAGCTGGGAGCGCTGGCCGAAGACGGCCCCGATGCGGCCGGCCAGCTCCTGGCGGTGTTTGTGGGGGACGAGACCGTCCGTCTCCACGTAACCGCTGGTGGGCACCAGCACCCCGGTGAGCATCTTGAGGGTAGTAGACTTCCCTGCCCCGTTCGGCCCGATGTAGCCGACCAGCTCCCCCCGCTCGATGGAGAAGGAGACGTGGTCCACGGCCCGCACGACGTTGTACTGGCGCGTGAAGAGGGTGCGTATCGAGCCCAGGAAGCCAGGCTGGCGCTTGACGGTGCGAAACTCCCTATGAAGTTCCTGGGCGACAATCATCGAAGCCATTCTACTTTCTTACCTCCAGCACCCGCACGCCCCAGGGCTTCAGTGAAAGCTGGAATGTTCCTTCTCGCACTTCCAGCTCGTCCCCGCTTTCGACGTCCAACACCTGGTCAACTGGTCGCCGGCAACACACCGCTTCCTCCAGCGAGGCGTCGCCGTGATTGATGGCTACCAGGAGTTGAGCCCCGTTCCCGCCCTCAAGAACGCTCAGGCTCAACGCCGGTTGGCTGGTGTCAAAGAGTGACACGATGCCAGCTTCGCTCCGCAGCGCTCGATACAGGCGCTGGGCCGCCGACCAGCGATGGACCTCGGTTCCCGATGTCAGCAGCCACTCCAGGGAGCGGGGGCAGAAAAAGGCTTTCCCGCGGCCCACGGTGTTGACGGTAAGCGCCGGGCGGTCATCCCTGTCCACGGCCAGGGCCCGGGCCGTCGTCGGGGCGATTGACAGGCGGGGGGCATCGGCTGTGGGCACGGCGACCCGTTCCCCCGCCCCCAGGCCGCCGAAGGGCTTCACCAGGTGCAACTCCGTCCGTTCCCCCTGCGGCGCAGGGAGGGACCCCAGCCCTCGCTCCAGCCGCACGCCAAAAAGCTCCTCCAGGTTGGGCACTGCATTGCCAAACCCGGCCCACAGCACGCCTCCCGTCTCCACCCAGGCTTGCAACTGGTACCAGGTGGGAGCCAGCAAGTCGGCGAAGGGCACCAGCAGCAACCGCACACCGTCGGGTGGCAACGCCGGTTCGCGCACGAAGACGGCATCGAAGCCGGCCATCCGGGCCAGAGTGTAGGCTTCCAGCAGGGCTTTGAGAAGCCGCGGGCGGTCCACGCTCCGGAAGGGATAGTTGACGTAGAAGGTGGTCGGCACCAGGATGGCCGCCTGGGGGGCTGCGGGAGCCCAGCGGGTGGCATCCACCTGAGCCAGCAGGCGGGCGAAACGGCGCATTTCCCTGGCGGCCGGCTTCTCACTCCCATCGCTTCGGGTGATGCCGAAGGAGAGTTCAAAGGGATGGTGGGTGTAGGGGGGCAGGTCGGCGGTGGGGAAGTCGCTCCAGCACCAGGCCAGGTGACCAGCAGCGCCAGCCGCCCAGGTGCTGAAAAGCAACACACGGAAGTACGCTGCCTGCTCCTCTTCCGCTACCAGCCCGGTGCTCATACCAAATTCCTCGGCCAGCACCGGCCGGCCGACGTCGCACAAGCGCACCAGGCCAGCCGGGGTATGGGCAAAGCGCAGCGTGTCGTTGTCGTCGAAGTAAATGTGCAGGCTTATAAAATCCTGTACCTGTGCCAGAGCGGTGATGTCGGTCAGGGTGCCATCGGGATAGCCCAGGCCGTTTCCTTTCAAGTCGTCGGCGCCGTCGCCGGCCGCGATGGGTCGCTGAGGGTCTATCGCACGGATGGCGTCGCGAAGGGCGCGCATCCAGCTCACCAGGACGTGCGTCTCCCGCTTGCCCGCGTAATGCGTGATCTCGTTGGAGAGCAACCAGCCCAGGATAGAATCATCGTCACGGTAGCGGGTCACAATCTCCCGCACGAAGCGCTGCGAATGTGCCACGACCTCAGGATCGGTGTAGAAATCACGGCCCTGATGCCAGGGGATGGGGAAGTTCATGCCCGACATGTGCCCGACGAAGAAGGTGGGCAAGGTCATCAAGCCCTGTTCGCGGCACAGAGCCAGAAAGGTGTCGAGCTTCTCCAGCGCGTCGGCGCGCAGGTTCCCCTCGGCGTCGGCGAAGTCGGCGGTCATCAGGAAGAAGCGCACGGTGTTCAGGCCCAAAGTGCGCATCTCCTGCAAATCCTGGGCAATGCCTTCAGGGTCCCAGCGCGTCCACATCTCGACGGCGGTGCGCCGCGGCCAGTAGTTCACGCCGATGGGATAGACAGGCCGGCCGTGGCGATCACGGAGAAATCGACAGTGCATCATCTTTTGCCTGACTCCTTTGAGTGTTCTGAGCTTCTCTTCTGCACAATCACAAGCTCGCGGTGCTCGTTCGTCTCAATTCCCGATGATAATGTTCGATTAGCTAGGTCGGGGGTCATGTGCTGGTTGGGCGGCCTTTACGTATAACAGCTGTTTTATGATCTCCACATCTCAGGTGTAAACGGCCATTGCAGTTGTGCACAGATTGCCTGCCAGCGTTCCGGCATCTCCGGCGTATACAGAAAAGGTATATACCCCAGCTTCAGATAGGTTTTCAATGCCGGCAGCCGATAATCCTCGGTATATAGGTGGATATTGCGGTATCCGGCACCGATGAACCGCGCAGTGACCGCGGCAGAGACGACCATACCCAACCCTTTGCCTGCATGTGCAGGGTCACCTGCTAGCCAACCAAGCTCTCCTTGAAAAGGATTAGTTTCTTTATAGTTATGAAGACACATAGCCGTTGTGACAATTTCAGCGCTCTTTTCGTGAATAATCATAAACCAACCATCTGGCAGAATTCGCGAGAGCCAGGGCTGTAACACCTTATCATTCCACTCCGGCCATCCGGCTAGTTCCATGATTTCGTAAAACCGGGGTTCATCCCCTCGTTGATAAGTGCGTAGTGCATATCCATGAGGCACTCGCATCGTTGGCGGGGCATTCAGCAGTCGCTTCGGCCACACCATCTGCAATTGAGTATATGAATCGTTCTCGCTCAATTTTACCTCAGAATTCCTAATTATCGTAAAGTGGATCAAACTGTTGGAGAAAATGAGTGTTGGCGGCTCAACGGTGCGGATCAGCGCGGCTATTTGCCGTCGCCTGCATCCGGCTTGTTAGAAAGCTCTCTATTCCTTCTTGGCCAAGATGATGAATCCTCCGGCCACATAGATTCGTTGGTGCGTCCACGTTCCCGGGCGGGCATGCGAGGCTGGGCGCAGGTAACTTGGTTCTTCCTGTACCTGTTGGATAGAGAACCCCGCGTCGAGAAGCCCATTGAATATATCGCTCAGATAATGCCGGAAGTCAAAGGCGCCATCATTACGTCGATCGAGTCTCTCCGCATACGGCTCAGTGATGCGATACGCCACTCCGTCCCAGTCCACGAAATGCACTGCCGGATTGCCGAAATCCACTCGGTACACCCCGCCGGTTCGTAGCACTCTGGCAACACCCGCGTAGACCTCGCGCACATCGGGGATGTACGCCATGCCCGTACCATACACGAGGTCAAAGGAGTTATCATCCAGACATGAAAGGTTCCGCATGTCGGCGTGAATCGTGGTCACCTCATAGCCGTAGTGCGCCGCCGCTTTCCTGTCCCCAACCAACTGTCCCTCGGCCAGGTCCACTACTGTCACTCGCGCGCCTAGCAGCCCAAACACCGCTGACTGTTGTCCACCGCCCGCTCCAAGACACAGGACTTCTTTTCCCTTGACATCCGCAAGCACGTCGGGAGGATACACATCGGTCAGCATCTCTGGTACAGGTTGCACTTGGCCTTGCGCATACTGGCGAAGAAGGACGACATCCAGATCCAGCCACGGGATCGTGTACCCACACCCCTCCCTTACCATCTTCTCCCAGTGCCGCTCATTGGCTGCTGCTATCTCGTCTTGAACACTCATGTTTGTACCCCTCAGCTTTCTAAACTTAGTTATTATCCAGACATTTTCCCTATAGCTTCCCCTCTTAGCAGTGCTGTGGGATGGGCCAGGAGCCATGCGCTGAGTTGTAGGAAGGGCCGCCTGGAGCGAAGCTTCTCTACAGGATTTTCTGTGAACCCGTCGAGTGCGGCAGCGTAGAGCGGTACGCTGGCGGTGTAGGGAGCCAGCGCCCTTCGCTCCGCTAGTGTAAGGCGGACGTTCGCGGTGGCCTCGTATTCCTCGACGAGCCGTGGAATGCGTTCCCAGGAAAAGCTTTCCGGCGCTCGATGTCCACCAAGTGCAAGGAGCATAAACGCCAGCGCGTAGGCAAGCTCATGAATCCGTGGCCGCCAGGCGAGGAAGCCGAAGTCGAGGTAGACCGTCCTGCCTTCCACGGTCCGGCACACATTACTCAGGCGAACATCACCGTGAACGAGCTGCATTGGTAGCTCGGTCGCGGGCAGCCACTGCCTGCGCAGTTGCTGCACCAGCGCGCGAAGGCGCCGTGCAACATCCGCAGCTTCAGGGTCACCTTGAACTGCTGTCTCCGTGACCGGTAGCCACCGCCTCAACGAACCCGGCGGCGCATACGTCGCAACAAGTGGGCGTGGAACCGCCAGGTCAAGTTGTTTCAGCGCATAGTGAAGGATGCCCATTGCCCTGAACATCCAGGAGTAGGAACTGAGCGTCGGCGCAGGCCGCTCGTGTGGGAGGTACTCCTCCAGTTCAGCCCAGCGGTTCCTGCACCGAAACACCGTCGCGTTGTTCCAGCGCACTGGCGTGGGAACCACCAATCCTTGGTTGGCGAGACCGCGTCGCACGTCCTGAACAGCGAGCAGTCGCTGCCGCGATACGAATGGCTGGTGAACGCGCAGCACGAGCCCGGCCGCGTCCAGTCTGACATTAAGGCTCATAACGCCACCAAGATCGGTGGCATGTGATTCCGGACTGATGGCGGTGACCAACTGCTGCACGTCAGGGTCGTTCAGCGACATCCGGCCTGGGTCTGCGGGATCATCCGTCCACCATTCCCGCAGGCGTGGGTGGGTCAGATTCACAGCTCGTCTCATCTATGTTCACTCACCACCACCTGGCGGCGTATATGTTTCGGTTCAGATGTGTGTTATTCATATTGAAGCGATGCATGGCTTTGCTAGAGTAGCACGAGTGATGGAATTGCAGTAGCCGCCGAACGACCCAAGTTCAGTTGTGGCGGGGGTTTGCCGAAAGGCGTCCGACAAACCAAAACCCGCCGTTTGCCAAAAAACGCTCAAAAAACCGCAGCTCCCCGCCGTCAACTGCAACGGCTGGTTAGGCAAAAGTGTGTTGGGGTTCGTACCTACAAACTACGAGCTAGTCATCGAAGTGCTCCGGCAACTCTGGCCAACCTGAAACCAAGGATTGGCATACAAGCTTTGCCACACAGCGAGGACGAACCGGACTCTCGGTGAGGTCGTTGATCGAAAGCCAAACCGGTGTATATGAACCTGCCCCAGGCGGCCTGCCACCAGTAACCTCGATGCCCGTTCCAGTTCCGAATTTCCCACCGACAGAATGCACAATATAGTATCCCTGCCATTTGCCGTTTCGCATAACTACCGCGACCAGAGAACCCACTTCGACCTCAAGTCCTAGTTCTTCTCTCAGTTCGCGGACAAGCGCAACAGACCTTGTTTCTCCCGGCTCAACACCGCCACCGGGAAACAAGTAGTATTCCTCTTCGCCGCGATTCCGACGAATAAGGGCAACCCTGTGGTCGCAAACAAGAATGCCAGCCACGCGTTCTCTCATATCATCACCTCCGCCTAACGGTTTGCGTTACCTGCCTGTGGGCGGGATGAGATAACGCTCACTGATCAGTATATACCAAAAGCCAGAACCAAAGCTCAAAAATCGCGCAGACTCCCACAGGTCAGGTGCACGCTTTGTTAGGTGGAGACTGACTTTTGTGCAATCACCCAAAGAAAGGTAATTGGATTGTCAAATTCATCTGCTGTCTCGTCAATTGCACTGATGATGTTCAAACCTGCTTCTTTTACGAGCCGTCGGTTGGTTTCACTATCAAAGTTGCTCCAGTACATGGGCATACCCAGCCAGTCCTCATTGAAATACGCTTCGGTTGAATGAGCTCCCATAGTTATTACCAGCAATCCTCTGGGGCGTAACCAGGATGCTATCTTGTTTAGAAGCTCTACTTGTTCCTGGCGTGGCACATGGATAATGGAGTAAAAGGCTGTTACTGCATCGAAGCTATCATCTGGAAAGTCAAGCGTTGTCATGTCTGCATGAATGAACTTGGCCGCGGGGACTTTTTGTTGTGCAAGCGCAACTTGCCGTGCTGAAATGTCCACACCTGTAACAACAAATTTTTCTGCGAGCTGCTGAGTTGTCGGCATACCTGAGCCACAACCTAGCTCAAGTACTTCAGCACCCTTAGGTAATTTATCAAGTAACACGGAAGTATATTTGGCGCGTTCTTCAACCCTAACATCGCTTGCCCATTCCTCATGCTGTTCAGCAATATGATCATACCCGTCTGCAACTATCTGTTTAGGATCCATTAGCTATTCCATATTCAACTTGTATTCCGCACTTCTCTATCAGGGTTAGTTGTGGTAAAATAGGGGCACCAAATACGCGAGTGAGGTGCCACTATGACCGAGACGTTGGACGAAGTTGAATTTGAAACTCGAA
>DAOUDK010000139.1:0-13136 GCA_034431315.1 Anaerolineae bacterium
GCACCCTGGACAAGTTTCGCTTTCGGGTGGTCTATGCGGTCCAGCCCAGGGACTGAGAGGGCACGAGAAATTTTGTCATGCTACCCGGCCCCAAAACTCAAATCAGTGGTACTCTGAATCTCTAATTTAAAAACCTTCTTCGGTTGCCAGAGCCCCGTCTGAGGATCATGTTTCAAGATGGCGATCAATTCCCCTTTTTGGGAGTAGGCACGGCGGAGCTCTCCTCTCTCACAGGCGGCAGGACCTTGAATCTGTTGGCCATGGCGGATGCACTTCTCCGTCTGGGCATCAACGACCATAGGTTCGAAATCCAGCAGGGCTTCGTCCAGAGGGTGTATGAACTCCTGATAATTCTCTTGGGCGAAGGCCTCCGCCAGTTCATCCAGGCTCACTGCATCTTCCAGTGTGAAGTGGCCGCTGGCCAGGCGGGTCAGGCTGTGCAGGTGGGCCCCGCAGCCCAGCTTCTGGCCCAGGTCGCGAGCCAGGGCGCGGATGTAGGTGCCTGGCGAGCATTTCACCTGGATGGTTAGCAGAGGCGGATTCCAATCAAGTAACTCGATGTTGTGAATCTCAACCGAGCGAGGCTCCCGCTCTACAGTAATGCCCCGGCGAGCCAGCTTGTACAGGGGTATCCCATCGCGTTTCAAAGCCGAATACATGGGCGGTACCTGCTGGATGGGGCCGACGAAGGAATCCAGGGTTCCTCGTACCTCCTCCTCGCTGACCTCAACCTCTGCCGTGGCGGTCACTTCGCCCTCGGCGTCGTGGGTGTCGGTGCTCACCCCCAGGCGAATCTGGGCCTGATAGACCTTGTCCGAGGCCATGAGATACTCGGCCACGCGAGTGGCCTGGCCCAGGCAAACCACCAGCACCCCAGTGGCCGTGGGGTCGAGGGTGCCAGCGTGGCCGACCCGCCGCTGGCCGCTCATCTGCCGTACCCGATCCACCACGTCATGGGAGGTCATCCCAGCGGGCTTGGCGATATTCAGGATGCCGGTGAGAGGCTGCTTTCCCATTGACAATCAGACCGGATAGAGGCAAGCCTTACTCCTCTTCCTGTGTTACCTTGATTTCATCCAGGAGTTGAAGAATGTGCTCACCGTGTTTCAGTGAAATATCCGAGTGAAAGATTAGCTCAGGCACATAGCGCAGGGCCACGCGAGAGGCGAGTTCCCGGCGGAGGAAGCTCGCCGCATGATCGAACCCTTCCATTGCCGCCTGTTGATCTCCCAGGGTGCTGACATAAATGTGCGCCTGGCGGAGATTGGGGCTGACCTCGACTGTGGTGATGGTCACAAAGTCAAGGCGCGGATCGCTAACTTTCTTCTCTAACAAGTCGCCGAGTTCTTTTTGAATGAGATTGCCGATTTGCTTCTGACGACGCTTAGCCATTGTTTGGATTTTGAGCTTTGGATTTTAGGCTTTGGGTTTATCCTAGCTCTCCCTTTCTTTCTTGTAAAACTCTATGATGTCGCCTTCTTCGAAGTCGCGAAAGCCTTCCAAACCCACCCCACATTCGAATCCTTCCCTAACCTCCCTGACGTCCTCGGTGAAGCGCCTCAAGGACGAAACTCGCCCCTCGTAGACCGGTTGGTTGTTCCGGCTTACTCGGGCCAGAGAATTACGGGCGATGTGGCCGTCGGTTACAGCGATGCCGGCGATTTTGCCCGCGTGGGGAATGCTGAAGACGGCTCTCACCTCGGCGTGGCCGCTGACCACGTCCTTGTAGACGGGCTCCAAGAGGCCCTTGAGGGCTTTGTCTACATCGTCAATCAGCTTATAGATGATATCGTAGAGGCGGATGTCAATTCCCTCGACCGCCGAGGCGCGGCTTGCGGCTGGGTCTGCATTGACACCGAAGCCAATGACTATGGCTTGGGAAGCTACTGCCAGCATGACGTCGGATTCACTGATGTTACCAGTTCCCTTGCGGAGGACGTTAACTTTCAGGTCCTCGTCCCCCAGCTTTTCCAGGGAATTAACGATGGGTTCGATAGTGCCTTGGACATCGGCCTTGAGGATCAGGTTGAGTTCTTTGACTTTTCCAGCCCTGATTTGATCCAAAATCTCTTCCAGGCTGAGTGTCCTGGCTGGCCGGATAGCCGCTCGCTCTTTGTCATCAGCGCGACCGGCAGCCAGGACGCGGGCTGTCTTTTCGTCTTTCACCACTTTGAAGGTTTCACCGGGGTGAGGGACACCGGAGAGGCCCAACACAACCACCGGCGTTGAAGGTGTAGCTTTCTCGACCCGCTCTCCTCGTTCGTCGAACATGGCTCTTATGCGGCCAGAGATGTCCTCGATCAACAAGGCATCTCCCGACCGTAGCGTACCGTTCTGTACCAGGAGGGTGGCGATCGCGCCCCGGCTCCTGTCCAACTCGCTCTCGATGACCGTGCCCATGGCTGGGCGGTTGGGGTTTGCCTTAAACTCGGACAGCTCCGCTACCGCCGCGATGTTATCCAACAGGTCGTCTATGCCGGTCTTTTGCTTGGCTGAGACTGGCACGCAGATGGTCTCACCTCCCCATTCCTCGATTTGCAGACCCACGTCGGTCAACTGCTGTTTGACCCTCTCCGGGTTCGCGTTGGCCTTGTCCATTTTATTCAGGGCGACGATGATGGGCACCCTCGCTGCTCGGGCATGGTCAATGGCCTCCTGGGTTTGGGGCATCACCCCGTCATCGGCGGCCACCACCAGGATGGCTATGTCGGCCCCCTGGGCGCCACGGGCGCGCATGGCGGTGAAGGCCTCGTGACCTGGGGTGTCTAGGAAAGTGATCCTCTTGCCCCGGTGCTCAACTTGGTAGGCGCCGACGTGCTGAGTGATTCCCCCCGGCTCGCCAGCCACCACGTTGGTGTGCCGGATCACATCCAGCAGTGTGGTCTTGCCGTGGTCTACGTGCCCCAACATAGTGACCACCGGCGGCCGGATCTCCAGGTCCTCCGGCGCCTCGTCTTCGTACATGCGCTCCTTGAGGGGTAGGGAGATCATGGGGATTTCTTCTTCTTCTTCGATGACAGGAGGAGCCTCTGGTCCGGCGTCAAAGCCCATCTCCTCTGCCACAATGGCCGCCGTTTCGTAGTCAATCTGCTGATTGATGTTGGCCATGATACCGCTGTTCATCAGCTCCTTGATGACATCAATGGGGCTGACCTCCATCAAATCAGCCAGTTCCCTGACGGTCAAAAAATCAGGTATGACGATGGCTTTTCTGCTCTGTTCTTTAGTCATAAATGTCCCCTTTCTAGCGATTCACGTTTCCAGCATATATGCTGTGTTAGCCGAGGTGGTGGTTTCAAACAAGATTGTCTCTATCAACCCATAAGTCTACTAGCAAATAAAGCATGGACGGTTCGGATATCTTAGCGTAGTGTTGAGGGCTTTTTACGGCATCTGCATTGAAGACAATCAGCCGATAATCGACCCTTTCTTGAGATCTGAGCTTTTTGATCGTGCGTGATTTCTTCTGTTGAAAAAACGACGGAGCGACATTAAATGCCTCACCGACGAGATGAAGGTTTCTAGCCGTAGCCGTCAAATCATGACCGCCCTTTACACCTAGCGCGACTTCGTATTCTGTAAATGGAAGTCGAACGTTCCCAACTGCCTGATTGAGTAGAAGCCTCCGGACACCGAATAAGATGACTAGATCAGAGAGAATACGATTTGAGGCTTCGAATAGACTCACGTTGGGGTATGGGCCAGAACTAAGAGGTTCTCGCTTCAGCGAACTTATGAAACCTAGGACATCGTTGTGAGGAGTAGGAAGATTTATTGAATTGACAGATCTGAGGTAATTACTGAGCTCTTTGTCGATGTTAGTTTGGTTTAGTTTCATTTCACCCCACCATTTCGGTTAACGCAGAATCCAGCCCCGAAGGGGCTTTGCTCTCTCAGTGCGGGGATTTATTCCCGCATTGCCTGACAAGTTAGTGCTATTGCGCTTTAACCTGGTCCTAAGAGGGTCCTTACTCTTTGGGATAAAGATGCGGAGTGTTAGCATAAGTGGGGAGAGGTGGGGCTAGCAGCGAGGGGATAAGCGAGTGTGCGCTCAGATCAATTCCTCATTGCCCACCCCCATTAGCTCCCCAGACAGGCCCGCAACCACCAACCCCCCAGCAGTTTGAACTTTGAACTTTGAGCTTTGGATTTCGAGCTTTGAGCCTCTCACTCCCTGGTCTCCGGTAGCTTGTGAGCGAATTCTTCCAACGTTGCTCGTTCTTCATCGGTCAAGCTGGTTTTGAGGGCGTGCTGCAGGCGGTCTTTCTTCAGCGCTATGTCCCAACATTCCTGGCGTCGGCACAGGTAAGCGCCTCGACCGGACATCTTCCCCGTTTCGTCAATCTCCACTCCGCCATCGGGCGTTCGGACGATGCGCACCATCTCCCGTTTGGGGCGTATCTCCCTACAACCGACGCAGGTGCGTTGCGGTACGTGCTTGCGAGACATTACTAATAGTAGTCCTCCCACTCCTCACGCTGACGGCCAGGCTTGCGGTGTCGCTTGGCTACCATCTTTCCTAGTTCCTCGTCGTAGACCAACTCGCGTCTTTTCTCTCTCTTTTTGCGTTCCTCTAATTCGTCTTTCTCCTCGTACTCGTATATTCCCTCTTCTTCTTCCTCCTCCTCTTCGAGCGGCTCCTCAGTGGGCTCCACCTCCTCGACCAGCACCTCTTCCTCGACAGGCATAGCTTCCGTCACTTCTTCGGCTACTTCTTCTATCTTCGGAGCAGCCGGTTCCACTATTTCTTCCTCGACTGCTTCCACTGGCTCTTCAACAACGGCCCCGATCTCTTCGACCTCTTCTACCTCCTCAACGGGGACGAAGCCTTTAGCCTGCAACCTCTCCTTTAATTCAGCTAGCGATCTCGGGCCGAAGTTCTTTATGGCTAGCATCTCTTCATCGCCTTCGGCCAATTTCTTCAGTATCTCCTCCACTGTGGCAATTCCTGCTTGATCGAGGCAGTTGTAGATCCGGGTGCTAAGATCCAGCACCTCGATGGGTGCTTCCTCCTCGACGGGGACGAAGCCTTCAGCCTGCAGCCTCTCTTTTACTTCAGCCAACGACTTCGGGCCGAAGTTCTTGATAGTCAACATCTCTTCATCGCCTTCGGCCAACTTTTCCAGTATCTCCTCCACCGTGGCAATTCCCGCTTGATCGAGGGAATTGTACACCCGCGTGCTGAGGCCCAACGTCTCGATGGGGACACCCTTTTTGGGGATACCTTCTTTGGCTCTCTCTTGGGCAGCAGCCGTCTCTATTACATCAATCGCCTCTCTAAGCACCCGCATCTCTTGGGCCGTGGGACGCGCCTCCTCTTTTCTCAGCAGGATAGCCTCGGCCAGGGCCAGGATGTCTTTCTTCTCGGCTACCGCAGCTACCTGGGCAATCTCTTCTTTTTTGGCTTTTTGTAATGCCTCCTCGGCAGCTTCCATCGCGCTCTTGATGTCAATGCGCCAACTGGTCAGCTTGGCTGCCAGGCGGGCATTTTGTCCCCCTTTGCCGATGGCCAGGGAGAGCTGGTCATCGGGCACGATGACGGTGGCCGTCCTACCTCTCATAGAATCATCGTTCAGATAAGTGTTCAAGACTTTGGCTGGACTCAGGGCGTTGGCGATGAACGCGCCTGTGTCGGGGCTCCATTCTATTACGTCAATCTTTTCTCCATTCAGCTCTTTGACCACACTTTGAATCCTGACCCCGCGCATGCCCACACATGCCCCTACCGGGTCTATCCCTGCTTGAACAGCGCTAACAGCTACCTTTGACCGCGAACCCGCCTCGCGGGCGATGGCCTTGATCTCGACCGTGCCATTGAATATCTCAGGCACTTCCAGCTCGAGCAGGCGGCGCAGCATATCGCGATGAGTGCGGGAGACGATGACTTGGGGGCCGCGGTTCGTCTTGCGCACCTCCAGGACGTAGGCCCGCACCCGCTGGTTGATACGGTAGTGCTCGCGGGGGATCTGCTGGCTTCTGGGAAGGAGAGCCTCAGTCCGCCCCAGGTTCAGGGTTACGCCTTGAGGCATGATGTTCTGAACAGTGCCGTTGATGAGTTCTCCCTCGCGTTCGGCATAGCTAGTGAAAAGGACATCACGCTCAGCCTCGCGGATGCGCTGCAAGATGACCTGTTTGGCCGTCTGCGCGGCGATACGCCCGAAAGTCTTGGGGGTATTATCGAACGTCACTAGCTCACCCAACTCGGCATCCTCGTTGATTTCTTTGGCCTCGTCCAAGGAAATCTCGAAGCGTTCATCCTGGACTTCCTCCACCACCTCTTTGGCAATGTAGAGCCTGGCCTGTCCGGTCTCTGGGTCTATCTTAGCTGTGACGTTCTGAGACGAGCCGAAGTCTTTCTTGTAGGCCGTCAACAGGGCGACCTCAATGGCTTCCAGAACTACCTCTCTGCCCAGATTTTTTTCGTTGCAGATTTGGTCAAAAGCCACTGCGAACTCGCTCTTTTTCAAGTCTTGATTCCTCCTGTTTCGTGCCAGAGTTTAAAATGTGGATTCGTGAATCTTTCTGATAGCAAGAAAAGTGGGGGTTGCCCACTTTTCCAATAAAACCCATATAACGCTTGTATTATACCATGTTTAGGCGAATCGTGCAAGTTGACGGACGCTCGGAGTGGCTCCTGTTCGGTTTTGACAAATAAGGCAAAGGCTAGTATAATCACTTTCACGAGTTTGTTGAGATTGCACAATTGGGAGGAAGAGCAGTGTATGTTGTCGTTGAGACAAGCGGAAAGCAATACAAAGTTAGCGCGGGCGAAATTATAGATGTAGACAAGCTGCCCCTTGAAGTCGGGGAGAAGGTAGAACTGGACAGGGTGCTCTTGGTAGCTGATGGCGAAGAAGTGCGCGTGGGGCAGCCCACCATCGAAGGGGCTAAGGTATTGGCTACTGTGACCGATCACGTCAAAGGCCCGAAGATCATCGTCTTCAAGTATAGGCCCAGAGAGCGATATCGCTTGAAAAAAGGGCATCGGCAAAACTACACTCGCCTGATGATTGATGAGATCGTGGCATAATATTCGATTGACGGAGGTGTACTAGCTATGGCACACAAAAAGGGAGGCGGGAAGACCCGCAACAATAGAGATAGCGAGGCTAAACGTCTGGGCGTGAAGAAGTTTGGCGGCGAGAGGGTACGGTCAGGAAACATCATCGTGCGTCAGAGGGGCACTAAATTCAAGCCCGGCAGGAACGTTGGTTTGGGTAAGGATTATACGATCTTCGCTGTCATTGAGGGCTTCGTGAAGTTCGAGCACGGGCGGGGTGGCAGGAAGATCATTAGTGTCTATCCAGAGATTTCATAGAGAGAGGGTAACTGATGAAAAAGGGGATTCACCCTAAGTATTATCCTGATGCTAAGGTGACATGCAGTTGTGGCAATGCCTTTACTGTCGGCTCAACCAAGGAGACGATTCGCACAGACATCTGTTCGGCCTGTCATCCCTTCTTCACTGGCGAACAGCGCCTGGTGGACACGGCTGGCCAGGTGGAGCGGTTTATCAGGCGTCTGGAGAAGAGTGAGGATATCAGGGCCGGGGAGTTGACTCGCTTGGAGACTGAGGAGGCCGAAGAGAAAGCCGAGGAGGAAGCACCCATCGAGGTGCTGGGCCTTAGCTCTCGGGTCTATGACTGCCTCGATCAAGCGGGAATTGCTACGGTGGAGAAGGCATTGGAGAAATTAGCTGAAGGCGATGAAGAGATGCTAGACATCAAGGGCTTTGGTCCGAAGTCGTTGGCCGAGTTAAAGGAGAAGCTGCAGGCTGAAGGCTTCGTCCCTGTCTAATGAGGAAGCCGCCGAGTTGTCGGAGTGAATTGCTCTTAGCTTGGCAAGCTCTTACTGTTGATAGACGAGGGCAGATTCTCCGTATCTGCCCTTTCGTTTTCTGGAGGAGAGGACGGTGTACCAAAGGCAGGACGACCGTGGCTGGATCGAAGTGATCTGTGGCAGCATGTTCAGCGGCAAGACGGAGGAGTTGATCCGTCGCGTCAGGCGGGCCCAGATAGCCAGGCAGAAGGTGCAGGTGTTCAAGCCCCGCCTGGACGATCGCTATCAGGTCGAGAAGGTGGCCTCTCATAACGGCGTGCATCTGGATGCCGTCGTCGTGGGGGAGGCCAAGGAGATCTTGCAGTTAGTGGACTCCGACACCGACGTGGTCGTTATTGACGAGGGGCAGTTTTTCGATTGGACTATCGCCGATGTCTGCAACCTCCTGGCCGACGATGGCCGGCGAGTGATCATCGCCGGGCTGGACACGGACTTCCGCGGCGAGCCCTTCGGTCCCATGCCCCTGCTGATGGCCCAGGCCGAGAGGGTGGACAAATTGCAGGCCATCTGCGTCGTCTGCGGGGCGCCGGCCAGCCGCTCCCAACGTCTGATCAACGGTCGGCCAGCTTTCTATGATGATCCAATAATAATGGTGGGCGCCGACGAAGTCTACGAAGCTCGCTGCCGCCATTGCCACCAGGTGCCCAGGAAAAAACCTGAGAACTAGTTCGGGAGGGGTTCGGGATGATGTTGCTGGATGACGTGGGTGAGATACTCATCACCGAGGAGGAACTGCAGGCCAAGATCGCCGAGTTGGGTAGAGCCATCTCGGCTGATTACCAGGGCAAGGACCTTTTGGCGGTCTGCGTCCTCAGGGGGGCGGTCATCTTCTTGTCGGACCTCATCAGGCAGATCACCATCCCTCACGAGATGGACTTCATGGCCGTCTCTAGCTACGGAGGCACCCGCACCAAGTCCACTGGCGTGGTTCGCATTCTCATGGACCTCACAACCAACATCGAGGGGCGCAATGTGCTCATCGTGGAGGACATCGTGGACAGCGGTCTAACTCTTAGCTACATTCTGAGCAACCTCAAGACGCGCCGCCCCGCTAGCCTGCGGACCTGTACCCTGTTGGATAAGCAGGAGTGCCGCGAGGTGGACGTTCCCCTGGACTACGTGGGCTTCGTTATCCCCGACAAGTTCGTAATCGGCTACGGCCTGGACTACGACGAGAAATACCGCAATCTTCCCTTCATCGGCGTGTTGAAGCCGGAGCTTTATATCGAGTAACAAGTCAACGAGTGACGAGGCGACGAGGAATATAGAAACGCCGACTCCGTGGGCCGGGCGGGCCTGGGAGTCGGCGTTTTGTCTTTTAGGGGAGGGAGTGTTCTCTACAGTTCCAAAGCACTGCGTAATCGGCGATCTATCTCGGCTAGATCCGACGGGGTTGATGCTCCGATGCGATGGAGTACGCGAGTGGGATCAAGAGTAAACAACACCGGCTTGAGGGCAGAGGGATAGCGTAAACTGGCTGCTCGCCAATTGCTCAACACATAGTCCAGAGGTCCGGTCGCTGTTGCAATCTTGGAGGTGATGGCCGCCAGGATCATGTCGGGTTCCGTGGCGTGATACAGAGAACCACTTATGACCACGGCCGGTCTTACTTTTGTTGTGCTGAGGTCGCTGAACGGGAAGGGCACCAGGACGACATCACCGCGTTGAAACGCCATACAGTTCCCTCCAATTGTCGTAGATGGCATCCTCCTCGTTATCCCAGATTCGTTGCAACGAGGCCCCAGATAGGAACGACCAGCCCTGCCGCTCGGCTCGCTCATCAAACAGCTCAGTCAGGTTGAAGAGGATGTCCAGTGCCTTCTCGATAATCTGGTTTTCGTTGATCTCCTGGCTCCGGGCCAGACGGCTCAGACGGTCCGCGCGCTCTGTGGAAAGCCAGATATGCTTTTCAACTGTGGCTAGCATCTCGCTCATCTCACACTCCCTGTTCTGGATTGCCTGATTCGGATTATCCCTTGCACACAGAATTGTAACCCGACTTGCCAAAAATGTCAATCCCCTGTGCTGCTTCGTCAAGGAAACGCCTGTCGCGTCCACTGGAGGGGGTCTACGTAGACGCCGCCGACCCTGATTTCCCAGTGCAGGTGGGGTCCGGTTGATAGCCCCGTGCTCCCGATCTTGCCGATGGGATCGCCCCGCTCTACTTTCTGCTCTGCTTCGACCGCGATTTCCGAGAGGTGATAGTAGCCGCTGTAGACGCCCAGGCCGTGGTCAATGATCACCGCCTGGCCGCGCACGGTTAGCTCCTCGGCCAGGACCACGCGGCCGCGCCCGGCAGCCAGCACCGGGGTGCCTACCTCTGCTCCGTAGTCTACGCCCCCGTGGTAGCTCGTCGGTGGCCCGCTGCCGTAGGAACGCCGCGTCCCAAAGGCCGAGGTGACTCGCACAGGGCCCTGGAGGGGGACTCGAAATAGCCCTTCCCAAAGTTGTTGCCGACTGAATATCCCAAAGACCTGGCTCAGTCGCTCGTTCTCGGCTCTGATCAGGGCCGGATCGAGCAGCTTGCCTTTCTCCGTCGAGAGGACTATCTGCTCCGTGGCGAAGTCGCCGGCTACTACTTGCACAAGCTTGCTCGCCCTGGTTGTTTGGCCTGCGTCGTCGGTAGCGGTGAGTTCCAAGTAGTATGGGCCGATCTGAGCGGCGGCCCCGATACCCACCAGCGCCCAGTATTGATTGCCTTCTCCCACCAAGGTCAGAGGTCTGTTATTGAAGGAACCAGTCAGGGGCACGGGCTCGTTGGTCTGCACTTTGATGGCCAGGGTTTGCCCCTGGATCACCGGCTGGGGATTTAACTCTACGGCGAGGAAAGGCGAGGGCAGGGGCGCGCTCGGAGCGGAGCCGGGGATGGCCAGCCGCTGCCCCACGAGGATCAGCGAGGGATCGGCGATGCCATTGGCCGCGACGATGGCCGAGACGGTCGTCCCATAACGCGAAGCTATTCGAGTCAGCGTCTCCCCTGGCTGCACGATGTGGATTTGAGATGGCGATGGCGAGGAGTGACCGGCGCTGGGGATGAGCAGCCGCTGGCTTACATAAATGAGGTTGGGGTTGACGATGCCGTTGAGCTCTGCTATGGCCCGCACCGTGGTGTCGTAGCGCCGGGCGATGAGGGATAGGGTATCGCCGCGCTGGACGATGTAGGTAGGCGAGGCGGCTTGAACGGGGGGCGCACACAGCGCCACTTGAGCAGCTATCAGTATCGCTGCAAATAGTCTGGCCCAGGCGATTTTCGTGGTTAGTCGTTTCAGCAGTTTCAAAGCGTGGACGGGCCTCCTTATTGTGTGAGATAGGTCAAGCTACTGTCGTAAGCCGGGTCAGGGCCGATTTCGTTCATAGTCTTTCTCACGGCTTGCTCCAGGGTCAGTTTTTCCGTAGTCAAGCCACGCAGCAGGTGTAGGATCGCCTGATCGTTGTGGGACAGGTCCACCCAATCGTTCCAGCCGATGACGGCCGAAGCTCCCCGTTCGATGAGGGCCTGCGCCAGGTCCGGCGTGCCCAGGCTCTGGCAGCCCCCGATGATGATCAGGGTGTCGTCGAAGTGGCCTACCATCTCGTGGCGGACGAACCCGGCGACGATAGCGAAGTAGAGGGGAGAGTTTTCGTCGTAGAGAATCTTGGCGCGTCCAATGCGGTTGGCCAGTTGTTCCTTGACGTACTTATGCTTATCATAGACCTCCGAAGTGAACAGGAACACAGGCCCGCCCGGAATGGTCTCGTTGAGGATATTGGTTGAGTGGCTGCGAAAGAGAATCAACTGGTAGCCTTTCTCAGGCAGTGTTCTGAAGAGCTCGACCGTGACCTCTTCCCCTTCGTAGACATCGGTACTGAACCCGGCCTCGTTCAGATAGGCCAGAGCCTGGTCAGTAAACTCTGGATCTGGATTCGTCAAAGCTATCTGATCCACCAGAGCCGCTTTTCTGACCTCCGGCTCCGTAGTTGGAGTAGGGGTGACCTGCTGCGGAGAGCAAGAGCTAAGGATGAGCACGAGAAGGGCCAAGAGCACAGCCAACACTACAGCGACATGAGAAGGCTGCCCTGAGCTGAAGCTCTGGGCTGAAAGAGCAAAGCCCTGCGGGCTGGATCCAGCCCCGAGGACTTTAGCCCCGCGCCGCCTGGGGCTAACCGCACAGCTTGCTGGTTCTTGGCTCTCGATTCGTTGTTTTCCCAATTCGTTGTGGTGTTTCAGTAGATGCATTGCTAACTCACCTCGGTGACAATAATATCCTTCGCCCCAGCCAATCGCAACATCATATCCACCCGGCTGCGCGTTTCCTGGGTGATCAGGGCGATGATGTTGCCCCCGCGCCCGGCCCCGGAGAGCTTGGCTCCCAATGCGCCACTCTGGCGAGCGGCCTCCACCAGGCCCTCCAACTCCGGTGAGGAGACGCCGATGAGCTGGAGCAAGCGGTGATTTTCGTTCATGAGTCGCCCCACTGTCTCGATCTCGCCCCGTTCGATAGCCTGGCGTCCCATCTCGGCGATGGTCCCGATCTCGTCGAAGATCTCGTCGTACTTATCTCGCTCCCTCTCCCAGCCCCGCCGCACGTGGCTCACGGCAATCTTAGTGGGGCTGGCTATCCCAGTGTCGGCGATGGCCAGCAGAAAGGGTCGCTTGACCGAGAATATCTCGATCTTCTGATCCTTGACGAAATACACTGGCTTCTCGAAAGCGACGACGGTGTTGTCAATGCCGCTGGGCGTGCCGTGGTGGATCTTCTCGGTTTCGTATACCAGAGCGGAGACGGCCTGGGGGCTTAGCAGGTTCTCGAAGTGCTGACTGAGGGCGCGGACGATGGCGGTGGAAACCGCCGCCCCGCTGCCCAAACCTCGCGCGATGGGGATGGTGGAGCTGACGGTGATGGCCAGGTCATGCTTCGTCCCCACTCCGATACGCTCCAGGGTGCTGACCACGATGGCTCGCAGAGCATCGTCGGGTGGTGCCTGTTCGAGGGAGTAACTTTGCTCCAGGTCTTCGGCGATGATGGTGATGCCCTGGCCCTCAAGGCCCGTCTCGATCGCGGCCCTGGCCTTCACCTGGGTCACAGGCACAGCGATGGCAGGCTGGCCGTAGACCACCGCGTGCTCGCCAAAAAGGATGACCTTTCCTGGGGCGTAGGCGATCTTCAAACTTCCAACTTCCAACTTCAAACCTCTAGCTTCTAGTACTCTGTCAAGGCTAATTTGATGAGTAGGGCTCGCAATCTGTTAGACTTGGGTGAGTGCGATTGGCCACTATATGCAGGTGCATTCCAATCAATTGCTACTATATGTGGTAG
>DAOUDK010000140.1:0-9257 GCA_034431315.1 Anaerolineae bacterium
GAAACCTTTCCCTGAGACGCACAAAACCGACGCCACTCCCAACCTATGGGCTCACTTGACAATCTCTGCGAATGGAGAAGGAAGTGGTGGTAAATGAGAGCAACTGCACCCTAATCATATCGGTGCTTGTAGCTGAAGCTGAATGCTATAGTCAAGACTTTCACAGGGATGATATCTCCCTTTATGACACAATGGTTGCTATTCGCAATCGTTTGCAGGGAGATGAAAAGGTGTGGAATCCGGTCGATGGTACTGAGGACTTGACAAGCCGACCTGTAGACAAGGGTCGGATAAGACGGTTTGGAGACAAGCTAGATAGCGCTCTCTCGAAACTTGAGGTTCTACATGATCACAAGTGCACGGAGGAGCAAGCCATTCAGGCATGGCACTGGGTTTTCCAACATACATTCTGGAGCACAGACGATGCGGTTGAGAGCATGGATGAATACGGCAAGCGGCTCGGAGAGGCTGCTCGAAAAGAAAGTGTATTCGTAGCACCTACAGGTAGGATTTCGACGGAAGAGCCAGAAGGCTCTTACAAGAAATCACCACAGCAAAGGTCCTATGGCGGGGAGTGATGCGTCGTATTCATCGTCCTGCCATAACAATAGGCCTCCAAGTGGCAAGAATGCGGGAGGATTTTCCGAATTTCGGTTACAGTCGGAAAAACAGCCCGCCCACATGGTATGGTCGACTTCAACCTAGTGAAACGTCGCCTATATACACTGTGAAGATCGTGTATCGTTTTGTGGACCAATTCTCCAAATCCCCCAAAGTTTGGATAGTGTCTCCAGAAATACATCCGGGTGCTCCACATCGCTATCCTGATGATGATTCTCTTTGCCTGTACTTTCCACCAGATAGAAGCTGGACGCCTCACGTTTTCATCTCCGATACGATTGTCCCATGGACTTCACTGTGGCTGGCATTCTACGAAATATGGCTAGATACGGACCATTGGTACGGTCCGCAAGCTCCTCATGAAGGCAATAAACGGCGGTAGTGCTGGGGGAGCGTCCACATTGAGATACCGCTGCTTTGGATCTACCTGCTATCCATCCCTGTCTTTTGACCCAGTATCCCAGAAATCCAAACATGTCCCTGGAATCCCAAGTCCTCAAAGCCTTCGTCTCCCTCCTTGACGCCCAGCCTCCCGAAGTCCAAGAGGCTTTCCAGTTCCTGCTAGCCACCGCCATGCACGAGGCTGGCAAGTTTGAACTGCTGAACGTGGTCGAGGTTGATGGGCGGTGGCACTACACTTTCAGCGGTGCAGGCCAGGTGTTCAGCGTGATGCAGCCAGAGATGGGCAAGGAGATGGAGAGCCTGGTCAGGGAAATGGTGCAGCGCATAACGGCGGACACGGCATTGACCCGCAACCGCTTCGTGGCCGCCCTGGCCGATACCGTGCTCATCGCCCACGCCCAGCCGGGCAGCAAGACAGAGCAGTTGGCGCAAGAAGTGGTGGGGTGGGGGAAGCAAGTGCACACACTGGATCACCCGGCCAATGAGCATTTGCTGGCTTTGGGGGCGACGCCGCTGGGGCGGGCGTATCAGAAAGAACCATGCTGAACACATGGTGGATGAGCTAACCCCTGACTGGGGCCGACTGCGCTGTATTCAAAAGTCACAACCCCAGCCATGACAAAAGCCCCTTACCTCGAAAAAGAGATAGGGGCTTTTCGCACGCTTGTTTCAAACAAACCAGGCAGCTTGTCACCCAGTTGCGTTTCTAAAGCACCCGACACACGAACCCCTTCAAGTACTCCGACTCCGGAAAGGTAAGCAGGATCGGGTGGTCGGAGGATTGGGAGAGCTTGGCGACGATCTGCACATCGCGGCCGGCGTCAACGCTGGCCCCGAAGAGCACCTTCTGGAAGAGGTCGGGGCTCACCCGGCCTGAGCAGGAGAAGGTGAACAGGATGCCGCCGGGGGCGATGATTTGCATAGCCAGGAGGTTGACGTCCTTGTAACCCCGGCAGGCCGATTGCACCTGATGCTGGGAGTAGGCGAATTTCGGCGGGTCGAGGATGACCAGATCAAAGCTCCGCCCCTGATCGCGGTACTCCCGCAGCACCTGGAAAACGTCCCCCTCTACGTACTCGTCGTCGCGGTCAGCGAAGCCATTGAGAGCCACGTTGCGCCGGGCCAGCTCCAGGGCCTCGGCCGAGGACTCGACGTTGGTGATGCGCCCAGCCCCGGCCGCGGCAGCGTAGACGGCGAAGGCCCCCGTGTAGGCGAAGCAGTTGAGCACCTCCCTGCCTGGACAGTACTTGGTCAGTTTCTCACGGTTCTCCCGCTGGTCGAGATAGAAGCCGGTTTTGTGCCCCGTTTTTATGTCCACCAAAAAGCGATGACCGTTCTCCGTTACCTCCACCAGGTCGGGTGGTTTCTCCCCATGCAGAAGGCCGCTGACCTGAGCCAATCCCTCTTTCTTCCGCACCTCCACGTCGCTACGCTCGTAGATGCCCCTGGGCTTCAGCAGATCATCCATCAGGCCAACCAATTCAGCCTTCCATTGCTCGATCCCCAGGGTAAGAAACTGGGCCACCAGGTAACCGCCGTAGCGATCTACAACCAGGCCGGGCAAGAGGTCGGATTCAGCGTTAACCAAGCGATAGGCGGCGGTGGCCGGATCATCAGCCAGGGCCTGACGACTGGCCCAGGCCCGCTCCAGCCGGTGCCGCCAGAAATCCTCCCCGATGACTTCGCCCTCGTCCCAGGTGAGGAGCCGCACTGTAATCTGAGAGCGGCGGTTCAGGTAGCCCCGCGCCAGGAAGCGCCCCCGGTAGTCAGCCACCTCCACCACATCCCCGTCGGCGACCTCTCCCTCAATGCGCTTGATGGCTCCGGAGAAGACCCAGGGGTGTCGGTTCAGGACTGGCTTCTCCCGCCCTCGTTTTAGGATAACTCGTGCCATGTCACTCACTATTTATGACTTCCACACCTCGGGCGCAAACGGCCATTGCAGTTGCGCACAGATCGCCCGCCAGCGTTCCGGCATCTCCGGCGTATACAGAAAAGGTATGTACCCCAGCTTCAGGTAGGTTTTCAACGCCGGCAGCCGATAGTCCTCGGTATAAAGATGGATGGAGCGGCACCCGGCTTCGATGAACCGCGCCGTGACAGCAACAGAGACGGCCATACCCAATCCCTTGCCAGCGTGGGCAGGGTCACCGGCCAGCCAACCTAGCTCACCGCCAGAGGGATACACCTCTGAGCGCAGGGCCATGGCAGTGGCTACAATCTCGCCGCTTTCCTCATGGATGGCCATAAACCAGCCCTCTGGCAGAATTCTTGGGAGCCACGGCTGCAACACCTCGTCATTCCACCCTGGCCATCCAGATAGTTCCATGACCTTGTAAAAGCGGAGCTCATCCCCCTGTTGATACGTGCGCAATGTATATCCAGGAGGTAGCTGCACAGCAGGCGGAGCATTCAGCAAATGCTCGGGCCACATCATCTGTAATTGCGTATAGGATTCATTCTCGCTCAGTTTCGCCTCCGAATTCCTCAGTTTCCACTACGTCCTCATTGACCTCCTGGCCGAATACGTCAGCGGTGAACTGGTAACAGCTTCGGACATCGGCGATGCTCACTGGATAAGGGCAAAGGAACTGGGAGAGTTCGACGTGACCGAGAAGGCCAGGCAGCTTGTACAACAGGTGCTCAGTTCAGCGCCGAGCTAAAGCTCGACGCTAAAAGAACAAAGCCCCCTTCGGGGACTAAAATCCAGCCCGTAAGGGCTTCGTTCTTTCAGCGCGGGGTCTTTAGCCCATGCGCGTCAAGTTAAGGATGGTATCGTGCTTGCCGGGACCACACGGCCATGAAGTGGCCGTGCTACAAAGCTCCCGCCTGATGAATCAGGCTCAAGAATCCCGTTTACGGGATGGTAGCTTCGTAGCCGTGGCACTTCATGCCACGGCGGGGCTGGCCAGCAACCGTGTTCCCGCAGGCTGTTGTCTTAGCTTGACGCGCATGGGCCTTTAGCCCCGCGCACTCCCGATCATCCCCAGCAGCTCTCCCTCCCCAATCATGGACACGCCCAGCTCACGGGCCTTGTTGTATTTGGTGCCGCCGGGGGCCTCTCCCACTAGCAGATAATTGGTCCTGCCAGAGACGGATCCCGTAACCCGGCCGCCGTGGCGCTCGATCAGCGCCTTGGCCTCGGCGCGGCTCATGGAGGGCAGGGCGCCGGTGATGACGAAGGTCAAGCCCGCCAGGGTCAGTGGTATCTCCTCCCTGACCTCTTCCCTCTCCTCCATCCTGACCCCCGCCCGCCGCAGCTTCTCAATGAGGTTCCGGTGCCGCTCCCGCCCAAACCACTCTACGATGCTGCCCGCTGTGTGCGGCCCCAGGCCCTCGATGGCCTCCAATTCCTCCTGGGTGGCAGCCATCAGCTCGTCAAGGGACGAGTAGTGCTCGGTCAGGAGCTGGGCCACGGTGCTCCCCACGAAGCGGATGCCCAGGGCGGTGATGAGACGCCAAAGGGACCGATCCTTGGAGGCCCCGATGGCGGCCAGCAGGTTATCGCTGCTCTTCTCGGCGAAGCCCTCCAGAGGCAGGATGTCCTCCCGCCGCAGATAATAGAAGTCGGCCACGTCCTTGAGCAGCCCCTCTCTCACGAACTGCTCGGCCGCTCGAGAGCCAAAGCCCTCGATGTCCATGGCCCCCCGCGAGGCGAAATACTCCACCCGCCGCACCAACTGAGCGGGGCAGGCAGCGTTGACACAGTAATGAGCCACCTCGCCCTCAGGCTTCACCGCTGGCTCGCCGCAGGCAGGGCAACGGTCGGGCATGTGGAAGACCCGCTCATCGCCGGTGCGGAGGTCCACGATAGGCCCTACCACGTAGGGGATGACCTCGCCGGCCCGCCGCACGGTGACGGTGTCGCCGATGCGGATGTCCTTGCGATGGATGTCCTCCTCGTTGTGGAGGGACGCCTGCCTGACGATGACTCCCCCCACCTCCACTGGCTCCAGGATGGCGAAGGGATTCAAGGTGCCGGTGCGTCCGACGTTGACGCCGATGTTCAGCAGCCTGGTCGTCGCCTCCCGGCCGGGGAACTTGTAGGCCACGGCTCCACGGGGGGCGTTGCCCACCGCTCCCAGGTGCTCCTGGATCTCCAGGGAGTTGATCTTCACCACCACCCCGTCCACCTCGTAGTTGAGGGTGTCCCGCTTCCCCATCCACTCGTGGCAGTAAGCTACGACTTCCTCGAAGTCCGGAAGCAAGCGGCTATCGGAATTGACGGGGAAGCCCATCCGCCTGAGGTACTGGAGGGAATCCCACTGGGTGGCGACAGTGATCCCCTCGCTGTCCACCACGGCGTAGGTGAAGATGGACAGGGGGCGGGAGGCGGTGATGCGGGAATCGAGCTGGCGCACTGAGCCGGCAGCGGCGTTGCGAGGATTGGCGAAAGTCTTCTGGCCTAGATCAACCTGGCGGCGGTTGAACTCCTCGAACTGGTCAAGGGGCATGTAGGCCTCGCCCCGCACCACCAGCCGGGCGGGTGGCGGCCCTTCGATTGTAAGCGAAGCGGCCTCAGGACATGGCCCATCGGGCGAGACGGGGATGCGCAGGGGAACGCCTCTGATGGTCTTGAGGTTAGCGGTGACGTTCTCCCCCTCGATGCCGTTTCCCCGCGTCGCGCCCTGAACGTAGCGCCCGTCCTCGTAAGTGAGCACCACCGTCAGGCCGTCAAACTTGGGCTCCACCACGTACTGCAGATCTCCCTGGGCCACCCCTTCCGGCAAGAGCTTGCTGATGCGCTCCAACCAGGCGCGCAGCTCCTCCTCGTCGAAGGCATCGCTCAGGCTGAGCATCGGCTTGGGATGGCGCACCTTTTCGAACTTGTCCAGCGGCTCGGCTCCCACCCTTTGAGTGGGCGAGTCCGGGGTAACCAGCTCCGGATGGGCCGCCTCCAGCTCCCGCAGCTCCCGCATCAGCCTGTCGTATTCGGCGTCGCTGACGACGGGGGAGTCCAGCACGTGATAGCGGTAGTTGTGATAACGTATCTCTTTACGCAGCTCCTCAATTCGCTCGACGATGCTCATTTTTGTCATTGGTCTGGTGGTCCTTGGCCTGATGGTCCTTAGTCCCTACACTTCGCACCCTTGAAATTCCTATCCGGGTCCACAGGAGTTGAGGCTTCAGCCGGTTCTCTGACCCAAAAAACCGCCTGAAGGCTCCACTCCAACCTCAAAAACGCTTTTGGAGACAGATAGGATAGCAGGAAATGCGAAAAACAGGTTAGTCATTGGTCATTGAATTTTGGACTTTGGACTTTGGATTTTGAACTTCTTCGGCGTTTGACAAAAACGCGGGGTGGTTATAAAATGGGCCTACGATGCCCAACTACGACAAGCTCAGCGCTGTGGTAAGTGTGACATTGCTCTGTCTGGCCCTCTCCCTGATCGTCGTCTTGCCGACGAGGACTTTCGGCTTCATCGTCCTGGGCTGGCGTCTGACGATCGGATTCTCCCAGAGCTGGCTGGCGGCCGCGCTGCTGGTCGGCATGGCCTGCGTCGGCACCGCCTGCATAATACGCCTCCACCCTCTGTTCCAGAAAGGCTCCTTCGTTTCCTGGATCCTCCCCGGCCTGGCGACACTGCTGACCACAATCCTCTTGCCTCAAGCCCCAAACACAATCTACGCCCTGGGCGGTCTGGCTGTGATGGCGATCATTCTCCCGTTGATCATCACCGCCGAGTACCGCACCGTTGATACGGGCACTCCTGGCTATAGGGCCGCCCGATTGGGCCTGAACTTCATCGCCTATCTCTTAGCCCTCGTCCTCTTCGCCCTCATCCACGAGAGCCAAGCACCTGGTTTGCTCATGGCCGCAGCAGCGCTGGGCGGGAGCAGCCTGCTGACCCTGGATCTGCTGTGCGGCGTTCAGCAAGACCTCAGACGAACCGGCCTCCACGCCCTGATCGTCGGCCTGGTCATGGGCGAGATCGTCTGGGCCTTGAGCTACTCGAAGATGAACAGCTTGACCGCTGGCATCTTCCTGCTGCTCGTCTTCTACCTCATAACCGGCCTCGCCCGGCAGGGGCTTCTGAAGCTCCTCAACCGACGGATCCTCATCGAGTTCGCTGTAGTGGCGCTGATCGGCCTGGCGCTGCTCCTCAAGTACGTCCCCTGAGCGATCCTCACAGCTCGACCTCGATACCCAGCCCCAGCGTCTCGGCCTGCGTCAGCACCGCGCGGGCCACCGACACATCCTGCACCGCGTTGCCCACCGACTTGAAGAGCGTGATCTCGTCGGGACTCTCGCGCCCTGGCTTGAGCCCAGCAGCGATCTCCCCCAGCTCGGCGTAGATGTCGTCCTCGGTGATCAGGCCATTGCGGATGGGAATTATCAGGTCGCCCGTCTCGGCCAGGCACCCCTCCCGCGAGCCTACCACCAGCCTGGCCCTCCCGACCGTCTGCTCAGGAATCTCCTGCATCTCCGGCGTGAAGGAGCCGACGGCGTTGACGTGGACGCCTGGCTTGAGGTCCGCGTCGGCGAAGACGGGCGTCTGGGAGGTGGTGGCGGTGCATAAGACATCGGCCTCACGGACAGCCTCCGCCGGGGAGGAGGCGACCCTGAGGTCAGCAGGGACCCTCCCCTTTCCCGCCATCTCCTGCGCGTACCTCTCCGCCGCCTGGGGATTGACGTCGTAGACCCAGGCTCTCTCGATATCGCGCACCTCGCAGACCGCCAACAGTTGGGTGCGCGCCTGGGCTCCCGCCCCAAAGATAGCCGCTGCCCTGGCATCCTGCCTGGCCAAAAGATCGGTGGCCGCCCCCGAAGCCGCGCCCGTGCGCAGCGCGGTGAGATAGGTCCCGTCCATCACCGCCACCGGCCGGCCGGTAGCGGCCTCCACCACGACCACCAGAGCGAAGATGGTCGGCAATCCCATCTCCAGGTTACGAGGGAAGACAGAGACAATCTTGACTCCCAGGTCGTCGCTTTCCGAAAGGTAGGCAGGCATGAAGAGGGTCACTCCCTCGTGTCTCTCCACCGGCAGTTGGGTACGAAGGGGCACCACTGCCCGGCCCGCCGAGAACTGGGCGAACGCTCCCTTCACGACCTCGATGGCCTCCCGCATGGGGACGGCTCGCTGGACGTCCTGCTTCGAGAGAATTCGTAGTTTCATCATTAACCACCTTAGCCTAGCTAAAAAGCGGGGATACAATCGCCCCCGCCTGTTCCTAATCTCACCGGCTTGTCCCGTATCAGCTCAGCGGTAGACATCCCGCCGGTGACCGACATGAAACACCGTCACTATCTGCCGCTCATCGTCAATTTCGTAGATGACCCGATGGCTGGGCCAACTCCTTTTGCGCACGACGTAGGATGAGGACAGTGTGACTCATCAGCGTTCCCGCTCAATTTCCTCGATCGCCTGCTCAAAAGAGATCGCTTCGTCGCCCGATGCCTTTGCCGCATCGTAGGCGCGGATGACCTCTAATTCTTCCAGCGCATCGAGGATTCTCCGATAATCGCCAATATCGAGCAAAACGCCAACCTGTTTGCCCTGCTCGTCCACAACATATCGCTCTTGAGTTGCAACTGTCATTTTTCTCACTCCTCCCCACGCCGCCCCTCAAATCACCATCTTCTCTTCTGAGACCACCACCTCTCCCCTGGCGAACCGCTGGCAACTGAAGGGGTTATCCTCGTCGGACATCTGGCCGGTGATCATGGCCACCACGTAGCGGCTGCCCTCAGGGGCGGCCATGATGCCGTGGCCGCTGTAGCCCAGGTTGAAGAAAAGCCCCCCGACATCGGGAGAGGGGCCGAGGATGGGCTTCGAGTCGGGGGTGCAGGTGTACTGGCCGGCGCTGACGAAGACGCTGTCGCGGGTGAGTCGCCCCACCACCTCCTCCCAAAAGGGCGCCAGCTTCGACACCTCCTCAATGGCTATGGCCGGAAAGGTCCAGTCAGTGGGCACTTTCTCCAGGGGCTCGCTGGGCTCCTCAGGGATGGCCGTGGCCCAACCTATAGCAGCTCCTCCCACCTCGGGCCTCCAATGGGCTCCCGATGGGAGGGAAATGGTCATGGGGGCATCCTGGGGAATCGCAGGGGCCTGGCCGATGACCACCTTCTGACGTCGCAGGATGGTCACTGGCAACTCCAGGCCCGCTAGCCCAGCCACCCGACCAGAGAATGGCCCAGCGGCAATAACCACCGTTCGGGTAGAAATGTGGCCGCGATTGGTCTCCACGCCCTCCACACCCTGGCTGCCAAGCTTGATCCCGGTGGCTTTGGT
>DAOUDK010000141.1:0-36751 GCA_034431315.1 Anaerolineae bacterium
CAATGATGCCACAAATTGACGTTGAGCGCAAGAAATCGAGCGTGAGAGGAAAGAACAAAGTGCTATTCAATTGTTAACTTGCCATAAGATCACATTATCCGATACACTCTCTACTGAGATTCGTTGTCATTGTGATTGAGTTGGAATAAGACGTGAAGGGAGGAGAGGTGTTCGAGGATTTGTGATGAGCAAGTGCTAGAGGGTAAGTTAGAGCTTTGAGGATTATGGGGAGGATCAATGCTAAGGAGAGAGGTTTAATGGGGAAACCGTCAAAGTTGACGGTATGCCGTTTTGGCTCTTTCGAGTCTCTCGGCGGCTCCTGTTCTCTCGAAGATTTCAATGGCTTGGGAGAGGTGTTCCTGGGCCCGGTCTGCTTCTCCTTTGTCTCTCAACACCAGTCCAAATTCATAGTAGCTCTTGCCGAGTTCGTGTTCGTTTCCCAGGGCCTTCAGTATGTCTATGCTCTTTGAGAAATGCTTTTCCCCTTCTTCCCATTGTTGGCGTCCGAGGGCCATAACTTTTCCCAACACCCGGTGCGCCGCTCCTTCGAAGACCTTGTCGCCGGCCTTGCGGGCCATTTCAAGAGAAGCCTGGCCGAATTCCAGGGCCTCTGTTACTTCGCCGAGGGCCAGGCGAACCTCAGCCATGGCCTGATAGGTTTCTGGCAGAAGCCATTCGCACTCAATATCTCCACAAATACCCACTGCTTCTTCCAGGTGGTCAAGAGCCTGAGGGTAATCTTCCTTGCGAGAGAGAATCAGCCCCAGATTGGTGTGGGATATGGCCAGCCCATAAATGTCCCCGATCTCTTTCTCGAGCTCGAAGCTTTGGCGATGGTATTCAAAGGCCCTATCATAGTTGCCCTGGCGCTCATAGACTACCCCGAGGTTGTTGTAAAGAATGGCAGTGCCGTGCGTGTCCCTATTTTCTATTCTTATGGCCAGGCTCTTCTCGAAGTGCTCGGTGGCGCGGGGATAATCGTTCCAATTAAGGTAAATAGACCCCAGGTTGTTATATATCCTCGCCCTCTCCTTCCGGCTGTCCACGTTATCAGGTAGCTTCTCTACCATATCCAGGCTCTGTTGGCAGAGTCTGATGGCCTCCTCATATTGCCCTCGACGAATATTCAAGAACGCCATGCCACTATCCAGCCTGACCATCTCCAGCGAGGGGCCATCGGATTCAAGAATCCGCCTGCCGGTTCTAAAATGCTCCAGGGCCAGATCACGCCCCCCGTTCCTCTCATATACCCTGCCCGTCTTGCGATGAATCTCGGCTACCCGCCTTTTGTCCAGCCCTTCACCCGCGCCGTCCAACACCGACTTGGAAGTGAGAACGGCTTTGTAGCTTTCTATCGCTTTTTGATGCTTTCCCACCAGGGCATAAACATCGCCCAATCCTTCGTATATGGTTGCCAGCTCCTGCTCGCTCTCCGCAAGTTCCAGCGCCCTCTGATAATAAGCGATGGCTTCCTCATTAGCGTAGAGTTCTCTGGCCCTGTCACCAGCCCCAATGGAGTATCTCAGCGCTTTTTCCCTATCCCCTCCTGCCGCAAAGTGATGGGCCAATCGGCTGACCACCTCGTCGAGGCGATTACGGTATTCCGTCTCCAGAGCCTCGCCCACTCGCCGATGCACTTGCTGTCGCCTGGCCCCGCTCATCTGCTGATAGGCCACTTCCCTGACCTTGTCGTGGTTGAAGTCGTAGCTGCTGCCCTTGATGCCTACTTCGACCTCTTTGATCAACTGGGCCCGCAGCAACTTGTCGAAGGCATCCAGGGCCTCGTCCTCGCTTTTGTCGCAGGCTCTCTTGACGGTGACAAAGTAGAACTGCTGGCGGAAAACTGCGGCCGTCTCCAGCACCTGGTAGCTTACGTCGTCTAAACGGTTGAGGCGGGCTTGAATGACGTCGCGCACACTGGCAGGAATCGGTATTTGAGTATAGCTGGTGGCGAAATCCCTGAGGTCCGTGCTCCAGCCGTGCTCATCTCGATATAGGATGCCTTCCTCGAAGAGGGAGCGGATGACCTCGGAGATGAAGAAGGGGTTGCCCTCGGTCTCTCGATACAGTCTATGACTGAATTTCTCGCCCCCGCTCTCCATGCCCGCCATCTCTCTGATCAGAGTAGTCACCGCCTCAAGGGTGAGGCGGCGCAGGGTGATCCTGGCGAGAAGGCCATCCTGCTTGAAGCTGCGCATGGTATTCGTTAGTGGCTCGTTCAGGTCTTCAGTGCGATAAGCACCTATAAGCAGCATCCTCTCCCTGGTGACGTGGCGAGCCAGGTACTGGAGAAGGGTGAGGGTCGCTTGATCGGCCCAATGGAGGTCATCAATAAAGAGGATCAGAGGGTGTTGGCGTGAGAGAGCAACTAAAAACTGGACGACTCCCTCGAAGAGGCGGCTGCGTTCTGTGTCGGAATTTAGGGGAACACTGTTGGGGAGATCTGGTAGGGCCTCGCTCAGTTCGGGGATCAGCTTGCTCACTTCTCTGAGCCACAGGCGGGATACCTGAAGCCTGCTTAGATCCAGTGTTGGTAGATAGCCTCGCAGGGCCTCGACCAACGGCTGATAGGGCAGCGCCATTTCGGACTCGTAGCAGCGGCCTATCAGCAGGTGAAAATCGGGCTCTGCCCGATCAAGTAGCTCCTGTACCAACCGGGTCTTGCCAATTCCGACCTCGCCGTCAATGATGACCAGTTGTCCCCGTCCCCGGCTGGCGGCCTCCAGATGGCGGATCAACTGGGCGTACTCCTTGTCTCTGCCGACGAGGCTGGAGCTCAAATACTCCGGCTTCGGCCAGGGCCGAAGCGGCGATGGACGGGGTTGCCACTGGATTTCGATACTCGGCGCCTCCATTTCCCTGGCTGGGGGTTTCACCAATTCCTGGCGGAGTATCTGCTCGTAGAGAGTCGTGGTCTCGGCCAGTGGGGCGACGCCTAATTCCCGCTCTGTGACCTCCTTGCATATTTCGTACTGGCGCAGGGCCGCGCTGCGATTGCCAGCCAGGTAGTACAGGCGCATCAATTGGCGGTGAATGTTTTCCTGAAGGTTATCGCGGCCGAGTATTTGAATAGCGTAGGCGATGGCCTTCTCGTATTCGCCCTGCCTGCTACAGTAATCACTCAGCTCTGTAAGAGCCTCCAGGAATCGTCTCTGTAACCTCTCCCGCTCGAAAAAGGACCAGTCTTCGAATTCGTAGCTATCTTTGACGATGAAACCCTCGAGGAAATCGCCCCGGTACAGCTCCACCGCCTGGCCGCAGTTGTCCATCCTAACCCGTTCACCCTCGGCTTTTTTATCTAGCAGCCTCTCAAACTCCTCGGCGTCCAGCCAGTAATCGGCCTCAGGGTTAAAGCAGAGGGTGTTGCTTTCGGCCAAGATGTATCTCTCGGCGGGCTTATTGCCTGGCACCAGGTCGCGACGCAACTCATAGAGGGTGTTGCGCAGGCTACCTTTGGCCTGGCGTTCGCTGGTCTCTCCCCAGAACAGGGTGGCCAGCTTCTCTCGGGAATGAACCTGGCGGTTGGAGATCAGGTAGTAGAATAGAGCCAGGGCTTTCTGGGAGGTAATAGGAAGCGGAGCATCACCGCAGATAATAGTGGGGGAGCCAAAAAGATATACTTTCAAAGCCGTCATCATTGCCCTCCTCGGGCCGATGGGGGTGAAGAGCGAGGCAATAAGGATTGTAATTCACGCCTTGCCACTACCTGAATCAATAATCAGGGTTTCCCACTTATTATAACGTAAAAATGCCGTTTTAGATACGGCCTGAATCTTAAAATTTTGCCACCAATTTACTCTCTCCCCAGTTCTAGCTCACCGCCGCAGTTGGGGCACTTGTGCAGGGGAGTCTTGACGCTGAATTCGCTGCCACAGTAGGCGCAGCGGCGCACAACCTTTACCTCCACCAAGCCGGGGAAAACGTAGAGATCTTTGTCGGCCCTGCGCTCCCTCCGGCACTCGCCCCTTCGCTCCAGCACGCCGAGGGCCCGATGAGCAGCCTCAGTGGGCACATTGAGCTCGGCCACGATCTGGGCCAGGCTGACCTCGGCCCCACCTCTAGCCCGTGCCAGATCAATTATGCTGTCGGCCAGGCGCTCAGGCTCTAACTGCTGCTCCCGCCGCCAGGTGAGTGCGCTCCAGGCAGCCAGGCCACCGCCAATGACGAGCAGGATTACCGACAGAGGCAGCCGCCCCGGATTGGTGGTAGCCGCGCACAGGAAGATGAGCCCCAAGGCCAAGAGAACCCCTGAAATCCCAAAAGCTACCATCATAAGCGTTCGTTTCATCTCATCCCCTCCATTTCTCGGTTGACTCGGTCAGGGCCTGGCCGAGGCGGTTGAACATGCTGGTGACGGCCTCATCGCTCAGGTCGCGCTGAATGACCGGCCGCGCTGCTTCCAGAAACTCCGTGGGGTGAGCACACAGTCGGGCATCGTCACGCATCTTAGCCCTTAAGCCATCCCACTGGTTGTGAAAGGCGATCACTGAGTCGGGCAGTCGCACCTTGAGCTGCGGGAGGAACTCGCCGTGCATGCGCTGCTCTCCCATTAGCCCTCCTACGCTCTCCTGGAAGCTGTCCATCCCTTTCCCCACGCTATCCAAAAGGGCGATGAGCCCCCCCACCGTCCCTAACCCCTCCTGGTAGGCGTCGGTCTTGATGTTGAGCTCAATCATGGTTTTCAAGCCGGGCCTCAGATCACCGGGACAAGGGACGCGCTCTTTCAGGTTGTCCAGGACGTGGCGGACTGCTCGTTTCACTGCCAGGCTCTCCCGCTGCGCGTCGTCGTCCAGGTATGTCAGCTCCCGCTTCAGCTCAGCAACCGTGATGCTAATCTCGCGCCACTGACTCTGCAAGGCTTCTTGTCCAGCCTGGAATTCCTGCTGGTGGGTCTGCCACTCCTGGCGTACCTCCCCCAGGTTTCGGGCCAGGGCCTCCAGTTGGCCGATGACGCGGTGGCGCTGGCGGTCCAGCTTGGCGATGGAGATGAAACGGATGATAAAGCCCAGGCCTCGGGAGCGCTGGGAAATCTCCGAGTTGAGCTGGGCCAGCTTCGTTTCCAACGCAGCCCGCTGGGCCTTGTATGACTCCTCGCGCTCATCTAGCCGGGGGTTGAGTTGGCGCAGAGCCTTTGTCTGTTCTTGAGCCTGGACCAATACAGCGTCGGCCTCCGCCTGGGTCTGGGGAATCAGCTTCTCCCGCAGCTCCGTCCTGCGCTCGGCCAGGAGGCGACGCTCCTCGACAGCCCGCTCGTCTATCCGGGCTCGCAGCTCTGGGCCGAGGTTATCCAGCTTCTCGAACAGCGTCTCGGTCAGGCTTGCCAGTTGGGCGTCGTGGTCGGCCTTGAACTCCACGTAGGCACTGTTGAAGCCCACCTGGATCTCCTCCACCTCGCGCCCCACGGCATTGATCTTGCGCCTGTTATCCGATAGGAAATCGTTTAGTTGATCCAAAGAGACTGCTCGGGTCATATAACACCTCCTGGTATAATAGATTTCGTGGGTGGTTGACATTACCGCCAGTACGAGTAAACTATCTCCGCCCCATTACAGGGAGAGGTCGGAGCCCGTTGACAAAGATGGGAGACGCACAAGGTCACTGTCCCGTTCCGGCCTCTCCGACGGGGACACTCACATTCATCAGGAGGTGCCAGTCATGAGCCGGAAAAAGCGTACTCACCTGCGGGGTGAGCGAGGACAAGCGTTTGCCGACAAGATTCGTGGGATTCCGTTGGATCAGATCCTGTGCGTCTCCCTGGACATCCACAAGTGCTTCCACGTGGTGATCATCCACAATGCGCTGGGAGAGATCGTGACGCCCACGTTCGAGATCGACGTCTTCCAAACCGGATATGAGCAGTTGTGTCAGGCCGTCGCCCGGACAGATGCCAAGGTGGTTCTGACCGGTATGGAGCCGAGCAGCCACTACTTCGAGAACCTGGCTCGACATCTGCACGAACGCCCCCAGCCGGTGACGTTGATCAATAGCTTCGCCGTCAAGAAGAATCGAGACCAGCAAATGATGCAGTACGAGAAAGACGACGAAATCGATACAGCCGCCATTGGCGACCTGTTGCGGCGTGGAGAAGGCTCACCGTTCAATCCACCGACCGGGATCTACTTGCAACTCCAGCACCTGGATCGGGTGCGTATCAGCAAGGTCAAGATGCGCACCATGTTGCAGAACCAGATCATCGGTCACCTCGACCGTATCTTCCCCGGCCTGGTGATCATCGGAGACGAAGCCAAAGACCGTTATGAGCCTTTGTTTGCCACCGACCTCTGGAAATGCCAGACTATGCAGCATCTGATCCGAGTGTGCCCTGACCCACGCAAGCTGGCTGCCATGTCCCCACACGAGTTGATAGAGGCTTTCCACGCCCACAACTATGCGATGGGCCCCGTCAGAGCCGCCAGGATCATCGCCTATGCCCAAAAGGTGTTGCTGCCAGACCCTGAGTTGGTCGCCATCCGCTGCCAACTCTTGCCACACGATTTGGCGCTGCTGGAAGACGTCGAGCATCACATTGCCCAACTGGAAGACGATCTGCGCGCATTGCTGGCCGAAACGCCTTACCAGGTGTGGACCAAACTCAAGGGACTCAGCGACATCCAGGTCGCCAGCCTGGCGGCAGCCATCGGCGATCCTGCCAACTACAAATACGCCGCACAAGTCTTCCGACGCAGCGGCCTGGTTCCCGGACGCAATGACTCGGGCACTCGCCAGCGCAAAGGCAAGGGTAAAAAGATCGTCAAGGTCGGCGACGTCTATCTCCGCCGTGCCTTGATGAACGCGCTGGCAACTTTGATCTTGCACCAGATCGTCTTGCGTGACTATTACAACAAGCTCAAAGTGTCCAAGCCTGCGGGCGTCGCCCGCGTGGCCACCGCACGCCGCGCCATCGGCATCTTGTGGGCCATATTGCGTGACCAACATTCCGAGACCCTGACTCTCAAGAAAGGAGTCAAAATGTAGATCACTTCCCTTGCTTTCGTGTCGCGGGTCAATCTCCGCACGTGTGATCCTGACCACTGAACCGTTGCCGTAGGCAACGCGCCAGGCGGACCGGGGGCCGGCCGTTCACCTCCTTGAGGCTAACCAGACCCTCGCCCTGAAGCTTGGACCGCCCCCGGAACGTGGCGCTGAAACCCTGGATAACGTAAGGTGAGCCCCTGCCTCTGGCACGCTCGAATACCAGGATAGGGATAACAGCGTCCGTCGCCCTTCTGCGATCGCTGGCAAGTTGTACTTGCTTCTGTTCATCTGCTCAGCATCGCCCGTTCGGTACATAGTTTGACCTGCGGCTCGAAAACTCGAAATTTTGCGAGTTATACTCACACGCCTACTCACTGCTCAATTGTAAAGGAACTTGACAACATGATAGTAAGCTTAAGGTGCAACGCACTTTCGAAGTGCGTTGCACCTGGTCTGCTTACATCCCCACTCCCTTGACCTTTCCCAGGTAACGCCTTTTCAAGCTCCAGGTCAGTCGCTCCCAAACCGAGGTCTTGGCCATGTAGGGAGCTATCTCGGCGAAGGTGCCCTGCTCATCCCAGTAGAGGGGACAGGCTCCGCAGCAGATGTGGGCCAGCTCGCACTCCTGACAACCTGGGGGCAGAAACTCCTTGTCCCGCCAATAGCGAGCCGACCGCCGATTCCAGAGGGTGGCGAAGTCCTCGGTAAGCAGGTTGCCGATGCCCTCCTCGAAGCTGGAGCAGGGCAGCACTGCCCCGTCGGGGGCAATGGACAGCAGCCCGTCGGCCGCTGAACAGGACTGGGAGCCCAGACCGTGCTGGGCAGGGTTGAAGAGGCAGTAGGGAACCGGCGAGTACCAAACGAAGCGCATTCCCCGCTCCTCGGCCCTGGCCTTGAGAGAGAGAGCCAGGTCGCCGATGGCCTGATAATTGATATCGGGCACGCCCACAGCCCCGCCGGTGCGAATGACCATGTTCATGGAGAGGTATTCCATGCCCATCTCGGCCAGGAAATCAATGAGGTCTGGTAGGGCCTGTCGGTTCTTTTGGTTGATGGTAGTGTTGGTGTGAGTGTGGATGTCGGCCGCCCGCAGATTGCGCACTCCCTGCACCGTGCGCTCGAAGGCTCCTGGGTGGGCCACCACCTCATCGTGGACGGCAGCCTCTCCCGCCTCCAGGCTGATCTGGGCCGAGTCCAGCCCCGCCTCGGCCAAGCTGGCCACGTAACCTGCGTCAGCGCACCTGATGCCGTTGCTGATGAGGTTAACCCTCATTCCCAGCCCTTTGGCGTGGGCGATCAGCTCCGGCAGGTCTTTGCGGAGAGTAGGCTCGCCGCCCGTGAAGGAGACGGTGGGCACCCTGGCCTGGTTCACGATCTTGTCCAGCACCAGCTTGACCTGGTCGGTGGCCATCTCCGGCACCTGGCGGCCTCGGTCGGGAGAGCTGGCGTAGCAGAAGAAGCAGCGGTTCTGGCAGCGGTAGGTGACGGCGATCTCGGAGAGGACGGGATATTTCCTCTCGTGGCTGCCGAAGAGGGTGGTCTTCACCGCTGGGGCGCAGCCGGCCTTATCCTGGAGCAGCAGCGAGAGACCCTGGAGTAGTTTCTCCATGTCCTCCTCGATACGCTCCGCAGGCACGCCGTAGCGCTCCGCCATCTCGGCTACGATGGCCTCGACGTCCAGCGGCTGACGGTCGTAGAGGGCCTTGAGCATCACTGTGGCGGTGGTGTTCAGGTTGTGCACCCGGTTGGGCCGCAGGATGAGCAGATTGTCCTCCGGCCGGACGAAGATGTAGTCGCGGGTGCTTTCTATGAAGCTGTTGGCGAATTGCTGAAGTTTATCGTTCACGCTTTATCTTAGCTCGGTCAAGAGAGGACAGCCAGCTTGTGGTACGTGGCGTCCGATTGGAGGGTATCCCCCTCCTTAGCGCCTCGGAACCAGGTGCCTAATTGCCATCCCGGCCCCATGAGGATGTTGCCCGACCAGAACACGCCGCTGTATTGTACAGCGTTGGCCCTGCTGGCCAGGCACATCCACTCATCAATGTCGGCGCCATAGACCGCCACATTGATCTCCGGCGTTGGGCCTGAGTTGTTCTTGGCGTGGATGCTGGTCAGCACCCACCACTCACCCTCAGGCACTTGAGGACCTAATATGAGCTCCCGATCGCTGTCGCAGAGCTTGAACAGATGCCAGGCCCCAGCTTCTTCGACTTGTGTAAGGTCTACCATTTCGTTTTCCTCCTGTTTTGATGGGTATGATGGTTTCTCAAATCCTTACTTCACTCCTCGGTAGAGTTATGTGCCGATTAAGAGAGTTTCTTTGGACTTGGTGTTGGTGGACAGGACATATTTATATAGGCCGAAATGCTCAACGCGCACGTGGCGCTTGTATCGCTTGAGCAAAGACACCAGCTCTGATTCAGAAGGTATACCATCGCTGCGATAAGAGACGACCAGAATACTCTCCTGATATCTGCGAAACAACTGGTCAAAAGCCGCGTGAATTCGTCTCTTATCTGTCCACTCCCTTGGCCGTGGCTTCAAACGACGATGCTTTGATTTGAGGTCTATATGTTTGCCCCACTCATCGTACATTGTCAAGCCCTCTAAGAAGTGATAGAACGCAAAGTAGTCCACAGGTGTGCCTTGCCTGGAGATGTAAGGTGTGTCTATATAAACCAGATCATACTCACCCGGCACATCAACAGCCTCGCAATTAAGGGCACGATTCGCTTGGCCATTGTCAAAGACAGCTCGATTGGCCTCTATGGCGAAAATGTGAAACCACTCCTCGAAGGGCCTATCCCAGGTGGTCTTGTTTCCAAACGAGCGCTCCACCTCTGCGAAGCGTAGATAGAGGTTCTTACGATGAAACAGATTATAGGGTCGCTTGATGATGCAGGCTTGACACAGGGCAAAGAACGCCAAAGCGAGCTTGTACGGGTCGCTGAGTTGGCGAATGTTGGTGATCGTCTGGTCAATCCAGGCGTTCTCCTCATCGGTGAAATAGACATCGGGAAAATTGTCTCGGACGAAACATGGATACGCGATTTCTGGGTGCCTCGTGAGAAGCCAGTCCACTTCCTCAGGGCTGAGGCGTACCTGTTTGTTCTCAATCAGTGCCAGACCAATGTAATAGTTGAAGCGGAGCAAGTCGTTATACGTAACCTGCTTACCTGCCTGCTTCAAGCGGTAGGCAACCGCACCAGTGCCGCCAAAGGCATCCAGGCAGGTCATGAAGTTCAGATCGGCGATTTGCTCCCAAATCCAGTTAGCAAGCTTTGCCTTGCTACCCAGATAGCGGGTGGAAGGAAACTTTGGCATGGTTCAGAATCAGCCCCACGGGGGCGAAAACACCTTTACAAATTTGGATGGGCCTTCGGCTATCAGGCAGGTGAATAGAACGCTTGTTCTGAGATACAAGCTATGGTTCGAAGACGTTCTGCGGCAGTTGACTACGCGCCGGCCGGATAGCCCAGGGCTTCTAGCCAATCATCTGTTTCCCGGCCGTCTGGGGTGTAGACCTTGATGCCCGCCAGCTGGAAGGGGCTCTTACCCTGCCGCTTGCCCCGTTTGAAGGGGTGCATATCGAACCACAGGATGAACAGGTTGAACCAGTTCTGGGCCGTCTTCCGATCGTGGAAGTGCCGCTTGGCCCACATGTAGGGCTTGAGGACGCTGTTGACCGTCTCCGCTGCACAACTGGTACGGATCACCCCTTCCAAGATGGTGAACAGTTCCTCGGCCAGGGCATGGGCCGTCCAGTCATCGGCAATCAGTTCGACAACCAGCTTCTGAGCGTCAGCGGCAGCGCTTCGGAACTGCTTGTGGCCATTGACCACGGCCCGGCTCAGGCGCCAGGCCCGGGCAACGGCGGCTTGGAAGAAAGCGCGGTCTTTCTCATCGGGAAAAGCACGGGCCAAATGCCGCTGCCAAGGGATGAGTTGCACTTCCAACCAGTCCAGAAAGGTCAACAACTCCTCTCGCTGGCGTTCCAGATAGGTCACCAGCCTTTGCACCAGTGGATGATCTAGCTGCCGCAGGCCCTCGATGGTCTCGTCGAGGAGCCATTGGTTGATCTCGCGGTCCCGGATTTCACCTGATCGCCAGTCCACGATCTCCAGGGCATCGCACAGACAGCCGCGCCAGAAGCGGAGTTCGCCGCTCATCTCGACCAGCTTTTCGGCCTCTGCTACGGCTTCAGCCCAGGTGTTGAAGGCGACCTCATCCCAGGGTTCGCTGTGCAAGGGCTGCTCTAGCTTCTCGGCCTGTTCTAGCTTCCGAAGAGCGATCCGCTCCAGGTCTGTGACCGCCTGCGTCGCTTTGCTCATCGGGTGCCAGACATCCTTCTGCACGGGGACGCTCAACTCCGCTTCCCGCAAGGAGCAGGGATAGTAGCGGGCTGCATCTTCGGCCAAACCGATGATGCGTAACCCCCGTGTCTGGTGGTCAATGGCCAGGCTCACGCCCCAGGTTTCCGCGTCGCAGCCTTGTTCCACATGGCCGCTGATGATGACCAGGCAGCGTGGCTCGACGGTGATCAGAAAGGTCAAGCCGTCGAAATAGGTTTCATCACGAGCGACGATCACCTCACCCAAGGGAGAGAAGTCGGTGCTGTCCAGGATTTCTCCTGCTCGGCGACCGGCCTCGTCGATGAACTCAGACAGGAAGCCCACGGAGCGTGTTTGATCGAAGGCGGTCTCCAGGCAATCCTGCATCGGTCGGATGGTCACCCCGCCGGGAAACAGGCAAGTTAACAGGGTGCGCTTGATGCGGGTACCGGTCACTGCCACCACAGGCACATTAATAGATGGGGCAGGTAGCATCGGAACGGGATTGGTCTTGATCGGCCTTCCCCCAGGACGAGGGAACATGATCTCCCAGGCTCGTTCACCGATGGCATAGATGGTGGGACGACTGGTGTGGAACAACCCCGCCAAGTCGGTGATGGCCCCCCAGGGACGAAGAGGCCAATTGACGACGGCGCCGATCAGCAAGCGCTCCGTGACCCCCAGGTGACGTAGCTTGTAGCCTGGCGCTGCTGGAGGGCCGCCCATGATGGAGAGTGGCGGACCGCCGACCAACTCCATCACGGCGGTATTGACTGGCAGAAGCGAGGTGTGGTACAATATCATCGCAGACGACTCCTTTCTCGCTGGAAACTGGATAGATTGATATGTCTAGTGTACCAGCAATGGGGATTGTTTGCAACTTCTCACCTCGCTTATTCAATTGTAAAGATGTTTATCTCACCAAATGAACCATGCCGAAACTTTGCAGTCAGGTCTGGGAAAAGTGCCTGTTGATAGGCTGTGGCTATTCGCATTTCTATCTCATCCGACATACGCACTGCCGTTCCGTCCAGTGCGTCAAGCTCAACGCTCACGTCCGCTGTGATTGGCGATAACGAGATCCGCGTTGCCGAAGTGCCACACTTCGCGTGGCATTTGGGTAAGCAGTGAAGCCGCGAACCGGCAAAGCGGTGTTAGCCAAAGTGGCTGCATTTACGGGCCCCCAGTGATCCAACCCCAAATGCCTTTCGCCCACGTCTGGAGTAGTCCCGAAAGGAGTGCACCAGCAACAAAGAAGACCAAGCCAAAAAAGAAGTTCATCGCAATCTCAAACCAACGTTCGCGACCGCGTTCTTTCCCCAGAGTGACCTCTAATTGTTGGATAAGGGCCTCGACCTTCAGTTCCTCGATTTCAGCCAGCTTGGAGTACCTTTCGTATTCCTCCCGAAGCTGGTTCAGCCTCTCGGACCGCTGTCGAAGCCCTTCTTCCAATTGGGAGACAAGCTGCGATGAACGCTGAAGCGATTCTATAGCCTCGCTGACTTGTTCATCTAGATCACTCCGTGACTGTCTCAATTCGAGTAGAAGGTCATAGAGTTCAGGCCCAGGGATCAGTGGGATTGGTAGCGACCGAAGCACGAGACGCCAAAGGCGCCGTCGTACTGTAGGTGAAAGCAACTCTCTTTTCTCTTCCATTTTTCCCGCCATTTCGGTTAACTACTGAATTTCAGAAACTTCCCAAGCCATAGTCATCAAGACTCGCTGTCTCACTAGCCGGGGGGCGGTTTGGATCACGAAAGCTGCGAAAGGCCGCGAAAGGCACGAAAGTCTGCTTGCCGACAGGACTTCCTTTCGTGTATTTCGTGTGCTTTCGTGACTTTCGTGTTCCGAACCCTTTTGCCGATACGGACACCTTGCCCCAATATCGTACCTTTCAGACAAGTTTCTGAAATTCAGTAACTATGTGAATGGCGCAATGCTAAAAACATTGCGTACAACGTTCTCGCCGTTGGCGAGGCCCGCCGTGTCCCTCGTTGGTAAGTCACCTCGCGCATACCGTGATACTGCACTGGCAGGCAGCCTTTGCCCACCAACAAGCGGCGGGTTTAGGCCTCAGTCGCCAATGGCGCGTTAGGCGTGATGTCGTTCTGGAAAACCTGTCAGACTGCTCAGAATAGAGAAGTCAAGGCGGTTGATGGCTCCCATCGCACAGTCTGGACAAAGGTTGGCAAACACAATTCCGATCATCGCGATGACAACGTAGGTTGCATTCTCCCTGTAATCAGCCACAAGTGGTCTGTATTCAATGCGAATGATGTCTTTGGCTTCACAGACATGATCCGGTTGCTCATCGCGTTTCTCTAACGATGCGACTATGCCAAGACAGTCTAGCCTTGCGAATTTGGAGATGATTTCTTCGATAGATAGACCGACTAGTCTGCTCAAATACTCTATGTTTAGGTGTACATTCTCGGGAGGCCCGGCCGGACAGGTGTGGATGATCGAGGTCACCAGCATCCTTCTCTCCTCTGGGGTCATCAGCTTCAGTGCTTCAAAGAAGCTATGGGCCAGCAGCCACGTCTCTTCTTGAAGCTCTGGTGCATCGGCTTCGACCATCTCGTAAAGAATGTCAGGCATCAGAGGAAAGAACTCAATTCTTCTGATGGGGCCAACTTTCTCTTTCACAAGTTCGGCAAATTCCTCAGGAGAGTACTCGGTCAAGTCCACATAGCCAATAGTGGGAAGGATTCCGGGAATCTCGGTATCGTCAAATCGTGCAGACAGTATGTATTCCTGGCTTGACTCAAACGCCTTCGCCTGAGCAGCTTGCCTCTCGTGATTTGTCCAGAGCTTTTCAGCATAGTACTTTGAGCAGAATATGACCGTGAATCTAGCTTTGTTGCGGTATACGTCCTGCAAATGATCGTAAAGGTTCTTGCCCCATAGCGTTACGACCTCGTACTTATCGTAGAAGACCCGGATGCCCATTCTCCGTAGCGTGGCAGCCACTTGTTCCACGTATTCTCGGTCTTCACCAGCGAATGAAAGCGCAACATCAAACTGCTTTTCATCCTGAGTCATTGCACACTCCAAAAACGGGGAACTACCCGGAGGTTCACACACTCACCGGCGGTTCCTTGAACTTCACACCCTGACGCCACCTAAAAGCTACTCACACACGCGCTGTGGCAGGCGGAGTGGCACGCACTATGGCAGACGCACGCGCTGTGACACGCGCTGTGACAGGCGTCGTGGACGCAGGCGCTGTGGCAAGCATCGTGGACGCAGGCGGAGTGACAGGCGCTGTGGCAGGCGGAGTGGCAGGCATCGTAGCCGGCATCCTCCCGCCCGGCCAGGCGGTCCAGGAAATGAGTGGCGGAGGTGGCCAGTCCCTCGGCCCGGGTGGTGATGTTGTCGGCCACGCCCTCCAACACGCCGGCCATCTGGTCGGCGCCGCCGACCAGCGGGGATTCGCGCAGCGCCTCCAGGGGCGTGGGGCCCCGACGGACGGCGACGGGGACAGGGCGGTAGGGCCGGTAGCTGGGGGCCAGGATGATCCAGGGGAACGTCGGGTGGCCCCAGCCCCAGCGGCGCGCGGGGTCCAGTCGGCGGTAGTCATCCCAGGCATCCTCGGCCCGCCGCCGGTAGGTGTCGCGGGTGGCCTCAGGGTCGGCGTTCCACATCTTGGTCTGCAACTGGGCCAAGAGCAGGGCCATCACCCGCTCGATGGTTGCCTGGGGCAGCGTGCCGTCGTCGGCGATGCCCGCCACCAGTGCCCGCTCATAGTCGCTCATCTCCACCCCCCGTTCCCCCCAATCTTGGGGGGCCAGGGGGGCAGTCACCTCCAGTTGCAGGGGCCGCCGGTTGAGCACCGTCAGCACATCCCGCTGGGAGAGGGCCATGATCACCAGAGTGATCACCTTGGCCGTGTCGCCGATGTAGAGGGCGGCCTCGATGGCATCCAGGTCGGGCACCACCCCCGGCTGAGCGAAGGTCTCGATCTCAATCTCCGGAGCCTGGTACTCCTCCGGCGCAGCCTTGGGCGATACCAGGCGGAAGATGATGAAGACGATGACTCCAGCTACGAACAGGCCCAGAACTCCGAAGATGAAGAGGTAGGGCAAAAGGGAACGACTGGGCGCAGGCTGGGGTTCCTCTGTGGGAGTGAACTCCTCGGCAGGGACGATGGGTTCGGCGGGAAGCTCGGCGAAGTAGCGGCCAGGGATGTAGACTTTGGGGGTGAAGTCGTACTTAGGGGGAACGTTCTTCTTGGAGATGTGGATGGAAAGCCAGTTCTGGCCCGTGGCCTCGTCGGGGGTGGGATAGTAGACCCAGCGGTCGAAAGAAGAAACATTGGCGTCGTCAACCACGATAGCCGCCCGGTCTACGAGCTCATCGGTCACCTGCTCCGGCTGGGTGACATCGGCCGGCAACTCGATGGGCAGAACGAAGGTCACGATCTGCTCACCGATGTACAGACTCCACTGGATGGGCGCCCAGGCCAGCACGCGGTGCTCCACCCCGTCAATCTCCGTCACGTCCAGGGCACGCTCTACCCGATAGTGCACCTGGACGGTGTACTCCCGGTCCGGCTTGGTGGTCAGCCCAAAGGGAACGGTGTAGAAGCCGCCGCCCTTGCTGACCAGGCTCACGGGCGTCTCCTGGCCGTCGTGCTCGAGGTGGGCGTCCAGGATGCGATGGCCGGCATCGAAGGGGCCCATGGTGGTGATCTTGTCCCGAGGCTCGCTCTCCCAGAAGGTCAAGCGGTACTTGACATCGAGGCTAGTGTCCTCCAGGACGGCCACCTGGGACTCCACCTCGGTAATGGTGGGCGGCCCTTGAGCCCTGACCACCGGGGAGGTGAGAACGAGGACGACGAGAAACAAGAGGCCGAAACGAATCGTCTTTTTCATGATGCACCTGCCTTTCTTGCCTTTTGCTACCGGACACTTTGAGCCGACAACCCGATTATAACACAAAAGCGCGCTACTGTCTAGCGCGCTTTTGTCACAACAACACGTTTTCGGGTTCGTTACACCTCCATAATCACCGGCAGAATCATGGGGCGGCGTTTGGTCTCGTCGTAGAACAACTTGCCCAACTCGCTTCGCACCTTGTCGCGAATGCCTGCTCGCCCCCCATCGCTCTTCTCTATGACCTCCAGGATCTTGTCCTGAGCCCGTTCGATGAGCTCCGCCGAGTCCCGCACGTAGACGAAGCCCCGCGAGATGATCTCCGGCCGTCCAGCAGGCTGACCCGTTTTCTTATCCAGCTTGATCACCGCTACCACGAAGCCAGCACTGGCCAGAGTCTCCCGATCGCGCATCACCACCGGGCCGATGTCGCCCACTCCCGACCCGTCAACGAAGACGTAGCCGCCAGGCACCCGCTCGCTGATTCGACCGCTCTCCCTATCGAACTCCAGGACGTAGCCGTTCTCCACGACCATGGTGTTGGCGGCGGGGACGGCCATTTCCTGGGCGATCCGAGCATGCATGATCAGGTGGCGTAGCTCGCCGTGAATGGGCACGAAGTATTTGGGTTTGATCAGGTGGATGAGCAGCCTCTGTTCATCCTGGCTGGCGTGGCCTGAGACGTGCACCGGAGCGATCTGCTCGTACATCACGTTGGCCCCCTGTTGGAGCAGGCGATTGATGGTGCGACTAATCATCTCCTCGTTGCCTGGGATAGCGTGGGCCGAGATGACGATCGTGTCGCCGCGAACGACCCTGATCTGACGGTGCCGGCCAAAGGACATGCGGGCCAGAGCCGAAGAGGGCTCACCCTGCGTGCCCGTGGCTATGATGACCACCTTGTGGTGGGGCAGCTTGTCAATATCACTCAGCTCGATCAGGACGCCTGGCGGGATGGACAGGTATCCCAACTCCTGGGCCATACCCACGTTCTTGACCATGCTGTAGCCAGCGATGGCCACCTTGCGCTCGTGGCGGACGGCGGCGTTGACCACCTGTTGGATGCGGGAGATGAGGGAGGCGAAGGTGCCTACGATGATGCGACCTTCCGCACTCTGGAAAACCTTGTCGAAGGCGTCGTCAATGGCCCTCTCCGAGGGAGTAGCCCCTGGCTGCTCGGCGTTGGTGCTGTCGGACATCAGCACCAACACTCCTCGTCCCCCCAACTCAGCCAGCTTGGCGAAATCGGGGGGCTTGCCGTCCACCGGAGTATAATCAAACTTGAAGTCGCCGGAGTGGACCACCAGGCCCACGGGCGTCTCGATGGCCAACCCCACCCCATCGGGGATGCTGTGACAGACGTGGAAGAACTCAATGCGGAAAGGCCCCAGGGTTATGCTGTCGCCAGCCTGGATGGTATTCAGCTCCGCCTCGTCCAGCAGGTGACTTTCTTTCAGCTTCACCTCCGCCAGGCCGCGGGTCAGCTTGGTGGCGTAGATGGGAGCCTTGATCTCTTGAAGCAAGTAGGGAAGGCCCCCCACGTGGTCCTCGTGGCCGTGGGTGATGATGATGCCCCGCACCATGTCCTTCTTGTCAGCTAGATAGTTGAAGTCGGGGATGATGAAATCAATGCCCAGCATATCGTTTTCTGGGAACATGATTCCCGCGTCAATGATGATGACGTTTTTGCCATATTCCAAAACCATCATGTTTTTACCTACTTCCCCCAGTCCTCCCAGGGGAATGATCCGTAATTTGTTTGCCATATTTCACACTCCGATTAAATCGTGGGACGCAGATACACGCAGATTTTCGCAGATAAATGTAAGCGAAGCGGAATCAGCGTGGATCAGCGTTAATCCGCGTCCAGAATTCTGTCAAAGAAAGACCCCGACGAAGCATAACCTGCGTCGGGGCCTTGGCCATCGCGCCAAGCCAAGCCGTGAAGGCCCGGCCATCGAAGTTGGCGTTGTCGTTATTAGAACCCACCGCCAAGCTTGGCTACATTGACAGCCTGAGGGCCCTTGGGATCGTCCTCAACAGAGAACTCCACTCTCTCGCCCTCGTCCAGGTTGCGGAACCCCTCGCCCTCGAGCGCCGAGAAGTGCACGAAGACGTCCTCTTGGCCCTCGCCATCGGGCTGGATGAAGCCGTAGCCTTTCACGCGACTGAACCACTTGACCGTGCCAGTGATCCTCTCCATCTTTGATACCTCCTTACTTTTATTGCTTTATTATTCTCGAAGCTCGACACCTGTGCGGCATCGAACACCACGAGCGCGCTAAACCAAAAACCGCCAGAGCGGACAAGAAGCTCTGGCGGCACACCAATTAAGTGATTCCCAACGCAGAAACCTGCCGTTCTTACGCTGTAACAATAGCACAATTTGCCATTTTTGTCAAATTCACCTTTTTGCCCCAGCAAGTGCTGATTCGTTAACCGTATCGGTGTCGCAGCCGCCAGAGGACGCCCACGGGGTAGCCGACCATCTTGGCCACGTCGCCCGTCACGCGGATGATGGGCACCCAGAGGATGGTTTTGACCTTGTCAGCGAAGCCGTAGCTCTTGATCATCGGCCAGAGGCGCTTGTATGGCGTCCAGAGCACGATGGCCCCACCGACTAGCAAGAGCAGCCACCAGAGGGGAGTCCGCCAAAAGCCCAGTAGAAAGATGGCGGGAACGGCTATCAAGTAAGCGGAGTAGCGGATGGCGTGGCGCACCCGCCAGAGATCGGCCTTGCCGTCGCCGCGGGCGTAACGATAATACTGCCTGAAGAAGGCACTCAGGCTTTTCCGAGGGCGGAAGTAGGCCAGAGCTTGGGGAGCGAAGGCGAAGGCGCCAAGTTTCCTCAGCTTGAAGTCGAAGACGAGGTCCTCGCAGTAGTCCAGCCACTCAGGATAGCCGCCGACTTGTTCCCAGGCTTCTTTTGTGAAGGCCACCGAGCGGCTGGAGGGCAGGAACTTCTCGGGCTTGACGTCGGCCAGGACGGGTAGAACAGTGGCACTCATGGCTGTTTCGAAGACAGTCTGTGGGTCGGGCAGGAAGAAGCCGCTAACTACGTATACTCCCTCCCTGAATGGACTGATCAACTCCTCCAGCCAATCTGGCGACAGCCTCACTCCGGCGTCGGTGCTGGCGATGATCTCCCCGCTGGCCACGGCGATGGCTGCGTTGCGCCCCTGGGAGATGTTGGTCCCCGGACGCGTCAACACCTTCAACGGCAAGGCACCCCTAGCGGCGCACTCTTCCAACACGCCCACAGTGCCATCGGTCGAGCCGCCGTCCACGATGATCACTTCGTCCGGGGGGCGAGTTTGGGCGGCCAGAGAGTCCAGCAACCTATGCATCACCTGGGATTCGTTCTTGACGGTGGCTATCACCGAAACGTGAAACGTGAAACGTGAAACGTGAACCAAAGACTGCTCCTTCACTGTACCCAAAACTGCTGCGAGACCCAGGGCGACCTCAGTATCCGGCCGCCAGGCAGCCGGGTTAGTTGCCCTGTCAGACGATAGCTTCCCCTGGGAGCCTCCGGCGGGATAAAGACGTCGTACTGGCCCCGCACCACCTCTCCGAGTTCCCAATAGGTGGTTGGATAATCCACGCTGGCTGGCTTTGCTTGTTGGGTAGCCAAGATGTTTCCCTCTCCATCCAGCAATTGCAGTGTCAACTGCCAATCGTCCTGCGGCACGCGAAAGGCTCGCCAGTAGAGGTCCAGGTGAAGGACGTCGCCAGGATGGAGAGGCTCGGTTGGCTGATGCTCATAGCCCAGTTTGTACAGGTTGTAGCCCGACAGGATCAAGTCATCGTATTTGATCCCCACCTCGTGCTGCATCTTCAGAGTGAGCGAGGAAGGTGGCTTGCGAGGACGCAAGACGCTGATCGAGTCCAGAACAAGGTGATCGCCACGATCCCGCCCTGCCTCGCTGACAGCCAGGCGCTGGCCCGAGACCGCGCTGTACATGCCCACCTCGATCCGATGCTGACCGGGCGGCGTGCCCGGCCGGACGAGGACACCGTAGTTGTCGGCTACGGTATCCCCAGGCTGCCAACTGGTAGTGATATTCAGCCCATCGCCAGGCTCGCTGTCCTGCTGGCCCACGATGTGGCCGGCTTCGTCCAGGATGTGGACAAAGACCTTGTAACGCTCCTGGGGTTGGGCCAGGGCCTGCCAGAAAAGGGTGAGTTGCAAAATGTCGCCCGCCTCCACCTCGCGGGTGAGGAGATTGTAGCCCAGGAGAGCGACTTCGTCACCCAGTCTGGCGTCGAGGGGATGCTGGATCTCCTCCGGTGGAGCGGTGGGCGCGGCATAGATAGCCAGGCGCACACCGCCGTACCAGGTGTCCAGGGCCTTGTAAGCTCGTTCCGCCAACCAGCCCTCGACGAAGCGGCCGGGGTCGCTTTCGTCAACAGCCCATAGGACGGCAAAGATGCGGTTATGCTCGGCGGCGATTTCCGTCAGTTCTTCGGCTGTTTGGGCCTCGTCCAAAGGTCGCGAGCGAGGCAGGGGGTAGACAGGAGTGTCACCGCGGGACACCCTCCCGTAATAGTAAGTGAAGATCTCCCACTGATTGGGGGCATTGAGCAGCACTGCATCGCCTTCTCTCTCCAGGACGGCGATGTACTGAGCGATGCCGCGATAGTCGTCTCGTGCGTACTGGGGATCGAAGTAATAATTCTGGAGCGATCTGTTGGAAGCCACGGTGATGAAAATGAGGCAGGTAACGGGCAACAAGTAACGAGTAATGAGGTGCTTAGTGCCTGCTAGTTTGCTCAACCGAATGATGCCTTGTGCCAGTATCAGGCAGAAGGCCGGACTTCCGACCAAGAAGAACTTGGGGCGGTAGGCAGGTCGCAGCAAAGAAAGAACGTACATCATCAGGACAGGGAAGAGGCAGTAGAACAAGGGTAATAAGTAAACGAGGAAATGAGGCATGAGGGATTTGTGTTCGATGGCTCGGCGAGTTCTCGGCCAGACGCCAGCTATGAAGATAGCGGCAAAGCCCAGGAGCAGGAACGAGGTGTACTGTACCCCTGCCGCGGGCCCCAGACTGAAAAGGCGGAATGCCTCCTGCACCACGAAGAGTAGCCCGTGGGCTTGGCTTATGGAGGGCCAGTTCGAGACTTGTCGGAAGGCGGTGGGGAGCCAGGGCCAATAGAACGCAACGATAGCCAACTGGATGACGACCCAGCGCAAGACCCGCCCTCGTCCCCTTCCCTGCCGCCGACTTATGGCCAGCCAGATCACGTAAAACAGATTCTCCATAAGAATGACGATGGGGAAGGAGTAGTGAGTGTAGAGAGAGAGGGTCGTGGCCAAAATGTAAAGTCCAGCCCACAAGTATGGGTTTTGGGTTTTGGGTTTCGGGTTTCGGGTGCTAGAGCCTTCCGCTTCCAGGAATCTTAAGAAGGAGTAAACAGAAAGGGCGCTGAGGGCGGCCAACAGGATGTACATTCGGGCTTCCTGGGAGTAGTAGACTTGAAAAGGGGAGATGGCAGAGAGGAAGGCGGCGACGAGGCCCAGCCAGTAGTTGGAGAGATGGCGGCCCAGGAGATAGGTCAGGTACACGAGCGCTGTACCTAGCAGGGCGGAGAGGGCACGCACGGCGAATTCGCTGCTGCCAAAAACACGCATCCAGAAGTGGAGCAGGTAGTAATAGAGGGGAGGATGGATGTCGTGGGCCGCGCCTGCGGTGATAAGGTCCAAGCTGCGCCCAGACAGAGACACGCTATTGCCCTCGTCGGCCCACAGGCTTTGAGCGTCGAGGCGGTAGAAGCGCAAGAAGGCGGCCAGGACGAGGATGAGGAGTAAGGCGATTTTGATCCAGTTTTCGGTATTACGTCTCCACCAGTTTTCCAACTTGGGCCAGAAACTCATTTTGCTGAGCTCTCTCCTCTTCAGTGATTACGTAGTTCGTCCAACCCTGGCCAGCAGATCATAGGCTCGCCGCCGGGCCAGGTGGAACGAGGGCCAGCTCCGCCAACGGGTGCTCTCCTCCATTCGCTCCAGACGGTAGCGCAGGTGGTTACTAATCACCTCCCGCTCGTCGCCAGTTACCCGCTCCACAGCCAGCACCAGGGCGGGCACAGCATCTTCGGACAGCCTGGTCAGGTAGTAAGCGTCCAGTTTGCCGGTGACCTGGTAGCGGGCCAGGTTTTGTTCGGCGATAAAGGCGTCGGGGTTGATGGCGTTCAGAGTGACCAAGAAGCCCAGGGCGGCCACGAATGCGCCGATGGCGAAGCGGTCGGGCCAACGCCACAGCGTGACCAGAAACCAAACGAAGGCCACTGCGAGCCAGACCATGAAGACGTGACTGTAGAGCCGCAGTTGGGTGTAGCCATAGGCGGCCTCGTAGAGGCGCAGCCGCTGGAAGGCCGAGGCCAAAATGACCAGCACCAATCCGACCATGAGGCTGCTCAGCCCGTTGAAGATACGCACCTGCCGGGGCGTCTCACGGCGCGCCAGCCAGCGGAGCCCCAGGATCAGACCCAGTGTCAGCACCGACACGGCCACCAACTCGAAGAAGCCACGCCGGGCATATTGGGCGTAGGTGTACCCCTCCATGGTGATGTTGGCCTGTCCACCAAACAGGTAGGCGAACTGAATCCCCACGAACACCAGGAATAACAGAGCCACCGAAATCAGCACCGTCGCTACCTCGACGAAGCCGAGTCTTACGACTTGGGCCAAGCCCTCAAGCACTTTCTCCAGAGCACCCTGGTCGTCTGACGCCTGGCTGCGGCCCAGTGCGTAGGCCAGGCTGCCAGCCAGGAACCAGGCAGCCCCCAATACGACGATCCCTCGCCAGAACAGTTCCAGCAGATCGGGCAGGATGTCGAGGCTGAAAAGGTCTTCCAGGTAGTCAGCGAAGACCAGGTCGGCCGAGGCCAGAAGGGCGGTGAAGATGACCAGCACCGGCAGCGCCAGGAGGAGCCCTCGGATCACGGGCAGCAGGTTGCGGCTGCCTCGCTGACGAGCGGTCTCCAGATTCACACTGGCTGACACCAGGCGCGCTGGCCGGACCAGGGCGTTGCCCGCCGTGCGGAGGAGAACGATGGGATAGCCAATCAGTCCCAGCCGTTGGGGGTGGCCGGCGGCGTAGAAGTGGGCGATAAGCCCCAGCAGCGCCAGGCTGACCACTACGTTGAGGAAAGTGACGAAGGGATTGGCCCGCACGAAGACCATGCTGGCGAAGAAGATGAGTGGGGCCAGCAGCCAGAGGTTGCGCCGAACTGGCCGCACCCCCTCCAGCCGGCCCAGGCCAAAGAGAGCAACCATCAGCAAGAGCACGAAGAGGGGAGCGGAAATGCCCAAGGCTTTGCCATAGAAGAGCAAGTCCACACCCCAGCCCAGTGCCAGGGCGACCAGCAGAACACATGCGGGTGGCTTGGTGCGAATCATGGCTCGTTCCTCCTCATCCAGCTTAGCTTGGGTACGCTCTTCTGTAGGAAGCGGTCCTCACTTGTGTGAATTATACTTACCTCTCCCCAAAAAAGCAAGCCCCCACCGTTTCTCGGCGGAGAGGGCCACTCTTCTACATGTTAGACTCTACTCCTGCAAGAGTAGCGTTTCAATAGGATGCAGCAGCTCAGTCAGCGCAGACCAATGATTTGTTCATCGCGCTCCTCTCGAAGCTCCCTCAATGCCTCGACCGAGTCAGGTAAAGGAACCCCTTCTCGCCGTTCCAGGATTCTCTGGCGCAGGGCACGTGCTTCTGCTAACCAGGCATCCATCCGAGCCCGGCGTTCCTTCTTTTCCTCTTGCAACCCTTCCAAGATTAGCACCCCCTTCACATTGGTCACGAGAAATAGCGCTCACGATGAAGCCGTCAAGGGTCGCGCCCTCGCCAAGGCCGTGATCTGCACCCGGTGCTCAACGTGATCACTTGCAATTCGCCCCCGGCGCTGACGACTGGTGAGCGTACTCCTTCACGGCATCGTAGACGGGCAGCGGGGTGAAATCGGGCTTGACCATGCGGAAATAGTACCAGGCCTGGTTCTTCTCCGCCTCAGAGGGGCGTTTGAAGAACCAGAAGTTGACCACTCCCACCCAGGGCCACTCTGCCTGGGCCCGCTTGTATGCCTCCACGACGTAGCGGGCCTGCTGCTCTTCGGTAACGTAGCCGTACGGTTTGGCGGGGAAGTCGGCGGGGACGGCGTTCCAGTTCATCTCGGAGATCCAGATGGGCTTGGTCTCGTCGCCGTTTTTGACCATGATGTCGCGGGTGTAGAGGGGACGGGAGAAGTTGATAACCCGAGGCCGCATCCGCCGGTCATAAGGGCCCGACCAGAGACCATAGCCCTGCATGGCCAGGATGTCAAAGTAGTCCCCGGCTCCGGCATCGTACATCCGCTGCAGGAAGATGAAGTCGTTCAGATTGCGGGGGCCTAGTTCAATGGTAGAGGCCAACGCCCCGCTGATGATCACGCAGTCGGGGTCGGCTTCCTTGGCTCTGGTGTAGCCTATCTTGAGCAGCTCTGTGTAGGCTTCGGGATCAACTGGCTGCTCGCCCCACTCAGGGTAGATATTGGGCTCGTTCCAAATCTGGTAATACTTGATGCGGCCCTTGTAGCGACTCACCACGGCGCTGACGAAGTCGCCGAAGTCGGTGTAATCGTCGGGCGGGGCGTAGGCGCCGATCTCATCGCCCGCTGCCCGCGACCAGGCCGGGGGATTGCTCAGTCGAGCAATGATCGAAACATCGTACTTCTCGGCCAATTCCACGATGTTGTCATATTTGGCCCAGGCCGAGCGGTAGGGCTCGTGGCGACGGTCCTCGAAGTCGCCCTGGCCGTGGATTTCGATGTCCTCCCAGGGGAACTCCTGGCGAATCCACTTGAAGCCAGCCTCGCTGATCATTTGTAAACTGAGCTCTCGCTTCTCTGGCTCCACTTCTTGCTCCAGAAATACGTTGACTCCGAAGGGACAGACGCCGGTGTGGGACACGGGGACATAAGGTCTGGTGTCTGGCTGCGGTCGGGTCAGGCTAGAGGCCAGTTGGAACACTCCCCGCACCTGGGGCAGGAGGTCCTCCTCGCCCGTCCAGTTCAGCAGGAGATGAGAAACAGAGGCCTGTCCTGAGCGTAGCCGAAGGGCCCGCGATGCGACAAGCGACAATGCTACCAGAATCAGCAGAGCGGCCAAGATGGCGGTGTTTCTTCTGTTGGGCAACCGTGCTAACAGATCACTCAAAAGCTTCTCCAGTGAACCAACTCACCCACCCCACGCTGAAGGGCAGCAGTCCCCTTGTCGCCTTGCTGATGTAGGCGTAACCGCCGCCAGCGATGGGAAAGCTGGCGGCCAGCTCGGCGTAGGACTTGAAGAACGGGGCGGGGGCGTGTTCCACGACCTGCCGGGTTACGTTGCCCAGCGCACCACCAGCACTGGGCGCTTGGCCGCCAATAGGATGTCGGCGCTCAAGTCGCCCACCAGGTGAGCGTTCAGGCCAGGGGTGACGTGATGCCCGGTCATCAGCAGCTCGTATTGACCCTCCCGGGCCTCGGCGATGATCTCGTCCCGCACCAGGCCATGACGGATCACCGCGCGGGTTACCACTCCCTCCGCCGCCAGCAGGTCCAGCATCTGGCTGAGGTGCACCCCTTCTCGCGAGCCGCGTTGGATCAGTTCCTCCGCCGACGCTTCCAGGTCGTCTAGGACCGCGTCTTCGGCCAGCGGCAGTTGGGACATCACGTGGAGCAGAGTCACCGACGCCTCCAGAGCCCGGGCCAGGCGGCCAGCGAAGCGGACGGTGTGTTCGCTCACAGGACCGGCCGAGGAACAGACCAGGAACCGTTTGAGGTCGCGGGTGCGCCCTTTGACCACCAGGACGGAGGCAGGGGCGTGCCCGGTGACGTGGAGAGCCACCGAGCCCAGCAGCAGCTTCACGATCCCCCGCCGCCCGCGGCTGCCGATGATCACCAGGTCGTATGGAGCGGCCTTCGCCTGACGGACTACCTCCTCGGCCATCCCGCCGGTTCGCCGGTGGATGATGACCGGAATTCTGGCTGTCTCCAGGTCGGCAGCGGCCGCCTCGGCCATCCGACGCGCTTCTTCCTCCCGGTCGTGTTCGGCTACGACCAGGATGTCCACGTCGCTCGCCGCCTTTTGCGCGACACGCACGCCCATCTCCAGTGCCCGGGCTGAGTGAGAAGAGCCGTTAGTACAGAGTAGAATCCTCATTGTTTTCCACCACTCACGTTACAGCAACATAAGTATTACAGGGATGACAAAGATCACGCCCAGAAAGAGGACGAGGTTCCTGCGCCGGCTGGTGATCCAGGCCAGCGCATCCGAGATAGCCCGTTCGTAGGACCGGTAGGCCAACAGGATGAGGAGCAGAGAGACGATGGCCGCGCAGACCATATGGGTCGCCACCACGGTCACCGCTCGGGGATCTCCCAGCAGTGCCGCGGCGACGAGCGTGTCCACAAAGGTGGAGATATTCGCCCCCATGACGTATGGGATGATGTTCTCTCGGCGCATGTAGCCACGGACAGAGAGGGGGACCAGGATGCCCACGGATATGGAGACGGACAGTGTGACCAGAGTGATCGCCAGTCCCATCAGGAACATGACCTCAGGACGATAGACCAGCCTGGGTACTTGACCGAAGTCGGTTCTCTCCAGTCGCATCTGGGGCAGGGCGCGGTCGAAGAGGCGGAAACTGAGCGTCACCAGTCCCACCCCGGCTACGAAAAGCGCCCAGTCGGGAAGGAAGGCCGCGAGGGGGTTGAGCAGCGGTTCCAGTCCCCGGTTGACGCCGGCTGCCAGCCCCTCCAGGGCAGGAATAGAAAGGCCGTCGAGCCAGCCCCGGCTGAGGATCAGCAGCCCCATCGGTAGGACCACCAACTGGACCGAGCCGGTAAGCAAGAGGGAAAGGACGCCTGCGGTGAGCGCAGTCCGACGCTCATGCTTTCGCAGGGTGTAGATGAAGCCGACCAGCAGAACGATGAGGCAGGCCCCCAGGCGCGAGCCAGCAACCATAGTGAAGGTTTGGAGGGGTGACAGCGCGTCAGCGCTCAACAGGGCCACCGCTGCGGCCGCCACTGGCGACCCACTCAGGATCAGATAGGCCATCAGCCAGCCGAACCCCATGCTGTCGGCGGTGTTGGTGACCGCCAAGTGGCCTCGCAGAAGCGGCGCTAGCCCTCCGGCTCCCTCTTTCATCAGCCCCAGGGCGAGGACAAAAAGCAAGAACCCTGATATCGCCAGCCCTGGTTTTTTCCATTTCAGCCGTCTACCCTGCTGGCTTCTCACTTATCGTTCTCCTCTGATGAGAGGACAAAGCAAAAAGGCCACAGGAGACCTCCTGTGGCTGGGCTGCTCAAAATAGCACAGAGTTGCCCCTTTCAATGCCGACAAGGTCAACTGATAGGTCAAGTAGCTTCTGTGCTCTACAGTCTCTCCAGCCTCTCCACATTTATCACGAAGACGATGGCCCCGCTGACCTCCACCTCTTTAGCTCTGGGCCATGCTGGCGTATGCAGGCGAGACTTGACGTTCTGTTTGATGATATTCAGCGCCTCATCAACTTGCCCTTCCTCGACGCCGCTCACAATGGTCGTGTTACCCGCTCGCAGGAAGCCGCCAGTGCTTCCCATGCGCGTGGCTCTGAAACCCTGGGCTAACAGGGCATTGACGACCGCATCAGCGTCGTCGTTGTGGACGATTGCTTGGATCAGCTTCATGGGTCTGTCACCTCCTAGCTTAAGTCCCCCAGTTCATACAGGATAGCCGCCGTGGCCACCAGACCGGCCGTATCGGCCCGCAGGATGCGGGGGCCCAGGGTGATGGGGACGATGCCGTACCGCTGAGCTAACGTCACCTCTTCGAAAGTGAAGCCCCCCTCAGGGCCGACGAAGAGGCTAATGGAAAAGGGCCTGGAAGGAAATGACAGGGCCTTCTTCCCTTTCGCTTTCTTCCCTCCTTTTCCAAATACTAGCTTCAGGTTGACCCTCTCCTCTTCCTCCCAGCTGATCATGGCTGCCATCACTTCCAAGATTGCTGCGGTCGCTAGCTTCAGGTCTCCCAACCACTTTTGGAACTCAGGATCCGTCACGTCGGCGGTGCTGATCTCTTCCAAGATTGCTGCGATCGCTAGCTTCAGGTTGACCTTCTTCTCTTCCTCCCAGGGCATCAATGAGAGCCCCCCTGTCTGCCTCGCCCGTTCGCAGGCCTGGGAGAAGAGCATGGCCGACTGGAGGCTGGGAAGCCGGCCCCGCCTGCTTTGCTCCGCCGCTTCCTGAACGATGCGTTCCCAACGGCCTCTCTTCTTGTCCACATCGTCCAGGCTGCCGATGACGCAGCGCTGGCTGATGAGGGGCACGAATTCCACGATGCCCAGTTCCGTGCCCTTCTGCAAGACGAGCTCGAAATGGCTGCCCTTGAGCACGCCCTGATAAAGAGAGACCTTGGTGCGGGGCTCGCCGGTGGCGAGAGTCCTGCTCAGCACCTTACTTACTACCCGCTCTCGGCCCACCTCGACGATTTCGACCTCCCGCTCCCAGCCGGAGTTGTCCAGGACGATGATGGAAACGCCAGGGCGTAGGCGCAGGACATCTCTGATGTGGTGCACTGCTGGCCCGGTGATCGTAACTCTGTCATCCTCAAACTGGTCGGGCGATACAAAAAAGCGGTGCATAGCCTGAATTCTCCTTTGGAAGTTGGGAGATAGAAGCTGTAAGTTGGAAGTTAGAAGTTGGAAGGCCAACCTCCAACCTCTAATCTCCAGCTTCCGATCTCCAACCTCCAACCAATGTCACCCAATCCTTCTCCTGCCGACGTTCGACGATCCCCATTCCATGCTCTCCTAAAGCCGCCGTTACTTCCGCCTCCTGCTCCTCAATGATGCCCGCTGCGATCATCAGGCCAGCCGGTCGAACCCGATCCACCAGCCCCTGGTCGGCGAGCTCGACGATCACCCTGGCCAGAATGTTGACGAGCACTAGCTCAAACTCCTCCGCGGCCTTGTCCAGCGAGCCAGGCTCAACGGTAACGATGTCTTGCACTCCGTTGGACTGCACGTTAGCTCGGGCGGCTTTCACGGCCAGCGGATCGTTGTCCAGGGCCAGGACGGAGCCTGCTCCCAGCTTGGCCGCAGCGATAGCCAGGATCCCTGAGCCGGTACCCAGGTCTAGAACTTTGGCCCCCGGCTTCAGGTGCTCCTCCAGAGCTTGCAGGCACATCCGTGTGGTGGGATGCAGGCCCGTGCCGAAGGCCATGCCCGGATCCAGTTCGATTACGACCTCATCAGGCCGGGGCTGGTGCTCTTGCCACGAGGGCTTGATCACGATGCGCTGGCCGACGTGCAGGACATGATAGTGCTTCTTCCAGGCATTGGCCCAATCGTCTTCGGTGAGCTCGCGGAACTCAGGTGGTGGGAGAGGGTAAATCTGACTTAGATGCCAGAGGGCCTCCTCTATGCGCTGCTGAGTTTTTAGCCCCTCTTCGTCCAAAGGCAGGTAGGTCTTGACGGTGACAACCGCTGTGTCGCCCGATCCGTCGTCAAAATCCGTTGACAGCACCGCCCCGCCGCGCCCGTAGCGGTTGAACACCTCGCTCACCGCCTCAGCCGCTTCCCCGTCCACCTGGACACTGACTTCCAGCCAACTCTTCCCTGTCATCTAAGGAAATCCACTATCTTCTCCAACAAGCCCTTCTCTTCCTGAGGAATAACTTCCTTACCCAACGTCTTGGCCAAATCCCCGAACAGCTCTTTCTGTTCGTCGCTCAAGTCGGTGGGAATCGCTACCTGTACTATCACCAACTGGTCGCCCCGACCATTGCGCCTGAGATAGGGCACGCCTTTGCCCCGCAGGCGGAAGACCTTGCCCGTCTGGGTGCCCCCAGCAATGACCAACTTCTCTTCACCCTCTATTGTGGGCACCATGACCTCGTCGCCCAGGGCTGCCTGGGCGACGTTGATCGCCAATTCCAGGATGATGTTGTGGTCTTGGCGGCGGAAGTAGCGATGGGATTTAACCGAGAGAACCACGTAGAGGTTGCCCGGTGGGCCGCCCCGCGTTCCGGGCTCCCCCTCACCGGCCAGGCGGATCTGTGTCCCGTTATCTACCCCCGCCGGCACTTTGACGGAGATGGTGCGGGTCACTCGCACGCGCTTCTGGCCACGGCACTCAGTGCAAGGGGTGGTCACGATCTCCCCCTCCCCTCTGCAGCGGGGACAGGTGCTCACGTTGATAAAAGAGCCGAGGATAGACTGTTGAGTACGCCGCACCTCGCCGGTCCCGTTACACTGGGGGCAGCGGATGGGACTGGTGCCCGGCTCAGCGCCGCTGCCACGACAGCGAGGGCAGGTCTCGTAGCGCGGAATTTCCAGTTCCTTCTCGCAGCCAAAGACAGCTTCCTCGAAAGAGATGGTCAGATCGTAGCGCAGGTCAGTTCCGCGGCGCGGCGCGCGCCGGGCCCTGGTGCGGGGGCCGAAGCCAAAAAGGTCGAAGATGTCACTGAAGCCGCCGAAACCGAAGTCGCTGAAGTCGCCCCAGCGCCCCTGGACGCCAGAATGACCGAAGCGGTCGTAGGTGGCTCGCTTCTCCTGATCGGAGAGAACCTCGTGGGCCTCGTTTATCTCTTTGAATTTGGCTTCGGCGTCGGGGCTCTTGTTGACGTCGGGGTGATATTGGCGGGCCAGCTTTCGGTAAGCTTTCTTTATCTCATCCTGGCTGGCCGAGCGGCCCACGCCGAGCACATCGTAGTAGTCGCGTTTAGAACTCATCTATCCTCAATTACTGGGCTACCAGGGCTATGTCCTCCAGAACCACCCGCCGAAAGACGTCGGGGGTACCAAATCGTTTTACTGCATCCAGGATCTCTATTCCTGCTAACCGCCCTTCGGCATCATAGTCGGCTGCAATGCCTTCGGCCAGGTGCTTGGTCGTCACTGTGGTCTCGATAAAGCGGATGTAGAGCGCGTCCACTTCCGAATCATACGTAATCCTCATCTCTTTTCTACACCTCTCGGAACTCGCCCTCCACCGTCTCCCCACCCTCAGGGGGCTTCTCCTCTTCGCCAGGGGGAGGCGTGGTAGGGCCAGCCTGCTCGTACATGCTGGCGCCGATCTGTTGCACGGCCATGTCTAGCTCCTGGGTCATGCGGCGAATCTCGTTCACGTCCTTGCCCTGCAGGGCGGTGCGCAGGGCGGACACCTTGCTCTCCACGTCACTCCTCACGTCAGCGGGCACTTTCTCACCCTGCTCGCGCAAGGCCTTCTCCGCCTTGTAGATGGCCGAGTCGGCGGCGTTGCGGGCCTCAGCCTCTTCCTTGCGCTTTCTGTCCTCAGCGGCGAATCGCTCGGCATCCTTGACCATTTGCTCCACTTCCTCGTCGGCGAGGCCGCTGGACGCGGTGATGGTGATGTGCTGCTCGCGCCCCGTGGCTTTGTCCTGGGCCGATACATCGAGGATGCCGTCAGCGTTAATGTCGAAGGTCACCTCGATCTGGGGGATGCCCCGCGGCGCGGGCGGGATGCCGTCCAGCATGAAGCGCCCCAGGGTCTTGTTATCACTGGTCATGGGCCGTTCGCCCTGCACCACGTGGATCTCCACCCCGCTCTGGCCGTCGGCCGCCGTGGAGAAGGTCTGGCTCTTGCGGGTGGGGATGGTGGTGTTGCGCTCGATGAGGGCCGTGGCCACGCCGCCCAGGGTCTCAATGGAAAGAGTCAGGGGGGTCACGTCCAGGAGCAGCACGTCCCTGACCTCACCGCCCAGAACGCCGGCCTGGATGGCCGCCCCCAGACCCACCACCTCGTCGGGATTGACGCCCCTGTGGGGTTCCCTGTTGAAGATCCTCCTCACCGCCTCCTGGACGGCGGGCGTCCTGGTCTGTCCGCCCACCAGGATGGCTTCATCTATGTCTTCAGGTTTGAGCTTGGCGTCAGTCAGGGCCTGTTGGCAGGGGCCGATGGAGCGCTCGATCAAATCCTCCACCAACTGCTCCAGCTTGGCCCGGGTCAGCTTCATGGTCAGGTGCTTGGGCCCTGAGGCATCGGCGGTGATGAAGGGCAGGTTGATCTCCGTCTCCGTCACCGTGGAGAGCTCGATCTTGGCCTTCTCCCCCGCCTCCTTCAGCCGCTGCAGGGCCATCTTATCCTGGCGGAGGTCAATGCCTTGATCCCTCTTATACTCATCACAGATCCACTCTATGATTCTCTGGTCAAAGTCGTCTCCGCCCAGGAAAGTGTCGCCGCTGGTGGACTTGACCTCGAACACCCCCTCGCCCACGTCCAGGATAGAGATGTCGAAGGTGCCGCCGCCCAGGTCGTAGACGGCGATGGTCTCGTCAATCTTCTTGTCCATGCCGTAGGCCAGGGCTGAGGCGGTGGGCTCGTTGATGATGCGCAGCACCTGCAGTCCCGCGATCCTGCCGGCGTCTTTGGTAGCCTGGCGCTGGGAGTCGTTGAAATAGGCGGGCACGGTGATCACCGCCTGAGTGATGATCTCCCCCAGAAATGCCTCGGCGTCAGTCCTGATCTTCTGCAGGATCATGGCCGAGATCTCCGGCGGAGAGTACTCCTTGCCTGCCATTTCTACCCAGGCATCGCCATTGGGCTTCTCGACGATCTTATAGGGCAATACCTTCCTGGCCCGCTGCACCTCAGGATCGTTGAACTTGCGTCCCATGAGGCGCTTGATGGAGAAGATGGTGTTATCGGGGTTAGTGACGGCCTGGCGTCGGGCCACCATCCCCACCATGCGTTCCCCCGTCTTGGGGTTGACGGCCACCACCGAGGGGAACAGCCGTCCTCCCTCGGCGCTGGGGATGACCACCGGCTCGCCGGCCTGCATCACCGCCGCGCAACAGTTAGTGGTTCCTAAGTCAATACCGATTATTTTACTCATAGTTTGTTGTTTCCTCCGTGTTAAAGTTTCGAGTTTCGATCCGTGAGTAGTGCCTCTTGCAGATAGCGAGCGATGCGGTCCTTGTTGGCGACGAGGCTAGAAAATTGCTTGCCGCAAACATCGCTAAATCTGGCCAAGACCTTCCGATTGATCTCTTCCTGGTTCTCAAAGACGCTAATTGAGCGGAATGGAATCTCCCAGCGCTCAAACTGAAGCAGCGCAATCGTGGCATCACGCGTCGTGTTGTCGTTAGGCAAGGCATAAACAAAAATGGGACATGTCGCGCCGTTGATCCGGCAATCTACCACGTATTTGCCTTCAGGATCATGTCGGGGGTGGCGCCAATCAAATTGCCGCCGCGTTTCTGGCACGTGCTCTTCCATGAAGGTGCGAAAGTCCTCCATAAACATGGACTTTACCCGTTCACGAGAGAGATAGGTGACATCGGTGATTTTGAGCAGCGCCTGGACGAAGTCGAAAAGCGTGTCCCCGTAACGCCCATCCTGAACTGCCAACATCAGCTCTCCCTCGCGATCCTCCACTGCGAAGGCGCTCAGAGTATTGGCGATAATCTGCTGTCGTGTGCCTCGGTGTAAGTCTCTCTCGTCGAGGTCATACGTCAAGTGCATATACGTGTGCCCTTCGTCTGATAGGATCCACCGCCCAGACTTGCGCTTGAGTACGATAGCCAAGTGATCGCCGTCATCGAGGTGGAAGGGCGTAAAAACACGATAACGTTCAACCCCCTCGGGCTCCAGACGTATCTGATCACAGACCTTCCTGCGGAAATCCTGTTCAATCGTTTCAAGCGTCATGGTTAAACACCTCACTTAAAGAGTGATGACACTGCCTGTGGATTAGGCGGGAACTCAAACCCACAGTTGGTTAACATGCATTGAAGCGCGTCATCGAAATCGGCGTAACGGTCAGTTGGTTCCGCGTAAGCATCTTCGCGCAGCCCCGCCTCCTGATAGCGCTGGGTTGCTTCGTGAATGTGAAAGTCGTAGAATTTATTCCCTTCCAGTTTGTTCGTATGCTCGTGGCTCTTGCCGTTGTAACGACACAAGCGAAAGACAATGTTTGTCTGGGGGACACGGTAGGCAAGGATGAGCGAGAAGTCAAGGAGGTTCCCCATACTCTGCCGCAAAATCAGGCGAAAGGGTGCCCCATCAGCTCCTTCAAAATCCAGTTCTGCTTCTTTGTGACCGCGCTTCGGCTTCAGTCGAAGGCGCAGATGGTAGTTTGGCGGCAAGGGCTTGGGTTCGCTTATGAGACGTTGAATCTCATCGTCACTCAACAAGACAGGCATGTTCCAGTCTCCCCTGAGTCAAGACATGCGTTGCTAGACACCACCTTCGCCTTCTTCACCTTCAGACACCGGCTTCCCCTTGGCTACCCTCACCAGAGCAGGTCGCAAAACCCGGTCGCCGAGCTTGTAGCCCCGCTGTACCTCGCCGATGATCTGGCCCTCCTGGTGCTCCGCGCTCTCCTCGTAGGTGACGGCCTCGTGCAGCAGAGGGTCGAAGCTCTGACCTTCCGTCTCCATGGGGGTCAGGCCTTCCCCGTCCAGGATGGCCTGCAACCTCCGATAGATGAGGGCTACGCCGTCAATCCAGGTGAGGCTCAGCAGGTTGCGGGGCAGGGTCTGGAAGGCTCGCTCGAAGTCGTCGAAGATGGGCAGGAGCCTGGTGATGAGGGTCGAGTTGGCCAGTTTGAAGAGTTCCTGGCGCTCCTGCTCGTTGCGCTTTTTGTAGTTGGCGAATTCGGCCCGCGCCCGCTGCCAGCCGTCCAGGTACTCAGCCGCCTGGGCTTTGGCTTCTTCCAACTCTTGGCGCAGAGCCTCCAGCTCAGAGACCTCCTCGACTTCCTCCATAACCTCTTCCGCTACAGCAACCTCCTCTGCAGCAGCTTCTTCAATCTTTTCTTCCTCTGTCACTCTATCACACCTCCCATGATTAGTACCCGTACAGCTCGTGAATCAGCTCGCTCATCAGGCTAGACACGTAACGGACGACGGAGATGGCTCGCCTGTAGGGCATGCGTCGCGGGCCTAGAACCCCCAGGTCACCCGTGGCCTGGCTAACCACGCCGTACCGGGACAGCACCAGGCTGCAATCGCTCAGCTCCTCCCACGGCCCCTCTCCCCCGATGATGACCTGCACGCCGCCCGCTGCCGGAGCCATAACATCGGCCAGAACGATTTCCAGAAAGCGGCTCTCCTCGAAAAGCCCGAAGACCTGGCGAGCGATTTGGCCCTCGGCGAACTCAGGCTGTTGCAGGATGTTGATCAGGCCGTTCCGGTAGATCTCGCTGCGGGCACGCTCATCTGATAGCCCCATCATCTCCGCCACCAGCTCCCCCACCTGGGCCTCCAGGGGAGCCAAGCGCACGAGCTGGGCCATGACCTCATCGGCGGTTGAGCCATCGAAGTGCTCGTTCAGGTGAGTGGCCATCCGGCTCAACTCCTCTTGAGATATTGGCCGAGGCAGAGTCAGGACTCTCTGCTTGACTGTCCCCCCCCGCAGGACTAGCACCACCAGGGCCAACGAATCGCGGATGGAAATCAGCTCCAGGTGTTTGAAAAGGCACTGAGCAGTAGCGGCTGGAGCCGTGATCCACGCCACGCTCTGCGCAGCCTGGGCCAGTACCGACGCCGAGAGCTTCAGCCATTGGTCCATCTCAGGGCGCACCTGGTGGAATTGGTGGCGGATCATGCGCCGCTCAGCCAGGGGCAGCTCCGTCTCTCCTAGAAGGCGTTCGACGAAATAGCGATAGCCCTGGTCAGTGGGGACACGCCCGGCCGAGGTGTGAGGGTGAGTCAGGTATCCAGACTCTTCTAAACGGGCCATCTCATTGCGCACTGTGGCTGAGCTGATGCCCAGGCCATAGGCCTCGACGATGACCTTTGAGCTAATGGGCGTGGCTGCAGCTACATATTCCCGTATCACCAGGCCCAATATGGCTTGCTGTCTGGTCGTCAAATCCTCCATCAGACCTCACCAGGGGAAGCTTTTAGCACTCTCAATATTAGAGTGCTAAAAGAAATGATACCACGAAGTGCCCGTCCTGTCAAGTGCTCTACCATCCATCTCCTCCGAAACAGCAGATCAGCGTTGCCTTTTCTCCCCAACTGTGGTACAATTATGCTGTCTTCATTGCCCAAAAGACCTAACCAAGAAAGGAGCAGGGAGAATGGCTAAGCCCTCGGAAACCGATCAAGAGATCATTGAATTGCTTTTGGAGCCGATTCCACCTGATACGGCGGATACTATCAGAGCGGAGTTGGTGCCTCTCGTCCAAGAAGCTCTTCGGGAGGCAGGGTGTGAACAACTGCTTACAGACGGCGACATTCAAATCGAGATCGAGAAAACCATACCGATCGACTGGCCGGAACTGTCCAAAATTGTGGTAACAGCGTTGTTCACTGTTAGTGGCGGAATCGTCCTGAAGACCTACGAGGCAATCGTTCTTCCCAAGCTGAAGAAACGATTCAAGGTCAAGTCAAGGAAACGTAGCCGCCGCAAGAAGAAACGCTAGTCATGGAAGAGGCGATGGACTTCGACGGCAATGAATCCGTAATCATCAAATACGGAGCATTCACTCTGGGTTCGCTCATTTTTTCAGACAAATCGAGATTGAATAAACTGAGCGGCGTTGATTTACATAAAGCACGGAAATGATAGCTAACTTGGTTGGGGCATACCGTCTCCGACCCG
>DAOUDK010000142.1:0-1500 GCA_034431315.1 Anaerolineae bacterium
GGTTAGAGCAGGCCGCCTACAGGCACCTGTGGCCCCGTTTCGGTACGGGTGACTTCCTGGTCCAGCGTGTCCTTCCACGCCGCACCGTCTGCACTATTGAATGCGAGCCCTGGCCGGTGAGGTTCACGCCTCTACGCACATCATCCTCCCGTTGCCCGGTCCACTCTTGAGTCACGGAACACGACCCGCAGGGCTCGCAAATTGAGGCGAAGGCCGGGGAGGACGCTTGACATCGCCCTGATCCCGCTTGCGGGCACGGGTCCACCTTCGCCAAAGCCGATGAGCGGAATCGAACCGCCGTGCTGCGCGCTACAAGGGCGCACACTGGCCTTTCATCGGCAGTCGGTCATCGTTGCACTCTCGGCACTCCTCGCAATCTGTGAAGAGCCAGCGCAGGGAGATGGTGGAGAAGGGGGGCTCGCGCCACCTCAACCCGCGCTGGCCTCAATCGTTAAGAGAATCACCGGGCGAGACTCCTACGTGACCCCGCCCGGTGTCCCGCCCCGTCCTTGGGGCTCAGGTGGCATCCCTGCCGGTGAAAGCTGCTATTCGCTGGCGCTGATCTTCGGTTATATGAACAAGATCGGCGTGAGTGTTCCACGCATCGTAAGTTGGGAATTCCTCCTTGCACACTCCGCACACTGTGGGCCGGGCGTCCCTATCTGCTTCCTCGCATTCATCGTTAGCTCTGATGGCGGCCCAAGCCTCATTCCGCTCCGCCTCTGCCTTCTCCAGCCGGGCAATCATGGCGAGGATAGTCGGCGGGGAACAGTTGGCGATGTGGGTATGAGCAGCGTCTGTTACACCATGTTTAAGAGCCTCAAGCTCCTCTTTCCAAAACATCTTTGCCGCCCTCGCCCCCGCTTCCATCTGCCTCAGATCAATTTCGCTCATGTCACCCTTTTGCAGTATGTTTGCCCGTCCACATCGTAGAGCGTGAATCTCACCCCGGGGTGGATTAGCTCGTATTGCGAGGCGGCGGACCGGGTCCTGTGGTTCTCGCCTTCCGGAACCGGATACTCTGTACCGGCGGGCATGCCTTCAGGCAGCGCCCATGGGTATTTTGCCCCGTTCGCAATCCTCTTCACCGGTGGGCCAGCGGCCCGCAACTGGAAATCGACCATCGGCCATTCCTTTGATGTGGTGTCTTGTGCTCGGATAATCCCACGCTTATGGAGTGAGCGCAAGAGAAAAACGCCTCCCTCGGCAAGAAAGTTGCTAGACGGCTGTAATGGCAGAGGAATTGGGCATGGCTACTGGCCTCCTATCTGGTCTTCCATGGGGGTCTCTGAGGGCTGGGTATAGGTTGGGGTCTCGGCTGCTCTGTGAGAGCCTGAGGGCGGCCCTGGGCCGTCGCGAATGTACGCCACGGCCCCCACCCCGACCACGATCAGCAAAATGAGCATGGCCATCACCATGGCGGCCGGCACCAGCACGCGGGCATAAGGTATCTTGAGGGGGAAGCGGTCGAGCTTGTGGACGATGACCGCGCCGGCCAGG
>DAOUDK010000143.1:0-2428 GCA_034431315.1 Anaerolineae bacterium
CGAGCGCTCGATGTGGCTGCGAACCAAGTTCATGCTGGGCACAATCGGCATGGTCTGCATTCTTGTCGGCGTTGCCATTGGATGGTGGGCGGGCAAACTGGACAGCAATTCACTGGCAGCGGCCTTCATCGGGATCAGCGCTCTGGGGAGTGTGAGTACCTACATGCAGGGAAGGTCTGACGAGAAGAGAGGTGGGTAACGAGCAGTAAACACAAACCAAGCAAGAGGTAAGAACCATGATAGTAAAATTCGCACAAACTCACGACTGTAAACCGGAAGCATGGAATATCCACTGCGGCTTTGACCGTATCGAGCATATTGTGGTTGCCCTCCCCGGCATTGGGGGACCGTTTGCCCCGGATTTTCAATGCACGCCGGAAAAGCCACCGGTACCGAGCACTGAAGGTGAAGCATTGTTGGAGGAGCGAGCGGTGTTTATCGACGCCTACCGCCCCAACGTTGAAGCGCCTGTCAAATTCCTCATTTCCACTGAGGCGTACATCACCAACGACAACGGCGACACGTTGGAAGTATTGAACCGGTAGCGACGGAGCCCGGCTGATGGAACTTCTCAACACAGCGTTGGAGTGGTTTGGCATCAACGTCCTGGCCGCGCAGATCATGGCGTGGTTGACGGCGAACGGTGCGCTCGGCCTGCTGATCCTGGGGGTGCTGGGCGTCATGCTAGTGTTCTCGGCTGGCGTGGTCATCATCCACAAGCTCGACCGCATCCCCTTCAACGTCCCCTATGCCCGCGTGCTGGTTCCCGCTGCCATGATGATGGCCATGCTTATTTTGCTGATCGTCGTGGGGGTGGGGGCCGTGACGTACATCCGCGATGGCCCAGCGCCGCTCTCAGGCTCTCACAGAGCCGATGAGACCCCGACCTATACCCAACCCTCAGAGACCCCCCTGGAAGACCAGATAGGAGGCCAGTAGGCATGTTCAATTCCTCCGCCCTTACAGCCGTCTAGCAACTTTCTTGCCGAGGGAGGCGTTTTTCTCTTGCAATGGGTAGCTCTGCGGGCGATAACAAAACAACGGCACAAAGCAAACGACAGAGGAAACATGGAAGACGTCACAACCCCCGAACTCCACTTCAGCAAAGAAATCCCTCCGAAGGCACGGGGACGCCGGTTCAAGTATGACTGGAAGAGGATGACCGAGATCGGGCATTTCTTCTGGGTGCGGCAGGAGGGCTCCAACTCGGCCCTCACTGCTGGACGGCACTATGCCAAACGGAAGACCAATTCCCAGCCCAAGTTTGAACTGAGGCGGGATGATGACTGGCCGGAGTTCCGGAAAGTGGTCCGGGTGCGGTAACTGATTCATTCGAACAACAAGGAGAGAGTGATGAAGATAGACACCAGTAGTAGACATTATCGCTGGGGAGAATGGTGGCAGCAAGTGCCTTGGTTGGATGAGAATTTCCGCCAGCCACAAAGCCTGTGTTCCTACTTTTGGAAGTGGCTCATCGGCTCTCCCATAGCAGCGATACTTAGCGGCCTGCTCGTAGTGGTGATAGCGGTTGGGGTCGCGGCGATTGCCCTGGCGATTGAGGTTGGCCCGTTGCTGTTCGGTATTGAGGCGATGCTTGACCCCCCGGCATGGCGCACCGGAGAGGATGGTGTTATACGGCTCATATGGATAATCCCGCAATGGATGCCTTATGCTCTATGGCTGCTCCAATCAATTATTTGGGCTATCACCTACATGGTGCTCACCAAACGGCGGATTCCTCGTAAGGCCGCTGACACCTTGGATGTTGTTGGTGGAGCCCTGATGTCAGCTAAGCGTGGCGTCTGCCCGCTAGTCGAGTACGTATACGTCACCGGCAGGGATGCCACCTGAGCCCCACGGACGGGGCGGGACGCCGGGCGGGTTCTCTCCCCTGCTCGCCCGGTGATTCTCTCAACGGAGAATTCATAGCAAAGGAGGTCGCGTGAATAAAACAGTGGTCAATCAAGGCGGAGTAAGCGGGCTAAGTTTGCTGGTGCTGCTTTTCATCGGGTTGAAGCTGACCGGGTTTATCGAGTGGTCCTGGTGGTGGGTGACCGCGCCGCTCTGGATACCCCGCCGCGCAAGAGATTCCAGTTCGATTCCGGACAGGGCTCGCATTTCATGCCGATGAAAGGCCAGTGTGCGCCCTTGTAGCGCGCAGCACGGCGGTTCGATTCCGCCCATCGGCTTTGGCGAAGGTGGAATGGCTTCCCGTAAGCGGGATCAGGGCGTTTGTACCGCCCTCCCTGGCCTTCGCCTCAACTTGCGAGCCCTGCGGTGCAGGCATGCACAACCCTGGGAACCGAAGAGCCCGGCCAGGGCTCGCATTCAATAGTGCAGACGGTGCGGCGTGGAAGGACACGCTGGACCAGGAAGTCACCCGTACCGAAACGGGGCCACAGGTGCCTGTAGGCGGCCTGCTCTAACC
>DAOUDK010000144.1:0-28077 GCA_034431315.1 Anaerolineae bacterium
GGGGAGCAGACAGACGCATTTCTGCCATTGGGCCTCCTCAACACACGTTTGAAGCCCATTATGCCATATTTCCCCCGATATGGCAATCAACAGGTAAATAAGAGCGATTACACCCATGCGATATAAGCTCCAAGTTCCGTCCTCGGGCCGTCCGAGACCGCGCCTGGGAGCTTTATACCAAAATTTCATGGAGGTGATATGAATCTGAAACGCTTTCTATACGTAGGATTGCTCATCGCGGCCCTGATCGTGTCCGCTTGCAGCCCCCAGGCCACGCCAGAGCCGACGGCCACGCCGCTGCCGCCGACCGATACGCCGGCGACGCCGGCAACTACGGAGGTGCTTATACCCTCCATCAGCGGGAGCGGCGAAGTGCCCATGGGCTTCACCGAGGAGGGCTCGCCCTACTGGGGCCACCCCGATGCGCCGGTGACGCTGGTGGAACACTCGGAGTTCCAGTGACCGTTTTGTGGCCGTCATACTTTACAGACGGGACCGCTTCTGTATGAAGCGTACATAGCCACGGGCAAGGTCAAACATGTTTTCGTTCAGCACCCCCTCGACGGCCTCCACCCCCAGGCGCGGAAAGCGGCCGAGGCCTCGCTCTGCGCTGGCAAGCAGGGAGCCGAAGCCTTCTGGCCCATGCACGAGATCCTCTTCGAGAAGGCACAAGAGTGGAGCGGGCAAGAGAACGCAATCGAGCTGTTCGAGGGATACGCCGCCGAGCTGGGTCTCAATACCGAGGCTTTCGTCGCCTGCCTGGAGTCGGAGGAGACAGCCGACCAGGTTCAGGCGGAGCTCGAGCAGGGCGAGGCGCTAGGAGTGAGTGGTGTTCCTGCCTTCTTCATCAACGACTGGTTCGTCTCTGGCGCGCAGCCGTTCGAGGTCTTCCAGGAGACCATCGAGGCCGCGCTGCGCGGGGAGCATCCGGCCCCCACGCCCACGCCTCTGCCGCCTGGCGCGACGCCCTTCGACCCCAACCCGGAGCAGCCCGGCTATACCTACACCGGCGATGCCTTCTGTGGCTCAGGGGAGGCGGAGATCATCCTCGCCGAGTTCGTTGACTTCCAGTCGGCGGAAAACCGTAACCACTTCTTGAAAGAGTGGGCTGAGCTGGAGAAGGAATATGTAGATACGGGCGAGGTGCGGCTCATGGTCAAGCATTTCCCATCCCTCGACCATGTCCAGGGGTTCACCGCGGCCGAGGCAGCCGAATGTGCCGGGCAGCAAGAAGCGTTCTGCTCTATGTACGATCTGCTCTTCGAGAAACAGGACGAGTGGAGTCAGTTGGATGACGTCACAATCACGTTCAAGGAGTATGCCGCCGAGTTGGACCTGGATGCTGATGCCTTCGCAACCTGTCTTGATGAAGGCCAAACGGCGGACAAGGTGATGCAAGATTTCACCATCGGGCAGGATAACCAGTTCCCTCCCGCACCGGTGTTCTGGATTTTCAAAGGAGAGCAGGGAGGCCCTGCGCCTCTTGACCAACTCCAAGAGGCCATCGAACAGTTTCTGGCGGAGTGAGGGAGCGAGTGGTGGGGTAGGACGTGAGGAACTCGCCTGACTCTGATAGAGTAAAGCCCTTCGGGGACTAAACCCGAAGGGCTTGTTTCTTTTCGCAATCATCATAGATCACAGATTCTCCCTCACTGCCTCCGCCGCTTTCCTAGTCATCCCCTTCACGGCGGCCAACTCCTCGACCGGTGCCTGGCGAATGGCCTCGATGGAGCCGAAGTGCTTGAGCAGAGCCTGGCGGCGCTTGGGACCGATGCCGGGGATCTCCTCCAGAATCGAGGTCAGGCTCTTTTTGGCTCGCAGCTTGCGATGGTAGCCAAGGGCGAAGCGGTGGGCCTCGTCGCGGATGCGCTGCAGTAGGTATAATCCCTGGGAGTCGCGGGGCAGGACGAGGGGCTGCGAACGTCCAGGGAGGAATATCTCCTCCTGCTTCTTGGCCAGGCCTACGGCGGGCACTTCGTCCTTTAGGCCATGTTCTTCCAGCACCTCCAAGGCGGCGTTCAGTTGTCCCTTGCCGCCGTCAATGATGATCAGATCGGGCAGGATGGTCCAAACGTCGGCCCCTTTGCCCTCCTCCCTAGCCCTTCCTTCGATGGCTCTCTTGAAGCGCCTCCGCAGCACTTCCTGCATCATGGCGTAATCATCCGCCCCCTCCACCGTGCGGATCCTGAAGCGGCGGTAATCGCTCTTGCGAGGCACGCCCTTGACGAAGACCACCATGCTGCCCGTAGCCGCCGTTCCCTGGATGTTGGAGATGTCATAGCCCTCAATGCGGGTGGGCGCTTCATCCAGGCCCAGGTGCTCTTGCAGTTGAGCCAGAGCCTCGACGCTTCTCCCCTCGTCAAGCAGCCACTGGGCGCGCAGGCTGGCCAGGGTCTCGGCAGCGTTCTCGGCGACCATCCGCACCAGCTCCCTCTGCCGACCCCACTTGGGCACGTGCAATTTCACTTTGCTGCCCCGTTTGCTCCTCAGCCAAGTCTCAATAACTATGGCCTCCTCGACACTGGTCGGCAAAATGATCTTCATGGGCACGTAGGCCGCCTCGTCGTAGAACTGCTTGACGAAGGAGGCCACTATCTGAGCCTCGTCTTCCTCCGCGGTGCCATCCAGGATGAAGTATTCGCGGCCGATGAGTTTCCCCTGCCGGATGAAGAACACCTGAACGCAGGTGTCATCGTTCTCTCGGGCCAGGGCGATAACGTCTTCATCTTTGCCCACCGCCAGGGCGATCTTCTGTTGCTTGGTCACTCTCTCCACGGCCCTGATCTGGTCGCGAAGGGCGGCCGCCCGTTCGAAGTCCAACGCTTCGGCGGCGAAGGTCATCTGGGCTTGCAGATCGGCCACGATCTCCTCGGCCTTGCCCTCCAGGAACAGGCAGATGCGCCTGATCAGAGCGCGGTAATCTTCCCTGGAGATAGCGCCGATGCAAGGCCCTGCGCAGCGGCCGATATGATAGTAGAGGCAGGCACGCCTGTCCTGGCCTGTGATCTCGCGTTTGCAAGTCAGATAGGGGAAGAGTCGGCGCAGCATGTCCAGGGTTTGGTGGACGGCCCGGACGTCGGTGAGGGGGCCGAAGTAGCGGGCCCCGTCGCGTTCCATGCGGCGGGTGACGATGATGCGAGGGTAGTCCTCCTGCCAGGTGATCTTGATATAAGGATAACGCTTGTCGTCCTTGAGGCGGATGTTGTATTTGGGGCGGTGTTCCTTGATCAGGTTGCACTCTAGGATGAGGGCCTCTATCTCGGAGTCGGTGACGATGATGTCGAAATCGGCGATGCGGTATACCAGACGGTGCAGCTTGATGGAGTGGCTGGCCGAAGCCTGGAAGTAGGAGCGCACCCGATGCCTCAGGTTCACTGACTTGCCCACGTAGATCACCTCGCCCCCATCGTCCTTCATCAGGTAGACGCCGGGCTTGGTGGGAAGGGTTTGCAGTTTGTCTTTCAATAGTGGGTGATCCATACGTGCATCCTTGCAAATGGCGAATAGGCTACAGTGTCTCCTTACGGATCAGCGGCAGGTATACCTCCCAGGCGACAGACCCCACGCGCTCCAGCCGCAGGTCGTCCAGGGTGACCTCCAGGGTGAAGGGAGCGCCGGGCGTAGCGCCTGCTGCTGACTTCAAGTGGAGGGCGTAGCTGCCGTTGGCCGCAGTGATGTCGGCGGTGAGCACCTGGCCGCCGTCGGCGAAGACGGCCGGCCCGCTGAGGGTGGCGCTGAGGGTGGCGGGGGTGGGGATGTTGCCGTGTACCACGTCCACCGTTGCACCACGGGCTGGCAGCAGCAGCGGGCGATCTGGATCGCGCCATTTGAGCCAGGGGCCGGAGTGCGCGTATTTCAGGTCGCGGTTAGTGTAGTCGTAGTAGCTGATGTGCGGATACCCGCCCGCATCCAGGGCCAGGGAGGTGTACTCGCCGACATCTCCCTCGCTGTCTACAGTCTCAATGTGCCAGCCGGAGTCAATCTGGTAGGCATACTTCAGGTCGCGGTTAGTGTAGTCGAAATAGCTGATGTGCGCAGGCCCGCCTCCATCATCCAAGGCCAGGGAGATGTGTTTGACATCTCCCCCTCTATCCACAGTCTCAATGTGCCAGCCGGGAGCGTCCTGGTAGGCGTACTTCAACTCGCAAGGACTGTTGGTACAGTCGTAGTAGCTGATGTGCGGATAGCCGTCTCTATCCATGGCCAGGGAGGTGTACCAGCCGACACCCTCGCTGTCCACGGTCTCGATGTGCCAGCCGGAGGCGTCCTGGTAGGTGTACTTCAGGTCGTCGTTGGTGTCGTCGTAGTAGCTGATGTGGGGATACCCGTCCCCATCCAGGCCCAGGGAGGTTTGTCCGCCATCATGACTCAGCCGTGTGTCCACGGTCTTGATGTGCCAGCCAGTGGCGTCCTGGTAGGCATACTTGAGGTCGTAGTAAAGGTAGTGAGCATAGTAACTGATGTGGGGATACCCGCCCGCATCCAGGGCCAGGGAGGTGTACCAGCCTACCCACCCCTCGCTGTCCGCGGTCTCTATGTGCCAGCCGGAGGCGTCTTGATAGGCATACTTCAGGTCGCCATTGCCAAGGTCGTGGTAGCTGATGTGCGGATAGCCGCTCTCATCCAGCGCAAGGGAGGTGTCGTGACCGACAGCCCCCTCGCTGTCCACGGTCTGAATGTGCCAGCCGGATGCGTCCTGATAGGCGTACTCCAGGTCGTAGTTGTCCAGGTCGAGGTAGCTGATGTGCGGATACCCGCCCGCATCCAGGGCCAGGGAGGTGTACAAGCCAACATCCCCTGTGCTATCCACAGTCTCAATTTGCCAGCGAGAAGGGCCCTGGTAGGCGTACTTCAGGCCGTCGCCACAGTAACTGATGTGCGGATACCCACTCTCATCCAGGGCCAGGGAGGTGCACGCGCCCCCCTCGCTGTCCACAATCTCAATGTGCCAGCCAGAGGCGTCCTGGTAGGCGTACTTCAGGTTCAGGTCGTAGTTGCTGTAGTCGGAGTAACTGATGTGCGGATACCCGCCTGCATTCAGGGCCAGGGAGGTGTACCTACCGACATCTCCCTCGCTGTCCACCGTCTCAAAGTGCCAGCCGGAGTCGTCTTGGTAGGCATACTTCAGGTCGGAGACTGAGCAGCCGCGGTAGGCATATCCACAGTAATAGTAGCTGATGTGGGGATAGCCGCCCGCATCGAGGGCTAAGGCAATGGAGGTGTAGCCGCCGACATCTTCTTCCACGATCTCAATGTGCCAGCCAGAGGCGTCCTGGTAGGCATACTTCAGGTGACCGTTGACCGTAATGCCGATGGCAAAGCGGAAGTGGTAACTAATGTGGGGATAGCCGTTCCCGTCTAGGGCCAGGGAAGTGTACATGCCGCTCTCACTGCCCACGGTCTCAATGTGCCAGCCAGAGGCGTCCTGGTAGGCATACTTCAGATCGTCGTTGGTGTAGTCATAGTAGCTGATGTGCGGATGGCCGTCCTCATCCAGGGCCAGGGAGGTGTACTCGCCGACATCTCCCTCGCCGTCCACAGTCTCAATGTGCCAGCCAGAGGCGTCCTGGTGGCCGTACTTCAGGTCTTTGTTGTCCCGGTCATAGTAGCTGATGTGTGGATAGCCGCCCCCATCCAGGGCCAGGGAGCTGTCCCACCCGACATTCCCCTCGCTGTCCACCGTCTCGATGTGCCAGCCAGAGACGTCTTGGTAGCCGTACTTCAGGTCACTGTCGCCCGGGTAACTGATGTGCGGATAGCCGTCTCCATCCAGGGCCAAGGAGGGGGGACCCCCGTGACTGTCCACAATCTCGGTGTGCCAGCCGGAGGCGTCCTGGTCTGCCACGGCGGGGGTTGCCTGGAGGGCCAAAGGGGCCAGCAGCAGGGCCAATATGCCGAACCGTAGTAAGAACTTGCTTTTGCTGTGAATCATCTGACTTTGCTCCTTTCTTCAGAGGCTAATGCTCGGAGCGCTCCCGCCAGTGCGAAGTCGGCAGATTTTGCACTCCACTAACAACTCCTGAGGGGGACTAGCCTGCTTATATTTTACCATAAAAACGAACGGAAGGGCAATTCCTCACTTGAGCATCGCGGATTGAGAGACTGGCTAACCGAGCTTGACAGAAACTTTCACTTTGAGTATAATGTATACGCAGCCATATATTTCAAGCTAGACATGGGGAGGATATTATGAGCACTATGGTAAGAACGCAGGTCTACATACCTGGTGATGTTTACGAGGAACTGAAGAGGCGAAGCAAGTCCACAGGTCTTGCCATGGCTGAGCAGATTCGCCGGGCTCTAAGAGAATACTTGGAGCGTGGGGAGGGCGTGGTGCTCCGGGAGGACGATCCCATCTGGAATATCGTGGGGGCCATCTCGACTGGCGATGGCGATCTGTCCATTCACCATGATAAGTATCTTTATGGGTGGAAGAAAGACCAATGAGACTCTTCGCTGATACTGGGGCCTGGTGTGCTCTCTACGATAGGAGTGATGTCCATCACGCCCGCGCTTCGGCTTTTCTGCAGGAGCTCAAAAGGCAAAAGGCCCAGTTGATCACCAGCGACTATGTCCTCGACGAGTCTCTAACCTTGCTGCGTTTTCGGGCTGGGCACAAGGAAGCCGTCGAGTTCGGCAGGTGGGTGCTGCAGAGCCCGCTGGTGAGGATGATCAACGTTGATGAAAAGATATGGCAAGCGGCATGGGACGTCTTTGTCAGATACGACGATAAGGATTTCTCCTTCACCGATTGCACCAGCTTCGCCATCATGCGGCAGTTGGGCCTGATCAACGCCCTTGCCTTCGATCGTAATTTTGAGCAGGCGGGGTTCGTGATGCTTCCGGCCGAAGGCTGACCTTAACGGAACCATTTCTCCCGCAGTCTATCCAGTGTGCCGTTCTCCCTCATCTCCACCAGGGCTTCGTTTATGGCTTTCAAAAGCAGGGGGCTATCCAGTCGCACAGCGATGACGTACAGTTCATCCGTCAGCGGGTCGCCTACCACCTGCACGCCCCCCTTAGTAGCGCTGAACTGATAGGCGGAGACAGCGTCCACCACGGCCGCCTCTACCTCGCCCTCTTTCAAGGCCCACAACACCTCCTGGGGAGTCATGTAATGCTCCAGGCTCAAACCCTCGATTTTCTTCTGCAGCCGCCTGCTCACGACGTCGCCTTCTGAAGCCAGCTCTACACCCAGCCTCTTGCCAGATAGGTCATTCGTTTCGTTGATATCAGTCTCATCGGCCCGTACGACCAACACCTGTCCGGCATTGAAGTAGGAGATGGAATAGGCCACGTCGCCGTACAGCAGGGGATCGTAGGGCAGGGCCGAAACGATGGCATCGAACCTGCCCACGTAGAGGGCATCGTAGAGGCTGTCGAAGCCCACGTTGACCAGCTCTACCTCGACGCCCAGGCGCTGCCCGATGGCTCGCGCCAGATCAACGTCGAGGCCGACGATCTGGCCTGTTGGTTCGTCAATGTACTCAAAGGGCGGCCAACTGGCATCCATCCCAACCCGCATCAGCCCCTCCCGCTGGATCCGCGCCCAGGTTTCGTCCTCCTCTCCACCCCACTGTGCCAGCACGAACCAGATCGCCAGAGCGATGGCTGCCAGGGCCAGGATTGCCAAAAGCACCCGACTACTTTTCAGTTTCCTCATTCTCTCTCACCCCGCGCGTATCTCTGCACTTCCAGGTAGATGGGCTTGGGAATAAAATCCACCGTCACGAAGGCAAAATAGTCAGCGTAGCCTTTGGCTGGCCGGGGATAGCGAAAAGCCCACAGGCAGACCGCCTCGCACCAGTCCCACTCCAGGGCCTTCTCGTAGGCGCGGATGCTGTACTCGATGCGCTGGTAGGGGCGCACGGCCTTGGTCCAGCGGGGGTGATCGTTCCAGCCGCCCTCGGTGATCAGGCACGTTTTGTCCCCGTCGCCATTGGCGACCATCACCTGGCGGAGGAGTTCGGCGCGGGCGAAGTTCACCTTGTCCGCAGCCGGGGGATCGTCGGGGGGGAAGGTCCAGCCGTAGGCGTGGATGGCCAGGATATCGAAATAATCTGCGGCTCCAGCCTCATACATCCGCTGGAGGTAGACCAGATCGTTCAGGCCCTCTGGATCGCCCTCTGGAGCCAGCGTCGGGGCCAGTGCCCCGGCCAGGATTTGCACCTGGGGGGCGGCCTCCTTGGCCCGGGTATAGGCCACTCTGAGAAGCTCGGTGTAGCCTTCGGGGTCCACGGGCCGATACCCCCACTCCAGGCTGAGATTGGGCTCGTTCCATAAGATGATGTGCTTGACGCGGCCCTCGAAGTGGGTCACGAAGGCGTGGACGTAGTCGCCGAAGTCGTCATAGTGTTCCCGGTCGAGGTAAGACGTGATGGTGTCCTCAGGCCGCGCCCACTCAGGAACGAAGCCCAGCCGGGCGATCACCGTCAGGCCTTGAGCCAGAGCATGATCCACCACCACGTCGGGGTGGCTCCAGTCGAAGTGCCCCTTTTTCCCCTCGTAGTAGGCCCAGGGGAAGTACTCCACGATCCAGGGCGCGCCCATCTGCCGCACCATCGAGAGCGTCTGCTTGATCTTCCACTCCTCCACCTCGTCGGTCAGGCGGGTGTGAACGCCCATCTTGGGATTGATGGTCACCACTTCTTGCTGGGGGCCCAAGGGCACCACGGGCTTGGTCGGCCTCACCAGGACGATGAGTAGCGCGATGGCCAGAGCCAGCTTAATTGTCTTTTTGCTGCTTAGATTCCGTAGCATCTGCACTGACCTCATGACTCGTTGACTTGTTCCTCGTTACCTGCTGCCATTATACAGGCTTTGTCCATCTTTGCCAACCTCGCAGCAAAATGCAAGGTCTGATCAACTGGGTGGGTCCGCCAAATGCAAAAAAGGAGGGCATCCTGGCCTGAGCGGCCTTATGATGCCCTCCTTTGTCTTAGGGTACGAGGTGCGGCTCAGCGTTCACGAGGTAGGCTTGGGCGGCTGGCCTGGAATCGGGGTAGAGTGGAATGGCAGAGAACTATCACCAGAGAGCTCGTCGGCACCGATGTCCACCACAGCCTGGCCGTCGTCGTTGCCATCAAGGGGACGTGGGTCGCCATCGAGGTCGGTGCTTGGCGGCGTGGCCGGGTCGCCGGCGTCAATGCAGGGAGAGTTCGTTAGCAAGCGATAGTTGCCACCTGACGAATCGTTCAAAAGGGGATCCTCGTGGATGTCGTGGGCGCCTGGGGTCAGATTGTAGTAGTCATCGGGGATGTTGCCCCAGACGTTGTTGTAGTCGCTGATGGGCGCTCCGTAGTGGTTGTGGATACCACCGGACGAGAGAGCGGTGTTGTTGACGATGATGTTGTTGCCGATGACGGGCGAGCCCCTCAGGTTGAAGATGCCGCCGCCGAAGATAGCCGCTGAGTTGCCGAAGATGGTGTTGTTAGCAATAGTGGGTGAACCGTTGGCTACATATATGCCGCCGCCGAAGACCGCCGCCGAGTTGTTAAAGATGACGTTGTTGCGGATAATAGGCAAGCCACCTTCGACGCATATCCCGCCACCGAAGAAAGTCGCTGAGTTGCTGATGACGATATTATTCTCCACCATCGGCGAGGCGTTATGGATGTAGATACCGCCCCCGTGGTCAGCGTTGCCGCCCGTGATGGTGAAGCCGGAGATGACGGCATTGCCCATGATTTCGACTCCGCTGGCTGTAACCACCGGCCCGGAACCATCGCCGCTTATTACCGTCACCTCAGCCCCGGCTCCATAGATCTTCACGCCACTCTTCATGCTGATAGTCTCGTTATAAGTGCCAGGGTTGACGATTATGGTGTCGCCATACCTGGCCTCGCTGACGGCTGTGTTGATACTGTTATACCACTCGCCGCTGTCTAGGTTCTCTATCGCCCCGGTGAATTCGACAGTGACCGTCTCAGACTGCGAGCCGACATTGATGGTGACGGTAGCCGTGCCAACCTGGGTGCTGGAGGCCAGTATAGCTGTGGCCTTCTTATTGGTCGTGGTGCTGATGTAGGGCTCAGTTGGGAAATGGCCAAAGCTAGCGGTGAAGACGACTGGTGTGCCATCGGCTATGGGGTTGCCATCCTCGTCGGCTACGTAAGCAGTGATGGTAGAAGTAGAGATACCGTCGGCAACTATTCTGGTTGGGGTGGCCTCAGCTAAGATACTGTAAGCCGGAGGACTAACGGTAGCGGCTACGGTGCTGGTGTTGTTAGCGGGAACGATCTCTATCCCTTCGCCAGAGATCTGGGCGGTATTGGTGATGACCACCCCGCTCGAGAGTTCAGGGCTGACCTCGGCTATGATAGTGATCAACCCGGATTCCCCTGGGTCCAACCGCTCGATCTGCCAGCTTTGAGGGCTGGATTCCATACGTGCTGTTACTTTGTCATCGTAGGTAGAGCGGGTGTTTATTAACCCTGGGGTTTCAAGGTTGGCGATCAGGACATCGAAGGCTGTGGCTGCCCCATTGTTGGAGTAGGCCAGGCTGTAAGTGATGGTTGTCCCTGGGACGACATAGGCTGGTGGTGCGACCGCATATCTTATTGATAGATCTACTTGCGGGGAGATTACGTAAGTTTCGCCAGCTCTCATGCGACTCCCATCCGGTCCATTGGCCCAGTTAGCTCCCACAATGATGTCAGCATAGCCGTCACCATTCACATCTCCGCTGGCTACCGATATGCCCGCTTGGTCACCGGCATCAGTTCCGTGGATAGTCAGGGCGTCTCCACTGGCCAGGTCTAGAGTGCCTGCGATAGTTGGAGAGCCCATGACCACACTTGCTTCACCGGCTTTGCTTTGCGCGAAGCTTGCTCCGGCAATGATGTCGTCGTAACTATCGGCATTCACGTCGCCGCTTGCTACGGAGGTTCCGGCTCGGTCGCCTCTATAGGCTCCGTAAACGGTGAAGTCGGCTTGTTTTCGTAGGTCTACGGATTTCAGGTATACGGAGTTGAAGATGGAATCCGAGCCTAGAACTACATGGACCTCGCCAGCCCAGGCACGCCCATTATTTGGGCCGTCGGCATAACCGGCTCCCACGAGGAGGTCGTCATAGCCGTCGCCATTTACGTCTCCGCTGGTCACTGACATGCCGGCCCGGTCTTGAGTATCGGCGCCGAAGATGGTCAGGTCGGCCTGAGTGCGGAGGTCACATATTCTACTATCAAAGCTTTCCGCACTCAACACCACATAGGCCCCACCAGCTTGATGACGCTGGTTTTGTGGTCCGTCAGCCCATATAGCCCCGACGATGATATCTCCGTACCTGTCGCCGTTCAGATCACCAATGGCTACGGAGTAGCCAGCATGATCTCCCTTCTCCTCCCCATAGATGATCTTAGCCGCCTGGCCGAGCAGTTCTATAGTGCTGGGGAGGGAATCTGACCCTAGTACCACGTAGACTTCACCGGCATCCTCGCGCCTGTGACCTGGGCCTAGCCCATTGGCCCACTCAGCTCCGATGACGATGTCATCGTACTCATCTTTGTTTACATCACCAGTGGCCAGCGAGGTGCCGGCTTGATCACGTATATCTATGCCGTACATGACGACATCGGCTTGGGTTCTCAGATCTATGTTGCTGGCGATGGAGCCTGAGCCGAAAACGACGTAGATTTCGCCACATTCGACGCGTCTGTTGTCCGGCCCATCAGCCCACTCTGCTGCGATGATGATATCATCGTATCCATCACCGTTCACATCGCCACTGGCCACGGCGCTGCCGGCGTAGTCACGAGCGTCGGCCCCATAGATTACTACGTCGGCCTGGGAGGCGAGGTCTACGGTGCCGTAGATGTCGGCCGGGCCAAACACCACATAGACACGGCCAGCGAACTTGCGTTGGTTATCTGGCCCGTTGGCTCGGAAGGCCCCGATTATGACGTCATCTAAACCATCGCCGTTAACGTCTCCGCTGGCGACAGAGTAGCCGGCATAGTCGCTGCTATTGGCTCCAAAGATAGTCATTTGCCCCCAGTCGGAAGAAGCCAGGTCCCAAGTGGGGTCAATGAGATAGCTCTGCCCCGCTTCCACCGTCACCTCTACCCGCGCAGCCAGAGACAACCCCTCAGGGATGCGTGTCAACTGCACTTGAGGGTGCAATCCTTGGGCCAGCATATCCTCCCAACTGAAGCGGCCGAGCTCTTGCCCGGCTTGGTCCAGGAAGCCAACCAGCGAGGATTGTCGAAGGGCAGATTGGTTGCTATCGAGGGCCACAGATTGACCTATGGTTAGAAGCCTTTCTTTCCCTTCCTGGCTAAAGGATACCCCATTGGGCACCAGAGCCTTGAAGGTCACGGCGTAGCTCTGCCGGTTCGTGCTCTGGTTGGTCAACTCCACCATTTGCTCCACGACACCGTTGTGGTGGGATTGGAAGATATTGTTGACCAAGAGAGAGCCGGCTCGCAGGCTCTGTACCACCCGCGATGCTTCTTGGCGGATCTCTTCCCGTGAAGGCGGTGCGAGCGGAGAAGCCCCGATGGGTTCTACCCCAATAGCCATCTCGGCGAAGGCTTCTCGCAGCCTGGCTACTGGCTCCAATGCTAGAGAGGGGGCTAGATCCAGGTATAGAGCCGTCTGAGCAGCCGACCGCTGATGTTTCACTAGAGATGGTGGCAGGCAGCTCAGGATCAGCAGGGTCGAAGCCAGTAACAGTAGAAGCGACTTCCAGGACAGTGGCTTGGTTATTTTCTTTCTTTCTTTTCCTTTTGACAGTGTGTGAGTGGCGATCGTCTTCAAAGTGAGTAACGCTTGGCTTTTCATTGTGAGCCTCCTTTTTGTTGATTATGGAGCTCGTCTCTGCTAGCAGCGGCCAGGCTGACTATATAGCGTGGGGACGCAGAAACCTTTCCGCGTTTTTTCAGAGCCGAGCAAGGGCGGATAACGACCGTGTTTTGCTCATCAGGTTGCATTTCTCGGAAATCATTTGAATCCTAACCCCCTTTCTTTCAAACTAACGTACCGCTGCTGGCCGATAATCAGGTGATCCAGTACATCAATGTCCAGTAGCTGGCCAGCCTGGGTGATGAGTTCCGTTACCGCGATGTCCTCAGGGGAGGGGGTGGGGTCACCGCTGGGATGGTTGTGGATGACGATGATGGCTGCGGAGTTTTGTTTGATTGCCTCCCGGAATAGCTCGCCAACACGGATGACGGATGTATTCAAACTGCCGATGTACATGGTGGGGGTATCCAGGATGTAGTTCTTGCTATCCAAGAGGATGAGACGCATATGTTCTTGTTCCAGCATGCTCATCTCTATCATCATCAGGTTGGCCGCGTCGGCTGGTGACTTGACCTGAAGGCGCTCCTCAGGAGAGGCGATAAGTAGTCTTCGCCCTAGTTCCATCGCCGCTTTTAGCTGGGCTGCCTTAGCCACCCCTATTCCTTTCTCCCCACAAAGCTCGCTGAAGCCGGCTCGGGCCAGACCTATTAGGCCACCGAATTTGGCCAGGAGCCGTGCAGCCAAGTTGAGGACATTCTCCCCGCCCACTCCAGTGCGTAGTATGATGGCCAAAAGCTCAGCATTGGAGAGGGAGCCGGCTCCATATTTCTTCAGCCTCTCCCGTGGTCGTTCTCCTGCAGGCAAGTCTTTGATAGTAGGATGGTATTCAAGTGCGGTCTTCGTATTCATGTTTCTGTTTCTCTCCTCTCTTGTGTGATATCTCTGCGGCCCGGCCAGGGGTTTCACTGCCTAAAGTGAAGAACGTGCTTCCCAGACGGCTTGCTTCCGAAAAACACGTTGCTAAATGCCTCTTCGGCAGCTCGGCCGTCCTAATTAGCCATCAGCCAACGAGCTGTTTGCTGATGGCTAATTGCTAACGTAGACCCGTAGCTTTGCGCCCCCGGCTTTTGCCGGGTTTGCCTTTGTCGCTAGGCCACATTTATAACTGAGATGTTCATATTTGTCAAGGAGAGAAGTAGGGCCTTCGCCCAGAGGTTAACTCCTTTCGCTGTAGAGATTGGCTAGCCTTCCTACGACTAGGTATTTCAGGCTAGTTCAATCCATTCCAATGGATTTCTTATTATTCTGTGCTATATTATACCATATTTTTTTCAATATGTCAAGCCCCAATTTTACTATGTCAAGTTAATATGTGACTATGTTAAGTTATTTGTTTGCTCTCGCTGGGTCGCTATGATCCAGCTCATTCTTGCCAAAGAAGGCCAGGTGTATTATACTTAGACAGATTTGGGAAAGGGAGGGTGTCTATGTACGATGTGATCGTCGTTGGGGCAGGGCACGCCGGCTGCGAGGCGGCTTTGGCAGCAGCGCGGATGGGCTGCCGAACGTTGTTGGTGACGATGAATCTTGATTTGATCGCCACTATGCCTTGCAACCCTGGCGTTGGAGGGCCCGCTAAAGGGCACTTGGTTAAAGAGATTGACGCCCTGGGCGGTGAGATGGCCCACAACCTCGACCAGACCTTCATCCAGATCCGCATGCTCAACCTGTCAAAGGGGCCAGCAGTGCGCGCCCCCCGCGCTCAGGCTGACAAGAGGCTCTATTTCCTGACCATGAAGAATGCCCTGGAGATGGTTCCGAATCTCGATCTCAAACAGGGCCTGGTTGAGGAACTTCTGGTAGAAGGTGCGCGAGTCAAGGGCGTGGTCACTAACCTTGGCGTTGAGTGGCAGAGCCAGACGGTGATCCTCACAACTGGCACGTTTTTGGGAGCAAGGATCATGACTGGCGAGATCACCTTCCCTGCCGGGCGAGCTGGTGAGTTCCCGGCCGCTGGCCTCTCGGCCTCGCTACGAGAATCGGGATTTGCCTTAGGTCGCCTTCAGACCAATACCCCGCCTCGCATCAATGCCCGCACCATAGACTTCTCCCAGACTACCCCACAGTCGGGCAGCGAGACCCCGCTGTATTTCAGCTTTCGGCAGCCAACTTCTAGCTTCCAGCATCCGAAGCCTAATCCCATCTATCCCATCCCTCACCAAACCGATTGGCGGCCTCAGCTACCGTGCTACCTGGTCTACACCAACCAGGAGACGCACCAGATCGTGCGCGAAAACCTCCATCGTTCGCCTATCGCCTCGGGCTTCATCGAAGGGGTAGGGCCGCGCTATTGCCCCTCGTTCGAGGAAAAAATCGTGCGCTTTGCTCACAAGGACTCCCACCAGCTTTTCCTGGAGCCTGAAGGGTGGCGCACCACCGAGGTCTACGTACAGGGGCTGTATACCGCCATGCCCTACGCTGTGCAGCTTGCCATGCTGCACAGCATCCCCGCCCTACGGGAGGCTGAGATCGTGCGGCCGGGCTATGCTGTCGAATACGACTTCGTATACCCCGATCAGATCAAGGCCTCGTTGGAGACCAAGCGGGTAGAAGGGCTATTTCACGCCGGCCAAATCAACGGCACATCGGGCTATGAAGAGGCCGCTGCCCAGGGGATAATGGCCGGCATTAACGCTGCCCGCAAGGTACAGGGCCAAGAGCCAATTATCCTGAGGCGTGACCAGGCCTACATCGGCGTCCTCATGGATGACCTGGTGACCAAGGAGATCACTGAGCCCTACCGCATGATGACCTCCCGCGCCGAGTACCGGCTGCTGCTACGCCAGGACAACGCTGGCCTGCGACTCTCGCCCATCGGCTACGAAGTCGGACTGCTGCCACGGGAGAGGTATGAGGCGGTGGAGGAGAAAAGGGAGGCCACGGAGGGGGAGTTGAGGCGGCTTAAAGAGATGTGGTTAGCGCCCTCGGAGGGAATCAACAGCAAACTGACCGCACACGGCTTCGATGCTCTGGCCGATGGCGTCAATGCCTTGCAATTCCTTCGCCGTCCGGAAGTAACTTATGAGCTGATAGAAGCTCTTGTCCCCAGTCATCTGCCGTTGCCTCCTGAGGCCATTGAGCAGGTGACCATTGAAGCCAAGTACGCGGGCTACATCGAAAAGCAGCGGCGGGAAGTGGAGCGGGTGAAGCGGTTGGAGGAATGGCCGATTCCAGACCATTTCGACTACGATGTTCCAGTAGGCTTAAGCAACGAGGCTCGGGAGAAGCTGAGGAGGTTTCGGCCAGCTACCGTTGGTCAGGCCTCCCGCCTGTCAGGCGTCAACCCAACCGACATCTCGATTCTGTTAATCTGCCTGGAGAGGACAACTTAGGGCAAAAGTTGCCAGGTGACAAAAAGAAAAGAAGGTGGTATAATATTCGCTATCAACATACTCTAAAGGAGCAGATTGGACATGCCACAACTTGAGGACATCGGGACAATCCTGTTAGCTATCGTCGCTTTCATCAGCGCTTTCACCGCAGCCTTATGGATGAGCCTGGTCATCTGGACCTTCCGCGATATGCGCTTGCGGTCGAGGGACATCTTCGCCCAGTTGCTGGCCTCTCTGGTGGTTTTGATCTTCGGCCCTTTGGGCTTGCTCATCTACCTCATCCTTCGTCCCCAGGAGACCCTGTCGGAGGCCTACGCCAGGACTCTGGAAGAAGAAGCCTTGTTGCAGGACATCACCGAGGAACAGCCGGTGTGCCCTGAGTGCAAGCACCGGATCAAGCCAGATTTCATCATCTGCCCCGCTTGCCACACCGAGCTGAGGAAAGCTTGCCCCCACTGCGGTCGGCTGTCACTAATACGATGGGAAATCTGCCCTTATTGTGCAGAACCTTATCCACTTCCACCTGAACCTGAGTTGGCCGAAGCCGAACTGGATCTCGAACTGGAAGCGGAGCCTGAGCTGGAAGCAGAGCCCGATGCGGGGGCAGAGTTCGATCTGGAAGCGTTGACCGATCTGGAAGTGGAATCCGAGGCAGAAATCGAACCGACCGAATGGGGAGCCAGCACGTGGCCAATGAGTTGAGAAAGCTATCGAGAGAGGAAGTACTGCAAATACTGAGAGATACGGCGGTGAGGGCTTTTGTGAAGGCCGACCTCAGGAACGCCGACTTGAGAGGCCTGTCGCTTCCCTACGCCAACTTAACGCGGGCTCTCCTGGGGAAGGCCGATCTTACGGAGGCTGATTTGGAGGGAGCTAACCTGGCTGGAGCTCACTTGGCTGGAGCTGTACTGGTAGAGGCTCGTCTGATGGGGGCCAACCTGGCGATGGCTAACCTGGAGGGGGCTGACCTGACCACGGCTGACCTGACCGCAGCGAATCTGAGAGGGGCCGACTTGACGGAGGCCATTCTGGAAGGGGCGAATCTATCAGCAACTGACTTGGTGTGCGCTGACTTGATAAGAGCCAACCTGGTCGGTGCGGATCTATCGGGAGCCGATCTGTTGGGGGCAAATCTGAACAACGCCGATTTGGAAGGGGCCGACTTGAAAGGGGCCAATCTGGAGGAGGCCAACTTGGAAGGGGCTAACCTGAGGGGAACCGCCATGCCCGATGGCTTTGAAGCCCCTGATTGCGATAAAGGAGGATGATGTGCTACCACTGCGTGATTTCATACCCACCCGCCGCTTCCCTGTTCTTACGGTCAGCATCATCGTTGTTAACATAATAGCCTTCGCCTACGAGTTGCTGGCTGAGGCAGGCGGGACACTGGATCAGACCTTCTACACCATGGGCGTGGTGCCTTTCGAGGTGACTCACGATTTCGGTCCGGCGGTCGCTCTCAGCTTCCTGACTTCCATGTTTCTCCACGGGGGATTCATGCACATCGCTGGCAACATGCTCTACCTGTGGATCTTTGGCAACAATGTCGAGGACAGCATGGGACGGGGGCGTTTCCTGGTTTTCTATTTGCTGACCGGGTCAGTAGCCAGTGTCGCCCAGGTGTTAGCCAGTCCCAGCTCCCCTGTGCCTACCATTGGAGCCAGCGGGGCCATAGCTGGCGTCTTGGGAGCCTACATCGTCCTATTCCCCAATGCTCGAGTCCAAACGCTGATCTTCCTGGGTTACTTCGTGCGTGCAACCCAACTACCAGCGCTATTGGTGCTGGGGTTCTGGTTCGTGCTGCAACTGTTCAACGGTTTGTTGGCCTTCGGCATGACGCAGATGGGCGGCGTAGCCTGGTTTGCCCACATCGGCGGCTTCGTGGCGGGATTGTTGCTGGTGCGCTTGTTTACGCTGGGGCGTCGCCAAAGCCGCTGGGAAGAGTGGTAATGGGCGACGAGTTCTGAGCAGAGCGGGCTCCCACGCCCGCGGACCGGCGGCCCTTCGGCTAGGCTCAGGACAAGCATGGGAGCCGCCTCTGCTACTCATAGAAACGAAAAGGAGGGAGCATGACCGAGCAGGATGCTGCGCAGAGACAAACGGCCGAGGAACAGGAAGATATTGGCCGTCGGATCGAGGCGAAGATCCGGGGGGAAATCGGCAAGTTGGCCGGGGCCAAGCCGACTGACGACTGGGATGCTATCGGCCAGAAGATCGAGGACAAGATCAGGGTCGAGTTGGCTGCTTTGGCCGGAACTTGGCCTGATCCCGATTGGAAGGAGATCGGGAAACGCCTGGAAGGCCGCACCAAAAGGGCCGTCGGCAGGTGGGCTGGCGCTGAACCCGACGACGACTGGGAAACCGTCGGCCGGAAAATGGAAGCCAAGGTCAGAGCCGAGGTCGCAAAGTCGCTAGATGTCGAGGGTGAAGCAGAAGCAGACTGGGAACAGATCGGCGAGCACATTGAGGCCAAGGTGAGGGCCGACCTCGGCCAGTGGGCTGGCGCGGAGCCCGATGACGACTGGGACACCGTCGGTCGGAAGATGGAGTCCAAGATCAAGGCCGCTTTGCGTGGCTGGCTGAGTGAGGAGCCAACTCAGGAGTAGAGCTACCCGACCGTGTCATTGCGAGCCCCGCAGGGGCGAAGCAATCCCCTACGTTGCAAGCTGGAGATTGCTTCGTCGCCAAGGGCTCCTCGCAATGACGAAAGCCCCAGCTATCCGAAACGGCCGGTGATGTAGTCCTCAGTGCGCTTGTCGCGGGGGTTGGTGAAGATCTGCTGGCCCGTCCCGTGCTCAATCAGCTCTCCCATTAGGAAGAAAGCGGCCTGGTCTGCCACTCGGGCTGCTTGCTGGACGGAATGGGGCACGATGACGATGGTGTAGTCCTTCTTGAGTTGCTGCAGCGATTCTTCGACCTTGGCCGTGGAGATGGGGTCTAGCCCAGAGGTGGGGGCGTCCAGGAGGATGACTTCTGGCTCCAAAGCCAGAACGCGAGCGATGCATAGCCGCTGCTTCTGACCGCCGGAGAGGGCCGCGGCTGGCTCATCGAGGCGATCGCTAACTTCGTCCCACAGGGCCGCCTGACGCAGAGTTCGTTCCACGATTGCGTCCAGGCGGCCTTTGTCGTGCACACCGCTGAGCCGAGGGCCGTAGGTGATGTTACTCCGGACAGTGCCGGGCAGGGGGATGGGCAGGGCGAAGACCATCCCCACTCGACGCCGCAGGGCGACCACGTCCACTCCAGGGGCGTAGATGTCCTCTCCATCCAGCAACACCTGGCCGTCAATCAGAACGCCATCTATTAGGTCATTGAGGCGATTGAGGGTCCGCAGGAAGGTCGAGCGCCCGCTGTGGGCCGGGCCGAAGATGACCAGAATCTCGTTGGCGTGGATAGATAGGGTGACGTCGTTGAGGGCACGGTGGCCATCGTAGTAGACGCTGAGATCGTTGATCTGGATTTTGGTGGATTTCATCATAAGAAACTACCACTGCCTCTTCCGCCGGAAGTAGCTGCGGATGATGGTGGCTACCACGTTCATGGAAAGCACCAGCACCAGCAACACCAGTGCCGTGCCGTATTGAATCCTCACTGGCATCCCCGGCACCTGGGTGGAGATGACATAAAGGTGGTAGGGGAGGGCCATGGTCTGGTCGAAGATGGAACGGGGCAGGCGGGGCAGGTAGAAGGCGGCTACGGTGAACAGGATGGGGGCCGTCTCGCCCGCTGCCCGCTCCAGGCCCAGGATGACGCCGGTGATGATGCCCGGCAGCGATTGGGGGAGCACTACCTCCCGCACCGTTTGCCACTTGGTGCCGCCCAGCGAGATGCTGACCACCCGGAACGACTGGGGCACAGCCAAGATGGCCTCCTCGGCGGTGCTGATCACCACTGGCAGGGTCATCAGCCCCAGGGTGAGAGAGCCGGCCACGATGGAGGTGCCGAACTCCAGGAAGAGCACGAACATCCCCAGCCCGAAGAGGCCGTAGACCACCGAGGGGACGCCGGCCAGGTTGATGATGGCCAGGCGGATGGCGCGGGTTAGCCAGTTATCGCGGGCGTATTCGGCCAGGTAGATGGCCGCTCCCACGCCCAGTGGGATGGCGACGATGGCGGTGCCAAACGTCAGCAACACCGTGCCGATGACCGCTGGCAATATCCCGCCCTCGCGCATCCCACCGCGAGGGAAGCCGCTGATGAACTCCCAACTGATGGCCCCTATCCCCTGGACGATGATGTAGACCACGACCAGGACGATAGGAAGGACGACGATGATGGCCAGGATAGTCAATGTGGCGAAAGCGATCTTTTGTGTGGTTTGACGTGACATTTGAAGCCTCTCTGTTCAACGGTGAATTTGTGCATTAGGGTACATTGATGTATAATATAACCACATCACTTGTTTGGGAGGTATGATCGTGGGAGCTTTAGCCAAGAAGCCGATTCAAATCTATCTTGAGCCTGCGCAGGATAGGTCCCTACGGGCATTGTCGCAGAGAGAGGGCATCTCCCTCGCTGCACTCATCCGTCGCACCATTGACCACTACCTGGCGGAATTGCCCGTGGAGGAGGATCCCGCCTTGCAGGTGGTTGGGTTGGGCCGCTCTGGCCGAGAGGATATGGCCTCGAAGCACGATGATTACCTCGCTGCCCTTACCAGAGAGGAGGCCCTCTGATGGCCAGGGAGCTATTCGTGGACACTGGGGCCTGGGTAGCCCTGGCTGACCAGGACGACAAGTACCACGAGAGGGCGGCCAGGGAGTACCCCGATCTGCTAAAACGTCATCGCCGACTCGTCACTACAAACTTGGTCGTAGCCGAGGTGTACATCATCCTGCGCAAAGCCTTGGGTCATGCTGCCGCCATCACTTTCCTGGAGAGCGTTAGAAGCAGTCCTCGAATCGAGAAGGTCCAATCCACGGAGGAGTTAGAGATAGAGGCCGAAGATATCCTCCGCCGCTACAGCGATCAGGACTTCAGCTACACCGACGCAGTAAGCTTTGCCCTCATGCGCCAAAGGAGCATTGACACCGCCTTTGCCTTCGATAAGCATTTCTTGATCGCTGGCTTCTCGATGGTGCCTGCTTAAATCTCCCTCCCTTCTCCCTTCACCCCATTAACCTCCCGCCTCGCCTCGGACCTCCACGGATAATCACTATCGAAGCTATGGCGTTTACGATGAAGGTTATCAGGAACAGGATGATGCCCACAGCGAACAGAACGTGATAATGGGTGCTGCCCTGCGCCACCTCGCCCATCTCAGCGGCGATGGTGGCGGTCATGGTGCGCACTGGCTTGAAGTAGGCGTCGAGTCCCAGCGGCAAGCGTGCTGCGTTGCCTGTGACCATCATCACGGTCATGGTTTCCCCAATCGCCCGCCCGATGCCCAGCATGACGGCGATGAGGATTCCTGACCGCGCGGCGGGGATCACCACTCGCCAAATGGTCTGCCAGTGGGTGGCCCCTAGAGCCAGGGCCGCGTCGCGATAGTCCTTGGGAACGGCGTCAATGGCGTCCTCGGCCACGCTGATGATGGTGGGCAGGGCCATGTAGGCCAGCATCAGCGAGCCGGTGAAGGCGGTGAGCCCGGTGGGTGCGCCGAGACGCTCTCGCACCAGGGGGACAATAGCGAGCATGCCCAGGAATCCCAGCACCACCGAAGGAATGCCGGCCAGTATTTCGATCACCGGCTTGAGGATTTCGCGGGCCCAATCGGGAGCGATCTCGCCGATGAATATCGCCGTGGCTAGGCCCAGAGGCACGGAGATGACCACCGCTCCCACCGTGATCACCAGGGAGCCCAGGATCAGGGGCAGCATGCCGTAGATATCGAAGGCGGGGTACCAACGCTTGCCAAAGAGCTCGCTCAGCGGGACGCGGGTGAAGGCCGGGGCTCCCTCGCGGATGAGGAAGAAGAAGATGAGGACCACGAAGACGATGGCTGAGATGCCCGCCGTCCGGATCAGGCTTTCGATGGCGAATTCGACGAGGTTGGGCTTCTTATTCTCTTTGCCGGTTTCAGTGGTCATTTTGCTCCCCGCTTGCCGTTCTGGTTCACCAGGCACTTCACTTCAATCTCAGGTTTAGGAACACGGAAGCACGGAGAGTATGGAAGCACGGAAGTTCCGTGACTCCGTGATTCAGGCCTTAACACGGAGAGTGTGGGAACACGGAAGCACGGAGGGCATGGAAACACGGAAGTTCCGTGTTTTCGTGTTCTTCTGTGATTCCGTGATCCAAACCTTAGCACGTAGAGCGCGGGAACACGGAAGCACGGAGGGCATGGAATCACGGAAGTTCCGTGTCTCCGTACCTTCCGTGATTCCGTGTTCCAGGATTCCATTTCTCTCTCCGCTCGCCGTTTTAATTCACCAGGCGCTTCACCTCGACCTTTTTGCGACCAAAGTTGATCAATAAGGCGACCTTGTAGCCGCTTGCCTTCAAATAAGCCAGGGTTTGCATGTAGTCCTCCGGATCGAACTCGTGTTTGGCTTTGATCTCCACTATGCAGTCGCCGACCACGAAATCAACTCTTCTGGTGGTGATTTTGTGGCCTTTGTAGTAGATGGGGATGTGGACTTCGCGGCTGAAATCGAGGCCGTGGGCCGGGAACTCGTAGACCAGGGCGCGCTGGTAGTCCACCTCCTTCAATCCAGGCCCCAGAACCTTGTGCACCTCGATGCAAGCTCCGATGATCTTGCTGGTTAGTTCCCCAAAGTCATAGCCTTTGTGGGAGTGGGTGTAGTCTGTTGTCATTTTGTTGCCTCCTTGGCAGGTTATTATTTAGGAACACGGAAGCACGGAGAGCATGGAAGCACGGAAAGTTCCGTGTCTCCGTGTCTTCCATGACTCCGTGATCCAAACCTTAGCACGGAGAGTGTGGGAACACGGAAGCACGGAGAACACGTAAGCACGGAAAGTTCCGTGTTTCCGCACCTTCCGTGTTTCCGTGTTCCTCCGTGTTACCACCTCTCGTAATGCACCTTGCTCTCTTTATACTGAGTTCGGGCCGACTTGCTCTCGGCTGGATGGCCGACGGGCACCAGGCAGAGGACGCGGATTTCGTCCGGAATGGCCAGCACGCGACGCACGTGGGCTTCTCGGTCGGCGCCAGGATAGATGCCCACCCAGACAGCCCCCAGATCCAGGGCCGTGACCGCCAGGAGCAAGTTCTGCGTGGCTGCGCTGGCGTCTGCGAGCCAGTGGTGGGAGGCGCGCTCGTTGCCGCATACCACGAACACTACCGCAGCGTCGGTGGCCATGTAGCTCCAGGTGTGGGTCTGGGCCAGTTGCCTCTTGAGGTCGGGGTCCCTGACGACCACGAATTCCCAGGACTGAATGTTGCTACCCGAGGGGGCAGCCATGGCTGCCTCCAGGAGCTGCCGTATCTGCTCGTCCGTCACCGCCTCATCGGTGTACTTGCGAATGCTGCGGCGTTTCTTGATCATGTCCAACATGTCGGTCTCGTTCATTATCTCTCCTCCTGTTTGACTATTGGACTTTGGACAAAGCCAAAGAAACCCGTTTTCTGATGACTCTGTTACCGAAATCTAACTGAATCAACCTATTTCAAGTCAACATAGACGGCAATTTGGCGTGAGAAAACGGGTTTCTGGTCGCCATCGTGGTTTTGTCCAAAGTCCAGTTGACTATTGCAAAGGCACAAAGCCTAGCTCTTCAACGATCTCCTGTCCCTCCCCGCTGGTGATCCAGTCCAGATACTCGCGGATGACGCCGGTGGGCTGGCCGCTGGTGTACATGTACAGGACACGAGCGATGGGATAGCTGCCCTCTGTAACCGTCTCGATGCTGGGCGGGATGTAGGGCTCTCCGGCTCTGCGGGCCACCGCGATTGTTTTTTGATCCGGCGTGACGTAGCCCAGGCCGTCGTAGCCGATGGCGTTGGGGTTCTGGCGTATCTCGACGCTGATGCCTTCTGAGGAGGGCATCAGGAGGGTGTCGGGAGAGAAAAGGCTCTGGTTATCTTTCTCGCCTTTGCGCACCACGTGCTCCAGAAAATAGATGTGGGTGCCCGAGTTGGATTCGCGCGAGAGCAAGACAATGGGGCGGTCCTCCCCGCCCACCTCGTGCCAACGGGTGATCTGGCCGGTGAAGATGTCCGAGAGCTGGTCAATGGTCAAGGCACTGGTGGGGTTGGTCGGATTGACGACTACCGCGATACCGTCGCCGGCCACGATGTGCTCCACCGGCTCGATGCCGTTGGCCCGCGCCCTCTCCACCTCCTCTGGCTTCATGGCCCGTGAGGCATTGGCGATGTCAACCGTGCCGTTGATCAGGGCCGCGATCCCCGTGCCAGAGCCGCCGCCAGTGACGGAGATGCGCACCTCAGGGCGCTGGCCCGTGTAGGCTTCGGCCCAGGCGAGGGCCAGGTTGACCATAGTATCCGAACCCTTGTTGATGATGGCCTGCGTCGCTTTCTTCGGCTCAGCCGTCCCCGGGGGAGATGTCACTGGCCCGCTGCAGCCAGGCAACACATTCAAGATCGCCAGCACAATTATCATTCCAAATACACGAAATTTACGTTTCATGCCTTCACGTTTCACGTCTCCACATTTCATGACCCACCTGTGCCCCCGGAAGCTACTTTTTCATCGGCAGTTCTGGCTGCATGGAATTATATCACCTACCTTCAGTGCCGTCAAACTGGCTTTTGTGTTATAAGCGGTTTTCTGGTAAAATATAGTGGACATGATCAGACTCGCCGTGCTGGGGAGAAGTTGAATGGCCAAGATGGAGGTCTTGAACCTCGGCTTCTATTACGATGGCTTCCAGGCCCTGAAGAACATCACCTTGCAGGTGCTGGAGCACCAGATCACGGCTCTCATCGGTCCCTCTGGCTGTGGGAAATCAACCTTTTTGCGCTGTCTCAATCGGATGAACGAGACCATACCTGGGACTCGATTAGAGGGCCAGGTTTTGCTGGATGGTAAGGACATCTACAGACTGGACGTGGATGTGGTGGAGCTGCGGCACAAGGTGGGCATGGTGTTTCAGCGACCCAATCCCTTTCCCCAGTCGGTCTACGACAACGTGGCCTTCGGCCCGCGGGTGTTGGGCCTCCAGCGCCGGGTGAATCTCGACGACTTGGTGGAGCACAGCTTGAGGAGAGCGGCCTTGTGGGACGAGGTCAAGGACAAGCTGAAGCGTTCGGCGATGGACTTGGACGGGGGGCAACAGCAGCGGCTATGTATCGCCCGCGTGCTGGCCGTGGAGCCGGATGTCATCCTGATGGACGAACCCTGCTCCGCTCTCGATCCCGTGGCTACTTTGAAGATCGAGGAACTGATGCAAGACCTGAAACGTAACTACACTATCGTCATCGTCACCCACAACATGCAGCAGGCCGCTCGCGTGTCGGATCGGACGGGCCTTTTCTGGCTGGGGGAGTTGGTGGAGTATGGCCTCACCAGCCAGATTTTCACCCGTCCTCGGGAGAAACGCACCGAGGATTATATCACTGGTCGGTTGGGGTAGGGGGTTAGTGGCGATTGAAATCGCGCCTGTGAGGGCACTCCGTGCCGGGTGACCACCTACGTGGCCACGGAAATCGTCCACGTAGGTGGACGACCGGCGCATTCGCGCCCTCCAGAGGCGTTTCAACCGCTGGTCTGGTTTTGGCCCATCTGTTGTTTCACGCGAGGGGGATGAGCGTATGCCTCTAAAAGTTCCAAGCCGTCATAACGAGAAGCTCTCGCATTTGCTGGCGCGAATCAACGAGGATTTGGAGTTGCAGCAGTTGTGGAAATGTGCCAACATCAACGCGGTGGATCGCGCTGGCATGAGCGATCACGGGGAGGTGCACATCCAGATCGCGGCCAACGCCGCCTTGAAGATGCTGCGACTCCTGGCCGACGCGGGTGTGGAGACCGGTGTCGTCAAGGACCATGGCTTAGAGTACGAAGATGCTGAGGTGATCGTTGTGCTGGCTGCCTGTCTCCACGACGTGGGGATGGCCATTCATCGCGACAATCACGAGCAGCACAGCTTGATACTGGCTGCCCCCAAGGCACGAGAGCTGTTGACCGACATCTATGAAGAACCGGCGCGGACCATCGTGGTCTCCGAGGTGCTCCACGCTGTCATCGCTCACCATTGGGACACCCCTTGTAACACCATCGAGGCGGGAATCATCAAAGTGGCCGATGCCCTGGACTTGACCCAGGGGCGGTCGCGGATTCCCTTCGAGGCTGGCCAGACCAACATTCACTCCGTCTCGGCGATGGCTATTGACAGCGTCGCGCTGGAAAAGGGCGAGACGGCTCCCATCCGGATTGAGATCACCATGAGCAACTCTGCGGGCATCTTCCAGGTGGACGAGCTTCTGAAGCGGAAGCTCAAGAACTCCTCTATCGCTCCTTACGTCCAGGTGGTGGCGCGGATCGAAGGCGAGACGGAGAAGCGGCTGGTGGAGTTCTACAGCATCTCCCAGGAGCCGCAATGGGAGGGGGTGGTAACATGACATAAATCGGAGAGCAAGTGGTTTATTGAGGAAAGAGCAATCGCGTTTCAATTCACACTCTACTTTAAGGAGGAACTATGCTTACCGATCGTATCATTGCTGCGTTCACGTTCCGTCGCGAGGTTTACAAGGAAGTTGAGCAGGACACCACATTCACCCAAACAGCCTGGCTGTTGGTGATAGTGGTTTCATTCCTCAGCCAGCTCGGGTCGAGTGCATCCGGCAACCTGGTCAATTGGCTGATCGGTGCCGTAGTGGGCACGATCTTTGCGGTCATCGGTTTCGCCGTGGGCGCCTTCGTCATCAACTGGGTGGGGCGCACGGTCTTCAACGCCGATGTCACCTTCGAGGAACTGGTTCGCACTCTGGGTCTGGCCTACGTCTGGAACATCGTGGGAGTCGTTGGAGTACTGGCTGCCTTCTCCAGTGCCCTGGCCTGCCTGTTGGCTCCAGTCACCTTTATCGCCGGGATTATGGGATTGATCTCCTGGTTCGTGGCGACGAAAGAGGCCCTGGACCTGGAGTGGGTGCAGACCGTCGTCACCGTCATCCTGGGCTGGATCGCCCTGTTTGTGGTCACGCTCATTGCCGGAGTGGTGCTGAGCATGCTGGGCCTGGGTGCCGCTGCGGTGGGAGGGCTCATCGGAGGGTAGCAAAACCTGGCTGATCCCCAAGCTGCCACAGGATTGGCGCAGGAGATAAAAGAACTTTTAGTGTAATGACGGGGTGGCTACCTCATAGCCACCCCGTTTCACATTATGCAGAAGCGGTCAGCGTGGGGTGTAGGTAGAGCGTGGGGGTGAGAGAACTGGCACCAGTGAGGCTTTGAAGGGCGGCCTCTTTTTTCAAGAGTCAGGCCAACCCACCACCGGCCAGCCTGGCGGCAGTGGTTCGTAGGTCTCTGGATCTACCTTGACCAATGCATTGCCTGTCCATGCGAAGGTGAATTCCCTCTTTGTCCGAGTCACGGTGGGGTCCCTCCACCGCAGGATCATCCGCCCGTCGGGCAGCGGCTCCTCGGTCACCTCTTCGATCTCAAAGTAACCAGTAACGGGCCAGCGATAGCTATGCCAGTGCCCCCTGGTTTGGGCCAGCAGCCAGACGAACAGGCGACCGTTAGTCTGATCGGTTTCGTCGGTGGTGACGAGAACCTCGTTGAGGCCGTCAGCGTTCAGGTCGGTAATGCGCACACCGGTGACGGGGAAACCCAGTTCCGACAGAGCATCCAGAAGGGCTTGCTCCCGCTCTGGCGATGGGGGGCCGTCCACGGCCTCTGGGTGAGCGTCCAGGTAGCGTGCCAGGGGCGTACCGGGCCAGAGTAATGTCATCATGTTCATCGGGATAGTGAGGTCGCCGGGGCGGTCGTCGTGCCAGTAGAACTGCTCGTACAGGCGCAGCCCATGCAAGGCAGCCATGGCGCGCAAGGCCGCATCGGGCTGGGCAGGATCGTAGGTCTCGTCAAAG
>DAOUDK010000145.1:0-9320 GCA_034431315.1 Anaerolineae bacterium
CCCGAAAAGGCTATTTTCACGGCAAAAAGCAGTGTTTGGGGTGCCAGAACCTTATTGGCTGCTCCCACTTTTCGAAAAAGTGTAAAGGTGTTTTTCGGCCCCTGTGAACCATGCCGATATTTCTGATGGGTGGAGGTCTCTTGATAGGCGAAGGTCTCCCGACCGAGCCCGAGTAAGTAATTGCGCAAAAGTTCTTTGCACTTTCTTCACTTGCTGAGAATCGCTACCAAGGGGCGTCTCGCCCCGTCTAAGGACAGTCTGGCCACAAAATCGGGGCGAGGACGCCCCTTCGTAGCAGGGGAAAAAGTCAAAAGGACTTTTGACGATCTGCTTACGCCTCGGTCAGGAGACCTCGACAAACGATAGGGGGAAACATGTCTGACACTATGAACGTCCAACCTTTTGAAGTCCTTCTCAACTGGATTCTGAAAGAGTACGAAAGCAGCCAGTCCATCTTCGGGATTCATCGCTCGCTCTTCTACGTTCCCAAAAAGGACAGTCCCTATGCCATCGAGCACCTCTTCGGGCATTACCTGGCCACGCCCATCGGACCGGGGGCTGGGCCGCATACCCAGCTCGCTCAGAACATCATCTGCGCCTGGCTTTCCGGGGGGCGATTCATCGAGCTGAAGACCGTGCAGATCAGCGATGAGCTGGACATCCCCAGACCCTGCATTGACATGGAGGACGAGGGCTACAACGTCGAGTGGTCTCAGGAGCTCAAGCTGGATCAGTCGGCCAGCGAGTACGTCAAGGCCTGGGTCTTGATCCACATCCTCCGACGGATGCTTGGCTTCGAGAGCCTTCCCTTCGGCACGGTTTTCAACATGAGCGTTGGCTACAACCTGGAGGGGATTCAAAGCCCGCCCATGACTCGCTTCATGGACAAACTGGAGGACGCCTCCGAGGAAATCGCCGAGATACGAGCGGTTCTGAGAGAGAAGTTCCCCCAGTTCGACGATATCGAGATTCCGGCTAAGATCACCAACAACGTCACCCTTTCCACCATGCACGGCTGCCCTCCGGACGAAATCGAGCAGATCGGCAGGTATCTGCTGGAGGAAAGGGGGCTGCACACTGCGGTCAAGCTGAACCCCACCCTGCTGGGCAAAGAGGCGGTGATGCGCATCCTCCACGACCATCTCGGTTTCACGGAGATCCGCATCCCCGACCGCGTGTTCGAGCACGATCTGCAATACGACCGCGCGGTGGAGTTGATCGAGACTCTGAAAGAGGTTGCCGCAGAGCAGTGGCTGACCTTTGGTCTCAAGTTGAGCAACACCCTGGCCCTGGCCAACCACAAGGGCGTCCTCCCCGGCGACGAGATGTACATGTCGGGACGCACCCTCTACCCCATCACCATCAACCTTTTCCACAAACTCTCCCAAGAGTTCGGAGGCGACCCTTCGGCAAGCTCAGGGCAGGCCTTGAACGTTTCCTTCTCCGCCGGGGCCGATGCTTTCAATCTGACAGATATTCTGGCCGCCGGTGCCTGGCCGGTCACCACGGTCACAGACCTGCTGAAACCGGGCGGCTACTCCAGGCTCCTACAATACCTGGAGAACTTGGACAAGGATATGCACGATCTGGGAATGACGAGCCTGGAGGAACTGGCCCGCGACAAGCTGGCTAGTCTGGAACGTGCGGCCGTCCGGGCCCTGGAAGACCCTCGCTACAAGAAGGGCTACTATCCTCACGGCCTGCCCAAAGTCGAATCGAAGCTGAGCCTGTTCGACTGCATCACCGCTCCCTGCGTGGAAAAGTGCGCAGTTCATCAGGACGTGCCTGAGTATGCCTGGTTGATTGGTCAGAAGAGATACGCTGACGCGCTGGAGATCATCCTCTCCCGCAATCCCCTGCCCGGCGTGACCGGCTACGTCTGCACCCACCTGTGCCAGGCCCGCTGCACTCGCAACAACTACGACCAACCAGTCGCCATCCGCGCGCTGAAGCGGTTTGTCGCCGAAAGCAGTAGAGAAACCAGGTTTTTCCCCAAAAACCTGGTTTCTGGAGTCCGAGTGGCCGTGATCGGCAGCGGCCCCTCCGGCCTGGCCGCCGCCTACTTCCTGGCCCTGAACGGTGTCGAGACGATCATCTACGAAGCCCAGGATCGGCCTGGAGGGGTGCTGGCCATCGCCCCCACCTTCAGGCTGCCTGAGGCCGTCGTTCAGGAGGACATCAACCGAATCAAGAATCTGGGAGTGAAGATCGCACTTTCCCATCCTATCACATCTCCCCCGGAAGAACTTCTGGCAGATGGGTTTGACGCCGTCTACATCGCCACGGGCGCTGGCAAGGACGCCCGTCTGGGCATCGAAGGCGAGGAGGGCGAAGGCGTCTACCATAGCCTTGACCTCCTCGACCGGGTGCGGCGGGGGGAGAGGGTTGACCTGGGCAGCAAGGTGCTGGTTATCGGCGGAGGGAACTCGGCTATGGATGCGGCCAGGACGGCCAGGCGGCTCACGAACGGCACGGTGACCATCGTCTACCGACGCACCCGCAGCGAGATGCCGGCCGACGAGGAGGAGATCGAAGGCGCTCTCGTTGAGGGTGTTATCCTGGAGGAACTGGCTTCTCCTACCAGGATCATCTTGCAGGAGGGCCGGGTCGCCGCCCTGGAGTGTGTGCGGAACGAGCTGGGAGAGCCAGGGCCAGACGGGAGGAGAAGGCCGATCCCCGTCGTTGGCAGCGAATTCCAGATCGGGGCTGATTCCATTGTCATCGCCATTGGTCAGGTATTGGAAGTTGGAGATTGGGTCGTCGAAGCGTTAGCCGTTGACCCACTCACCCTGGCGACTAGTGTGCCGGGTGTTTTCGCTGGCGGCGATGCCGTGCGGGGCCCTGCCACTATCGTCGAGGCGTGCGCCGATGGGCGGCGAGCCGCCGAGGCAATTTGCCAGCAGTTGGGCCTGCCGTTTGAGCGGCCGTCAGTTCACCTTCCTGTGCTTTCTGGGGAGGAAATCGCACAAGTCAAGCGCGTCCGGGCTAGAAAGGCGGCGCAGTACGAGGGAGCGATGCTCCCACCCGATCAGCGCGGCGGTTTCGATCCTTCGACAAGCTCAGGACACCGCCTGGTCGAAGCGACTCTGACGGAGGAAGCGGCCCTGGCCGAGGCGGCCCGCTGTCTGCAATGCTCGACCCTGTGCGACAAGTGTGTGGAGGTGTGCCCCAACCGGGCGAACTACGCCTTCTCCCTTCGATTACACTCAGGGCAAGTCGTTGCGCCTGTCAGCCTGACGCTGCCCACGGTCTCCTGCCAGCAGGGGAGCTTGGCCGTGACTGGGGAGGAGGTCTTCCAGATCGAGCAGCCCCGGCAGATCATCCACGTGGACGATTTCTGCAACGAGTGCGGCAACTGCGGGACCTTCTGTGTCCACCACGGCAAACCCTACCTGGACAAGCCCAGGCTCTTCCTCAGGGAAGACGATTTTGAATTGGAAGACGACAACGCCTTCTACGTCGAGAGAGTCGCCAAAGGATGGGCCATCAGAAGGCGGGAGGGTGGGAAGGAGGCGCGTTTATCTGTGGAAGACGGCGGTGACGAGGTGAACTTTGAAAGCGATCTGCTGAGAATGAGAATCTCTTCCGCTGATTTTCAGATCAAGGCCATGGAGATGAAGAAGGATTTTCGGGGAGAGTTTTCCCTGGCCGGCGCGGCGGAAATGTACGTTATCCTCAAAGGTCTTTCCACAGCCCTATCTTTCTTGCCCTTTGAGGAGACGTAGGACAAAAGTGTATCCCCAATCACAAAATCACGGCCCAGAGCGCATACCTTGGCGGCAAACCTCGAGCATTTCAAGTATTCGCCAGTTGTGCTCTAACGAATGTTATGTTATAATATGATACGATAAGGAAACGACGTAAACAGCCCGATTGATGGTTCGGGGAACGACATTTACGATCAGCTTATTACTTCGTCAGCAGTAAACAGGAGCGTGATATGGCAGAAGAATATTTAGAAGAAGAAATGACCATCCTTACAGCGAGAGAGGCTGCCGAGTATCTGCGGGTGAGCCTATACACTCTGAGAAAGATGGAGAAGGAGGGAGGTCTGATGCCCTTTCGCACTCCTGGCGGTCATCGCAGGTACAGCCTCAGGATGTTGGATGAATATCTCGAAAAAAGCCGCAAGCCTTCTCGCCGCCAGAGGGTGAAAAACCTCGCTTCAGAGAGCGAGTCTGAAGTTCAGTAGCCAGGGCAGGCCGAGCCACCTGTGCAACTAGTGCAGGTGGCTTTTTGCTTTTGCCAAGCAAGCTGAATTCTGGTATACTATGGTTGGCGGTCAGGTAAAACTTGACTTTAACGAAAAGTCAACAGGAGTTTGCCGCCCCCCCCAGGAGATGTTTATGAGTTCTAATCTCATAGCCGCCGAAACCCTGGCTCAGGCCATCCGCCAAGTAGCCAGAAAAGCGCGCACCGAGGAAGACCTGCGGGTGGGAGTCGAACACGCCCTGAGCGCGACCTTGCAGGCGTTGGGGCTGACGGCTACGCCCGAATACGAAAAGACCACTCTCAGCGGATCGGCCGATGCCGTCTACGGCCACGCGGTCATCGAGTACAAGCGACCGGGCCGCCTGGCCGAAAAGGGATTCCCCGTCAAGCTAGCTGAGCAGATCGCCAGGTACTTGACCGACCAGGCCCATCACGCCGGGGGCCGGGCCAAACGAGCCGAGGCATTGGAGAAGATGATCGGCATTGGGCTGGATGGGGAGCAAATCCTGTTCCTGCGCTACTCCGCCACCGGGCGCAGACGGGAATCCCCTCTGCCACCGTTGCCCGGCACACAGATTAGCTTTCTCGACGTAGACGAGTACGCGGGCGGCTTCCAGATGGTTGGCCCGGTGCCGGTGGGACGGGAGAGCGTCGAATTGCTGCTGCTCTACCTGCGCTCCCTCTCGCGCAAGCCGCTTACGCCGGAAGCGCTGGCCGCCGACTTTGGTCCGCAGGGTGACATCGCCCCCAACCTGGTCAATGTCTTCTACACCGCTCTGCAGGCCCACCGCGACCATCCCCGCGTGGCGACCTTCTTCGCCGAGTGGGACCGTATCTTCGGCATCGTCTACGGCGAAGAGTTGGGCAAGGCGGAAAGGGACGCTCCCGAATTGGCGGCGCTCTACCGGATGGTAGGTAGGGGCGCGGTGACCACGCCCCTACTCAAGCCGCTCTTCTTCGCCGTCCACACCTACTACGCGCTGTTGATGAAGTTCCTGGCAGTGGAACTGGCCTCGTTGCAGGGCGGCGCGCTGGTGAGTTCTTTCGTCGCGGCGCTGCCGGCCATGACGGAGAAGCAACTGCACCGCGAGTTGACCAATCTGGAGAACGGCGGCACCTTTGCCCTGCTGGGCATCAACAACTTTCTCGAAGGTGACTTCTTTGGCTGGTATCTGGATGCCTGGCAGACCCCAGGGGTTTCGGGAACCCCTGGGGTCTCGCTAGCCGATGGCATCCGAGCGATGGCCTGCACGCTGGCCGATTTCGAGCCCGCTACCACCACGCTGGAGCCAGAGCACACCCGCGACCTGCTCAAAAAGCTCTATCAATATCTGGTGCCCCGCAAGCTGCGCCACGACCTGGGCGAGTATTACACCCCCGACTGGCTGGCCGAGCGGCTGCTGAACCAGGTGGGCTACAAGGGCGAACCCGACAAGCGGCTGATTGATCCCGGCTGTGGCAGTGGCACTTTCCTCATTCTGGCCTTGCGGCGGCTGCGCCAGTACGCCGCCGACCACCTCATCCCGCCCGCCGATGTGCTCGACGCCGCGCTGCGCAACATCGTCGGCTTTGATCTCAACCCACTCAGCGTCATCGCCGCGCGTACCAACTACCTGCTGGCCCTGGGAGACCTGCTGCGCTACCGGCGCGGTCCGGTGGACCTGCCGGTCTACATGTGCGATAGCATCCTCACCCCCACCGAGCGGGCCGACATCTTCGGCAAGAGTTACCGGCTGCGCACCGTCGTTGGCGACTTCGACATCCCCGGCGAGACGGTAGCAGCAAGGGAGATGGGCATACTCTCAGCGCTGCTGGAGAGTTGCGTGCGCGACCAGTACACTCCTGAGGAGTTCCTGGCCCGTGCGCGGCACGAGCTGACCGTGAGCGAGGCCATGACCGAATCGGTGCTGGAGGGACTGTACCGCCAGCTCTACCGCCTGGACGAAGAGGGGCGGAACGGCCTGTGGGCGCGGCTGCTCAAGAACGCCTTCGCCCCAGTGTTGGTGGGAAAGTTCGACTTTGTGGTGGGCAATCCGCCGTGGGTGAACTGGGAGAGCCTGAGCGCCGAGTACCGCGAGGCGACCAAGCGGCTGTGGATGGACTACGGCCTGTTCAGCCTGAAAGGGCACGCCGCCCGCCTGGGTGGGGGCAAGAAAGACCTGGCCATGCTCTTTGCCTACGCCAGCATTGACCACTACTTGAAGAAGGGCGGCAGGTTGGGTTTTGTCATTACCCAGACCGTCTTCAAGACCAAAGGGGCTGGTGATGGTTTCCGCCGCTTCCGGCTGGGCGAGAAGGGGGACCACCTGCGCGTGGTGCACGTGGATGACATGTCGCGCCTGCAACCCTTTGAGGGAGCCACCAACCGCACCAGCGTGGTGGTCTGCCAGCGGGGGCAGAAGACTCGCTACCCGGTGCCCTACACCCTTTGGGGCAAGGGGACAGGACGCGCCCGCGTGAACATTGACAAGCCGTTGGACGAGGTGCTGGCGGAGACGACACGGGCCAACCTATGGGCGCAGCCAGTGGATAGCAGCAATCCCACGTCACCCTGGATGACGGCCCGCAAAGCGGCGCTCAAAGCGTTGGAGAAAGTGGTCTTGCCAGCGGAATACCGGGCACGTGAAGGAGCAAACACAGGTGGGGCTAATGGAGTCTACTGGTTGAGGATTGTCGGCAAGAGACCTGACGGGGTTTTGTTAGTGGAAAACCTGAATATCGGTAAACGCAAAGTCTCGGAGGTGCAAGCATCTATAGAGTCAGATTTGGTCTACCCCTTGCTACGGGGACGCGATGTTAACAAGTGGCATGCTGCATGTTCAGCAAACATGCTGCTTGTTCAGGATCCAAACAAACGGATTGGATATGATGAAGGTTGGCTGAAGGTTGAGTATCCATTGACCTACAGTTACCTTAGGCAGTTCAAGGCTGACTTGGCGAAAAGAAAATCTAGCTCTATTCCATCTGAGCCGTTTTACTCGATTTTTGGAGTTGGGTCTTACACTTTGGCTCCGCACAAAGTAGTTTGGCGTGAGGTAGCCCATAACCTAACGACAGCGGTTGTTTCCACAAGTTGTTCAGATGAACTAGGCGAGAAGGTTGTTATCCCTGACCACACCATTGTGTACATTCCCTGCCATTCTCAAGAAGAGGCACACTACTTGAGCGCGCTATTGAATTCGTCCCCTGCAGGTCTGGTTGTTCGAGGCTATGTTGCACTGCATCCATCGCCCCATATTCTCAAACACATCGCCGTACCCAGGTTCGACACAGGGAATCCCATCCACACCCGCTTGGCGGCGTTGTCTCAGCAGGCGCACCAGTTGGCGGCGGCAGGGGACGAGGCGGGCCTGACGGCGGTCGAGGCGCAGGTAGATGAAGCGGCGGCGGAGTTGTGGGGCATTACGGAGAGGGAGTTGAGGGAGATACGACAATCGTTAGAGGAGTTGAGATAGAGAGGGCTTAAACGACATGAATATGCTCGCGAAACTTGAGACGGCTATCCAAGAACTTGAGGCCCAAAAAGAAGAGTTATTGGACAAGATTCAAGAATTGGGATGGAAAGATGATCGCATGACTGAGAAAATACCGGAAAAACGAGTACCAATCTTTCCTGTGCTCCTTGATGAGACAGTGATTCCGGCGAAATCGCCATTGCCACCTGATGTGGGGCAAACTTATCAACAATGGTATAGTGCAGCAAGAGCCATACTCGCTAAGAACCAGCCAGATCGTCTTGCCGAGCTTGATGAGGCGTATTCTGCAATCCAACAAATAATTCAGAGAAGATACGTAACGAAGGATGAGCAATTCGGGCTGATGGATCTCATAAATGCTCAGTTCAATATACTGACAGCAGTGCCATCTCACCTGAGATTCTCAATGTACGACATTGAACTGGAAGCCTACTCGTTGCTCATGGACGACGAGATCGAGGCCGCACGGCATCTTCTATCAAAAGGTTTTTCACGATCAGCGGGTGTCATCGCTGGGGTGGTTTTGGAACGTCATCTCAAGAATCTACTTCAAAAACATACGCCGCCGATCAAGTATAGGAAGACCGCTACACTTTCTTTACTCAACGACTTGTGTAAAGAGACAGCTTACAACCTTGTGACTTGGAGGAAGGTGCAACATCTTACTGACCTGAGAAATTTGTGCGCTCATGATAAGACGCAAGAGCCTACAAAGGATGAGGTCTCGGAACTTATCAGCGGCGTCTCAGCGATCTTGCGGACTTGTAACTATTAGACACTAAGTGGAGTGGAACCACCGTGCCCTTAGACATAGGCGGCAGCGGAGTTGTGGGGTGTCACTGACAGGGAGTTGAAGGAGATACGGCGGTCGTTGGCGGAGTTGGGGTAGAGTTTGAACCACTGAGGCACTGAAGTGGCTGAAGATACTGAGGGCTTCAGTGCATTCAGTGTTCTCAGTGGATCAGTGATTCTGGGGCGGCGGAGTTGTGGGGCATCACGGACAGGGAGTTGAAGGAGATACGGCGGTCGTTGGAGGAGTTGGGGGGATAAAGCGACAAATATCTCCAATGGCGCAGAGATCATCAGCGAAGCGAAAGAGGTGAACTATGCACATTTACCTGCAGCCCGAGGATGACAGCTTGTTTATGCGGCCGTCGGGTCGCTGGGCGATAGAGAAATTGGATTACGTGGCCCGCTACATCAACGTGTTCGAGACCTCAATGCGCAACAAATGGTCAGTCCGGTACTACGTTGACCTCCTGGCTGGACCAGGTAAGAACCGGCTGAAGGAGACCGGTCAAATCGTCTTGGGCTCTCCTCTGCTGGCACTGACTACTACGTATCCATTCACCGGCTACTTCTTCGCCGACCTCTCGGAGAGAAACACTCAGACCTTGCAACAACGCTGCACAGCTTCACCTCATTACGAACGTGTGAACATTCTGACCGGCGATTGCAACGTCCTTGTCGAGAACATAGTCGTTCGCATAAAGCGCGACGACTGGCGGTCTCTAAACCTAGTACTCTGTCAAGGCTAATTTGATGAGTAGGGCTCGCAATCTGTTAGACTTGGGTGAGTGCGATTGGCCACTATATGCAGGTGCATTCCAATCAATTGCTACTATATGTGGT
>DAOUDK010000146.1:0-56817 GCA_034431315.1 Anaerolineae bacterium
CCCGAAAAGGCTATTTTCACGGCAAAAAGCAGTGTTTGGGGTGCCAGAACCTTATTGGCTGCTCCCACTTTTCGAAAAAGTGTAAAGGTGTTTTTCGGCCCCTGTGAACCATGCCGAGATTAGATATTGGATATTGCTCTCTGCACCGCTCGCTCCAGTCCGCGACGCACCAGCACTTTGATCACCTCCTCGCGGTACTCCTGGGAAGCCCGCAGGAGGCTGGAGCGGGGATGCGATTCTTGCATCGCTATCTCCCCGGCCCGGGCCATCGTCTCCAGGCTGATCGGTGCGCCGCGCAGGCTCTCCTCGGCCTGGGAAGCGCGGAAGGGCACCGGGGCCACCGGCCCCAGGGCGATACACGCTGATTCAAAATCCTCGCCGCCCTCGCTCAGGCTAACGACCACCGCGCAGATGAGGATGGGCAGGGCCAGCGCGCGGCGGCGGGCGATGCGCTCCAATGCCGAGGCCTGGCGCTCGCCCAAAGCTCTGAAGCGAAAGGCGGTCAGCATCTCCCTGGCGCTGTCTACCCTGGAAACGCCCGGCCCGGCGAAGAGGTCAGGCAGCGGCACCCACTTCCGCCCTGTCCCATCAGCGATCTCGGCCTCGGCCTTCAGGGCCAGCAGGGCGGTGGTGCCATCGGCGGCGGGCATGGCGTTGACCACGTTGCCCCCCAGCGTGCCCACGTTGCGGATCTGCAGCGAGCCCACGGCCCGACAGGCCGAGGCCAGCACCGTGGCCCGCTCTCGGACCAGTGGCGATTCGGCGGCCTGGCGGTGGGTCACGTTGGCCCCGAGGACGATCATCCCTTCTTCCAGCGTTATCTTGGCCAGCTTCGGGATGCGGGTGATGTCCACCAGGCAATCGGCAGCCCGCCGGCCCTCAGTTAACTCGATGACCAGGTCGGTGCCGCCAGCCATCAGGCGCGCCCGTCCTTCGCGCTCGGCCAACATAGCCAGTGCTTCCTTCACCGAGGAAGGAAAAAGGTATTCTTGCCACATTGTATTGCTCCTAAATTATTTCTCCAATTGCAGCACTGCCATGAACGCCTCCTGGGGTATCTCCACGTTTCCGATGCGCTTGAGGCGCTTCTTGCCCGCCCGCTGCTTTTCGAGAAGTTTTCTCTTTCTAGTTACATCACCCCCATAGCATTTACTGGTGACGTTCTTGCGCAACGCCTTGACCGTCTCCCGCGCGATTGCCCGCTTGCCGACGGAAGCCTGGATGGGCACGGCGAAGAGCTGGCGGGGGATAACCTCCTTCAGCTTTTTGGTCAGGGCAGTGCCTATGGCATAGGCCTGGTCGCGGTGGATGATGAGGGAGAGAGCATCCACTGGCTCCTTGTTGACCAGGATGTCCAGCTTGACCAGGTCGCCCGGACGATACTCGGCGAAGGCGTAGTCCAGCGAGGCATAGCCGCGAGTGATGGATTTGAGCCGGTCGTAGAAATCAACGATCAATTCGGCGAGGGGTATCCTGTAGGCGAGGATCAGCCGCTGCTGATCCAGGTAGTCCACCCGAACCACCTCTCCCCGCCGTCTGGTCACCAGTTCCATGATCGGTCCGATGTACTCGACCGGGGACCAAATCTGGATGTCCATCCACGGCTCCTGGATCTCCGCGATCTCCCTTTCGGGAGGCAGATCGGCCGCCCCTTTAACGATCACGATCTCTCCCTGTCTGGTGATCACGTGGTACTCGACGCTGGGAGCGGTGGTCAGCAGCTCTAAGTCGTACTCCCGCTCCAGGCGCTCCTGGACGATTTCCATGTGAAACAGCCCCAGGAAACCGCAGCGAAAGCCCAGGTTGAGAGCCTGGGAGGTCTCGGGCTGGTAGATCAGCGAGGCGTCGTTGAGCCGCAGCTTCTCCAGGGCATCTTTCAGTAGGCCGTAGTCCTCAGGCTCCACGGGATAGAGGCCGGCGAAGACCATGGGCTTGGCCGGACGATAGCCGGGGAGAGGTTCCGTGGCGGGGTTCTGAGCCAGGGTAACGGTATCACCCACCGAACAGTCCCGCACGTCTTTCAGCCCGGTGGCTACATAGCCCACCTGGCCGGCGGTCAATCCTTCCACGGAGACCATACCCGGCCTGAAGCTGCCCACCTCCAGAGGATCGAGGACCCTCTCGTTGGACATGAGCATCAACTCCTGTCCCTGCGCCAGCTCCCCATCCACCAGACGCACGTAGGCCACCACTCCCTTGTAGGTGTCGTAGTGGGAATCGAAGATCAGGGCGCGCAGGGGCTTCTCTCGTTGGCCCGATGGGGGAGGGATTCGCTCCACGATGGCTTGCAGCACCTCCTCGCTGCCGATGCCCTCCTTGGCCGAGGTGCGGATCACCTCGTCGGCCGGCGACCCGATCAGTTCCTCCATCTCCTGGGCCACCTCATCGGGGTAAGCCCTGGCCAGATCAATCTTATTGACCACGGACACGATCTCCAGGTCTTGATCCAGGGCCAGGTACAGGTTAGCCAGGGTCTGGGCCTGGATGCCCTGGGCGGCGTCCACCACCAGGATAGCGCCCTCGCAGGCTGCCAGGGCGCGGGAGACCTCGTAAGTGAAATCAACGTGGCCGGGGGTGTCAATGAGATTCAGCTCGTACTCCTCGCCGTCCTCGTGCTGATACAGCATGCGCACCGCCGAGGCCTTGATGGTCACCCCCTTCTCCCGCTCCAGATCCATGGTGTCCAGCACCTGTTCCTTCATCTCCCGGGGGCTGATAGTGCCCGTGCGCTCCAGCAGGCGGTCGGCCAGGGTTGACTTGCCGTGATCTATGTGGGCGATTATGCAGAAATTGCGGATGTGCTGTTGATCCATTTGACTACCTCATCATGAATTATACATCATCTTCACGAAAAGAAAAAGCCCGGAGGTTCGCCTCCGGGCCGCGCTGAGTCGACTCCAAGATTGGCGCTCACGATTCCGTTTCGTACCCCTCCGGCTTCTCGCGCACAGCATACGTCGGCGTCAACGTTACCAAAGGCTGAAAAACTCTCGCTTCTTCTCTTTCCCTCCGAAACTTGAAGGTGCTTACCGCATCCCTGAACGATTCCAGATAAGCATAGTAATCTTCGGCGACGGCTGCATAGGCCAGCTCATAGAACTGGGGACCCTTTTTGAACACGATTTTTCTCTCAATGATGGGTGTTTCTTTGGCATTGAGGTTGTTGAGCGGCAAGAGCATGGTGTAGCCGATCTCAATCTCTACGGCATCAACCCCAACGAAGGTGCCCCGAGCGCGGGAGATTTCGCGGAAGTCAGATAGCTGGCGGTTCTTCCTCAGATAATCCTCTACCACTTCTGCTACAGTGGCGAACTTGCCTTTTCGCTCCCAGGCAGGGAAGACGTGAACGGTTATGGTCAAGCTGAAGGTATCACCTCGATTTCTAGGCCCCAGGACGAAGACCCCGCTGTGGCCTTCCTGATCAAACTCCCTTACCTGCCAGGCCCCAGGATAGAGAAACTTGAAGTCCAGGCGGGGATTGGTGCTGGTGAAGGCTGTCCTCTGTTGTCCCACCTTGCGGGGGATTGAGGCTTCCCCTTTTTGCTGTAACCGCCGCCGCTGCACTCCCAGGTCTATGGCAGCCAGATCAGTTCGAGGCTCTGGGATGCCCAATGCGCGGCGGCGGCGTTCCCACTCGACTCTGAGGTCGCGCAGTTCACTATCGTCTATTATATCGAAAGGATACGGAGTGCTCATGGCCGGTATACCCTCCTTAAAATGCCATGTCGTCCGCGATACAGAGCTATCCTGTACTTCTCACACATGTCCAGATTCGCGGCATACATGGCCTCTGGAAATGTCATCCCCTCATCGGTGTGCATCCCTAGCCTCTGACGGAATTCTCTTTTCAGCACAACTGGATCAATCACCTCAGGGGTCTTGTCCGTGGGCCGCAAAGCGAACACTTCTTCCCCGCTCTGTACCACTGTGATATTGTCGTGCGAGTTGATGGCGTTGGCTATGTCCTGACCGCTGAAAGCGACACCTGTGTAACCCTCCCTGTATGGATGGGTGTGGAAAGTTCCCATCAGTTTTTCGCCCTCAGCAACTTTTCGGTCAGGCCTGACCCTATCCTCTTCTCCTACCACCGGATTGACCAGCTTGAGTTCGCCCTCCTGGCCCTCCACCAGGGTCGCAGCATGTTCCTTGACCACACCTTTGTCTATATCCTGGACGCTCTTTTGCCACAGAGTGTCCATCTGTTGAGCGACCTGCTCCCCTAACTCGAGTTGCTCTGACAATTCAGCGAACATATCAGTGCTCATCTAAGCCTTTCTTCACTTGATTATACTACTTTTCAGCCTGGCGGTCAAAGTGCTCACCTTACTGCCCTCACCGCTTCCATATACCTCTTCACCCTCTCCACATCCACCAGGTTCTCGGCGATGCCATCAACCTTGAGGGCGGTGCCGACGATAGCCCCGTCGGCGTACTGTAGAAACTCGGCGACGTTATCAATAGTGGTGCCGCTGCCCATGAGAATGGGGCGAGTGGTCAGCTCCCTGGCTCGCCTCACCTTCTCCAACTCCGGCGCAGCGCCCGTCATCTTGCCGGAGACGATGAGGGCATCGGCCAGGTAGAACTCGGTCCACTCGATGTGGGTAGCCAGGTCAATGCCGGGGAAGGCCACCGAGTGCTTCTTGTCCACATCGGCGAAGAGCTTGATGTGCTCCGCCCCCAGGTTCTTGCGCCAGCGCAGCAATTCGGCAGCGCAGCCGCGATCAAACTCCCCCGTGTCCCAGACCCTGGCCCCGGTGAGAAGGCAGACGCGGATGAAGTCAGCCCCGGCCGCCACGGCAATGGACAGAGTCACCCGCCCGCCGTTGTGGATCACGTTGATGCCCACCGGCGCGTCCACCGCCTCGACGACAGATCGGGCGGCTACGGCCTGGGCCGTCATCTCCTCAGGCGGCACATCCATCCCCACGTAGTAAGGCAGGTCCCACATGTTCTCCACCATGAGCGCATCAACACCCCCGCTGATGAGGGCCTCGGCATCCCGCAGAGCGTGCTCAATGACGGCCTCCAGGCCATAGAAATCGTAGCCCGGTGCGCCAGGCAAGGGGAGAAGATGTATCATGCCGATGATGGGCTTCTCCACTCCAAACATCTCTTTCAGCGATTTCAACCGCAGGCTGTCCAGCCTCTCTTTCCAATTCATGGTCATCTTTCAAACCTCCTCTGCGACTTTGCACAATCTAGCCCAGAAACTCAATAAGAAACCGCAACTCCTGCTGCCAGCCCTGCCACGATGGCTGATCCAGGTGCGCCTCCAGAAAGGCGCGGACCTCTCCTCTCTCTGCCAGAGAAGTCCCCGCTCCTTCGACCGAGGCGGTCAGCGCGCCCAGGGCGTCGGCCAACAAGGCCGATTCCCGCCAACCCCAGCCCTCCAGCCTCCCCAGGATAAGGCCGGCATCGAAGCTATCCCCGGCGCCAGTGGTGTCCACCGTGGATACGGCGAAACCAGGGACTGTGAACACTCCCTCAGCACTGCCTATCGCACAGCCGCGCTTGCCCAGCTTGAGAGCCACAGTCCCCACACCGTAGTCCAACAGGGATTCAATGGCCCCCTCAATATCCCGATGGCCCGTCAGATATTCCGCCTCAGCCTGGTTGGGGAAAAGGATGTCAACCTGGGGCAAGATCGCCTTCACCCCGTCTGTGACCCTCATAACCGCCTCCAGCCCCAAGTCCGCCGTCACCGTCAGCCCCGCCTGGCGAGCCACCTCCAGGGCGCGCAGGGCAGCCTCCCGCTGGGGAACCTGCAACAGGGAGTAGCCGGAGAGGTGAAAGAAACGAGCCTGGGTGATGTAGCTTTCATCCAGCAGAGTGGGGTCTGTGCGGACGTTAGCTCCCCGGCAGCCGAACATGGTGCGCTCGCCATCGGGGGTGACGGCGATGAGCATTATCCCCGTCATGGTCTGAGGGTCTCGTTGAATACAGCGACCGTCCACCCCCGCCTCGGCCAGAGCGGCAAGAGCCAGAAGTGCCAGTACATCCTCCCCCACCCGCCCGATGATGCCTACGTCCACGCCGAAGCGGGCCAGAGCGACGGCCGTGTTAGCCGCTGAGCCCCCACAATACACGTGTCCCTGCTCAGCCAGCCCCTCCCCGCCTTTTTGCGGATAACCGGGGATGTGGGCGATGACGTCTATGTTTATGTCGCCTATGGTAACCACTTGGGGCATTTTGCTCCTCCTCACTACAGAACAGAAGCTTCGCTCCGCATTGACGAAGCCTAGTATCAACTAATGGAGGCCATATCTCCACATTAAGTTTTCCATCCCTGCAAATTTGTCTATAGTTATGATTATGAATTTGGCATCTGGGGGGATACCTCCTTGGAAGAAAGGAATAGTCGAGGGCCTGTCCCATTCATCCCAGAAGGGACCCGATTCGAGAACATAGCTTCCTCCAGGCGCAATTGTAAACTGTTTTATGTTATTAAGATACTCCTCTTTTTGAGCATCCCATGGGGCAATAACTGGAAAGTATTGATTACCTTGGTCGTCGGTGACTCGGAAAAGCGAAGGCTTGTAGGAGATGAATTTTTGCTCTTGGCTAGAATTTTTAATGGTGAATGATAACCCAAAATTTGGACTGTCATAATAGGTGGTAGTTTTGATTGACTTCTGCAATATGATACTTATTCCGCTCTTGCTGATTGGCTGTCCGGCTGGCACAGTCGTGCCTGACGGTGGGGTTTGTTCGTTTGCCGCGATTGGTGTTGGGGTTGTTGGAATTTGTGTAGGAGTGGGTTGCAGAACGACACTGGCAGCAGCTGTAGGAGTTGGAAGAACAGACTCTAGGAAAACATAGATGGGCTGTTGATAGAAGACCATCAGTACAGCAACGATAAACCCCAGGATAGTGAAGATAGCGCCAATGATCGAAAAGCACCCGATGAGTAGTTGAAGGACTTGACTTTCTTTTTTCATGTGGTATTCCTCCGTTTGGCATGGTTGCTAAAAAGCGTGTTCTTGAAGTTCCTTTTTCATTTACCTCTCGGGTAAAGAAAGGCCATTGCCCTAGAATGGTTATTCGCAAGTCTCTCCCCAATGCACCGCCACGAGCATGATGTCCACGACGGTGATGATTCCATCCTGGTACAGGTCAAAGCGGGGTTCGTAGTTGGGGGTGGTGGGGTCGTTGTCCGGGTCCGGGTTGGCGGCGCTGAGGCGCCACCGGCTGGCCACTTCCATGATGTCGGCAATATCCACCCGGCAGTCGGCGATGATGTCGCCGGGGATGGTGGCGATGGTCAGTTCGTAGGTGGCAGAGCAATCCGTAGTGCCACCTGGGGCACTGACTGTCTCGACGAAGAAGGTGCCCGTGTACGGCGCGGTCCACACCAGCTCCGAAGCTGGTCCGCCATCTGCATCGTCATTGCTGGCAAGCAGGGTGAGGGCGTCCACGTCGTACAAGTTGAGCACCGTATCCGCGCTGCCAGCCAGGTTTTGCGTGCTGATGGTGTAGGTTACTCCCTGGACCGCTTGGAAACTCACCCAATCGCTGTCCTGGGGTATGTCCAGGCCCCGGGCCAGCGGCCAGTCGTTGGGCCACACCCAACGAGCCGCTGCATAGCCATCATCCGGTTCCAGGTCATCAGTAGCGCAGAGCAGCGGAGCCTGGAGGTCGAAATCGCCCAGGTCTTCTGTTTGGGCAGTGACCACGTGGTTGGCCAGGTCCACTGTGGTTGTCAAGGGGTGCCACGTCTCTTGTTCCTCATCCCAGCGGTGGAGGGCGAGTTGGGTCACATCCAGGTGCAGCACATCAGTGTCGGTGTAGGTGACTGTCAGGGTGATAGGCTTGGTGAGGGTGAGCTGGGTGGTGCTTTGTAACGTGGTGGCGCTTTGCAAGCTGCTACCCTCCAGCAGCCATTCCAGGAGGCGCAACCAGAAGGAACGGCCGGTGCCACGCAGTTGGGCGGATGGCTCGGCTACCGGGACAGGGGATAGTTCCAAAATCGCCTGGCCGGAGAAGGCGCCAGGTGGGATGATTGCCTGGATGTGACCGGTAGTATCGGTCATGGTGGCTCCCTGGTCGCCTGAGACTGGATCCTGGGTAGAAACCTGATGGATCCAAAGGTAATAGCTGGTTGGGCCACCATTGGCCTCCCAGGGCTCGGGTGGGCTTCCGCGCCAGTGAAAAGGATCCACTACTTCGTTCTCGCTCCATGTGCCGTCGTCGTTGTCGTCATAGTACACAGAAAGGTGAAGATGGGTGCCGTCTCCCCTTCCTTCAACATGGCCTGTTGCTCCCATGATCCCCAAGGTGTCAGCAGCCGTAACTGGCTGACCTTCACTCACACGGACTTCCCTCAAGTGAGCGTAGCGCGTAAAGTAGTGGTTCCAGTGATTCACGATGACATAGTTCCCGTATGCACCACATGCCAAACAACTCCCATAACGGCAAGAGTCGGTACAGGCAGTGACTGTCTCCGAGATGTCCCCACCGGCGGCTGGGCGGATTGGGAGTGGCTGGTTGCCGGGCTCATTAGGCTGGGGGTCAGCGTAGCTAAAGTCGATACCATTGTGGCCATCATAGCAGGTGCCATAGCTCAGACAATCATCATAGGTCTGTTCAGCGCCGGTGTAGATGCGGCCGTTCCAAAGAGTAAGGTTGTAATTGCGTCCGTTAGGATACGTGTGGTCAAACCAGGCATTAACGCGCCCGGGACCCAGGCCGCCTTTGTTGGCCAGGGTGGCTTCTCCGAAGTTGGTGTACTCGAACGGCAGGTCAAGGAAGGGCGTTGGTGGCCCCACACCTCCCATCGCCAGCTTCGCTACGAAGGCGTCAATGTTGCCACCATTGTAAGTCGTATCGAAGGCTCCCTCCGTGGTAGGGAAGTTGGAGGACCAGGTGTAGCCAGCCACGTAGGCGCTGCCCGACCCGTCCACGGCGATGGCCCAGCCCGAGTAGTCATCATCGCTCCCTCCCAGGAAAGTGGCGTAGGCCAGCCCCGTCCCGCTAGCGTTTACCTTGACCACGAAGGCGTCGTAGCCATAGTAGCCGCCGTTGTAGGTGGTGTCGAAGGCCCCGGGCGTGGTGGGAAAGTCGGAGGACTTGGTCCAGCCCGACACGTAGGCGCTGCCCGCCCCATCCACGGCGATGGCGCGGCCCTGGTCATGGTGACCGCCACCCAGGAAGGCAGCGTAGGCCAACTCCGTGCCCTCGGCATTCACCTTGACCACGAAGGCGTCGTAGCCGCCGTTATAGCTGGAGTCAAAGGCCTCCTCCGTAGCGGGGAAGTCTGAGGAAGTGGTCAAGCCCGACACGTAGGCGCTGCCCGCCCCGTCCACGACGATGGCCTCGCCATAGTCACCATAGTCATAAGTACTGCCGCCCAAGAGGGTGGCGTAGATCAGCCCCGTCCCGTCGGCGTTCAGTTTTACCACGAAGGCGTCGTAGCCGCCGTTATAGCTTGTGTCGAAGGCCCCCGCTGTGGTGGGGAAGTCGGAGGAAGGGGTGTAGCCCGTCACGTAGGCGCTGCCGCTCCCGTCTACACTGATGGCACGGCCAACGTCCTGACTGCTCCCCCCTAGGAAGGTGGCATAGGCCAGCCCTGTCCCGTCAGCGTTCAGTTTGACCACGAAGGCGTCCTGGCCGCCGTTGTGGCTCGTGTCGAAGGCTTCCGCCGTGGTAGGGAAGTTGGAGGACTCAGTTATGCCCGTCACGTAGGCGCTGCCAATCCCGTCCACGGCGATGGCGAAGCTCCCGTCCAAGCTACTGCCGCCCAGGAAGGTGGCGTAGGCCAGGCTCCCTCCGTCCGGCGCCAGCTTAACCACGAAAGCGTCGGTGCCGCCATGGCTCGTGTCGAAGGCCCCAGCCGTGATGGGGAAGTCGGAGGAGTCGGTCCCGCCCGCCACGTAGGCGTTGCCCGTCCCGTCCAAGGCGATCGCCCAGCCCGTGTCACCACCACTACCGCCCAGGAAGGTGGCGTAGGCCAGGCTCCCTCCGTCCGGCGCCAGCTTAACCACGAAAGCGTCAGTGCCGCCGCCATGGCTCGTGTCGAAGGCCCCCGCTGTGGTGGGGAAGTCGGCGGACCGGATCCCGCCCGACACGTAGGCGCAACCCGTCCCGTCTACGGCGATGGCCTCGCCATAGTCCTTAGCGCTACCTCCCAGGAAGGTGCTGTAGAGCAGGCCATCTGGGTTGTCCTGCAGGGGAGCAAAGGAGCGGGGGAGCAAGGGGGCGGAGGAGAAGGGAGCGGTGATCTCGGTGTCGTTCACTTGAGGTTGAGTTGCCGGGAAGTCGAGGGGTGTGCCGTCGGGGGCAATGGCTTGCAGCAGAGGCAGGGTGAAGTCGCCCATGGCGGTGGTGAGGCGCAGGGCATTGCCATCCAGGGTCAGCGCGTCGGCGCCGTCCACACGCAAGCGCACCGTGCTCAGGTCTGCGCCGGCATGGGTCACCAAGCGTTGGGAGTACTGCCCGCCCTCGCTGGTCAGTTCCAGGTCCACACCGGGGTACAGGTCCACATAGCGTACCCCGCCCCACACGGGCACGTCGGGGTGCCACTGGTCGGGGTCGTTGCCGATGAAGTAGGAGACCACCGTGTCCAGGCGGTCGAAGGGCTCAAGGCGGGGGTGGGGGTTGGCGCCGGGGAAGGTGAGGCGTAGGTTGACGCCTTTGCGGGGCTGGCCCTCATGGCCCTCACCCCCGGCCCCTCTCCCAAACCTGGGAGAGGGGAGAAAGGCTCCCCCTTCTCCCAGATTGGGAGAAGGGGGCTGGGGGGATGAGGGCTTTTCCAGCACTGTCACCCAGATGGCATCCTCGGTCAGCCACATGGTGCCCGTGCCGCCACGCACCTGGAAGCGGGCGCGTTCGTCAAACTGGCCCACGTTCTCGATGAACATGACGGGACTGCTGCGCAACGCGGCGGAGACGCGGGTGGTCGTGCTGGGGGATTGAACCACTGATGCCGCTGAGAGAGCGCCACGTTCAGTGGCTTCAGTGCCGTTCAGTGCGGTCAGTGATTCCAACGGTTGCCGCTCCAGGCGGGGGGCAGCGGAGACGCGGGTGGTGGCACCGGGTGCGCTGTCAACGAATGGGGAACGAATAAACGAATGGGCTGCAGCGGATTCGTTTATTCGCTTTGGATTCGTTGACAGGGACGCCACAGTAGGGGCAACGGCGCCAGCCAGGGGCAGGGCGGTGAGGATGATGAGAAGGACGGTTAGGGCCAGAGCAGCAATCGGCGGAAGGACTCGCTTCAGTGTTGCGTCAATGTGTCTTCGCTTCATCGCAAGATTCTCCTTTACTTCGACAAGCTCTGTACAAGTCTGGCTACCTGCGGATACAAAACGCCAGCCTTGGGGCACGCAAGGGCACGGCTTGGGCTAGCGTTGCGTTCAAGAATGTGGAAAGAGAAAAGAGGGGCTTCTTCATCGGCGCACCTCCACGCTAGTCACAAACAGAAATGGCTCTTACGCTGCTGCGCCTCGTCACCCACGCCAGGGCCTCCTCATTGGCGGCTATCTCGGCCTCGATTTCGGACTTGTGCTCGTGATAGTAACTCAGCGCATCGTAGACCTGGGCCAGTGTCAGGGGCGGGTAGTTTTCGACTATTTGCTCAGGCGAATCGCCCAGGCGCACCCGCTCGGCGATGGTGCGGACACTGATCCGGGTGCCGGCGATGATCGGCCGCCCGCCGCATACGCCCTCAATCCGCACGATGTGCGGATGCTCCGTCTGGACACGCAATGAAGCCATCTTAGCTAACTGGCCCATTGCCTTTTGCATTCTCCCCAACATTTCCTTGATGTCACCCAGGTCGGTGTAGAGTTGTTGAACATCTAGTTCCACTGTCATACCACTACCCTCCGCTTCTTAGAAATGCCTCGCCAACCACAGCTATTCTATCACAATGTGTCCCCTCTGTCAATACTCAACTTGACATTTACCCCGTTTGTTGGTAAAATACTTGCCACAAAGCAAGGCGCATTCGTCTAGGGGTCAAGGACACTGCCCTCTCAAGGCAGAAACAGGGGTTCGATTCCCCTATGCGCTACTAAGCCAAGAGCCCAAGGGTTACCCTGGGCTCTTGCTGTTTCACAAGCTGGACACTGCGTTTTTTTTCGTAGTGACGACTTCAGTCGTCCACAAGCTCACTCGAAGAGCTTGGCGATCTCATCCCTCTCAAAGTAGGGAAGCCCCCTCGCCACCCCGCCAGCCATCAATGTCAACCCCTCTTCCCGGGCTACGACCTGGCCGATGATCGCAGCCGCGATGCCTGCCTCGTTCAGCTTCTCGATGACCCGCGCTGAGTCTTGCGGCGACAGGACGATGAGCAGCGAGCCTGAGGCGATGATCCCCAGGGGATCGAGACCGTAATCGGCACAGAGAAGGATTGTCTCCGGAAGTACCTCGATCCGCTCCTGGTTTATCAACAGACCCACGTTGGCCGCCTGAGCCAACTCCCGCAGGCCCATGGCCAGCCCGCCCTCCGTGGGATCGTGCATGGCGTGAACCCGCGCCTGAGCGGTGGCGATCTGAGCCTCGCGCACCACGCTGATGCCCGGCTGATGGAGGAAATCCCGGCAGCGGTCAATGAAATCCGCCGAGTACCTGCTGGCCAGCTCCCCCGCCTTCTCCCGGGCAATGATGGAGGTGGCCTCGATGGCGATGCCCTTGGTGAGAATTATGTCGTCCCCCACCTGGGCCCCGGCGGTGGTCACCAGCTTGTCCCGTTCCACCTCGCCCAGCATCTGTCCCACCACGATGGGCCGGGCCAGGCCGTGGGTGATCTCGGTGTGGCCCCCACAAAAGGAGACCCCTAGCTGGCGGCAGGCATCGGAGAGCTGGGAGAAGATGCACTCCACCATGGCCCGATCAGTGCTCCCCGCAGGCAAAAGGACGGTGGCCAGAAACCACCTGGGAACGGCGCCGGTGGCAGCCACGTCGTTGGCGTTGACGTTGACCGCGTACCAGCCTATCTCCTCAGTGGCGAAGGTGATGGGATCGGTCTTGGCCACCAGATAACGGTCGCCGAAGTCTATCACCGTGGCATCCTCGCCCACCGCAGCACCTACCACCACCCGCTCGTTGACCTGGGTATACCTGGCCAAGACCTGTCCCAGGTAATCCATCTCCAGCTTGCCTACCGGCAGATAATTCGGCATCTTTCCCTCACTTACAAAACGGTTTGCAAAGACAAAGGGCCTCCTCATGAAGAAGAAGAGGCCCCTCGTTTGCGCCGTAGCTAGCTCCCAAAGGGAGGCGATGCTACGGCGCTATTACTACTACTGTGGTCCATTGGCATCACCTCCTATATCAATGATAGCAACTAATATTATCCCTCAAAAGGGGCAATTTGTCAAATATGGTATCCAAAGCCTCGGAGGTCTAGCCAAAAAGAAAACCCGCTCCGCTGGATTGCATTGCAACTACACCCCTGGAGCGGGTTATCTCAACTAAGGTCTTGACTTTAACCACGGCGATCCATCTATTCCTTCTTCTTGGGCAAGAACTTGAACATCCCGCTGCCACACTCGGGGCAGGTGCCCTTGGCCGCCAGGCGGCCATTCTTCATGGTTACCTCCTTGGCATCTTTCATGACTCTCTTCTCCCTGCACTTAACACAATAACCTTCCACTTCCACTGCCTTTCACCTCCTTCCATGTTATTTGTTGAGGCCATTATAGCATAAAATGTCTATCTTGACAATTTCTCTCCACTTAGCCTCACTGACCTCCCCCAGCTTTTATCAGTCGCCCGGCCAGCATTCCGCCCAGCACGGCCAAGTCCTCCGTGGGCAGGTAATGGCTCGCCGCTGCGTCGAAGAGCACATTGGCCGAGGCAGGGAACTCCTCGTCCGCCAGGTAGAGGACGGCGGCCAGCCGGAGGCGCGGGAACATGGGGAAAAGAAAAGATGCATCGCCATAGGTCAAGCGCGTCCCACCCAGGGCCTCAGCCGCGGCCACGAAGCCATCCAGGTCGCTGCCGAAAGCCTGGGCCAGGCGAAGGTTGGCCCGCCGTCGAAAGGCCGCATCGTAAACCCGCCCCCCAGGCAGTTCACGGAAAGCGACCCAGGAATCGGCCAGACGGGTGCCATCGGCGTTGATGAGATAGTGCAGAACGAGGATCTTGACAGCAATAGGCGGCTCTTGCCCTACCTCCACCTCTTCCACCGAAATCTCAGGGTAGCGGACGACGTAATCCTTTCCCCAGAACCTCACTTCAATCTGGCTGCTGGCATCGGTCAAGCTGGTGTGCTTGGTGTCGCTGCGCAAGGCCACCAGCCAGGGATCGAGGGATTGCAGATCGGCGACGGCTTTGTCCAAGGCTGGTCCGTAGGTCTCCTCCGGTGTTCTTTGTTTCATCTCAACCTCCTATCAAACTGCCATATATTCTACACGAACCCAGCCCAATTGTCCAATCAGCCGGAGACGTGAAGCGTGTTGCGTCATTGGCACGATGAAGCGAAAGGTAGTATAATAAGCTTGACTGGAGGCTATCTCGTGCAACCATCCCTGTCCACCATGTGGATTCAACAGCGCTTCGATAATCTCAACGATTTTTTCGCCGCCGGTAACGCCATGGGCTTCAAGCAATTTGAGCTGGGACACGTCGTCAGGCCTGAAATGTTCGATGGGGTGCAGCCAGGCCAGCAGAAAATCTCCAGCATCCACGCCCCTTGCCCAGCCAACCCAGGCCCTTGGGACTACCTGGCTTCTCTGGATGAGGGAAAACGCAAGCAGGCTGTAGCTCAGGCAATTGACACCATCGCTTTGGCGCAAAAGTTCAAGGCCCCCGTCGTGGTACTGCACATGGGGAAAGTGGCTATAGATCCCTCGCTGGAGAGGCGCTTGCGTGTCCTGCACAACGAGGGCCAGCAGGATACTCAGGAGTACGAAGACGCAATGCGGCGGCTGGTGGAAGCCAGGGCCAGGGTGCAAGCACGGAGCCTAGCTGCAGCGGCCATGAGCCTGAGGGAGATCAGTCAATACGCCCAGGCCACTGGCATCGGGCTTAGCCTGGAGAACCGCTATTACTACTACGAGATTCCCAACCTGGGGGAAATGAGAACCCTCTTGACCTCGTCGGACCCGGCGACGGTCTTCTACTGGCACGACACCGGCCATGCTCAGAATCTGGAGAAGCTGGGGTTCACCCGCCACGAAGAATGGTTGAAAGCCTTCGCCTCGCGGATGGTAGGCGTGCACCTCCACGATATTGTGGGGCTGCGGGATCATCTCGTCGCCGGCAGGGGCGAGATGAACTGGCCCGTGATCGCCTCCCACCTGCCTGCCCAGGCCATCCGCACCTGTGAGTTCGATTGGCCCTACAGTGAGGAAGAAATCGTAGCCGGCGTGGAATACCTGCGCCAAGCGGGCTGCCTTTGAGAGTAGCAAGCAGTCCCTTTTTCGCTACAAAGTGGCGTCCCCGCCACGTCTGGTGCGGCGCAAAACGAGGGCGGGGACGCCCCTCGGTAGCAAATGACAGGGGCTTGTGTCTTACCCCAGAAGAAAGTGTCTGTAGAACAGGAGATATGAACATGCGTATGTCAAAACTCTTCGGCCACACCCTGCGCCAGTCGCCGTCCGAGGCTCGAATCGCAAGCCATCAATTGCTTCTCAGGGCAGGCATGATCCGCCCTTCAGCAGCGGGCATATACACCTACCTGCCACTGGGACGACGAGTTCTGCACAAGATCGAACGGATCGCACGCCAGGAAATGGACGCCCTCGGCGGACAGGAGTTGTTGATGCCCCACACCCTGCCCGTCGAGGAGGTCGTGGCTGACCTGTGTCGCACGGAGATCGAATCCTATCGCCAACTTCCCACCCTGATCTACCACATCCACTCCAAATCCCGCGACGAGCACCGCGTCGGGGTGGGCTTGATGGAGCCCCGCGAGTTCACAGCGCAAGAGGCCCTCAGTTTTCACTCCGACTCAAAGAACCTGAACGACTTTTACCCCCGCCTCTACCAGGCCTACGTAAACATCTTCCAAGCCTGCCGCCTGGAGACCGTGGCCGTAGAAACTGAGGACGGCCACGAGTTCATCGTTCCCTGCGAGGCAGGCCAGCGCACTTTTATCTTGTGCTCCGACTGTGACTATGCCGCCCACACCGAGAGGGCAGAATTCGCCAAGCCAGCAGCGCCGCAGGAGGTGGAAAGGGCAGTCGAGAAAGTAGCAACGCCAGACTGCAAAACCATCGCGGCCCTGGCTGACTACGTCGGAGTGTCCACCACAAAAACCCTGAAAGCCATGCTCTATGCCACCGAGGAGGGGGAAGTGATCTTCGCCATCATTCGCGGCGACCTGGGGATCAGTGAGGCTAAACTGAAAAACGCTTTGGGGATCGCCGACTTATACACTGCCATAGAAAGAGAGATCGTGGCTGTGGGGGCCGTGCCTGGCTATGCCTCCCCCGTCGGGCTGAGCCGGGTGAAAGTGGTGGCCGATGACTCGGTGCTGCTGGGCTCCAACTTCGTGGCCGGGGCCAACGAGGATGGCTACCATCTGATGAACGTCAACTATCCCCGCGACTTTCGGGCCGACATCCTGACAGACATCGCCCAGGCCCAGGCCGTCTATGCCTGCCCTCGCTGCCGTGGTCAACTGACGGAAATACCAGGCCTCGGGGTCGGCTACCTGAAGCGTGGCCAGAGCGTTGGGGCCACCTACCTCGATCGAGATGGCAAACCCAGGCCCATCGTCATGGGCTCCTACGGCCTGCACCTGGCGCGGCTGATGGCCGCCGTGGTCGAGCAGCATCACGACCAGCATGGCATCATCTGGCCGCCCCCTATCGCTCCCTACCAGATTCACCTGGTCGCCTTGGGATCTGATGAGATGGTAGTGGCCAAAGCAGATGAGGTCTACGCCGATTTAGAAGCCCTGGGCTACGAAGTCCTCTATGATGACCGCGATGGGAGCGCGGGGGTCAAGTTCAACGATGCCGACCTCATCGGCGTCCCCCTACGCCTCACCCTGAGCCGTCGCACTCTGAAGGAAAATGTCATTGAGGTCAAGCTGCGTGGGGAAGAAGGCCGTGAAACCATCGGCCTGGACGTGCTTCCCAGAGAACTCGAGAAAAGGACTGCTTCTCGTCATTGCGAGCCGAAGCCGCGAGCGCAGCGTGGCCGCTCTCGATAAGTTCATATATTCCCGATCAGAATCTGCGCCGCCAGGTTGGTATTCTCCTTGCTGAGCTGTTTTCGCACCACAGGCATGACCACGCCCAGCTCGCGGCTTCCCGTCTCCTTCATGGCCCGCTCGATGTAGGGCCGCACCGTCTCCAACCTCAGCTTCCAACCCCACAGCTTCTCCGCCTTGTGCACATGGCGGGCCACGGCCACCTCCACGTAGTCCTCCATCAGCTCCGCCTGGAGTTGACCCCAAACCACATCCCACCCCTCCCCGGCGAAGCCGTCGTCGTAGACACGGCAGATGGCCTTGAACAGGATCTCCGGGGGGATTTCGGCCTGCTCTGCGGCCATGACCGACATGTGGGCCTCCTCCAGGGTCCTGGTCTTGCACTTGACCAGCTTGATCGTGTCGGGGTAGCAGAAAGTGAACACCACCCCCTCGTCCACCAACCTATCGGGCCGGTTCCTCTCGTCCAACTCCAGCCGAAACCTAAGCCACTCGGCCCGCACGTCGGGCTTGTCGGTCTCGAAGATGACCTCCGGCGTGTGCAGCTCGTACCTCTCGGCGAGGGCTTCCAGCTCCCCCCAGGGCCGAAGCCGCCCCTGGTCATCTATGGCCACGATGAGGGAGACCTGGAGGGGAAAGTCGTAGACCAGAGTATGCGGGTTTCGATAGCCGTAGCACTCGAAGGAGAGATTGAGTTTGGTGTCGCGGACGGCTGGCAGGATCCCTGGGTACATCTCATAGATGTCGGGCAGGAGGTCGTAGACGGAATGCATCTCCGAGGGCTTGTTGAGGACGGCCTGGCGGGTCTTGGGAATCATCTCGACCATCTCGCCCTTGCCGTCGAGCAGCGCAAACCAGGTGACGTTCGTGCCGTCAACCTTCTGACGCAGGAGCACCCTCTCGTAGCCAGTGGGCAGGACGATGTCATCGGGGGTGACGTTCTCCAGATCAACCTCCTTGTCCCGCCGATAGGGATAGTGGATCTTGGGCATGCCGTAGATGAATTGCCCTGTGCTCTCCCCGTTCACAGCCTCAATGAGAAGCGCCCCCAGCCGGTGGTCCCGCTCGACGCTCATCCAGGCGATCACCTCGCGCCCCTCAGGGCTTATGAAGTTGTAGGGGCGGACGTCGCCTAAAATCGGGTGTTTTCTCATATCAACCTTTCACCTCCCGCGTCTCCGTCACTACCTTTTCTTGCTGGCTCTATTATACCACTTTAGCGCGAGATGGGCAATAGCAGTTGCCAAAGCCGCCGAAATCTGCTATACTGTCATCTACCGGGATGACTCAAGGTAGGAGGGCATCGAAATCGTGGAATGGATCCTATTCACCCTGACGTCCATCGTCAATTTCATCTGCTTGGCCCTCTCGCTGTGGCTGGGCTTCTACATCGTCACCCGCAGCCCCCGCAGCAGTATCTCCTGGCTGGCCAGCGCTACCCTCTGGTCCCTCTCCGGCTCCTTCCTGAACACCCTGACCTACATCAACATCTCACCAGAGCAAGCCACTCTACCCTGGTGGTGGGGTTGGAGCGCTGCGCTCGCCGCTCCCTTCTGGTTCCACTTGAGCGCCTCTTTCCTACCGAGCAGGCTGGCCAGGAAACAGCGTCCGCTGGTCATTCTCGTTTATCTGCTGACCCTGAACTTCGTGGCCATGGAAGCCTATACCCCCTGGGTGTTCGCCGGGGCGACGATCAAACCGCTCATCTACCACAGCGCCCAGCGTCCCGGCCCCCTTTTCCCCCTCTTCGGCCTCTCCCTGATCGCGGTCCCCGCCCTCTCCCTCCGCAACCTCTACCTGAGCTGGAAACAGGCCAGAAGCCCCACTATCAGGCAACAGTTCACCATGCTCCTTTGGGCCACCTCGTTGGCGCTCCTGGCTGCGGCCTATGCTAACCTATCCATCTGGCTCGGGCTGGATACACTGACATTAGTGAACACCCTCAGCCTGGGTGTGGGGATGGCCCTCCTCGGCTACGGCGTAGCTCGCTACAACGCTTTGATCGAGGGGCGGGCCATCGGGCTGGACTTCCTGTACACCTTCCTGGCCATCGGCCTGGTAACTAGCGTCTATCTGCTGGCCACTTTCATCTCCTACATCGTTTACGGCGTCCCCTTCATCGCTTTCATTTTCATCATTATGCTGGCCACCATCTCCCACTCTCTTTACGATTGGGCTCGGACCTACCTGGACTGGCTCTTCTATCGAAGGCAGTACCGCGAGGTGAGGGCCAACCTGCGGGATTTCGCCCGCGAGGACGCCCCTGGCCACGACCTGCCAGGCCAACTGCAGGTCATCATCCAGGCCCTTTGCCGATCCCTGGGGGCCAGCAAGGGCTTCATCGCCCTACAGGAGGCGGAGGGCTTTGCCATCGTCGCCGCCCACCCGACGGACCTGCGGGGCGATCGCATCGCCGCCGAAGGATTGGCCGCAAACGAGATAACCGCCCTGTCCCTTCCCGCGAGATCCCCAAAGCTCGAAGGCATGGCTCTGCTGGTTCCCATGCACTATGGTGGCGAACAAATAGGGGCCGTCGTTCTAGGCCCGAAGACGATGGGGATCGGTTACACTGAAGACGACTTTGACTTGCTGGAGCACTTGGCAGAGAGGGTGGCCGGCGTGGTGCACAGCGTCCGTTTGCAGGAGAAAAGCGTGCGCCAGATAGATGCCCTGGTAACGGAGTTTCGCCAGCGGGAGAGGGAGTTGAGACTCAGGATGCAAGAGGTGCTGGAGTCAGAGCCGCCGATTCTGGAGGGGGTGGGCGAGAGGGAGGTGATCTCCTTGGTCGAGGACGCACTGCGGCATCTGTACGATTACCCCTATCTGGGAGAGCACAGGTTGGCTCAACTGCGCATCGTCGAGTCACACCTCGATATCCAGGAAGACGCCTTCGTCACCCACCTTGACCGAGGCAAGGCCCTGCAGGAGGTGCTGACAACTGCCCTCGAGAAACTAAAGCCGCCCGGCCCACAGCCCTCGCTCCCTCCTCGGGAGTGGCACCAATACGTCATATTGCACGACTCCTATGTGCTGGGAGAGCGGAACCGCGACATCATGAGCAAGCTCTACATCGGCGAGGGCACTTTCAATCGCGCCCGCCGCCGGGCTATTCGAGGGGTGGCCAGGGCGCTGGAAGAGATGGAGAGGGAATCCCAGCGCAGAACCCAGATCTAGCACTTCGATTGGCAGTTTTTGGCAGCTTTTGCTCTTGTAATGGCAGCCCCTTTATGGTTTAATAGAAGCACAAAGGGGTCATTTTTTAAGAAAGGAGCATCCAATGGCTAAGCAAGAATCTCTATTGAACAAGATCGAGGAGTGGGTGGAGGAAGGGCTGATCTCTCCTGAGCAAGGCGATGCGCTCAGGCAGAGGGAGGCGGGGGCTGCGGCTGTATCACCAGTCCGCCGGGTGAAGGCCGATGAGATATTCGTTTACCTCGGCAGCCTGGTCGTCTTTCTGGCGATGGCCTTCCTGGTGGAGCAGAACTGGAGGGCATTGGGGAGCGCGGGCAGGATACTGTCGGTGCTCGTTCCCACAGTTGCCATGCTGGCGTTGGGCTGGCGGCTGCGCGGCTCGAAGAGCGCACAGTTCAGGCGGGGGGCGCAGGCCCTGTGGCTGGGGGGCTGCCTGCTGAGTGCGTTATTCTTTATGGTGACCTTCCATGAACTGGGCCTCATTGATTGGTCCAGGCGGGGACCTACCGACCCCTGGGTGCTGGTGAGCTGCCTGTTGGCGACGGGTGTAGCCGGGGTTGCCTTCGTCCTGCTCCCCACCATCACCCAGAGCATCGCTTTCCATCTCTGCGGCAGCGCGGCGTTATTGACGTTCCTTGGCTGGTTGGACCAGACTCTTCCGCCCTTCAACCATTTCTATGAGAATCTGTTGATCCTGGTGATCGGCCTGGTGGCCGGCGGCTTATGTCTGGCGCTCTCAGAGTGGCTGCGGGCGAAGGGGAGAAAGGATCTGGTAGGGGTATCCCGCATCTTCGGGGCGCTGGCCGTCTTAGGGTTCACCTTCATCTCGGCTACGGACACATACGCTGCAACCTGGCAGAAAACAACGATGGAAGCCATAGCTTTTCTGGCCAGCATCGCCTTCATCGCTGCCAGCGTGAAACGGCAGTCGCAAACCTTCCTCTACAGCGGAGCCGCCTTCCTCTTCCTCCTGATCATCTACGTGAACTTCGAGCATTTCGCCGACAGAATCGGGATGCCTATCGCGCTCCTCATCAGCGGGGCGCTGCTCATCGGGTTGGGCCTGGGAACGGGACGCCTGAGCAGGCGCATACGGGCTCCCAAATGAAATGAAGAGAAGGGGGATCGCATGATCACAAAAAAGCCTCTCGTTGCTTCCATCGTAGGCATGGACGGATGTGGCAAGAGTTCCACCTTTCGTGGTGCGCTCAACACACTGGCCGACCGCATCCGGGTGGTGGGCATCGGCGATCAAGTGTTGAGCGGCGGACCAGACGAGCCGCTCAAGGAGCGCCTGGACATCCCTCTCTCCCGCTCCGCCCAGATCATCGGGCGCTTCGCCAAGGGGCTCCGCTGGCAGCGCCTCTACAAGAACCTGAAGTTTGTCGAGCTGACCCAGCGGACACGCATTCGCGACTACGTGACCGCACATGATCCGCCGGATGCCATTCTTACTGACGGCCAACCTCTCGTCAACTGCGCCGCCTGGTCAGTGGCCCATTTCTACAAGGAAGACTTACTCGGCGATGATGAGGAGCTCTTCCAGGCGCTCCGTTATCTGGCAGGTGAGGAGACGATTCCGCTCCGCGAGCTGCCCCGCTACCTGCGTCGAGCGTGGCCGTTGGCGCTGCTCAACCTGCTGCGGCTGGGGCGCTTCAAGCCCCCGGATCTGATCTTCCTCCTCGATCTCGACCCCGCCGTGGCCGTGGCCCGCATCCGTGCGCGCGGCAAGCCCCTTCAGGTGCACGAGACCGAGGCCCTACTCGGCGAGTTGGGCCGTGGCTACGCGCGGGTCTGCGACCTCTTCCAGGAGCGGCGCGGCATCCCGGTGACCAGGATTCGCGTTGACCAGGTGTCCCTGGAAGAGGCGGTGCAGATCGTCGCCGACGGCGTGCTAGAGCGCGTCCTGGCGGCTCGACTGAGCGGCTCGACTGAGCCTGTCCTGAGCGTAGCCGAAGGGCTCGCCGAAGTCTCGCCGAAGTCTGGGCCCAACATCGAAACCACCGACCAACCACAGCCCGGCACCATCGAAGTGATCGCCACCACTATGTCCGGTTCGATTCAGGATCAGCGCAAGGTGCAGCAGATCGAGCCGGAGTTTCGGTCACGCACATCGCGGCCGGTACGCGTCCACGCGGCCAACAGCCATGCCGAGGCGCGGGCGATCGTGCATGCCATCGTGGCCGAGGGTGGTCGCACGCTCGTATCGGCAGGCGGTGCGGGCACGTTCAACGCGGTGCTGGAAGGGGCCCACCTGAACGGCACTGTGCCCTCGGACCTGCATCTGGCCTTTCTACGGAAGGGCTCCGCCGACCTGATCGGCAAGGTGCTGGGTATCCCGGACCAACTCCCCGCTGCGGTAGAGGCCATCGTCGCGGGCATCAAGGCCGACCGCCGTGTCCAGGCTGACATCCTGGCCGTGGAGACGACCGAACCCGATGGCCGGGTGCAGCGCCGGCACCTGGTGGGCTTCGGCGGCATAGGGGTGTTCGGCGAGGTGCCGCGCTTCACCGAGAGCCGCCTGATCAAAGTCTACAAGGGCGTCCTGGGGTCGCTGCTGGGCGACCTGGGTCCCTTCTTCGTCGGCCTGGCCCTGGCAACGGGGTGGTGGCAACTGCAGCGCCTCTTCGGTCGGGTGCCCCCGATGTCCCTGACGCTGGACGACCACCACATCCCACCGGAAACCTGGGGCGCTGTGCTGGTGCTGAACGGCGACCTGGGACCCGAGTTCCCTCTGGGCCGGGGGCTACGACTGGGAAGCGGATCATTCCGCGTCGTCGCCCTGCGCTACAGGGGGCTCCGCCAGGCGCTGCGACAGATCAGGGCAGCGCGACGTGGCACGATCCTTGACGAGCCCGAGAGCTACGCTGCTGTGGTGAGGACCGTTCGCCGCCTCATCGTGCAGCCCACCGAGGCGCGTCCGTACATGGTCAACGTGGACGGCGGCCGGATGCTCACACGGGGGAAGGCGTGCGTATCGGTGTCAGGCCAGGTGTGGCTGATCAGAGGCCATCTCCCCCCCAACCCCCCTCTCCCAACCCTGGGCGAGGGGGGAAACGGACTCCCCTCCCCCGCTTCCCACCCAGAGTTGGGGGGGACCGAAGGGGGGCGAGGAGGGGCTGGGGGTGGGGGCCAGTAAAGAAGATGAACATGCCCAAGGTTCAATACGCATGGCAGCGCTCGACGGCGCGGGTTCTGATGATAATCGCCATAGTCTTCTGGCTCTGGTTCGGCATCGGCTCAGCGTATGTTGAGAGAGCCGGGCCATTCAACTGGCTAGTGCACACCCCGGTGCCAGGAGGCACATTCATCCTGAGCCTGAGCACCCTTGTTGCCTGGCGCTGGGAAGGGATCGGAGGGGCGTTATTGGCTTTGGAAGGCATCGCAGCCTTAGGCTTCATCGTGCGCGCCTTTCTCTGGGGAAGCTTCACCGCCTCGACCCTGGTGCTCATGTGCCTGACCCTGGGCCTGCCCCCGCTGGCAGCGGGAATCTTGTTCTTGATCTACTGGCAGCGATCCAGATAGCACCACCTTGGAAGCGAGGGAATGTGATGAAAGACCGACTGGAATGATAGGATCTCAAGCAGCGGTTGACAATATGCATCTTATGTGCTATGCTTAAGCCGAGCGGCAGGGGATAAGAACAACTAACGGTTTCTGTTTCTTTTGTAAGGAGGATGCGCTGTGGCATGCTATCGCCTATTGAACTCCCTGTATCCATCTGACGACTGACGCGCCAAGAGGGCTTTGCCGGCCCATCCACCGCAAGAGGATGGGCCTTTTGTTTGTGAAGTGAGCGGGGCGAGAGATGAACGGCTCTTTGGACAAGAGAGACCACGGAGGTGGAAAATGGACGAGATGTGGCTTCTGATCGCGCCATTGGCGATATTGCAACTGGGGTTGATGGCCTTCGCCCTGACGGACTGGGCGCGCCGCCCCCGCACCCGCTATTTGGATCGCTGGGTGTGGCTGGTAATCATAATAATCTTCAGCCTCCTGGGGCCTATGGCCTACTTCTTCCTGGGCCGCGAGGAGGAGTAAGATGAATCCTGGAGAAAGCATAGCTATCCGCTGTGAGGGGCTATCCAAGACGTATGGGCAGGTAGTGGCCCTGCAAGACCTGGATCTGGTCGTCGAGGCGGGAACGGTCTTCGGCTTCCTGGGGCCGAACGGTGCCGGCAAGACCACGACCATCCGTCTGCTGGTGGGGCTGGCCCGGCCAACCAGAGGGCGAGGCTGGGTGGCCGGGCACGAGGTGACCGCCGACGGGAAAGCCGCCCGCCAGTTGGTCGGCTATCTCCCCGAAGAGCCGGCCTTTTACCCCTGGATGACCGGAGCCGAGTTCCTGGATTACGTGGGGCGGCTGTTTGGGCTCGCCGGGGTAGAGCGAAAGAAGAGGGTGGAGGAGTTGCTGGATCTGGTGGATTTGCGGGAGGCGGGTCGCCGTCGCGTGGGCGGGTACTCGCGAGGGATGCGGCAGCGCCTGGGGGTGGCTCAGGCCCTGATCAACCGTCCCTCAGTGCTCATCCTCGACGAGCCGGCCTCGGCCCTCGATCCCCAGGGACGACGCGATGTGCTGACTCTCATTGAGCAACTGCGGGAACAGGCTACCGTGTTTATGTCTTCCCACATCCTCTCGGACGTGGAGCGGGTGTGCGACCGGGTGGCCATCATTGACCGGGGGCAGTTGGTGGTCGAAGCGGATCGAGAGGGACTGCAAGACCGCTACGCGCCGCCCGTCTTTGAGCTGGCCTGGGACGAGGGGGACAACGAGCAGGCACAGGTGACAGACTTCGTGCGTCTACTGGAAGGCGTGCCCTGGGTGAGCCAAGTGGAGCGCCAGAGCCGGGCCTTGCGGGTACACGTCAGCGATAGGGCACAGGCGCGGCGCGAGTTGTTATCTATAGTAGCGCAGAGCGGGCTCGTCCTGAGCCGCTACGAGCTGGTCCGGCCTACTCTGGAGGACGTCTTCCTGCGGCTGGTGAATAGGGAGGGTATCCGATGATCTTTCTGGCAGTATTGCGCAAGGAACTCTTGGAACAATGGCGCAGCCGGCGGTTGGTGGCGGTGGCCGCAGTGTTCCTGTTCTTTGGATTTCTGTCACCGCTCAGCGCCAAACTGCTGCCCGACCTGATGCAAAGCCTGGGCGACACCGGCGGGATCGTGATAGAGTTTCCCACGCCCACCGCCCAGGACGGGCTTTTGCAGCACGTGAAGAACACGAGCCAGATCGGAGTGTTCCTGGCCGTGCTGGTGACGATGGGCGCCCTGGCGCAGGAGAAGGAGCGGGGCACCACAGCGATGATCCTCAGCAAGCCGGTCTCCAGAGCCAATTTCCTGCTGGGCAAATTCGTGGCCCTGACCCTGGTCTTCGGCCTATGTCTGGCCCTGGCCGGGCTGGCCTGCTATTACTACACCATCGTGTTGTTCGAGGGGAGCGGGGGGGCACGTTTTGTGGAGATGAACCTGCTGTTGGCGCTGTTCATCGAGTTCTACCTGGCGGTGACCCTGTTGGGCAGCACCATCGCCCGCAGCCAGGTGATGGCCGGCGGGCTGGGGCTGGGGGCGATTTTTGTGGTGGCGATCCTGGGGGCTTTGCCCCGGCTCGGAGAGTACATGCCTACTGCGCTGCTGGAATGGGCGCGAGTTCTGATGGTCGGGACCGGGGAGCCGGCCTGGGGCGCAGTGGCCGTCAGTCTGGGGGGGATAGTCGTCTGCCTGGGAACAGCGCTGGTGGTGTTTGAGCGACAAGAGTTGTAATCAATGTCATGGAGAGGTAGGGAGATGTTCAGGAAAAGGTGCTCTACCGCATGAGAGAGGGACGGGCGCTTTTGATCCTGGCCTTCTTCGTGGGAGCCGCGCTGCTGGAGTTCGCCGCCAAGGGAACGACGGTGGGCTTTGGTGGGTGGTGAGAGATTGACAATACGCATTTTATGTGTTATGCTTAAACCAAGTGGCAGGGGATAAGAGCAACTAGAGGAGCTTTGCCGCCCATCCACCGCAAGAGGGGTGGGCCTTTGTTGAGGACATTAGCCACGGGGTTTACCATTCCAGAAGATAACTGGCGCACTCTCAAAGTGGAAGGAGGAAACTCGTGACTCTCCTCATAAATACATTGACCAATGTTATCAGCCAGATTGCCAAGTCAGCGCAATTAGCTACACTGGTGCCGGCCAGTATTCTGGTGCTGTGCAATTTACTCTTTATGTTTCCTGCTTTGGATATTGACATAGGGGATTCGGTGCTTCAGATAGGTTTGGTTGTTTTGACCATCGCAATCAGTTACTTGTTGTGGTTGCTGAACGGGCCTTTTGTCAAACTATTGGAAGGATATCCGTTTGAAGGGACTAGACTTGCTCGCTGGATGACCAAAAACCAACGCGATGATTTTGACATATTGGAGAAAAGCCTAGAGGAATGTCAAACCCAACTGGAGCGTGCCGAGAATTGGTTGAATAATATCCTCCCAATGCGCTATTTTGGAAATCCTTCTGACGTACGATACGATCCTCAATACAAAGAAATCTGCCATCTTGGGGCACAATGGCAAGTTATTCAGTCGCGTTATCTCGAAGAACGTTTCACTCATTTCCCACCTGATCCTGAATATCTCCTTCCGACTCGATTGGGAAACACGGTTTCCGCCTTTGAACATTATCCCCATCTACGTTACGGAATAAATAGTCCTGTTCTTTGGCCTCGTTTGGTGCATATCTTAGATAAGAATGGTTTTGCTGCGTATGTCGAGCGCGAAAAATCAACATTCGACTTTGCGCTAAACCTCACAGTCATCATAGTGTTACTCGGATTAGAATGCATCGGTTTTGCCGCTCTGTTTCTGCAGCCAAGCTGGCTATGGGGGACGGCCGTAGCAGTTCCTTTGGTAATAATTGCACATCACGCCCTCATAACAAACGCTGTCTATTGGGGTGATATGGTCAAAGTCGGATTTGATTTGTATCGCCATGACCTGCGCCAGGCTTTGCTCATGCGTAGGCCAGATTCATTGGCAGATGAAAAACAGTTGTGGAAGAACATATCCAATTTCCTGGCAACGGGTCAATCTCCACCGTCCACAACCTGGGATTACGATCTATTGAAGGAGAAAGAAAAATCAAGTAAACGGGAACCGGGCAAAGAAGAATCAAGGAAAAAGGAGGCTGACAATGCGTAAGATCTTGTCTAGAATTGGAATCATAGTGTTAGTGCTTGGGGGAACAGTCACTCTAGTATTCTTTCGCTGGATTGAGTTGTTTGGGAGACTCACCTCTTCTATCTCTCAAAAGAACCTGACTGTGAAAGACCTAGAACAAGAAGGTGTATGCAGGTCAAAACCCCAGGCACAACAGTTCGCCCAAGTACAAAAGATCATTAGGGACCCAAACACAACGCTAGAGACATTGAATCAAGCAAATCAAACCGTTACAGGGCTGATTTCTGTTGTTGAAGAAACAGGACCTCAAAGATCAACCATACTGCGTGCAACCCGTGTACAAGTTCGCCACGCTCTAAAAATGGAACCCCTTCAGGAAGACACAGCCTGCGTTCTACACGCTATTCAACAACCTGGCTATCCACCAGCCGTGCGCAACAAGATTGAAAGTGTTCTTGAAAAGTCGGGGGTTATCATTGGAAGAGCCAAGGACTGACACCCTATCTGTCGATCAAACTGGGCAAATAGATATCACGGATTCTCCAAAGCCGGAGGATCCAGATAAGGTACTACCTTCCCGAAAAAAGGGAAATCCGATCACGATACTGATTGTTGTGATCCTTCTGAGCTTTACAACGCTGCTCACCATTGGATTGGCAAATAGGTACAATTGGATACCTCGCTTAGCTCATCTGAGAAGCCAAAAAGACAGTATTACACTTATACCGTCAGGCCCGGTTGGACCCGATCCTATGATTCTGATGGTCGTCCGGCGCAATGGACATTCTGAGGTACGTATCCTGAATGCTGACACAGGAGCGGTAGGTTTCCTGTCTGATCCGACAGTGGAAAGCTTCGCGCCCGTTCGTTCTCCAGTTGTAAAACAGGTTGCCTATTTTGCCCAGGATGCACAAGACCGCATTTCATTGATCGTCGGTCAACCAGGTGAGGTTTTCACAGACACCGTAAGCGTAAATACTCTGGCGGAAATCAATCGCCGAGGGTTTGAACTTTGTGACTATGCTCAAGTAGTTTGGTCAACCGATGGACAGCGAATCGCCACTTTTGTATGCAATAAGCAATCCAGAGAGTCGTATTTATTAGTCACGGAAGTGGGTGGAGCAAATCAGATCCTTGAGAAAACACGAGACAATCTGGATCGAGTCCGGTCAGTGGTATGGGTTAGTCCAGCTAATGTCGTTTATACACAAAATGAGAATAACTTGGACGTCATATATTCTTTGGATATTTCTGAGCCTAATAAACCTACCCGTCTATTTGGCCCATGATGTTCAAGAAGAACATGGATCCTTATGATCTTAACACTGCGCAGATCTTGAGAGAAACAGCATGCATACTCGTGAACTGATAAGTGGATACTTGAAAGCTCTGCTCAAGAAATGGTATCTTGTAGCCGCCGCAGTTTCTGAGTTCATCAGCTTATTGATACAACCTTTCCTGGGTTTCGAGGTTCCCATTGAGGTTTATGTGGCAATATTCGCCCTGGTGTTCATGTATGCCAACTACTCACTGTATTGCGATGGTCAGAAAGAAATAGTCGAAATCAAGGAACGATATCAAAGGAAGCTGACAGAACTCCAGGAAAAGATCGCAGAGCTACAGGACCGTTGGCCGCGTTTGGAATTGTTGTTCCCGACTGATCAGGGGTGTACGCGACATCAAATCATCCATGTTTTAGATCCGCCACAAAGACCAGACTTGAATGAGCTAGTGCGCCGTGAAGCAGAGCAGATTCAGCTTGCCTCCCAAGAAACAGAAGAGAGCAATATTCCAGCAAGCTTGGCAAGAATCCATGACGTTATGAGGCAAGCCTTACTACAACGGCGCAAGAGTGCTGAGGAATACGAAGAGGAATGCGATGCTTACTTGGAACGATATCGCCAGTACCTGGTGGACATGTACAACTATGAGCTATACGTGGCTCGTTTCAGAAGTGTACGCTTCGCAATCCAAAACAGCGGAAAAGTACCTGCAGAAAACATTGTCCTGATCATTCACTTTCCGGATGCATTTTACTTTCGGTCTTTGGAAGAACGCTTATTGGAACGTCCTGAGGAACGCCCAAAACCACCAAAACGACCAATGCTTTTCGAACCATTGTTCAACATACCCGCTTATCTTTCTCAATTGAGTCCCTCAACACTCAGTGGCTTAATGCCGCCTGTAGTAGACATAGGGCCTTCCAATGTGAGGGGGCCATTCATCAAACCTGAAAACAGTACAGAAGTCAATTACGAAGTTGGAAAGGTCTTGCATAACTTTATCGAAGTCGGTCTAGAGGAAGTGCAATTCTTCCTCACCGACGAAGCGATTGGACATTCTTGGGAACTGAAATACAGCATTCATGCGGCCAATCTGCCCGAGCCTGCAGAAGGATCTCTATTCCTCGAAGTTATGCTAGAACATGCTCAGTCTGAAACTGAAAGACCTGACTAAGAGATGACAGACGAGAGGCTGAAATGAGAAAGGCGTGAGGAGAGATGATCGCCATTGAGACCAACAATTTGACCAAGAGATTCGACGGCCTGGTGGCTGTGGATCACCTCGACATGGAGGTCGAGCGGGGCGAGATATTCGGCCTGCTGGGCCCCAACGGCGCGGGCAAGACGACGACCATCCGCATGCTGTTGGACATCATCAAGCCCGACGAGGGCACTATCCGCCTGCTGGGCCACCCCCCAGGCCGCGAAGCTCAGGAGCGCATCGGCTACCTGCCCGAGGAACGGGGCCTGTACCGCGATCTCAAGCTCCTGGAATGTCTCACCTACCTGGCGGTGTTGAAGGGCATGGACCGTAAGCTGGTCCGAAAGCGGGCCGAGACGCTGCTGGAACAGGTGGGGCTCGGAGGGGAGGGCGACAGCAAGGTCAAGACCCTCAGCAAAGGGATGCAGCAGAAAGCGCAACTGGTGGCTACCCTGGTGCACGACCCGGAGCTGGTGATCCTGGACGAGCCCTTCCTGGGACTGGACCCCGTCAGCACCGAGCAGGTCAAGGAGCTGATCTGGGATCTGCGGGAGCGCGGCAAAACGGTGGTGCTCAGCACTCACATGATGAACCAGGTGGAGCGGATGTGCGACCGCATCCTGCTTATTAACGAAGGACGGCGGGTGCTCTACGGGCCACTGGAGGAGATCAAGGCCCGCTACGCCCAACACGCTGTGCTGGTGCGCTGTTCGGGTCCGCTGGACAGCCTGGTCGGGGCACGACGGATCGAGGAGCGCGAGCGGGATCGCCTCATCGTCCTAGAGGACGACGTCTCGCCCCAGGACATCCTGCGCCAGTTGGTCGAGCTGGAGATTCCCGTCCAGCGCTTCGAGGTGGCCACGCCGCCGCTGGAGGAGATCTTCATTCGGGTCGTGGAGGAGTGACCACTCCCCCGCTCCCGCTGGACCCTAGTCCAGCGGCCTCAGCGGACTAGGGTCCGCTGCGAGCATAAGGTGAGTAGATTTGTGGAGGAGAACGATGCGTAAAGTCCTGACCGTAGCACGACACGAGTTCATCGTCAGCCTGAAGCGTCCCAGCTTCATCATCGCCACCCTGGCCATACCCCTGCTAGGGCTCGTGGGACTGATCGTAGCCACTTACTTCGGCGGCCAGGCCGGCGACTTCCTCGAGAGACAGTTCGTGGGATCGCCAAAGGCGGTGGGCTACGTTGACCAGGTCGGCCTCTTCACGCCGCCGCTGCCTGAGTACGAGGACCTCTTCATCCCCTATCCGAACGAGGAGTCGGCGCAGGAGGCGCTGTTCGCCGAGGAGATCGAGACCTTCCTGCTGATCCCTGGGGATTACACAGACACAGGCCGGGTCGTCGCCTACAGCAAGGGGCGGGGACTCACCACGGCCATCGCCGTGAGCGAGGAGCGGATTCGGCCCTTCCTGGTTGACCACCTGCTGGCTGGACAGGTGGACGCGGACCTCAGAGCCCGGGTGCGCGCTCCGCTGAACTTGCAGCCGGTATCCCTCAGTCCGGAAGGCGAGGGCAGCGAAGACACCGCCAGCTTTGTGGCCAACATCGCCATCCCCTACGCCTTCTCCATCCTGCTGGTGATGGCCATCTTCACCTCCTCTGGCTTCCTGCTGCAAGGAGTCAGCGAGGAGAAAGAGAGCCGGGTGATCGAGATCCTGCTCTCCTCGTTGACGGCGATGGAGCTTCTGGCGGGCAAGATCCTGGGATTGGGAGCGCTGGGGCTGATCCAGATCCTCTTCTGGATCGGCTCTGGCTGGGCGCTGATCGGGATAGCCGTCACCGGCCTGGCCCTCTTTGGGGCCATCAACCTGGAGCTAACGACCATCGTGCTGGCCCTGGTCTACTTCCTGCTGGGTTACATCCTCTTCGCCACCCTGATGGCCAGTGCTGGCTCCCTGGGCACCTCGGCCCGGGAAGGGCAGCAGATCGCCGGCATTTTCTCCGGCATAACGGCCATCCCCTTCATGGTCAGCAGCTTCCTCTGGACCAATCCGAACTCGCTCCTGATCCAGGTCTTGAGTTACGTGCCGTTGACCGCGCCGGTGATGATGTTGCAGCGGCTGGGCATGACCGAAGTGCCGCCCTACCAGATCGCCATCAGCTTGATCTTGTTGATCCTGGGCATCGGCGGGGCCCTGTGGGCCGGGGCCAAGGTCTTCCGCATGGGGCTTCTCATGTACGGCAAGCGGCCGTCAGCATCGGAGATCCTGCGCGCCCTGCGGCAGGCGTGATGGTTGAAGAACAGCGGATCGGCAGAATTGACGTATAATGAGAAAGCCGGCTCCAACCTGCTTACACAGTGGGAAGGAGTCGGCTTTTGTTTTGGAGGGAACCGGGGATTCGCGGAAAGACGGGGCCGGAGATTGAGGATCATTTCATGAGAAAATCGGTGTCGAGGATTACGGTGGCCATCAGGCCCTCCCCGTCACGTGTAGGGCTTCCTCAGCCATGTCTTCGATCTCAGCCAGGCTTTCAAAGTCAGTGCGAGGGATACCACGCTCATGCAGAACTGTCTTCATGGCTTCGATGTCCACCCCACTGAGCTCGGCTGCCTTCCCGAGAGAGATAACTCCGTGCTCGTACAGCTTGCAGGCGACGGCTATCCGCAGGTCCTTACGGGCTGCCAACAAGGTGCGTATAGCCTCGGCCACGAACTGGCTTTCGCTTTCGTAATAGCCGGTATCACGAATGCTCTCCAGTTGTACTTTGAGGAAAGCGGGCAGTTGTACACGGACTGTGCTCTCCGTCATGTTAGCGCCTCCTAGATCGCGACACTCTGGATTCTAAGTGTGTTTTCAGCATAAGTATACAGGCAATTCGGTTTCCCGTCAAGAAAAGCTATTCCCACTTGACAATGATCACAAAATGATGTACAGTATCACTGTACATTTTCTCGCTTGGAGGTGTCATGGCCATTCAAACAACCTATACCCAGGCGCGTGCCAATCTTGCGTCGCTTTGGGATGAGGTCACTCTCAATCGTGAGATCGTAATCATCGAGCGGCGTGGAGCGGAGCCGGTGGCCCTGATCTCGGCCGACGAACTGGCAGGGTTGATGGAGACCGCCTACCTGTTAAGGTCGCCCAGGAATGTAGAACGCCTGTTGAGAGCACTAAGGCGAGCACAACGGAAAGAAGGTACTCCACAGACCGTCGTCGAACTGAAAAGAGAGGTCGGCCTTGACGAAGTCACGGAAGAAGGGTAGAGGCGACGGGAAACAACGCGACGCTGTCTTCCAAACCGAGTTTATCGAGGACCTGCGGTACTGGGTGCAAACGGATCGGAAGATGGCATTACGGGTGCTGAGGATAGTGGAGGACATTCTCCGAGACCCGTTCACGGGGATGGGAAAGCCAGAGCCGTTAAAGTATCTGGCGGGGGGAGCCTGGTCCAGGCGATTGACGCAAGAACATCGCATCGTATACCTGGTAAGTGAAGATCGGATAGACTTCCTGCAAGCACGTTACCATTACTGAAAGTCTTTCGCACGGGGCTCCTCATGTACGGCGAGCGGCTGTCGGCGTGCCTTCGGCGTTGGAGATCCTGCGCGCCCTGCGGCAAGCTTGATGTGCGTTCGGGCCAAGCATCACTGATCCTGCAAAGACGAGTGTCAGGTTAAGAGGCAGACATTGAATTGCATTTGCATCTTTCGGCTTGTTGGTGTATACTGAGTATCATGCGGCAGCAAAACCACATCAGGTCAAAAAGCGGAGGTGCGCTATGGATAGAGAAACGATCACAGCCGAAAGCCTATTGAGAGACATCTATGAAGCAGAATCTGCTCTACGCTGGTTTGAGCAGAAATACGGCTTGCTTTCTGAAACCTTTTATGGTGTCTATCAGCAAGGGCAACTGCGCGATGAAGACCCTGATGAGATTCAGGAGTATATGGAATGGTCTGGCTGGTATGAGATTCGCCAGGACCGCCGCCAGCGTTATGAGCAGGCAGCTGATTTTCTTTCTGCTGGCTGGCCGTGCTACCATCCAGAGTCACACCATAGCGGCATGCACAACCAGCTAAAACAGGCATCCTGAAGGTTGCGGTACAATGCCACCAAACGTCACCACGAGGTAAAGTCTTGCCAGAAATCTCTCGCTTCTTTGGTATTATCATTCGCATGTATGCAGAGATGGAGGCTCCACATCACCGGCCCCACTTTCATGCCTACTATCAGAATCAGGCTGCCGTATACGACATTGATCCCATTGAGATAATAGGCGGCACGTTACCTCGTAGGCAACAGCGTCTCGTAGAAGCGTGGGCGGAACTACACCAAGGTGAACTGCTGGAGAACTGGGAGCGGCTGCAATCTGGGCAACTTCCTTACAAAATTGCGCCTCTTTGGTGAAAAGGAGAGTAAGATGCCTCATCTAACCTATCGGGTCGTTGATTTTGAAATCGTTGGTTCATACAAACTGCGGGTAGAGTTCGATGATGGAACGGCACAGGTCATTGATTTTCGGCCCGTGTTAGAGGGAGCATTATATGGACCACTGCAAGACGAATATGTGTTCAATCAAGTCGAGATCGACCCGGAAGTGCATACATTGGTGTGGCCGAATGGAGCTGACTTTGACCCGGAGACTTTGCATGAGTGGCCGAAGTATGCAAAAGACATGCAGCGAATGGCAAAGCGGTGGGTCAAGATGAAGGCTCAGCTTGTACAGGCATGGGCTGCCTCTTGATCCTGGGCATCGGCGGGGCCCTGTGGGCTGGGCCAAGGTCTTCCGCATGGGACTTCTCATGTACGGCAAGCGGCCATCGGCATCGGAGATCCTGCGTGCCTTACGGCAGGCGTGATGTGCGTTCGAGCCAAGCATCACTGATTCTGCAAAGACGAGTGTCAGATTAAGAGGCAGACATTGAATTGTGTTTGCCTCTTTCAGCTTGTTGGTGTATACTTAACCAAGCTTGACACGCACGTTCTACGTGCTCTGTCTAGTTGTGGCAAGTTTGCTAGGCAGACGGGATTTCTGCCTAATACATCCGAGTGGGTTAAGAAACGAGGTGGCCAATGACCATAAGATTACAAACCTTGATTGACGTGGCTCAACAACTGCCGCCGCTGGAACAATTGAATTTGATCAGGATTCTCTCACAATCTTTATACCGCAGCTATCAGCCCATACAACCAGCAGAAGGCTTCTGGGAGCCCCAAACACTTGAGCAACTCATCCAGGCTCAACGAACCCCGCCCATTACAGACATTGCAAGTTTGAAGGGTAACTTCTGGCCCGAAGATGAGTCTGCCGATGACTTCATTGAGTACATCTATCAGCAACGGCGTGAGGACAGCTTGAGGGCATATTGATGAACGTTGTCTTGCTCGACACCAACATCGTTTCCTTTGTGCTCAAAGAAGATAGCCGAGCCAAATCTTACGCGCCCCATCTGGAGAATCAGAGACTGGCGATTTCTTTTATGACGGTGGCAGAGTTGTTTCAATGGGCCGCCGTTCGCAAGTGGGGGGCGCGTCGAACGAGTCAGTTGGAAGCGAGTCTTCGAAACTACATCATCTTACCCTTCGACATAGCTCTGTGTCGTTTGTGGGGCGAGATTCGGGCCAGGTGTCGTGCTGCTGGGCGGCCAATTTCCCCTCAGGACGCATGGATAGCAGCAACAGCTCTCCAACACGGTTTGCCGCTCGTTACCCACAACCCCGCCGATTTTGAGATAATTGAAGAACTTGAGCTAATCACAACGGCCAAGTAGTTCCAACCACTGCACAAACCGCAAGGAGGCTTAGCTTGGGGTCGTCAGGCGACACCCTTCACCCAGCAGCTTACACCCACACAGACTCCTACGATGAGCGGCGCCAACGCTGACGGGGACAAGGTCTTCCGCATGGGGCTTCTCATGTACGGCAAGCGGCCGTCGGCATCGGAAGTCCTGCGCGCCTTGCAGCAAGCTTGATGTGCGTTCAGGCCAAGCATCACTGATTCTGCAAAGACGAGTGTCAGATTAAGAGGCAGACATTGAGTTGTGTTTGCCTCTTCTGGCTTATTGGTGTATACTCAATCAAGGGGGCTTGATCATTCTTCAAATCAGGTCTCACCACGGGAAATCCCAAAGAGCTGTCACATAGACTACTAAACAGCGCAAACACAGAAAGGAGGGATTGACATGGCTACGTATCTCATGTTTGGCAAGTATTCGACTGATGCAATGGGAAAGATCAGCGCCGAACGGACAAAGAACGCCACCGCTGTAATTGGGGACCTTGGCGGGAAGGTCAAAGCTGGGTACGCTCTGCTCGGAGAAAGGGATATGGTTCTCATCGTGGAGCTCCCAGGAACAAAGGAGGCGATGAAAGCCTCCATTGCTCTGTCCAAACTGCTGGGGATCTCATTCGCGACATCGCTAGCCGTGAGCGTGGAAGAGTTCGATAAGCTGGTCGAAGGGGGATAGACGCGCTCAGCCATCAAACGATGTCTTCAGGGCTAATGGAGGAGACATCCAGGCATTAGGTAGCAGCGCGTAGGACAGAAAGGCTCTTTGGGGTTTCCCAATCTAATTGAGTGACGCCAACGCTGCCGGGGTCAAGGTCTTCCTCATGGGGCTCCTCATATACGGCAAGCGGTCGTCGGCATCGGAGATCCTGCGCGCCCTGCGGCAAGCGCGATGTGCGTTCGGGCCAGGCATCACTGATCCTGCGAAGACGAGCGTCAGGTGAAGAGGCAGACATTGAATCATGTTTGCCTCTTTCGGCTTGTTGATGTATAATGAATCAAGCTTGACGTGCACGTTTTACATACTCTGTCTAGTTGTGGCAAGTTTGCTATGCCGATAAACCGCTTCATAAAACACCAGAGGGTGTTTAAGATTGTCAATGACTACAGGATCTCAACCTGAATGGACACGTTTTAGAGTTGGTTCGCCAAGCACTAAGACCAACTGGGTCAATCCCGATTGTCAACCATTGATCGCCATTTATCACGTAGCCCACCTCGACACAGCCCTCAGAATCACGGCCGATGGCAGGCTCAGAGCTGGCTTGGTCTTTGATAAGAGCAAGCTAAATACCGAAAGAATCCTAGTGACATGGCTTTCTCCAAACGACTGGACAGGCGCAGGAGGGTTTCGATATGGGAATGTCCGGTTCGCCTTTGAATGGGAACGACTGATTCAAGATAAGAGATACTACTGGGTTGAGAGCATTGCATATGGAGTACCTGCTTGCAGAATCCTCATAACTTCTAATGACTATATGGAGAAACTTGAAGAGTATGATCCAACTCTCAAGAATGGACCATGGTGGTATGATCTTGAGAATGGCCTACACTATTGGAATGGCAACTACTGTCTTGAGATAATGCTTGAACAGGACTTGGATATTCAAGAGAGCATTGGCACTGATTTCGTGGATCATCACCCACAATACTGCAGCATTGGCTCTGCCCGATGTGCAACTCGTGGACTTCAGCGCGATCCGGCAGGCGCGCTTTTCGTGGCAGCTTTGGTGGGTCAAGGGATTGATCCAGGTGCTCTGAAGCTCACACAACCTACTCCATTCAGTTACCATCAGAACGATCTGCATAGGGCCTGGTTTCAACTTAGAAATGATTTGCACGGACTAGAAGCTACTTACGAAGGGCAGATCACTTTCGGACACCCTAGTGCCCTCCCGATTGCAAGGGCTATCTGCAACGCCTATGCCCAATCCAGACAACTTGATCTCTCTCGCTTAATCAATCTCTTTCAGTCTGAGGATTCTATGATTGAAAATTGCGCAGCAGCTATTGCCGATCATTTTCTGGTTACTGATTTGAACACTCTTACTCCTTGCGACTTCTAGATCTTTCAATCGCGCCCAACCAGCGCATGAAGCCGACCGCCCTATCGGGCGCGCACATCGGCAATCACACGCGCTTTGTAGTTGCTCTTGTGGCAAAAGCTCTTTCCCGCAGCAGCCGCGCGGGTGAAGCTAACCGTTAGCGGGCCAAACTACGAGGAGGAAATCGCTATGGCGCATTATTTCTACTTTGCAGAAGACAAGATAAGCAGTTTCTACAATGACGCGGTAGAAAGAACTGAAAAAGAGATAAAAACAATTCGAGCCAAGAAGTTGTCTGGCAAGCTCTTTGTAAAAGGAAAGATAACCCTGGGAAAGATTCTCAGTTTCCTGGGCTTGCTGGATTTGGAGACTGAAGTCGGCGCTGAGATTGCTGGCGAGAGCGCGTGGTCAAGAGAAGTCGTTTCCTACTTGGCTACTGAACAGAAGCTCCGCATCATAAAGGCTCGACTGTCTCGTGACAAAAGGCTGTTGGATCTAATTGAAGGCCCTATCTCCAGCAGTTTACCCACCAGACCCGCATATGTCTTATTCAGGACTATGCTGTCTCTCGATACCAGTGCTAGGTCAGTGGATGACGTGGTGAAAACAGGCAGTGCAGTGTTTGCGGGGTCACTAGCAAACTACTCCCTCAGAATCGAAGCATATGTAGATAATATGCGGAGTCCCAATGCGTGGCGACGTTTCATTGGTGTCGAGACCCGCGTTGCGGGCTTCGGCACACTGAAGAATGTGGACAAGAAATCGCACGTCGCGAGAATTGACCCCATTGCTCTCTACTATGATGCTGAATGAAAATGGCATGAGTCTCCACGCCTGAGAAACGGCTTTGTATCGTGGAAGGCCCGCTAACCACGGCTTGCACCCGACGCGGCTATCGCCGCTCGAAATCGGCGGCCACACGCGCTTGTAGTTGTTCTTGAGGCGGAAGCTCTTTCACGAGACCCGCCGCGCGGGTGAAGCCGGTGCCGTTAGGCACACCCCTCGCCCGACAGGTTACACCACGGATGAGACGCACTGGCACACTCGCTGGGGTGGATTATAGGGAACTTGGATGTACCTGGAAGCAGCCGAGCTAGACAAACCCAGCTCGGCTCTTCTCTTGCCCCCAAAACTCTAACAAAACTCTAACACTCCTCTAACGTTGTTCTAACACAACTGTGGTATAATGTAGACAAATCATCAAGGAAAGGAGCGGCAAACATGAGAGCGGTCTGCGCCAACTGCGGCATCGAGTTCGACTGGCAACCGACTATTGTGGATGGGGCGGCCTACTGCTGCATCGGCTGCAGCCAGGGCGGGCCGTGCACTTGCGACTACGGCAATCTGCCGCAGCCAGACGATCCCACGGCTCTGGCGTCCGTTCCCCAAGACGATAATCAAGAAGAGGAGTATAAAACATGAGCAAGATTGTTGGTATTGATTTAGGAACGACGAACTCGGTTATCGCTGTGCTGGAAGGCGGCGACTCGACGGTCATCCCTACCGCTGAGGGCGGGCGTCTTTGCCCCTCAGTGGTGGCTTTCACCAAGACGGGCGAGCGCCTGGTGGGCCAGGTGGCCAAGCGCCAGGCTACCGTGAACCCCGACAACACCGTTTTCTCCATCAAGCGTCTGATGGGACGGCGCTACGATGACCCAGAGGTGGAGAAGGCCAGGAAGATACTGCCCTACAAGATCGTGGAGGGACCAGCGGGCGATGCTCGCGTCCACATTCCGGTCACGGGCAAGACCTACACCCCCCAGGAGATCTCGGCCATGATCCTCCAGAAGCTGAAGAGGGACGCCGAGGCTTACCTGGGCGAGCCGGTTCGGCAGGCGGTGATCACCGTGCCGGCCTACTTCAACGACTCCCAGCGCCAGGCCACCAAGGACGCCGGCAAGATCGCCGGTCTGGATGTGCTGCGCATCGTCAACGAGCCTACGGCCTCGTCCCTGGCCTACGGGCTGGACAAAAAGGAGCTGGAGACCATCCTGGTCTTCGACCTGGGCGGCGGCACTTTCGATGTCTCCGTCCTGGAGGTGGGCGAAGGGGTGGTGGAGGTCAAGTCCACCAGCGGCGACACTTTCCTGGGCGGCGATGACTGGGATCAGCGGATAGCGGACCACATCTCCGACGAGTTCAAGAAGGATCAGGGCATTGATCTGCGCGGGGATCGCCAGGCCCTGCAGCGGCTGAGGGAGGCGGCGGAGAAGGCCAAGGTCGAGCTCTCCACGGTGACGGAGACGGAGATCAACCTGCCCTTCATCACTGCCGACGCTTCTGGCCCCAAGCACCTGACCATGAAGCTGACCCGCGCCAAGCTGGAGCAGCTCACCGATGACCTGGTGCAGCGCTGCCGTGGTCCCTTCGAGCAAGCTGTGTCTGATGCTGGCCTCCGCGCCAGCGAAATCAAAGAGGTCGTGCTGGTGGGCGGCGCTACCCGCATGCCCATGATCCAAGACCTGATCAGGGGGCTTACCGGCGGCAAGGAGCCTCACAAGGGGGTCAATCCCGACGAGGTGGTGGCTGCGGGAGCCGCTTTGCAGGCGGGCGTGCTGAGCGGCGAGGTTACGGACGTGCTGCTGCTGGACGTGACGCCGTTGACTCTGGGGCTGGAGACCCTGGGCGGGGTGAGGACGCCTCTCATCGAGCGCAACACCACCATCCCCGTGCGGAAGGGCGAGATCTTCTCCACCGCCACGGATGGTCAGACGGCAGTGGACATCCACGTGCTGCAAGGCGAGCGCTCCATGGCCGCCGACAACATCACCCTGGGCCGCTTTCGGCTGGAGGGCATCCCCCCCGCGCCACGGGGCATGCCGCAGATCGAGGTGAGTTTCGACATTGATGCCAACGGCATCCTGAACGTCGCGGCCAAGGACCAGGCCACGGGGAGGGAACAGAGGATAACCATCACCGCCTCCACCAACCTGTCCCAGAACGACGTGGAGCGCATGGTGGAGCAGGCCCACAAGTACGCGGCCGAGGACCGGCGGCAACGCGAGCTGGCCGATGCCCGCAACCAGGCCGATAGCCTGGCTTACCAGATGGAAAAGACCCTGCGAGAGACTGGCGATAAGGTCTCCGATGCCGACCGTCAGGCCATCGAGAGCAAAATCGGGGAGCTGCGCCAGGCTATGCAAAGCGATGACCTGGCCCGCATCCGCAGAGCCACGGAAGAATTGAAACAAGCCAGCTACGCCATGTCCCAGCAGATGTACGAACAGCCCCAGGCTCAGCCAGCAGGCGAGCCGGGCGCGACCAGCCCCAAAGACGAAGGCGTGGTGAACGGCGAGTTCCGCGAGATGTAGTTGGAGATTGGATATTGGATGTTGGAGGTTGGATGTTGGAGGTTGGAGGTTGGATTGTCAGAGGTAGCTCTTGAGGAGAAGGGTGAGCTGTCCCTGGAGGACGAGCTGGAAGCAGCCCACCAGGAAGCGGCTGAGTATAAAGACAAGTACCTGCGGGCAGCAGCCGAGGTGGAGAACACCAGGAAGCGGCTGGAGCGCCGTTACGCTGGTCAGGCCGAGGAGGAGAAGAAGCGCCTTCTACGCAACTTCCTGACGGTGGCCGATAATCTGGGACGAGCTCTGGCTCATTCTGGCGATGGCCTCCGTGATGGAATACAGCTCACCTATCAAGAACTACAACGCCTGCTTAGCCAAGAGGGTGTGGAACCTCTAGAGACCGTAGGCAAGCCCTTCGATCCTTACTATCATGAAGCGGTGCTTACAATAGCTTGTGATGACGAGGTTGACACAGTGGTGGAAGAAAGGCAGAAAGGCTATCTGTATCGTGGACAACTCCTCCGCCCAGCAAAGGTGGAGGTAGCTGTCCCGGCACCAGAGGAGAGATGAGATGAAAACAAGTAAACGAAATCTACGCTACATCCTGCTAGCGGCTCTGATGGTTTTGAGCCTGACCCTCCCAAGTTGCAGCTTCACCACCTGGCCCAGCAGATTGGCGGGTAAGGTGGAAGAACTGGCAACAAAGGTGGCCTCAGAAGTCGTCGAGGTCGAGAGGCCAGTGGTCAAGACCGTGGTGGTAGAGAAAGAGGTGCCAGTCGAGGTCACCAGGATCGTGGAGGTGGAAAAGGAAGTGCTGGTCACACCCACTCCCGTACCCACTGCGATCTCCACACCTACCCAACCGACTGAGACCCCGCCCCCTGCCACATGGAGCCAGTTGGACGTCGAATCCCAGATCCTGATCGAGGTATACCGCAAGGTGAACCCCTCGGTGGTCAACGTGACCAATCTGGCCCGGCTGGAGCTGTTCGCCGAAGAGGTCATCCCCCAGGGAGAGGGATCAGGATTCGTATGGGATGACCAGGGGCATATCGTCACCAACGCCCACGTGGTGGAGGGCGCCGACGAAGTGCAGGTCACCCTTTACGATGGCCTCACCCTGCCGGCTCAGGTGGTGGGTGTGGACCCGGACAGCGACCTGGCAGTGGTCAAGATTGATCCCCAGGGCCTGGAGCTGCGGCCGGTGGAAATGGGCAACATTGACGACGTGGTGGTAGGCCAGCGGGCTATCGCCATCGGCAACCCCTTCGGTTATGAAGGCACGTTGACCCAGGGCGCCGTCAGCGCCATAGGACGCACCATCCCCTCGCTGACAGCTTTCAGCATCCCCGAGGCCATCCAGACCGACGCGGCCATCAATCCTGGCAACTCCGGTGGGCCGTTGCTCGATTCGCAGGGCCGATTGATCGGGGTCAACGCCCAGATCAGGTCCGAGGTGCGGGCCAGCGCAGGGGTCGGCTTCGCCGTACCGGTCAACATCGTGCAGCGGGTGGTGCCAGCGCTGATCGCCGAAGGGCACTACGATCATGCCTGGCTGGGCATCTCCGGGCGGACCTACAGCCCATCCTGGGCCGAGGCACTCGGCTTTCCCGAGGAGGCACGAGGGGCCTACGTCATGCTGGTCGAGCCTGGAGGGCCGGCAGACGAGGCCGGGCTGCAGGCTCCTGGGACAAGGCAGACCGATGTTCTGCTGGGGTTCGATTTCGGGCAGCCAGTCTACCTGGCAGCCGGAGGTGATCTGATCGTGGCCATTGACGATCAGCCGGTCAAGAATTTCGATGATGTCCTGGTGTACCTGGAGCGTTACACTTCGCCCGGCGACCGGGTCGAGTTGACCGTGCTGCGCGACGATGGACAGCAGCAGGTCATCTCTGTGGAGTTGGGAAAGAGGCCGCAGCGCACGCGCTGATGATTGGTTGGAGGTTGGAAGTTGGAAGTTGGATTGCCAGACCTTCCCACTTCCAATGAGGTACAATTGGGTTGAAAATCTACAAGGAGGTGAACAGTAATGGCTAATATAGTACGTTGGGAGCCCTTCCGGGATCTGATCACCCTGAGGGAAGCGATGGATCGGCTGTTTGAGGAGAGCTTCATCCGTCCTCGCGTTGGCTGGCTGGCTCCCCTGGGTGCCGGAGCCCTGGCGGTGGACATGTACGAAACCGACCAGGATGTGGTAATCAAGAGTTCTATGCCTGGGGTCAAGGCCGAGGACCTCGACATCACCATCACCGGCGATACCCTGACCATCAAAGGCGAGACCAAGACCGAGGAGAAAGTTGAGAAAGCCAACTACATCCGCCAGGAGCGCCGCTACGGAGCTTTCTGCCGCTCCCTGACCCTGCCAACCACCATCGTGGCAGAGAAGGCCAAGGCCGAGTTCGAGAACGGCGTGCTGACCTTGACTCTCCCCAAGGCTGAGGAAGTCAAGCCCAAGACCATCAAAGTCAAGGCCAAGTAACAGTGCCAACGAAGTTGGCCGATCAATGCGCCAATGACCAAATCCCAGTAACTCGAAAGAGGCCGGGATTTGGTCATTGCGCGTCATCTATCTTTGTTCCCCAAGAACGAGATTCAAGGAGATGTCCCGATGCCCGTGTACGAATACGAGTGCCTCGAATGTGGCCTTCACTTCGAACGCCTTCAACATTTCAACGACCCCCATGTTGCGCAATGCCCACGAGGCCATCGTAACGTGCGGCGGGTGTTCTCACCGCCGGCCATTGTCTTCAAAGGCTCTGGCTTTTACGTGACCGACAATCGTAAAGATAGCGGAAGCAACAAGAAGCCAAGCAAGAAGGAAAAGGCACCTGCGAAGAAAGAAGCCGCCGACTGAACGCGAAAGTCGGCGGCTTTGTTTTGTCTCTTGTGCACCTTGTCCCTGTCCAGGCGAGAGTCCCATCAGTTGGGATTTGCGCAGCCTCGCACACTGTGATAAAATTAGGAAAGAGGGAAATCGAACGCGAAGAGGAGGTAATACCAATGACCCTTATGCTGAATATTCACGAGGCCCAAATACAACTTACCCAACTGCTGAAGCAAGCCCGACAAGGTGAGGAAATCATTATCGCCGAAGCAGGCCGTCCAGTGGCGCGTTTGGTACTGATTGACAAGCCGTTAGCTCCCCGCACGCCGGGCAGCGCGGCAGGTCAGGTCGTGATCGCTGACGATTTTGATACACCGTTGCCCGAGTCTATCCTGGGAACCTTCGAACAATGAAAGTCCTACTGGACACTCATACGTTCCTATGGTGGATCGCAGACTCCCCCAGACTATCGGCGCGGGCCCACGAAGTGATCCGGGACAGCAACAACGAGCTTTTCTTCAGTGCCGCTAGTGGTTGGGAAATCGCGATCAAAGCACAACTGGGTCGCCTGCAACTACCGGACAATCTGGAGCAATTCATCGTGGAACAACTTTCCCTCAACACTATCCTGGTCCTGCCCATCCAATTGCGCCACGCCTTACATGTGTACACACTACCCCAACATCACCGTGACCCTTTTGATCGAATGTTAGTAGCTCAGAGCCAGGTTGAAAACTTGCCTATTTTGACCACCGATCCTCAGATTGCCCAGTACGAAGTGAAGACTATCTGGTAAAATGGGGCCTGGTTGAAATACGGACCGAGGAGAAGTACCGATGCACATCACCCCTCCGCGCCACATCGTTTGGAGTACCAACAGCGTGGACCTCTCCGACCCGTTTCAGCGGCAGTGGTACATCCGCCAGGTTCTGCTGCACGGACGGTCGGAGGACATACGCACCCTGGACCTGACGGAGGTGGCCACGATGCTGGACGATCTCAGCCTTCCGCCGCACCTGCACCGGCTCTGGAAAACGTTCCTGGAGAGGCGTACTCATGATCAAGGGTAAGGGTTTGCTCACCCCCATCCAGAGGGAAGTGATGCTGGCGGATCTCCACCCGCCGGAGCTAAAGCGGGCCTTTCAGCAACTGGCAATGGGCCTGATGTCCGGGCTCACCGCACGCCCACAGGAATAAGCCGCCGACTGAGCGTGAAAGTCGGCGGCTTTGTTTTGCCTCTTGTTCACTTAAGAAGCCACCTGCGTCAACCGCACGGGTGGCTTTTTGTGTTGCCAAAGGAGGCGAAATCTGCTATACTATGCTCAGCAACCAATCGGAATAGTGATTCTAGTTAGCCTTCGATGTCAAACAATGCAATGCTCGCGAGGAAGAAGAGATGCCAAAGTACGGTAGAGGATTGAACAGGGAGTTGGTTGGCGCCGTCAATGCAGGCGAGATCAAAGAGCCATTCAGCACTAAAGATGTGAGGAAATTGATCGCACTGAGAAAGTGGGATCCTTCTCCAACAGAAGCTTACATCATTGTCGCGCTCTCGAATGCATCGAGTGAAGAGCACAGTCCAACATACAAGAAGTATTTCATCGCATTGGGGGATGGTCGATACAGGCTTCGAGACACATACAGGGGATCAGAATGGCTATAGCAAAAACCAACTTAGCGCTTCACTACAGAAAAGGGATTACAGATATGAAATACTGGGAGTTCTATCAGCAGCTGGTGTCGTCACTCCCCATCGGAACGGTTCTGCGGAATCCTGGACGTGGTACTAGCGAAATCGTCTCATAATACCGACACACAGATAGTCTACAAGAGAGGGAACTCCAGGATTTACGTCTCCATTATGGACTTGTACGACGCATACGAGAGATTTCGCGGAGAGACAGTGAATTCAACTGGTTTACGGAACTATGCACCCCAGGTGTTTGATTCCACCATGGGAGGGCATTCTTGTAATTGCACGTTCCTGTTCATGGTGCTAAGAGCTATAGGCATTATTGCCAGGATTGAGGGTGAAGGAAAACGAGGAAGCCCGTTTCGAGCAGCCATTCCCTTGTAGAACTGCAAACAACAGCAGAACACATGGAGGAAAACAACCCCATGCCCCGAATATTCGACAACATCGAACAAAAGCTACTGCCCGCATTACAACAAACCCTTGACGTATCCTACCGCGCTGATTTTTGCGTAGGGTATTTCAACCTGCGTGGCTGGCGGCAAATTGACGCCAGGATCGAGGAGTGGGCTGGCGGGCCGGATTATTGCTGCCGCCTGTTGGTGGGTATGCACCGCCGACCGCAGGACGAGCTTCGCGCTGCTTTCGGCTTTCTCAAGAACAACGAGCGCATGGACAACAAGACGGCTGCCAAGCTCAAAAAAGAGCTGGCCCAGGAATTCCGTCATCAGTTGACCATTGGCGCACCAACCAACGAAGATGAGGAAGGATTGCGTCGCTTGGCGGCCCAGATCAAGGCCGGGAAGCTGGTGGTCCAGCTCTTTTTGCGCCATCCCCTCCACGCCAAGCTGTACCTGCTCCACCGTACTGACAAAGACATTCCCATCGTCGGCTACATGGGCAGCAGCAACCTCACTTTCTCTGGCCTGGCCGGCCAGGGTGAACTGAATATTGACGTGGTTGACCAGGATTCGAGTAAGAAACTGGCTAAGTGGTTCGATGATCGCTGGGGCGACCGCTGGTGTGTGGACATTTCGCAGGAGCTTGTGGAGATCATTGACGAAAGCTGGGCCAGTGAGAAGCTGATCCCTCCCTATTACATCTACCTCAAGATGGCCTATCACCTCTCCCGCGAAGCGCGGGCTGGCCTGACTGAGTTCACCATTCCCGGCGAGTTGCGCAAGACGCTGTTTGATTTCCAGACGGCGGCGGTCAAAATCGCCGCACGGCATTTAAACCGGCGAGGCGGTGTGCTGATCGGCGATGTGGTCGGGCTGGGTAAAACGCTGATGGGCACAGCGTTGGCCAAGGTTTTCGAGGAGGACTACTCCATAGAGACCTTGATCATCTGCCCCAAGAACCTGGTCAAGATGTGGGAGTTCTACCGGGATGAGTACGGCCTGCGGGCCAAAGTGCTGTCCATTAGCCGCGTCATCAGAGAGTTGCCCGACCTGCGACGGTACCGGCTGGTCTTGATTGACGAAAGCCAGAACCTGCGCAACCGCGAGGGCAAACGGTATGGCGCGATTCACGAGTACATCCAGAAGAACGAGAGCCGTTGTATCCTGCTGTCGGCCACCCCGTACAACAAGACCTACCTGGACTTGTCGAGCCAACTGCGCCTGTTCGTGCCAGAGACAGCCGACCTGGGCATTCGCCCGGAAAGACTGCTGCGCGAGATTGGCGAGATCGAGTTCAGTCGCCGCCACCAATGTCCCCCGCGTTCCCTGGAAGCGTTCGAGAAGAGCGAATACGCCGACGATTGGCGAGAACTGATGAGCCTGTTCATGGTGCGGCGCACGCGCAGCTTCGTCCGCGACAACTACGCCAAGCTGGACCCGGAGACCGGGCGCAAGTACCTGTCTTTTGCCGACGGTTCCCGCAACTTCTTCCCCACCCGTCACCCTGAGACAGTGCGTTTTCCCATAGACGAGAGTGACCCCAACGACCAGTATGCGCAGTTGTACACAGACAATGTGGTGGACACCATCAATGGCCTCGACCTGCCCCGCTACGGTTTGGGAAACTACGTGGTGGAGAAGCCCAAACAACTGCCGACCCCGAGAGAGAGCAAGATATTGGATGACCTCTCGCGGGGCGGTAGGCGGCTGATGGGTTTTTGTCGTAGCAACTTATTCAAGCGACTGGAGAGCAGTGGGCACGCCTTCTTGCTGTCGGTTGAGCGGCACATCTTACGCAACTACATCTTTGTCCACGCCCTGGAAAATAACCTGCCGCTGCCCATCGGCACACAGGGCGCGGAGATGCTGGACACCCGCTTTGAGGACGAAGACGCGGACGCGGTTGATTACAGCACCCTCGATCTGTTTGACGACGACACCGATGAAAACGATGACGCGACCGCCACGCCAACCCTGACTCCCCTACGCACAGAATCCGCCTTCAGAGAACGCGCCGCCGCCGTCTATGATCTCTACGCCACACGCTACAAACGCCGCTTCCGATGGATACGGCCCGACCTGTTCAAGAAAAGCCTGGGCCAACACTTGCGAGCCGATGCCAAAGACCTGTTGAGCATCTTGCAGCCATTTGGCGAGTGGGACGTGGATCAGGACGCCAAGCTAAACGCCTTGCACCGGTTGCTGACGGAGACGCATCCGCAGGACAAGGTGCTGGTTTTCAGTCAGTTCGCCGACACGGTGCACTACCTGGAGGAGCAACTACAGGCGCGGGGAGTAGACAGGCTGGCTGGCGTTACCGGCGGCTCATCCGATCCGACCGGGCTGGCGTGGCGTTTCAGCCCAGTTAGCAACAACAAGCGAGATCAGATCAGCCCCGACGACGAATTGCGGGCGCTGGTGTCCACCGATGTCCTCAGCGAGGGGCAAAACCTGCAAGATGGCTTCATCGTGGTCAATTATGACTTGCCCTGGGCCATCATCCGGCTGGTCCAACGGGCCGGGCGCATTGACCGCATCGGGCAACAGGCCCCGGACATTTTGTGCTACACCTTCTGGCCCGCCGAGGGCGTGGAGCGGATCATCCGTCTGCGCGAACGGTTGCGCCAGCGACTACGGGAGAACGCGGAAGTGGTAGGCACAGATGAGCTATTCTTTGAAGATGACGTAGATGCTCAACCGCTCATTGACCTGTACCACGAAAAGGCGGGCATCCTAGACGACGAGCAGGACACCGAGATTGACCTGGTGTCCAACGCCTACCAGATCTGGAAAAACGCCACCGACGCCAATCCCAAACTAAAGACGATTATCCCCAAGCTGCCGGCGGTGGTCTACTCGACCAAAGCGCACCCCGTCGGTGACATGGCCGCTGGCCCGGCTGGGGTGCTGGTCTATTTGAATACCACTGAGGGCAACAGCGCCCTGGCCTGGATGGACCGGGACGGCAACAGCGTCAGCGAATCCCAATTTGCCGTCTTGCGCGCTGCCGAATGTGCTTTGGACACGCCCGCCCTGCCGCGCCAGGAGAACCATCACGATATAGTACAAAGCGGCGTGGAGCACATCATGACCGAGAGCAAGTTTGTGGGCGGGCAGTTGGGCCGTGCGTCCGGGGCGCGCTTTAAGACCTATGAGCGACTGAGCGAGTATGCCAGGCATCTCCGCCGCTCGTTGTTTGAGTCCCTACCTGCTTCACAGAGCCTGTTCAAAGCAGTGGAACAGATTTACCGCTTCCCGTTGCGTGAAAGCGCCAAAGATAAGCTCAACCGGCAACTGCGCAGCGGCGTGCAGGACGAACAACTGGCCGAGCTGGTAGTGAACTTGTACGAAGATGATAAGCTATGCCTGGTGCAGGAGGGGCAAGAGACACAGGAACCGCGCATCATCTGTTCGCTGGGGCTGGCACGTGTACAGGAGGAGAAAGACAATGTCACTGACGATTCGTGCGGCATCGCCCCGAGGTGAACCTCAGGGCTGAAATAACGAAGCCCTACGGGCTAATAAGACCTAGCCCCGAAGGGGCTTTGTTATCTCAGCGCGGGGATTCATTCCATGCGCGTCAAGCTAAGACGGCAAGCTGCGGGAAAACGCTTGCTGGCCAGTTCCGCCGTGGCATGAAGTGCCACGGCTACGAAGCTGCCACCCCGTAAAACGGGGTTCTTGAGCCCAATTTCATCGGGCGGAAGCTCCGTAGCACGGCGACTTTATCGCCGTGCGGCCCCGGCAAGCACGACACCATCCTTAAGACTTGACGCGCATGGGATTCATTCCCGCGCGGGCTGGAAAAGCTAGTGCCATTGGGAGGAGGACGCATGATACTCGACACGGCACGGATTCGACGCTACCTCAAGGGATTCGACTTTGAGTCTCTGTTCATCGAAGAGCTGGGCTGGGATAACTATTCGACCAACCTGGACGTGGAGGTTGTCGAAGAACGGTTCACGCTGCAAGCCGTGGCCGAGAAGCGGGGTGTGGTGGCTTTTGTTTGTGCTGTGGGGACTATCCCTCCGTATGCCACGCGGCGCAAGATCGAGCGGCAGGTGGCCCGGTCCTTCCGCGAGCATTTCATCATCTACGTTGACGGGGAGCGCACTGAGCAGATCTGGCAATGGGTGCGGCGGGAGGCAGGCAAGCCGCTGGCCAGCCGGGAACACCACTACACCATCCAGCAGCCGGGCGACTCCCTCATCCAGAAGCTACAAAACATCGCCTTCAGTTTTGAGGAAGAAGAGAGCGTAATCCTGGTGGACGTGACCGGCCGCGTCCGCGCCGCTTTCAACGTGGAACGAGCCACGAGAAAGTTCTATGATCGCTTCAAGAAAGAGCGCGACGCCTTCCAGAAGTTTCTCGAAGGGATACCAGACGAGGAGTTGGAGCGGTGGTACGTGTCGGTGATGTTGAACCGGCTCATGTTCATCTACTTCATCCAGAAGAAGGGCTTCCTGGACAACGACCCGGGCTACCTGCGCCACAAGCTGGCGGAAAGCCAAGGTCGCTTCTACGCCGATTTCCTGTGCCCGCTGTTCTTCGAGGGATTCGCCAGAACGCCAGGTGAGCGGTCGCCCCAGGTTCGGGCCTTGCTGGGAGATATTCCCTTCCTGAATGGCGGTATTTTCCAGCGGCACGAGGTAGAGCAGTTGCACGGTCGGACGATCCAGATTCCCGACGCGGCCCTCGAGCGGCTCTTTGACTTCTTTGACTATTACCAATGGCATCTGGACGACCGGCCGCTGCGGGACGACCGCGAGATCAACCCCGACGTGTTGGGCTACATCTTTGAGAAGTACATCAACCAGAAGCAGATGGGCGCCTACTACACCAAAGAGGACATCACCGGATACATCAGCAAGAACACCATCATCCCCTTCCTCTTCGACCAGGCGCGGGAAAAGTGTCGCGTCGCGTTTGAGGGAGAGCAATCGGTCTGGTCGCTGCTGGCTGCCGACCCCGACCGCTACATCTACGAAGCGGTGCGCAAGGGAACCGACCTGACTTTGCCGCACGAGATCGCGGCGGGGATTGACGACGTGAGCCAGCGCGGGGCGTGGAACACCCGCACGCCGGAGGAATACGCCCTGCCCACCGAGATTTGGCGGGAGACCGTAGCGCGGCGACAACGCTACGAAGAGGTCTGGCTCAAGCTCGTGAATGGGGAGGTGCGTTCCATCAACGACCTCATCACCTACAACCTGGACATTCAGCAGTTTGCCCAGGACGTGATAGAGAACTGCGAAGGGCCGGAGTTGCTGCGCGCCTTTTGGAGAGCGATCAACCAGGTGACGGTGCTAGACCCCACCTGTGGGTCGGGCGCTTTCCTGTTCGCCGCGCTCAACGTCCTGGAACCGCTGTACGAGGCCTGCCTCCATCGGATGGAAGCCTTCGTAGCCGAACTGGCCCACGGCGACCACCACCCCCACAAGTACCGGGACTTCCGCGAAGTGCTGGAGCAGATGGAGCGGCACCCCAACCGAAGCTACTTTGTCCTCAAGTCCATCGTGGTCAACAACCTGTACGGGGTGGACATCATGGCCGAGGCGGTAGAGATCGCCAAGCTGCGCTTCTTCCTGAAGCTGGTGGCCCAGGTAGATCGGGTCGAGAACATTGAGCCACTGCCCGACATAGACTTCAACATCCGCGCCGGGAATACGCTGGTGGGGTTTACCAGCAGAGAAGAAGTAGAGCGGGCCATGCGGTGGGAAGGGCCACAGAGTAAGTTGCTGTCTTCCGAAGACTTAGCGGGCATACAGCAGGTTGAGGAAAAGGCGGAAGATGTAGACCGCCTGTTTGGGAAATTCCAGGCCATGCAGACCGCGCACGACATGCACGAGTACACCCAGGATTCCATCGAGGCAAAAGAGGAACTCCGCAAGCGGCTCAAAGCACTGGAAGACGAGCTGAACCGCTATCTGGCACAGGAGTATGGGATAGATGTGGACAAACCCGCAGCGTACCAGAAGTGGCTGGCCTCCCACCAGCCCTTTCACTGGTTCACGGAGTTTTATGGTATTCTGAAGCAGGGTGGGTTTGATGTGATTATTGGGAATCCGCCGTACGTTGTTTACCGTAGTATCCAGGAGTCTTATGAAGTCTTAGATTATGAGACAGAGAGCACTCGTAACTTGTATGCCTTCGTGATGGAACGGAGCCTCAGAATTCTGCAAGCTAATGGAAGGTTGGGCCTCATCATTCCTGTTGCTTCTGTTTGCACCGACGGATTCTCGCCCTTACAGCGTCTACTGCGGAGTTCGGGCAACCTGGTGATCAGTAGCTATAATGACCGACCAGGCAAACTCTTTGAGGGTATTGAACACTGTCGTCTTTCGATTGTGCTTCTAGAACAGGCCCCTTCTTTACCTGGCGGTATTCACACGACAGGATATAGCAAGTGGCAGACCGTTGAGCGCCCACAGCTGTTCCACAGAACGAGCTACGTCGAATCAACGGACTTCGCCATTGATGGTTCTATCCCAAAGCTGTCTACTGAATTGGAGAAAAGCATCCTGCAAAAAGTTCTAGCGCAGAAAAGAACTCTTGGTTCCTATGAAAGGAGGGGTGAGCATTCTGCTATCTACTACACGCGCAAACTCAGCAGTTTTGTTCAAGTGCTCAATTTCGTTCCTACGATTTATGATGCCAAAGGCAACAAGCGCGATCCATCAGAACTAAAAGTAATCGGGTTTGACTCTGTATCGGCAAGAGATACCTTCCTGGCGATTCTCAACTCTAACTTATTCTACTGGCTGCTGACAATTTATTCCGATTGCAGAAACCTGAACAAACGCGAGATTCGTTCCGTCAGATTCGATATGGAATCCAGTTCTGAAAGCACACTTCGTCAGCTCTCCACCCTTTCGCATGACTTAATGCGGGATATTGAGAGAAACTCTGAGATGCTTCAAATGAACTATCGAAGCCTGGGTCAGTTGACGATTCAATGCATCTACCCTAAACTCTCGAAAGAAACAATCGATCAAATAGATTCCACATTAGCCCAACACTACGGCTTTACGGATGAGGAACTCGACTTCATCATCAACTACGACATCAAGTATCGGATGGGCGACCAACTACTGGAGGAAAGAGGGCGAGGAGGAGTAGCCAGTGCGCGCACCACGGACGATCCTGCGCGAGAGTGAAGCCACCTATCCGGCCCATGCCCTCCAACGCCTGGCAGACCCCACCCTAGGCCAAGTGGCGCTGTGGGGCAACCCGACCCTTTGGACGGAGCGGCAGGGGCCGCTGTTGGCCCTGTTCTGCTCCACCAAAGCGCCAGCCAGCATCATCTTGCGGGTGCACGACCTGGCGCAGCAGTGGCGCACAGGCACGGTGACAGTCATCAGCGGCTTCCACTCGCCAGTGGAGCAGGAGTGCCTGGCGGTGTTGTTGCACGGGCCGCAGCCAGTCATCGTCTGCCCAGCCCGCAGCCTGGTCAAGATGCGATTGAAACGGGAGTACAGAGAACCAATGGCGGCCGGGCGGCTGCTGCTCATGTCGCCGTTCGGAGAAAAGGTGCGGCGCATGACGGCGGACACGGCGCTGACCCGCAACCGCTTCGTGGCAGCCCTGGCCGATACCGTGCTCATCGCCCACGCCCAGCCCGGCAGCAAGACAGAGCAGTTGGCGCGAGAAGTGGTGGGGTGGGGGAAGCAAGTCCACACGTTGGATCACCCGGCCAATGAGCATTTGCTGGCTTTGGGGGCGACGCCGCTGGGCCGGGCGCGGACTGTGGGGACCGACGCCGACGCCTTTGCCGACTACCCAACCACCACCCGCTGCCGTCTGTGACTGTTCGGGCAATATCTACAACTGCTCGGACTTCAGCACTCACGCTCAGGCCCAGGCTTGCTATGAGTACTGCAAATCGTTAGGACGCGGGGATATACACCGTCTTGATGGGGATAATGATGGTATAGCTTGCGAATCCCTACCTTAATGAGCAATACGTTATGAAGGGGGGACAGGCCGACGAGGTGCTAGCGTGGAGGGTGAAAAGAGAGCAGAGATGACAACTTGCACTTTTCCGACTTTTGCTGTAGAGTATTGTTGCCCATTGATGTTCCTCCATAAACATATCTGTGGGCGGCTCTCCGTCGGTTTTCTTAGGTGTACCGGCGGGGAGTTTTTTTGTATCCATAGAACATGATTTCTACACTATATCTAGGGTGTTGCCAACTTGACAAATACAGGATATTGTGCTACACTAACAGCCAGCAACTAGATACTTGGAAAGACTTGCTCGAGTTGGCGGACTGAAGGCATCAAACTTGAGAACTCAGTCAGACCGTGGTGTGGAGCAAAACTGTGGCAATGTGTGCCTAGCATAAGTAATGGGTAATTGTATATTCCCGTGTGCAGATGTTAGTGACGGATAGAAAGCCCCGCGCCTTTAAGAGCATGGGGTTTTTGTGTTTTGAGGGCAGGATATGATCGTTTTTCAAGATGGAGGGTGACAGTGCGAACACTAGATGATCCCCGTCATAACTCAGGGCCTATCGATTTTCTGATAGTGACTGCTCTACCTGAAGAACTAGAGGCAGTCCTGCGCTTGCTCGAAGATTACGAGCAAGTCCAAATCGGCGGATCACTGATATGCTACGTATGTACACTTCCAGCGGATGTTCAGAACAGTGGTTATAAGGTTGCTGTTACCAAACTCTCCCAGATGGGTAATGTAGAAGCGGGCATACATACTACTCAAGTTGTCAACGAGCTGAACCCCAGCTACGTGCTGATGGTTGGAATTGCTGCGGGCGTCAAGAGCAGAGTCAATCTTGGGGACATAATCATCCCTACCCAAGTAATCTATTACGAACAGGCCAAGCAAACCCCTGATGGCGTTCAATGCCGTCCTCTTTCGATTCCATCTGACCATTGCTTGCTACATAATGCCCAAAACTACAGAGGTGTTGATTGGCAGGATTTGATTGCTATTGAAAACCCTCTACGGGAACACACAGGCCCCAGTGGCTCAGATACTCCCCGAGTACATTTCGGACCTTTCGCTGTCGGAGATAAAGTCATAGCTGATCAACACTCCGTTAACACCCTGTTGCATTTGCATCCCAAGTTGATAGGAATGGAGATGGAGTCCTATGGTGTAGCACTGGCAGCTGCCATTGCTCCGACCCGCCCGCGCTTTCTTGCTATCAGAAGTGTCAGCGATTTTGCTGATGAAGACAAGGGTGACGACTGGCGTGAGCAGGCATCACTCAATGCAGCCGCCTTCACAATCGGCTTTCTGCGTAGTGGGGCAATAGCACCAAACGAGTCACTCCCCAAGAGTATTACCGTGTCCTCAAAACAGGCTGGAGAGCTCATTGCTATCCGGCATCTCTCAATGCAACACATCCCATCTCAGACCATAATTGATTCTCTACCTGAGAGGTTCGCGGGTTCTAGTGTCACCGAGTTACTAGTAGAGCAGACCGATTTGTACAACAATGGACGGTTGATTGATCCACGCAAAGCAGCAGAGCGTCAGGCTAACTTAGATCAGCACGTAAACGATCTGTTAGAGTCCTATCCCAATGCATCAGTGGCCTACTTTGGAATCGCTCACATACCGTTGCTGTTTCATTTAGGATATCGCTTAACGAATAAGTGTAAACTGCACTTCTTTGAACTCAACCGGTACGTAGGGCGGTGGGAATATTTGCAAGGCGAGACGGTTGGACCGGAACTCAAATTGGACGGCCTGCCTCCGTACGTGAATGAGGAGAAAGGAGACGTTATCGTACGCATCAGCATTAGCAACACGATAAGACCTGAAGAGATCGCAGGCATTGTGCCTTTGCCAATAGCATCACTTCACCTGCGCATTGAGCCAACCCAACGTGACGTTATGGTGAGTGACCATCAACTTCATAGATACGGATCTAGATTTCGTTGGATGCTTGACAATGTTCATGAACTTCTGCCGAATCGGGAACGTGTCCATGTATTCTACGCCGGGCCGGTATCGTTAGCGGTCTACTTCGGCCAACTGATCAGTCAAACGATTGATCGCAAGATTGTGGTCCACAATTACACAAGCAAGGATTCACCCAGATACTCCTGGGGGCTGGAAATCACTGGAGAAACCAATTCGAGCGATTTCTTGGAAGAAGTACAACAACTTGATGAGGAGGGTATATAGATGATGTACGATTTACACAAAGAGTTAAATCAATTCTACAACGATCACGTGCGCCTCGGGGCGGAAGAGCGTCAAACTCTAGCAGAGCATCGAGACAGGAATCTCGAACGGCTCAAGACTGGTTTGGAAAAGCTCAAGCACCCAAGTGGATTCGACTATCGTAACCAGGGGAGCTATGCGATGCATACGATCAACCAGCACCCCCAGAAAGATTACGACATTGATGTTGCGATCATCTTCGCAAAGAACGATCTGCCAAGCACTGCGCTAGGTTCTCGAAAAAGGATAGAAAGTGCCATGCGCGAAGGAGGGGGCAACTTCAGACAACCTCCCAAGGCAAAGACAAATGCTGTGCGTGTGTACTATGCAGAAGGACATCATATTGATCTGGCAGTTTACCGAAAGTATGAAGACCAGTATGGCAATGTGATTTTTGAACACGCTGGCAGTGACTGGGCACATAGAGATCCTATGGAGATAACAAACTGGTTTAATGATACAGTGAGCGAACGCAGCCCATCTAAGAAACAGGGTGCGGCTGTCGATGAAAACCAAATGCGCCGTATTGTCCGTTGGTTAAAGGCATTTGCGAAGTCACGGGAACACTGGAACCTCCCAGGTGGCCTAATCATATGGGTGCAGTTGCTCTCATTTACCACCACTTCCTTCTCCATTCGCAGAGATTGTCAAGTGAGTCCATAGGTTGGGAGTGGCGTCGGTTTTGTGCGTCTCAGGGAAAGGTTT
>DAOUDK010000147.1:0-27341 GCA_034431315.1 Anaerolineae bacterium
GTCCCAATGATGCCACAAATTGACGTTGAGCGCAAGAAATCGAGCGTGAGAGGAAAGAACAAAGTGCTATTCAATTGTTAACTTGCCATAAGATCACATTATCCGATACACTCTGAATGGCAGTGTGTCGGTATTGATTGAACACGTGATGCTCGTAGCGACGGGTGTAGAGGCTATTGAAACCCACCGTAGCCAATTGTTCGGTGAAAGGCTTGCCGCAGTAGTCACACTTGAAGCGCCGATGATCATATTCTAGGTAACACTGTAATCCCCAGACTGATAAATCCCGTTTGACAACTCGCTTGTACTCGTGGACCCGGCGCGAGACCCGATGACAGTTTGGGCAAATAGCTGCGTCATACTTCACTACGCAGAACAGAATGAGCAAACCTTCGGGCTCATGTAGCTCGTAGCCTACCACGTCAAAGTCGGATAGACCAAGCAATTCAGTGAGGGCCGGGTGAACCTCCTGGCCCACTTCGTCAATGACTCGTACTTTCTGTTTCATCAAGAGGCCTCCTTGGATATTGGGTTATGGTGGGGCACCCAATTGTATCCAAGATTGCCTCTTTTATCCACTCAGCCCACTAAAGGACGAAGACCCGTAATTATGAACACGGAAACTTTCATCAAGCGTGGGCTTTGGCGCATTCAGGTCACGGAAAACGTAGTCGAGCAAATGCTCACCTACATATAAAGCATCCTGGCCCGTTTTCGTACCCGCTAATGCCTCAATGGTCTCAGCGGCGCAGATTTTGCCCAGAAGCATCCACATTGCTGCATTCCCTGCGTTCTGCTCAGCAGCCATTTCATAGGTGTGGTCTCCAGAGCAGCATGGTTCAATACCCCACTGTGGTTCGTCCTTACTCTCGTCCCAGAGCCTTTGCAGGATGAGCACCATAAGGGCTTTGACATCGGCTATCTGGGCGTTATTTAGCTTATCGTGTTTTGCCAGCACATCCACCAAGAGGGCATAGGGTATCGTCGCCAGATAAGAGTAACGGCCCGCATCATAACCCTGAGTGTCATACCAATCCCACAAAGCGTCAGTAGCTTTACCGAAGTAGCCCTCAGCGGTTGTCCAATGGTCTCCCTTTTCTTGGTCAGAGAGAACGGCATAGCCCAACCCTGCTTGAGCATAAGCATAACCTCGGTCAAAGCTAACATCAGGGAAATCATTCTCCTTACCCGTAGTCTCAAATGCTTGGCGAGCTTTGTCCAGGGCCTTTAACTCATTGTCGCAATACCAACTCTGCCCTTTATCTTGGACTTTAGACAAAATCGTGACGGCAGCCAGAATGGCTTTGTCCAAAGTCCAGAGATAAGGGCAACGGCCAAAATTATACAAGGCTTGCCCAAATTAAGCAAGCGGCAAATACTCTACAACGGTATGGCGTTTTTGTCAAATCCCGATCGAGGGGCACTGGTATCAAAGAATATGGTGTCTCCCTCTGTGTGGCCTTGTCCTTTTTGGCAAGCCGTGCTAAAATAATCTGCGAGATTACTGACAAGTTTCTGCTTTGAGATGGGAGGCATATTATGACGGTTATGTCCTATGCAGAAATGCTTAAGGCGGCCCGGCAATTGTCGCTTGAGGATCAGGTAGAGATGGCTGGGGAATTGCTTCGAAATCTGCGCTTTGCCTTACGGAGTAAGCCCACCGAGAGTAGAGCAGAATTGGTCCCCTTGTCCAACTGAGCCTGCAGGAGTTGCGGATACTGGCTGAGGCGGTTGTGGCTCCCGATCGTCAGCAGCAACTCAGGGCTTTATTAGACAAGAACCGGCGTGGCGAGCTGTCTCCTGAAGAGCAAGAGGCTCTTGACCAACTGCTGACTGAGGTAGATCAGGTAGGCCTGCTGAAGGCGAGGGCGCGCTATACGTGAGTCTGTTGGAGTAGGATGGTACAAAAGTATAGGACTTACTTCGGTGGGCCGAGTGACTGTCGAGGCTCTTCAAATGAACCGACCGACAATTGTTCAACTTCGAGGCTATTGGGTAGCATTGGGTCTGCACCCACCAGGCTAATTCGCTACTGGACAACTCTTAGACTTGCAAGCGCGGAAAAGTTATGCGTGCTCAATTAGATTTGCTCATTGTCATCGTCAACTACAACACTCGCGACCTGTTGAGGGATTGCCTGGCCTCTATCTACGATAGCCAGGGCGATTTCAGCTATCAGGTCTGCGTGGTGGATAACTGTTCCCATGATAATAGCGCTACAATGGTACGCCAGGAGTTCCCCCAAGTTCAGCTCATCGAAAGCCCCGTTAACGACGGATATGCCTACGCCAACAACCTTGGGCTCAGGGCCTTCGGCTTCCAGAACGCTCCTCTAGCCCGACACCCCCTTCCCCCCAATGTTGGGGGGCCAGGGGGGCTTGTTCCCAGGTACGCCTTGTTGTTCAACCCTGATACCCTACTTCCTCCCTCAGCGCTCCAGGATATGCTAGACTTCATGGAGGCTGATCCTGAGGCCGGGGCGGCGGGACCCAGACTGGTCCGCGAGGATGGCAGCCTTGACCTGGCCTGTCGCCGCACTTTCCCTACACCGAGTGCTTTCGTTTATCGCATGTTGGGCCTGAGCAAACTCTTCCCCAAAAGCCGTCGCTTCGGGCGCTACAACCTCACCTACCTCGATCCCGATGAGCTGACCGAGGTGGACTCCGTGATGGGGGCCTTCATGCTGGTGCGGGCTGAGGCCATCCACCAGGTGGGGCTATTGGATGAGAGCTTCTTCTTGTACGGCGAGGCCCAGGACTGGGCCTATCGGATCAGGAAAGCTGGGTGGAAAATCTACTACAACCCTCAGGTCACTGTGCTTCACATCAAGGAGGCGTCCACCAAACACAGCCGCAGGGCTCGCCGCGAGTTCTATCGCGCCATGGACATTTTCTATCGCAAGCATTACGCGGCCACAACCCCGTTTTGGCTTCATTGGCTGATCATCGCTGGCATCGCCTTGCAGGGGAGCCTGGCCATGTTGCGCCAGCTTGTGAAGGGTTCACCCCGGCCTATGTAACTGGGCAAAAGTTCTTTGCACTTTCGTCATGCGCAAAAACTGCTACTCAGGGGTGTCCTCGCCCATGCGCATCAAGCTAAGCTTATGTCTAACGCGTTTTGCCTTCATTAAGTTCTCGGTGATCTCCCTGAATCGCGCTATCCCTCCAAGATAGCTTGCCCTAATCACTATCAAAGCCATTAGAAGCACCATCAACAGGGCCAGGGTCAGGGTCAGAATTTGCTTGCTGAAAATACGAATTCGCTTGTTCATGGACAACAGAACTTATGGAAGCAATAACATAGACTTGTCGCAGCAAAACTCTGGGGCGATACGCTCAATAGCATTGGCACAAGGATGTTCGCCTCTAGCTGATAGAGCACGGAGCATTCTGTAACTTTGGTTGTTCCATACCTCTTTGGAACTTTGGTATCGAGTGTTCCCCAGGGAAAAGCGGCTGATAAATCCTCGAGAGCACGATTTGTAATCACCATTCCAGTTGATGCTGATCACGTTCCATAACCAATAGCACGCTTTCGTTTTTCCTAAATTTGGCTTCCTCGCCCTTAGCCGCCTGGCTATTGATTCTTCGATATATAATCTGTCTACACCCAATTCTAAAGCAAGCCCCTCTATTTGTGGAAGCTCATGCTCATTGTGATCAAAGATGATGAATTGCAATTCAACTAAGGGATGGGAGACTCCTAATTCCTCCCTTTTTCTCAACAATACCTTCACGTTATTTAGCACCTTCGCTAGCTCACCGCCAACGCGATATTTCGCATATGTTGCCTGTGTCACCCCATCCACTGCTATGGTTAAGTGATCCAGCCCCGTCTTGATTAACCTTTCCGCATCTTCCTCAGAAAATAGCAAGAAGTTCGTGCTGAAGGTCGTTCCTACGCCACACCCATGAGCATGACTTATCATCTTGTATATATCCTTGTTGATCAATGGCTCACCCACGCCGTCCAACTTAGCCAAGATGAGATAATCGCCCACATCATCAATGATACTCTTAAATTCACCAAAGGTCATCTGGCCTTCGGGAACGGGATTCTTACCAATCCCCGTTAGGCAGCCTGGGCATCGCAAATTGCAAAGATTAGTTGACTCTAAAACTAATACATATGGTTTTCCCCGGACACAGGGCCGCTTCAGGAATTTCTCAAACTCAATTAGACAAACATTCAAGATTTTCTTCCGGGTCACATATCTACCAATGAAATTCAGGTATCTCCTTGCTACCCTTAGTTTACCCCGCCCTTCTAACCTTCCCAACTTTTCCATGCTACTCCTCCTTCAATTTAAGGAGGGCCGGGTTAGCACCCCATGAACCCGACACCCCCTTTTGGTACCCGAGATCTCTCGGAAGGTCATAGCGGTCCATTTTGCAAGCTCGTGGTGGACGCTAGACTTCGACAAGCCCTCGGCCTGAGGCTCGGGCCGAAGGCTCAGTCAAGGCGTCCACCGCCGTACTAAGCGGACAACATTTCCGAGAGGTCTCTATCTTATTGGCTGGAGACCTACGCGGTCAGAGTTGTCTGTTCCGTTTCTTCTGAGGGAGCCTTGAGGCTGGGCGTCAGACTGAGCGTAAGCCTGGTGAAATAGCTCTGGGGAGGTGTGGTCTCTTCGTCGTACCCCATCTCGCTTATCTCGGCATCAATCCGCAGGGTGGCTGTCTCCAAGACAATGGTCTCGCCAGGCTCGACCAGGACGGCCTCTCCCTTAGGAGCCAGCTTGGCCCGCAAAGCATCGTCGTCGTAGGCATACTTGCTCATCAACACCTTGGTGACGGTGCGGATGTCGTTCTTGTCGAACAGCCAGACCTCAAACGCGGTTACACTGGCAGGCGGCCCCGCACTGACTATCTCGGAGATGCCCATGCCGCACTCACCCAGGAATTCGCTGGTGGGCGACTCGATGCTGAAAGACTGGTCATAGCTGTCCTGGCCCAAGGTATAGCTGGCGACGAAGTGGCCCAGCGGCTCCCCGACGTCCTCTGGCTTGGCCGCTTGCCGCTCTGGAGAAGGCCGTCTGCCCAGCCTCCCTGGTTCCTCCGGGCGGCGTCCCCGCAAGAGCGGAAGGCCCACCATCACCCCAGCGATCACCAGGACTGCTGCCAGGACGATGCCAAAAATAGGCGCCAGACGCCGAATCAGCGCCCAGACCGTCGTCGCCTGCGCAGCAGGCTCAGGGGGCACTACTTCTGCCTGCACCCCCAATGCGGCCGCCAGTTTATCCAGGCGCTGAACCTGTGCCCCGTCGCTGGCTTTAGCCTGGAGCTGGCCAATGACCTGGCCCAGGTCCTTGGGGTCCCACCCCCCAACCCGCTGTCTGGCCAGCGCCACGTTGGTGCTCAGGGTGTAAGAATCGGCCAGCATACTGATGTAGGCTTCTTTGTGCTGCTGGCGTAGGTCGAAGGGGTCGGCATCATACCACTCCACTGGGAACACCCACCAGCCCAAAATAGGCAGGCCGATGATCAGCCCCACGACGAGCCCTATCACTAACCCGATAAGAGTTTCACGTCCTATTCTTGCCATGATTTCATTCATTTCCCCTCACCTTTCATTACTAGCTAGCAGGAGGAGGCGCAACTTCGGGGAAGTTGCGCATCATCCTCCAGCGGCTCTGGCAGCGATTGCCCCCATTCCGATGATACATTTTATCACAAGTCGCCGTTTTCGACAAGTGAGGAACTATCCATGGAGTTCCTTGCTGCCCTGGGTCAGCACCTCTACCCCATTTTCCCTCATGACGACGATGTCTTCGATGCGCACACCGCCCCAGTCCGGCAGGTAGATACCCGGCTCGACGGTGAAGACCATGCCCGGCTCCAGGACATCTTCGGATAAGCGACCAACCACAGGCTTCTCGTGCACGGCCAGCCCCACGCCGTGGCCCAACCCGTGGCCGTAGTTCTCGCCATAGCCTGCTTCTTCGATGACTTTACGGGCTATAGCATCGGCCTGCTTGCCCTGCATCCCAGGCCGGATGTTCCGCTCGGCTGTTAGCTGGGCCTCCAGAACGATGTCGTAGATTTCCTTGAATTTATCGTCCGGTCGGCCCGCGCAGATGGTGCGGGTCAGATCGGAGTTGTAGCCGTCAACCATCGCCCCCAGGTCAATCACGATGGGCTCACCAGCCCGAATCGCCCGCTCGGAGACGGTGGCGTGGGGCATGGCCCCGTTAGGCCCGGAGCCAACGATGCTGTCGAAGGCCAGCTTCTCCGCGCCGTGGGTGCGCATGAAAACCTCCAGCTCCCAGGCCACCTCTTTCTCCGTCATGCCCGGCTCGATGAAGTCCGCGATGTGGGCTATGGCCTGGTCGGCCAGGGCGATGGCTTTCTTGATCTTGTCTAGCTCGCCCTCGTCCTTGACGGCCCTGATCCTTTCCACCAACTCCGTGGTGGGCACCAGCTCGAACTCGGAAGTGGAAACGGCGCCCTCGGCGACCTCCTGCCACTCCCGGTGCTGCTCAACGGTGAGATGCACGCTCTCGAAGCCAACCCTCTTCGCCCCCACCTGCTGGATCAGCTCGGGGAGGAGCGTCTCGAACCTGGCCGTAACCTTTGCCAACCGGAAGTCAGGGGCTTGCTTCTCGACCTGTTCGTAGTAGCGGAAGTCGGTGGCCAAAACAGCCTGATCCTGAGAGATCAGGAGCACCCCGGTCGAGCCGGTGAAGCCGCTGAGATAGCGCCGATTCTCGGGCTGGGTGATCAGGATGGCGTCCAGGCCCTCGGTTGCTAAGGTCTCACGTAGTTTCGTTAATCTCATTCCTGGCCTCCTCAGTTTTTTGCCACGAATTATTGGTCATTGGTTCATTCTCTTTTTCCCTCGCCCTTGGGTGCGCCTTTCGGTACACCTCCCTCGCCCGGGCCTGGGAGACGTGGGTGTAGATTTGGGTAGTGGAGAGACTGGCATGGCCGAGGAGCTCCTGAACAGTCCGCAGGTCGGCGCCGCCATCCAAGAGGTGGGTGGCGAAGGTATGACGCATGACGTGAGGCGTGACGCGCCTCCTCAATCCGGCCAGTTTAGCGTATTTGTCCAGGACGTTGCTCACGCTGCGCGTCGAGAGGCGAGTGCCCAGGCGGTTCAAAAAAAGAGCGTTGGTCGCCCTGTTCTGTTTAATCAATTTTGACCGCCCGTCCTGGATGTAGCGCGTCAGGGCTCTGCACGCTGGCTGGCCTAACAAGGCCAATCTCTCCTTGCCCCCCTTGCCCCAAACCCTAAGCTCACCGTGGCGGAGATCCAAATTACTCAGGTTGAGGCTCACCACCTCGCTGACCCTCAGCCCTGAGGCATAGAGCACCTCCAGGATCGCTCGGTCGCGCTGGCCCTGGGGAACCGTCGCGTCTGGGGCTGCCAGCAGGGCCTCGACCTCGTGCGGAGCCAGATAATTGGGCAGGCGCTTGGGAATCTTGGGCGAGGAGATGACCCTGATGGGATTCGTGTCCAGTATGTCTTCCCGCACGAGATAGCGGCAAAAGGAGCGCATCTCTGAGATTCTGCGGGCTATGCTGGCCTTGACGTAGCCCTCGGCCTGCAGCCACGCCAGATACCGACGCAAGACGTAGCGATCCACGCCGTCCCAGGAATCAATCCCCTGCTCTTTCAAAAAGTCAAGGAACTGCCTGATCTCGTGGCGGTAGTTCTTGATGGTGTAGAGAGAGGCATTTTTCTCGGCTATGAGGTAGGTGATGAATTTGTCCAGGTGTTCGTCCATGGCTTCCTCAGGTGTTCAGCCCCTGGCTTATCTTGCAAGATCAGGCTGCTATGTCTATCTCGTCCACGATGCCCACGACGACGGCGCGGATGGGGGCCGGGTCCATGTCCACCACCTGCCTGGCCGAGTTGCCCTCGTCAATGATCAGTACTGTATCGCCCACGCCAGCCTGCACATCATCAACAGCAATCCAGTAGTGACCCGTGGGATCCCCTTCTGGCGTCAAGCGATCCACGATGAGCAGTTTTTTGCCCTCGAAGACCTTATCCTTGAACGTGGCTACTACCGTACCGCTGACTTTCCCGATGTGCATGGCCAACTCCTCAATTCAAGCTTTGAACTTTAGATGACGTCTACCTCATCCACGATCCCCGTGATAGCGTGATCCACGGGCACGAACTTCTCCGGCAGGGCCTGCGCGGCCTCCCGCGACTCAACGAAGAAGACGATGTCTCCGGGGCCGGCCAGAGCCGTCCCGTCGGCAGCCACCGACGGCTCACCGACGGGATTCTGGAACTTGTCCAAGGGCTGAATGATCAAGAGCTTGATCCCCTCTAGCCCCTCGTATTTTTGGGTGGCCACCAGTCTGCCAATCACTTTGGCCAGTTGCATAAAAGCCTCCTCTTGCTGGAAGTTAGAGGTTGGAGATTGGAAGGTCTAACGATCCAACTTCCAACATCCAACTTCCAATCTCCAACTACACGATCTTGGCCTTCATCTCCTCGTGCAACTGCGAGATGACGACCTTGCGCACTAAAAGCCCTTCCTGCTCTGGAAACTTCACCCCTGCCTCCACCGCGGCCTCGACGTCGGAGACCTTCCCCTCGATCAGCACGAATGACTTTCCCCCCAGGCCGTTGGCCAGGCGCAGCTCCAGGAGCGAGACGTCGGCAGCTTTGGCAGCAGCGTCGGCGGCGACGATGCAGGTGGCCACGGTGATGGTTTCGATGATGCCCAGGGCCTCGCCCTTGCCCGGCGGGGTAGCCGTAGCCAGAGCCGGGAAGATGGAGCGGTGTACGTTGGGCAAGAAAAGCTGATCAACGACGGTGTCGGCCCCGGTCTCGATACCTGCCTGCAGGGACTCGTACACGGGGTCGGTGAGCCCGCCTATGAGGACGATGTACTTGCCAGGACACACTGGGCGAGCCTCCAGCAGTTCCACAGGGGCCTTCTTCATCATCGCGTCGCCAGCTTCGATGCCAGCCGCGATGCTGTTAGTTTCAACCAAACCGATTGCGGGTTCCATCGCCATGGTAATCCTCCCTTTGCGCGTCTTCCATAACAGACAGCCTTGATCAAGCGGAGATCATGATGTGTTCACCAGTCACTGCTTCCACCCTGCCCGAGATCGAGGCGTGAACATTGGCCCCCAGCTTGCCCTCGGGAATCCGGGCGATGAGCTCGCCGCACTGCACCCTGTCCCCGGTTTTGACCATCGGTTGAGACGGCGCGCCGATGTGCTGCCTGAGCGGGATGGTGACGCGCTGGGGCTGGTACTCCCGCTCGTCCAGAGGACAGACACATTCCTCGTATTCAGTCAGCCCCAGCCGGGCGACGAGGCGCTCCATGGGCACGCGGCGGTACTCGCGCATCGCATGAGGCGTCAGATCGGAACGCTTGTGCACGACGTTCCGCCAACCCTGGGTCGCCAGTCGGCGCTTGATCTCCTGGTAGTAGGCCATCGGCGAAAGCTCCAGCGGACAGGCGTAGGCCTCACACAACCTACATTCACAGCAGAGCACGGCCGCCGTTATGATGGCCGTAGGTTCGGTCAGGCCGTAGTTGATGGAGCGCATTACTTTATGCGGTTCCAGGTCGTGTCCCAGAAGGTAGCGGGGGCAGAGGTCGGTGCAATCGCGGCACTGGTCGCAGGTGGAGCGCCCTCGCTTGACCCACGACCCCAGCGGGCGAGAGAGAGAGCGAACTACAGGGTTGTTCCTGGGCAACACGATCAGGCCGGTGGTGGTTTTGGTGATAGGCTCGGAGAGGTCTTGAGCCAGCCAGCCCATCATCGGCCCGCCGACCACCACCGCGTAATCCTCCTCGGTCCGCTCCGACCAGCGGGGGATCTTGATCCCGCCAGCCCAGGCCACCGCCTCGCCGATGGGAGTGCCAATGGGCAGGTTCAAGGTCTTGGGCTCGTTGACCGCGCCGGTGACAGTCAGCAGCCGGTGGGTGACGGGAATCCCCTGTTGCGCCCTGGCGATGTTGAACAGCGTGCCCACGTTCTGGACGATGCAGCCCACGTGGAGAGGGAGCCCCGTCTCCGGAACCAGCCTCCCCGTGACCTCGTAGACCAGGACGAACTCGTCGCCAGCGGGGTAGTGGCTCTCCAGCAGGTGCAAGGAGATGTTCTCGCCCAGGTGTTGGGCATTGGACTGCAAGGCCGCCACCGCGTTGGCGTACTCTCGCTTCAGAGCTATGATGCCCCTATCGGCTCCGCTGGCCCGCATCACCAGCCGCAGCCCCTCGACGATCTCCGCAGCGCGGGCAGCCATCATTTGCTGATCGCAACGCAACAGGGGGTCGCACTCCGCACCGTTGGCGATGACTGTGTCTACCTGGGCCGCTATCTTGACGTGGGTGGGAAAGCCGGCCCCGCCCGCGCCGACGACACCGGCCTCTTTGACTCTTTGAATGATTTGTTCAGGCATCTCAATTAGCATTAGGACGCAGATTCACGCAGATTTTCGCAGATAGATGAAAAAGTCAGCGTTCATCTGCGTTAATCCGCGTCCAGAATAAAGGATTCACACAATCCTAAACGCTTCCACCAGCGTGCATCTCCGCACCCGTGAGAAATCCTTGGCGCTGGTCAGACCCTCGCCGGTGGGGCTGGCGATGGAGAAGGAGCTATAACCCTCGCCGCCGAAGCCCAGCCCAGCAATCGAGGGAGCGTTCTTGACGAAGATGCTGGTGTTTATCTCGCGGGCCATGCGGCTCAGGTGGTCCAGGTGCTTGGAGTGCATCGCCGCGGTGTGGCCCATGCCCTGCTCAACCTCTTTAGCCAGATCAATGGCCTTGTCGGCCGAAGCCACCCGCACCAGCGGAATGATGGGCATCAGTTGCTCCGTCCAAACGAGCTGATGCAAACGATCCACTTCGGCGATGGCCAGGCGGACCTGATCGTCCACCCTCATCCCGATTTCCTTCAGAATGACGCTCACGTTCTGGCCCACGAAGGCCTTGTTGATCACGCCGTGCTTGCCTGGCCCGTGATCCTCTTGCAGGATCACCCTCATCAGCCTGTTCAACTGCCCCAGGCTAAGCTCGACCACCCCGCGGGCCAGCATAGCCGCCTTGAGCCGGTCGGCGATGGCCTCCACAGCGATGATCTCTTTCTCCAGCACGCATATGATGTTGTTGTCGAACGAGGCCCCTTTGATGATGTCCCTGGCTGCCTGCTCAATGTCCGCCGTCTCGTCCACCACCACCGGCGGGTTGCCCGGCCCAGCACAGACGGCCTTCTTACCGCTGTTCATAGCCACCTGCACCACCGCCGGCCCGCCTGTTACCACCAAAAGGTCAATGGCAGGATGCTTCATCACGTGCTGCGCGCTCTCGATGGTGGGTTCGGGGGTAGTGGTGATGAGGTTGGGGGGACCGCCGGCGCGGACGATGGCCTGGTTGAGGATCTGCACCGTGTGCACCGAGACCTTCTTCGCTCCTGGGTGACAGTTGAACACCACCGCGTTGCCGGCGGCCACCATGCCAATGCCGTTGCAGATGATGGTCGAGGTGGGGTTGGTGCTGGGGGTGATGGCTCCGATGACCCCGTAGGGCGCCCGCTCTACCAGGGTGAGGCCGTGGTCGCCGGTGAAGACAAGGGGCTTGAGGTCCTCCGTGCCGGGCGTTTTGTCCGCCACCAGGAGGTTCTTCTCGATCTTATCCTCGTAGCGGCCCATGCCCGTCTCCTGCCAGGCCTCGTGTGCCAGCACCTGGGCGTTCTCCCGGGCTGTCTGGCGCATCTGGGAGATGATGACATCGCGCCGCTCCACCGGGAGAGCCATCAGCCTCTGGTGAGCGACCTGGGCCGCCGCGATGGCCGAGTCAATGTCAGGAAAGATACCATCCTTGCCAGAGAGCGATTTGCGATTTGCGATTTGCGATTTGTGATTCGTGATTGGCCGCTCTTGGCGCAGCTCCGCTACCACCCTCTTCACGATGGCGTCAATGCGCTCTTCGTCAACCTGTAGAGACATGTTACCCTCTTTCTTTCAGAGTGAAGGCGCCGAGTTAACTAGGCAACAAGTGGCGAGTATGCCTTATCCCTCGTTGCCTTATCGCCTCATTACCTCGTTACTCATCACTCGTCACTCCTTTTGATACTTCACTTCCCCATTGACGTCCCAGGTATCCACCACGGCCATGACCACGCCATCGCAGGGGCGGCGGTCGGTCTGAACCGTCTGGCGGGCCGAAGAGCCCCTGGCGTAGAGAACGTAGTCGCCCACGCCAGCCTGAACGGCATCAGCAGCGATGACGTAGTCGCCCGCCTCGCGCCCCTCAATGTCCACCTGCTTGACCACCAGTAGCTTCAAGCCCTCCATGGTCTCAGTCTTGCGGCTGGCGACCAGGGTACCTACCACTTTTCCTATTAGCATTTTTAGCCTCCCTTTGCTGGAGAAACCAGGTTTTTCCCAAAAACCTGGTTTCTTTGTTCATCAAACAGCAAGTATTCTATGATCTTGGCGTCTTGGCCACGATAAGATTCTACAAACTCTTGATAGGCCTGGCGAGAGGGAAATTGTGACAGGACCACGCCCGGGACCGGCAAGGTGCCCTTGCGCAAGCCGATGTAGTCCCGATAACTGGAAAAGACCCACTCTTCCGGTCGCGCTACCAGACCGGCGCTAACCGGATTCATATGGATATACCGTGACAGGTGCATCAGGTACTCGTCCTTATCCACCCACACAGCTTGAAAGGGACCCTGAAATAGCGGCCCAACACGCCCTTGTTGTTTGTTGATGGCTTTGGTGTAGGATACGCCAAACGGTTGCATAATTCGAGTGCTCATGTCATCGGTTTTTAGATGGACCATCAAGTGATAGTGAGTGGGCATCAGACAATAGGCCAGGATATCGACCAGGTCGGGCCTGAAGTAGTGCCTGATACGCTTGACGAAATAGCCCCAGTTCTCGTCACAGAAAAAGATGGGCTGACGGTTTGAGCCGCGATTGTATAGATGGTAATAGTGGCCGGCTCGAAATTCGGTTTTGCGATATGGCATGGCTACGCCTCCAAGAAACCAGGTTTTTCCCTGTCTGAGCAAGCAGATTGTTCTCCTGTAGTCTCCTGGGACGCGAGAAGGTGTCTTATCAACCAAAAAACCAGGTTTCTGATCTCTTACCCAAACTTCTCTTGGAAAAGCTGGACAGCGTCAGCAATCACTTCCCTAGCCGCAGCAACCGGCTCCCAGCCCAGGGCCTCGATCCCCACCTTCTCCAAATCTTTATAGACCTGAAAGAAATGCGCCACTTCAGCCAAGAAGTGTTGGGGTATGTCGCCGATGTCGTGATAGTCGTTGAAGATGGGATCGGTAGCGGGCACGGCCAGCACCTTATCGTCGGTCAGCCCCGCGTCCCGCATGCGGAAGACGCCTATGGGCCGGGCCTCGATGAGGCAGCCGGGAAAGGTCGGTTGATTGGCCATCACCAGGATGTCCAGAGGGTCGCCGTCCCCGCAGAAGGTTCTGGGGATCAGCCCGTAGTCGCCAGGATAGTGAATCGAGGAGTAGAGGACACGATCGAGCTTGATGACCCCCGTGTCCTCCTGGTACTCGTACTTGTTGCGGGAACCCTTGGGTATCTCGACGATGCAGAAGACCACCTCGGGCGCCCGAGGGCCCGGCGGTAACTCTCGCCACAGGTTCATTTTCGCCTCCTGAAGTGGGGGCAACGAGTCAACGAGAAATAAATAACGAGGGGGATGCCCACTCATTCCCCGTAACTCATTACCCGTTACCCCCTTTTGAACTTTGAGCTTTGAACTTCGACTACCCCTCTATCTCGCCCTTGGCCTGCTCGTAGCGGCCCAGGGGCAGCACCACGTCAATGTTCAGGTGCGGCCGAGGTATGACGTGGACAGAGACCACTTCGCCGACCCTCTCCGCGCCCCGGGCGCCAGCCTCGACAGCCGCCTTGCAAGCGGCCACGTCGCCGCGCACGATGGCCGTTACGTAGCCTCCACCGGTTTTCTCGTAGCTCACCAGCTCGACCTTGGCTGCCTTGACCATGGCATCCGAGGCTTCCACCATCGCCGCGAAACCTTTACATTCGATCATGCCTAACGCTTCTGCCATTGTAGTAAAACCTCCCTTATTCTATGTTTGAACTTTGAGCTTTGCTGAAGAAACCAGGTTTTTCCCCTGTCTGAGCAAGCAAATCGTTCTCTTGGGGTTTCCTGAAATACGAAAAGGTGTCTTGGCAACCAAAAAAACCTGGTTTCTGAAAAGCTCATCCTACGCTCTCCTCTTTGATTCCACCACCTTACCTGTCACCGATTCGATAGCCTCCAGGGCAGCCCCGTAGCCGGCCATGATGTCCTGTTCCTCTCCGCCGAGCCAGAGCCGCCCGAAGCTGCCGAAGGGCCGCACCTGGATCAGGGTGATGTGGGCCGCCTTCTCCGCCTCGTTGGCCGCCAGTATTGCGTAGGCGGCAGGCTCCACCTCCAGGATATAGAGGGTTTGGCCAGGGATGAGCATGGAGCCCTTGCGGTTGCGGTTGACCAGTTGGGCGTGATGGTCGTCCACGTGGCGGATCACCTGGCTGGAGACAACCTTGGGCTTCCAGCGGTCGCTCGGCTGAAGATCCAGGGCGTCCAATATGGCCGCTCCTGCCGCCCGTACGTCCGCCTGAGAAGGCGAATGTACTTCCAGGAGGCCGAAGAGCCGCTCCACCACCTGCACCGCTGGCCGCACGTTAGTGGCCTTCAGCGCGATGTCCGTCATGCGGTTGATCTCGATGCCGGGCGAGATCTCCACCCAGAGGGAAGCATCGCCCACGAGGGGCAGAAACCCCCTGGCCGTGGAGCCGATGAAGGCCGTGAGCTGCGGCTGCAAGCTGTCGAGGAAAATGTATGATCGTAAGTCTACTGCCAAAGTTGTACCTCCTTGGTTATGATTGTTATGCGCAACTATTCACCCCCCTGCAGCAGAGCGGGCTCCCATGCCCGCGATTTCGGCCTGCGATATCCGGCGGCGTGGGAGCCGCCTCTGCTTTCTTAAACTAGAGAAGCGGCGCATCTACAGTCAAGCATTATAGCACAAAACGCCCTATTTTGCCAACAAGTCAAAGTGTGCTATAATACAAACAGTTGGCCTCATTGCATGAAAGCAGAATGTCACGCCGAAAAGGGGGATGTGAAGCATGAATAAGGACAATCTAGCCGGATTGTCCATCTTCGCCCTTCAAGGGCCGAACGGGTCAGCTATGGGGCGCGGGATCTGAGTAAGCATTTGACAAGTTCCTTTTTTATTGATATAATTTACACCAATGATTGCATAGCTTTTGCAAGGGGAGCGCGATGTCTCCAACCATCAGCGATGTCGCTGCCAAAGTCGTCTCCCCCAGGTTGTAAGGTACGCCTCAGTTTTAGTGGATAACTATTGAGAGAGGGTGAACATCGTGGTCACCGACAACTGTGAGTGGTTTCGCGACTTGAGTGTCTCCGAACGTTTCGAGGGCCATGAGCTGGCCCCGAAGGAGCATTGTATCCCGTTCGATGAGAGTCTGACGGCGGATGGATTGCCTGGAGAGCCAGATAGTGGCTAGATAGCCATGAAAAGGCTGCTTGAAAAGGCAATCCCTCCGCCGTTTTTGCTGCCAACGATGTGACAGCGAGTGCCAGAGGACATTGCCCGGGTGGGCTTCGATGATGTTTTCACCACAGATCAAGCTCTCCACCCACTCGATCGTCCGTGTTCCTGTGGAATAAACAAAGAAAGGGGGTGAGGTATCGAATTCTGCTGAGTTAGTGGGGGATGCTCCGTGAAGGAAGCATCCCAAAGTCAAGTTTCACATAAAAAAAGGAGGAGGTAAATAAAGTGAAGAAGTTAGTAGCGTTGTTGTTTGTCCTGGCGGTGCTGGCATCCTGTGCGCCACCCGCCGCGGAGGTGATCGAGAAAGAGGTGATCGTCGAGAAAGAGGTTCCGGTCACCGTCGTGGTGGAGAAGGAAGTGGTGGTCAAGGAGAAGGTCGTCGAGACCGTCGAGGTCGAGAAGATCGTAGAGGTGACCGCCGTCCCCGTAGTGTCCAAGTACAACGAGGCGCCAATGCTCAAGGGATTGGTGGCGACTGGCGAACTGCCGCCGGTGGACGAGCGTCTGCCCAAGGACGTACAGATCATTGACGTGTATGAGTCGATCGGCCAGTACGGCGGGACCTGGCATACCATAACCTGGAATGCTTCTGATCCAGGCAACATCAAGATGAAGCTGTACGATCCGCCCTGGCGCTGGAAGCCGGACTACAGCGGCTACGAGTCGGGCCTGGCCAAGTCGTTCGAGATGAACGATGCCTGCACGGAGCTCACCTGGCACTTCCGCGAGGGCATCAAGTGGTCCGATGGCGAGCCGTTCATCCCGAAGGTGGACTTTGGGTTCTGGTGGGAAGACCTGGTCCTCGACGAGGACACTAACGTCTCGGTGCCTTGGTACCTCTACCAAGCCGATGGCAGCACCCCCATGGACATCGAGTTCCCCGACGACTATACCATGGTTTGGAAGAACTTCAAACCGAACTGCATCGCCCCCTACATCGTGGCCCAGGGCTTCTGGGAGTTTGAGCCGCTGATCTCGCCCAAGCACTACCTCTCGCAGTTCCACCCCAAGTATAACTCTGACGCGAGTTACGAAGACCTGGAACTGATGAGGAAATGGTGGGAGAATCCCGACTTCCCGGTGCTCTTTGCCTGGCACGTGGAAAGCTTCACGCCGGGCGCGCGGTCGGTCTTCGTGCGCAACCCCTACTACTGGAAGGTGGACCCGGAGGGAAACCAACTGCCGTACATCGACAGGATCGACGTCGTGGAATTCCCGGACAAAGAGGTGCGGGTGCTGGAGCTGTCAACGGGCAGGTACGAGGCCTCGTTCCGCGGCACCGACGACCCCAACGACATCCCGTTCCTGCTCGAACAGGCCGAAAGCAGCGGCTATCACCTGCAGGAGGGCTGGATGAATGGCGCAGGCGGCTGGCCGATGTGGATCGTCAACTATGACTACGTGCCGGACGAGGAGATCCGCGATCTGCTGCGCAACGTCAAGTTCCGCAAGGGGCTCTCGGTGGCAATGAACCGCGAGCGCCTGATAGATGTGGTCTGGGGCGGCATCGGCACGCCGCAGCAGTCCACCATCAGCCCGCAGGCGTGGCACTTTGCCAGCCCTGAAGGCCAGGCGATCTTTAAGGAGTGGCAGCAGGCCGACGCGCAGTACGACCCAGAGCTGGCCAAGTCCTACTTTGACGAGATCGGCTTTGTGGACGCCGACGGCGATGGCTGGCGCGACCTGCCCAGTGGCAAGTCGTTTGAGTTGGTCCTGGACATCGGCGAGTGGGGCGGGCAGGTGGTCCCCGTAGCCGGCACGGAGGTGTTCGCCGGGAACCTGGAGGACGTGGGCGTCAAGGTCATCCAGAACAACCTGCAGGGCTCGCCCGACTGGGGTGTGCGCGAAAAGGAAAGCACGTTCATGCTGCGCGCTGCCCACGCTTCCGAGGTGGACATCTGGACCTACCCGGACTGGATCTTCCCGCTGCGTGGTGGCGGCGAGGGCTCGCGCTCCTGGCCCATGCAGGGTAAGTGGCGCTCGAGCGGCGGCACAGAGGGTTGGGAGCCAGAGTCCGGCAGCGTCGTCGCGCGGCTGCAGGCCCTGTACGATCAGGGCGTAGTCGAGCCGGATGAGGAGAAGCGGCACCAGATCGTGTACGAGGCCATCCGCATCCACATGGAGGAAGGGCCCTTCAACCTGGGCGCGGCCGGTGACCAGTCTACGCCGGTAGTGGTCTCGGACAAGATGCACAACGTCTCCACTTATGGTGTGCTAGGTCCGTGGGCGCCCGCCAGCCCCGGCAACCAGCATCCGGAGCAGTACTGGATCGAAAAGTAGGCCTTTAATAAGTGGCCGGGTGTGGCGGGCGGAAAGCCCGCCACACCCTTATAGAGAAACGCTTTAGGTTTGATGCAATACGGGCATACCTGTATGGCCAAAATTGTATCAAACCTAATACGTTTGTCTATTCTGAAGTTTGGACAAAGTGAGAGAAACCAGGTTTTTTGCTCAAAAGTGCTTCTCAGGGCATCGAAAACGCCAGTAGTCGTGTACATTTTGGGTGCAAAAGATTCAAAAACCTGGTTTCTTTAAGCCGGGGATTCCCTGGTACTGCTCGCCAGGGCACGTGTGACAATCCCCTCAGAGCGATTTCGGATCCACTGAGAGTAGGAGGTTAATATGCTTTCCTATCTTGTACGGCGTTTGGGCTATGCCCTCATCATGATCGTCCTGGTTTCGTTTGTCAGTTTCGCCATCATCCAACTCCCCCCAGGGGATTACCTGACCCATAAACTGGCGGACTTGCAGGCCCGGGGCGACCGTAGCGCTCTGGACCGCATTGATGAGTACCGGGCGCGCTACGGTTTGGACGAGCCCTTTATGTCGCAGTACTGGAACTGGGTGACCCACTTTGTCAGGGGGGATTTCGGCGAGTCGTTCAAGTATGAACGCCCGGTGGCGGACCTGCTGGGCCAGCGCCTGATGATGACGGTAGTCCTGACGATGGCGACGCTGGCGGTGACCTGGCTCATCGCCATCCCCATCGGGGTGTATTCGGCGGTGAACCAGTACTCGTTGGGCGACCAATTCTTTACCACCATCAGTTTCATCGGCCTGGGCACACCCAGTTTCGTGCTGGCCCTGATTGTGCTGTTCATAGCCGTGGTTATCCTGGATCAAGATGTAGTGGGCCTCTTTTCGCGCGAATACCGGGACGCCGCCTGGAGCCTGGACAGGGTGGTAGATTTGCTCAAGCACCTGTGGGTGCCGGCCATCATCGGCGCCTTCACCGGCACGGCGGGCCTGATCCGCATCATGCGGGGCAACCTGCTGGACACCATGGGGCAGCCCTTCGTCGAGGCGGCGCGCGCCCGGGGCCTCAAGAACCGCACTGTGATTTGGAAACACGCGGTGCGCATCGCCATCAACCCGCTGATCGTGATCCTGGGGTCGGAGGCGCTGCCGGGTATCATCGGCGGCAACGCGCTGATGGCCATCGTATTGAACCTGCCGACGATGGGACCCATGTGGGTGGAGGCGCTACAACAACAGGACATGTATATGGCGGGCACGGGCATCGTCTTTTTCACAGTGTTTCTGTTGATCGGCAATCTGCTCGCGGACCTGGCCCTGGCCTGGGCGGACCCGCGCATCCGGCTCGAATAGGAGGTGGTAAGCGTTATGGCTACGAACGAAACATCGGTCGCCCCCGAGGCGGAGAAAAAACAAGTCAGCCAGAGCTACTGGAGCCTGGTGTGGTGGAAGTTCAAGAAAAACCGGCTGGCCATCATCGGTGGGATTGTCGTGCTCCTGTTTTACCTGTGTTGCGTGCTGCTGGCGGAGTTTGTAGCTCCCTACGGCCTGCATACCGAGTCGGATTTTCTGGAGGCGCAGCCCCAATGGCCGCACTTCAGGGATGTCGAAGGCAAATGGCGCCTGCGGCCCTTTGTGTACGGGCTGGAACAGCAGATAGACCTGGAGACGCGCAGGCGCAGCTATGTGGTGGACACCACCAAGCGCTACCCGATCCGCTTTTTCGTCAAGGCCGAGTCCTACAAGTTGTTGGGCCTGATTAAGTGGGATAGGCACCTGTTTGGCGTTCATCCCGACCAGGAGGGGGCCCACGTCTACCTCCTGGGAACGGACCGGCTGGGAAAGGACCAATTGTCACGCCTGGTTTATGGCGGCCGTATCTCCCTGTTGATCGGCCTGACGGGCGTGATCCTCACTCTGTCCTTCGGCGCGACGCTGGGCGCGATATCGGGCTACTATGGCGGAGCGGTGGACATGTTTGTGCAGCGTTCGACAGAGTTCCTGGGGGCCTTTCCCGACATCCCGCTGTTTATGGCCTTGGCCTCGGTGATCCCGGCGACCGTATCGCCCATCCTGGTATACTTTCTGCTCACCATCATCCTGGCGTTCGTGCGTTGGGGGGGGCTGGCGCGGCAGGTGCGGGGGTTGGTCTTGTCTTTGCGGGAGCGGGAGTACGTGCTGGCGGCCCAGAGCTTCGGCGCTGGCGACCGGCGCATCCTGTTCCGGCACCTGATCCCCGGCGCCATGAGCCACATCATCGTCATCACCACCCTGGCCATTCCGGGCATGATCCTGTCGGAGACGGCGCTGAGCTGGCTGGGCCTGGGCATTCGCCCACCCATGACGAGCTGGGGGGTGATGCTGCAGGAGGGCGGCAATATACGCGCCATCCGTTACACCCCGTGGCTGCTGATTCCGATCCTGTTCATCATGTTAGTGGTACTGGCCTTTAACATGCTGGGCGACGGCCTGCGGGATGCCATGGATCCATACGCTGGCCGATAGAGAGGAGTGTGTAATGAATGAGAATCCGATGCTTGTAGAGGTCAAGAATCTAAAGGTTCAGTTCGACGTGCGTGATGGCATCATCAAAGCCGTGGACGGGGCCACTTTTGAGATCAGACGAGGACAGACGCTGGGCATCATCGGCGAAAGCGGTTGCGGCAAGTCCGTGACCGCCAGGGCCATCCTGCAGATGGTGCCCAGGCCCGGCAAGGTCGTGGATGGGGAAGTCATTTACCACCGCCGCGTCAAATCCAATGGTTCCGAATTGATTGACCATGTGAGAATTACCGAGTTGGATCCCGATGGGCGGGAGATCCGCAAGATCCGCGGCGGCGAGATCGGGATGATCTTCCAGGAACCGATGAGCTCCCTCACGCCAGTTTACACCGCTGGCACCCACATCAGGGAGGCGGTCAGTTTGCACCGGCTCATGCCCATCCGCAAGGTCGAAACCCAGATGGTGGAAGCCATCCGGGCGCACCGGGAAGTCACCAAAAAAGAAGCCCGGGAGATCGCCATTGAAATGCTGCACGAGGTGGGGCTACCCAAACCGGAACAGCGGGTGGACAGTTATCCTCACCAGTTGAGCGGCGGGCAGCGCCAGCGGGTCATGATCGCCATCGCGCTCTCCTGCCAGCCGGCCATGCTGATCGCCGACGAGCCGACGACGGCACTGGACGTATCCATTGAGGCGCAGATTCTGGACATCATGCGCGATCTGCAAGAAACGGCTGACATGGCCATCATGTTCATCACGCACAACCTGGGCGTCATCGCCGAGATGGCCGAGGAGATCTGCGTGATGTACATGGGCAAGGTGGTGGAAAGAGCCGACGTCGTCACGGTGTTCTACGAACCCAAGCACCCTTATACGCGTGAATTACTCAAGTCCATCCCCCACGTAGGCAAGAAAACTAGAGAGCGTCTGGCCTCCATCAAGGGCATGGTGCCTGACCCGTTTAACCTGCCATCGGGGTGTGTCTTCCATCCGCGCTGTCCGGACTACATGCCGGGGAAGTGCGACCGGATTACGCCATCGTGGACGCAGGTGGGAGAGGAACACTGGGCCAGTTGCCTGCTGTACGAGGAAGTGTGAGGACGAAAATGACAAAACAACAAGACAACAACATTCTGCTGGACGTAAAGGGCTTAAAGAAGTACTTTCCCATCCAGGCTGGGCTAATGCGGCGGACGGTGGGCCACGTCAAAGCGGTAGACGACATCAGCCTGTACGTCAACGAAGGCGAGACGCTGGGGCTGGTCGGGGAGAGTGGCTGTGGCAAAACCACGGCGGGTCGAACCATCCTTCGGCTGTACAAACCCACCGCAGGCACGATACGCTTCAAAAGCCGCCTGCTATCACCTGACGGTGAGTCCCAAATGGTGAACCTGTTGGATCTGGATAAGCAACAGATGAAAGCGATCCGGCAGGAAATGGCCATGATCTTTCAGGACCCGGTTGGCTCCCTGAACCCTAGAATGAGCGTGTTCGAGATTATAAGCGAGCCTATGGTGATTCACGGCAAGGGCACCGGACCCCAGGCCGAAGAGACCGTCGTCCAGCTCCTCGAACACGTTGGCCTGCGCCCGGAGCACATGCGTCGCTATCCCCACGAGTTTTCCGGCGGCCAACGGCAGCGAATCGGCATTGCACGCGCCCTGTCCTTGAATCCGCGCCTTATCATCTGTGACGAACCGGTATCTGCCCTCGACGTGTCCATTCAGGCGCAGACGCTGAACCTGCTGCAGGACTTGCAGGCGGACTTTAATCTGGCCTACGTATTCATTGCCCATGACCTGAGCGTGGTCCAGCACATCTCCGACCGCGTGGCAGTGATGTACGTGGGCAAGATCGCGGAGATGGCCGGCGCGGAGGAGCTGTACACACACCCGCTGCATCCCTACACCGAGGCTTTGATGTCCGCCGTGCCCAAGCCCGATCCCAAATACCAATCGGAGCGGATTGTGATGAAGGGCGACGTGGCGGATCCGTCGAATCCGCCGCCGGGGTGTTACTTCCATCCCCGCTGCCGGTACGCCGAGGACGTATGTAAGACAGAGGCGCCGGAGTGGAGGGATCTCAGGCCGGGGCATTTCGTGGCCTGCCATCGCGCCGAAGAGCTGCAACTGAGGGGGGTGTAGAGAAGGTGCAAAGAGGTAGCCATTTTGATTCTGGCCCTCTTTATCTGACAAAGCCCTGGCAGGATGGTAGGAGTCGTAGTGACGACTTCAGTCGCTTTGTTCTTCGTTATAAACGACTGAAGTCGTTACTGCGTAAAAACCCAGGAGGATTTCAGTGAACAACGAAGTTTCAATGGAAGAATTGAAATGGTGGCAGAAAGCCGTCTTTTATCAGATCTATCCCCGCAGCTTCGCCGATGGCAACGGTGACGGCATCGGCGACTTCTATGGGATGATTGACCGCCTCGATTACCTGCAGGATCTGGGCATTGACGCCTTATGGCTCTCGCCCCACTACCCCTCGCCCCAGCATGACTGCGGCTACGACGTGGCCGACTATACCGCCGTCGAGCCAGAGTATGGCACGCTGGATGACTTCAAATGCTTTCTGAAAGGCGCTCACCAGCGGGGCATCCGCGTCATCCTCGACCTGGTGCTGAACCACACTTCCGATCAACACCGCTGGTTCATCGAGTCCCGGTCCAGCCGCGACAACCCCAAGCGGGACTGGTACGTCTGGCGCGATGGGGTGGCTCGGTCAGGAGACCGGCCACAACATGGCGGGCCGCCCAACAACTGGTATTCTTTTTTCGGCGGCTCCGCCTGGGAGTACGACCCGGTCACCGACCAGTACTACTACCACGCTTTCTTGAGACAACAGCCTGATCTCAACTGGCGTAACCCGGAGGTCAAGCGGGCGATGTGGGACGCCGTGCGCTTCTGGCTCGATCTGGGCGTGGATGGCTTCCGCCTTGATGCCGTCGGCACCATCTTTGAAGACCCGGCGCTGCCTGACTATACCACCGGGCCGTCGCAACTCGAACTATACTATGCCCTTTGCAATGCCAGCAGCGAAGGGGAACTGGCACAGGTAATCGAACAGCGAAAAGAGATCTTCCAATACCAGCTCGAACAGCCCGGCCTGCACGAGTTGATGCAAGAACTGCGGGTGATCGTTGACGAGTACCCCGACCGCCTGCTGGTGGGCGAGACTGGCGAGATCGCCTACTATGGCGACGGGCACAACGAAATGCATCTGGCCTTCAATTTCCCGCTGATGAAGACCGAACGGATCACGCCCGCCTGGGTTCGCGCCAACCAGCAGGAGCGATTGTCCGCGCTGCCGCCTGGCGCCTGGCCCTGCAACACGCTGGGCAACCATGACTCGCCGCGCGTCTACAGCCGCTACGGCGATGGGCAAAACGACGAGGCCATCGCCCGGCTCTCCCTGGCGCTCATGCTCACCCTGCGCGGCACGCCCTTCCTCTACAACGGCGAGGAGATCGGCATGACCAGTCTGATGTTGGAGGACATCAATCAATTTCGGGACAATCTCGGCGTTTGGATCTACCACACCGCGGTTGACGAATTCGGACTCCCCCCGGCCGAAGCCGTGCCCCTTGCCGCCCGCCTTAGCCGGGACCAGTGCCGCGCGCCCACCCAATGGGCCAACGCGCCCAACGGCGGCTTCAGCCCGGCCGGCGTGCAGCCCTGGCTGCCGGTGAACCCCAACTACGCGCAGGGCGTCAACGTGGCCGACCAGTTGGCTGACCCAGACTCAATGCTGAACTTCTACCGTCGCATGCTGCGCGTGCGCAAGCAGACCCCCGCACTCGTCGCCGGCGACTATACGCCGCTGCACGAGGACGCGGAAGGCTACCTCGCCTTCCTGCGCGGGAGCGTTGCCGACGGGCAAACCTGCCTGGTGGTGTTGAATATGTCCGATCAGGCTCACACAGTGAGCTTCGACCTGGACGCCCACCTGGCCCGCCTTGTCTTTTCCAGCCACGCACGTGACGGTGATACAGACGACCTGTCTCGGTTGACGATAGCGCCCTTTGAGATCTACATCGCCGAGATCGCCTGAAACGATGAAGGTAGAATGTGGTGCGTGTTCGGTCGCGCACCACAAGAGAAACAGCCCCCCGCTGCAAGAGCACTGGGGGGCTGAGTTGTTTATGCCCCTACGGGGCTCAGGGGCTTGCGCAGCGAATCCAGTTGGTGAGGCAACCTGCCCCAAAACCGGGTAGAAGCCCAATCGTATTGGGCGGCTCTGGCGCAAAGACGGCCAATGCGATTGGTCTGCTACCCCACGATGATGAACCGTTGCGCAAGCCCGGCTCGGTGGACTGCTTTGACAAACCACCAGAGCCGTGCTATACTTCGTTCTATAATAGCATGATGTATTTGTAGCTCCGCATCCCGAAGAAGAGGTAACGAAATGAGACTCTGGCTGACTTGCCTGCTGCTCCTGTCGTTAGTCGTCGCCTGCGCTGCGCCCGCCGTCGAGCCTACACCGCCGGCGACAGCAACACCTACAGCCACGGTCAAAGCGGCGACACCGACGCCCACCACCCAAGCCAAGACGGTCACGCCCGTCAGCCTGCCGGAAGGCACAGCCGGCCCGTTCTGGTGGAACGACGCCGTCTTCTACGAGATCTTTGTGCGCAGCTTCTACGACAGCGACGGCGACGGCATCGGCGACCTGAACGGCCTCATCGAGAAATTGGACTACCTGAACGACGGCGATCCGACCACCACCGACGATCTGGGCATCACCGGCTTATGGCTGATGCCCATCGCCCAGTCGCCCAGTTACCACGGCTACGATGTGGCCGATTATTTTACCGTGGACGAGGAGTACGGCACCAACGAGGACTTTCTTCGGTTGATGGAGGCGGCCCACAAAAGAGGCATCCGGGTGATCATTGACCTGGTGCTCAACCACACCAGTTGGCGGCATCCCTGGTTCGTGAGCGCCCGCGGCGACGTGGACAGCCCCCACCGGGATTTCTACATCTGGTTGGATGAGTATCCCAGTTACAGGAGTCCGTGGGGCGGTCAGGCCTGGCATCGCAGCGGCGACAGCTTCTACTACGGCATCTTCTGGGAAGGCATGCCGGACCTCAACTACAACAATCCGGTCGTCACCGCCGAGATGGAAAAGGTGATCCGCTTCTGGCTGGAGGACATGGGCACCGATGGCTTCCGGCTGGACGCCATCAAGCACCTCATCGAAGACGGCCGTACCCAGGAGAACACGCTCGCCACCCACGAATGGCTCCGGGGCTTCTATAAAATCTACAAGGATGCCAATCCTGAGGCGATGGCCGTGGGCGAGGTGTGGAGTTCGACTCTCGAAGTGATCAAGTACATCGGCGATCAAGTTGACCTGGCCTTCGAGTTCGACACGGCCCAGGCCATGCTGAAAAGTGCCAGGTTCGAAGACCGGAACCACATTCTGCGCGCCCATCGCCTGTCAACCGAACGCTATCCGCCCAACCAGTTCGCCACCTTCCTCACCAACCACGACCAGGAGCGGGCGATGAGCGAGCTCCGCGAGAACGTGGACCGAGCCAAAACGGCAGCCTCGCTGCTGCTCACCGGCCCCGGCGTGCCCTTCCTCTACTACGGTGAGGAGATCGGCCACGTCGGCGGCAAGCCAGACGATAACATCCGCACACCGATGCAGTGGTCCGATGCGGACAACGCTGGTTTTACCACGGCAACGATAGCTTGGCGAGCGCCTCAGCGCGATTACCGGCAGGAGGTCAACGTCGCTGCTCAGACCGATGACCCCGACTCGCTGCTCGGCCACTACCGGCGGCTGATCCAGACGCGAAACGACCACGCGGCCTTGCGCACCGGCGACTGGCGGGAGGTGAAAGCCGAAGACAAGCGAATTTACGGCTTCCTGCGCCACAGCGACGACGAGACGCTACTCGTGTTGATCAATCTCAGCGATGAGCCAATCAGCGACTACAGCCTCAGCCTGGACCAGGGTCCGCTGAGCGAGGGCAGCGCCAGCGAGATATTTGCCGGCGTCCCGGTCAGCGCCCCGACCATCAACGCCAACGGCGGTTTCGACGGCTACGCGCCGCTGGCGGAACTGGCGGCGTATGGCACGTATATAGTGCAACTCAAGTGAGCCGCAGCGGGTGAAAGGCGAAGCGCAAAAGCGTGAAGTGAATCTGCGTATAGAACGAAGTACTTCGTCCATTTCACGTTATCGGAAATTCCGACTGTGATATAAGCGGAGGCACAAACTATGTGTGATCTATTAAGAAGCCTACTCGAATGCTGTGAGAAAGATACTGCAAGGTTGTTAGGCCAGGGTGCAGCGAACAGACTAGCAAACTGGAGGCAATGTACAGACATTGTTGCTTTCGTACAGCGAGTCTTGCGCGGAGATAGTCGCTCTAACGGATGGGAATTGGATAAGAAAGGTGGACTCAGTTTGGAACGTATCGTTATTGAGCATTGTTCGGGGCTTTTCACGCAAGATGATATCCACGAAGCAAAGGCCACTCTCGGAATCAGGGATTGACTTATGGCGGAACTTCCGATAACGCGGGCTTTGCGGCTCACTACGTTTGCCCAAATGCTTCGCACTTCGCAAAGTCCGGAAACGTTATCCGAAATCGCCGCCGATTCAACATGAGCATTAAGGTTGTGGACAGGATAGCCGTTAACATAAGACCGCTCGCTGAGGAGGAGATTGACCTTCTCGAGCGGCATATAGCTTTCGGATCCCCTGAGAAGCACCGTGAACGCTTTGTCAGGCAACAAAAGGGCGAAGTCGTCTACCTTGCTGCCTGGCATAAGAGCCCGCCTGTTGGACATGCCCTACTCAAATGGGATGGATCAACCGACGAGCCGATGGCATCCGAATTGGATAATTGCCCTGATATCGAAGACCTTTTTGTGAGTCCTGACTACCGATCAAGAGGGATAGGCCTGATTGACTGACATTTTTAACATATTCAGGGTAGGCCGAAGCAGGACACAATCCACTTGCGTTTGGGTTTGGCAGCTTGACGGCGGGAGGCAATGGCAGGCTCTGGATCAGGG
>DAOUDK010000148.1:0-40403 GCA_034431315.1 Anaerolineae bacterium
ATGAGATTCTGCGAGCAGCGGAGCGTCGCAAGGCGGCGGGAGTGAGTGAAGACATCGCCCAGTTTCTGGCCGAATTGATCAACCAGGGTTTTGAGTATCGTCTGCAGCGATTGTACAAGCGATTTGACGCCGGAGAGATCAGCCTGGGATACTTTGCCAACGATCTGGGGTTGGGCGTGCGTGATCTGTACGCGGCTCTCGAACAGCGAGGATTACCGACCTCGAACATTGGCGCCAAGCCATCTGTCTGACCCAGCCATCACCGCGCCCATTTGTCGCCTGCGGAGACTGGCAAATCCGCATCGTGAGATAGAAGAGAATTAGCTACAAACCCTTCACTTCGACTGGGCTCAGTACAAGCGACAAGCTCAGGACAGGTTTCACGAATTCACACGAAAAGAAGGAAAAAATAAAGAAAATTCGTGGTAATTCGTGTAATTCGTGGCAAAGAAGAAATAAAGAAAATTCGTGATAATTCGTGCAATTCGTGGCGATGAAAGTTCTCCATGTAGTCGGTGCCCGCCCCAACTTCATGAAAGTCGCCCCCATCATGCGGGAGATGGCGAAGCACCCGCAGGAGTTCGAGCAACTCCTGGTGCACACCGGCCAGCACTACGGCAACGGGACGTTGCTACACAACATGTCGAAGGTGTTCTTCGAGAAGGCGGAGCGGTTGTTGGGCTGGCGGCCACGAGTGTCCTTCACCTACGGCGTCCAACAACTCGTCGTTTGGTACCAAGCCAATGATGAGTGGGCACGCAATATCTCAACAGATTGATCTATATCTGGAGATTCAGCTTATCTGAGATTTCCAAGGGCAAAGGAGAAAGACGGAATGACGACATACCCAGACTTTGCTGTAGACTTAATACAAAGCGATCCATGGCCTATTGCCCGGCATGTGCTTGTGATTGCCGAAATCGGCATCAACCACAACGGCGACGTCGACATTGCCAAGCGCCTGATTGACATGGCCAAGAATGCTGGCTGCGATGCAGTGAAGTTTCAGAAGAGGACGATTGACATTGTGTACAGTAAGGAATACCTGGATTCCCACCGCGAGAGTCCATGGGGCACCACGCAGCGGGAGCAGAAAGAGGCGCTTGAATTCGGCAAAGAGGAGTACGACGAGATTGACGCCTACTGCCGAGAAGTTGGCATTGACTGGTTCGCGTCGGCCTGGGATGTGCCCAGCCAGCATTTCCTGCGCCAGTACAACCTCAAATACAACAAGATTGCCTCACCGATGATCACGCACCGCGAACTCTTAGAGACAGTGGCCGAGGAGCACAAGCCGACGTTCATTTCCACGGGGATGAGCACGTACGAGCAAATTGACCAGGCCGTTGAGATTTTCTATCGCCATGATTGCCCATTTGTCTTGATGCACTGCATTTCGGAATACCCGGCGGCGGAGAGCATATTGAACCTGCGTTGCATCAACGAACTGCGCGCACGCTACGGGTGCTCGGTGGGCTACAGCGGCCATGAGGTGACCATGTTTCCCGGCGTACTCGCCGCCATGATGGGCGCTGTGGCGATTGAGCGTCACATCACCCTTGACCGAGCTATGTATGGAAGCGATCAGGCAGCCTCTCTGGAGAAACGCGGTCTGGAACTGATGGTGGGTGGCATCCGTACGATTCCGATCGTAATGGGCGATGGAGTCAAGCACATCACCCCTGCTGAACTGGCCAATGCACAGAAACTTCGTTACTGGGGACCGTTCCATGGACCAGAAATGGGATCTGGTGAGTCAGAGTCAAGATGATCTATTGCTTCGATATTGACGGCACGCTCTGTACCAACACGGACGGCGGGTACGAAAGAGCGGAGCCATATCCGGAGATAATTGCCCTGGTTAATGCTTTGTATGACGCCGGCCATAATGTATTGCTCTATACAGCTCGTGGCTCAACCACAGGAATTGACTGGCGTGCGTTGACAGAAAGACAGTTACAAACTTGGGGGGTGCGCTATCACGAGCTTTTGTTCGGTAAACCACATGCTGACGTTTACGTTGACGATAAAGGCATACATGTAACGGAATTTCAAAGGCTTCAGGTTCAAGCCAGGCCAGAGGCTGTAGGGCCAGATGTATTGCAAGAGGAAGAATACCTTGCCCTGACATACTCTACTGAGCGCAAAGCTTATACCAGGTACCCCTATCTACTTGCCAAATGGCTACTTGATAACGTTTATCATTGCCCAGGACGTTTGTTGGACATTGGGTGTGGACGAGGAGAGTATCTCGCTGCATATGCACACCTTGGATTTGAGCCAGCCGGGCTAGATATTTCCACGTGGGCTCAAAAGGTCTCTCCGGACTTCCAGGTGGAGATTGCTGATCTGGAAAAAGACCCCATCCCATTTCCACCAGAAACTTTTGATTTTGTGTTTAGCAAATCGGTCATCGAGCATATGCGACAACCGATGAACCTGTTAAGGGCCGCTTTCGAAACCTTAAAGCCCGGTGGTGTAGCCGTTATCATGGTGCCTAGTTGGGCCCATACTTACTGGGGGCCTTTCTACATTGACCATACTCATGTCACGCCTTTCACAGCTCCTGCACTTGCAGATGCACTTACACTAGCAAAGTTTGAGATGGTAGAGGTGGTGCACTTCTACCAGTTGCCGTTTCTTTGGCGTTATCCGTTTTTGAAACCATTCGTAAAACTAATTGCGGCGTTACCGTTGCCTTATCGCCCCTATCAATCCGCACCCTGGTCGGACAACTTGAACAAGCTCATCCGTTTCTCGAAGGAAGTCATGTTGTTGGGCGTTGGCAAGAAGCCGGGCAGATAGACGCATAGTAGGAGGAGACTCTGATGATGAGTTTGGGGGAGGTCTTCGCTACCATACCCGCAAGAGGTGGTTCGAAGGGCGTGCCTAAAAAGAATATCAGGCCACTGGCCGGCTACCCCTTGATTGCGTACAGCATTGCCGCTGCCAGGTTGTGCTCACGGATAGATCGCATCATTGTGTCCACGGATTCGGAAGAGATTGCTGAACTGAGCCGCAAGTATGGGGCGGAGGTTCCCTTTATGCGTCCGGCAGAACTGGCGGGCGATCTCTCTCCGGATCGGGAATTCGTGATGCATGCCCTCGAATGGTTTAAGGACAACGAAGGCGCAGTGCCAGACTACCTGGTACATTTGCGCCCAACCACTCCCTTGCGCGATCCTGCTTTGATTGACGAAGCCATCGCTGCGTTCATGTCCAATCCCGAGGCAACTTCGCTGCGTTCGGGACATGAGGCGCCGGAGTCACCGTTCAAGTGGTTTATGCGGGATGAGCAGGGCTACTTCCACGGCTTTAACCCTGATGACCCACGCCCTGGACATACCAACCTGCCCCGCCAGACTTTCCCAAAGGTCTATGTTCCTGACGGTTATGTGGATGTATTACGGACATCTTTTGTGTTGCATTCTGATGACATCCATGGCAATCGTATCATGGGCTATGTGTCGCCCATGTGTCACGAGGTAGATACTCTGGAAGACTTGGAGTTTCTCGAATTCCAACTTGGAAGAAAGGGTAGTCCACTTCTCGACTTCTTAAAATCCAACTATCTGCAGGAGATATAGCATGGCAGGCTGGAGATTTGCACTTAACCCGGTAGAGGTACCCCAAATAGAAACTAAGTACAGGCGTATTGTCACCAAAATGCCGGTTCCTGAAAGTTTAGAGATACTAGAGACACTGGACCGCTACGAAACGACGGCCATGCATGGCCAGATGCCGGTCGTATGGGACCGCGCAGAGGGTTTCCAGGTATCTGATGCCTGGGGCAATACCTGGATAGACTTCACTTCTACAATCTTTGTGACGAATGCCGGACACGCGAATCCACGTATTGTGAAAGCACTGCGCGATCAGTTAGACAAGCCCCTGCTGCATACTTATACCTTTGCGAGCAAAGTGCGGGCAGAGTATCTGCGTTGCCTCATCGAGTCAACACCGCCTCAATTCGAGAAGGCTTTCTTACTCTCAGCAGGCACAGAAGCCACCGAGTGTGGGCTAAAGTTGATGCGCATGTACGGTTGGAAGATTGGCAAGAAACGGCCTGGCATTATCGCCTTCGAAGGCAATTGGCATGGCCGCACGTTGGGTGCGCAGATGATGAGCTACAATCCGGCACAGAAGGAGTGGATCGGCTATCACGATCCTAACATCTATCACCTGCCTTTCCCTTATCCCTGGCGTGAAGAGGCTATGAATGATCCGCGTGGTTACTTCTGGACTGGCATGAAGGCACTGATTAAGCAGCACAAGTTGGATTCAAAGACAGACCTCTGCGGTTTCATGCTCGAAACGTTTCAAGGATGGGGAGCGGTGTTCTATCCGCCAGCGTTTGTGCAGGAGGTGGTGGCTTTTGCCCGTGAACATGGGATGCTGGTTGCTTTCGATGAAATGCAGGCTGGCTTTGGTCGCACCGGGAAGCTATTCGGCTATATGCACTATGGTGTAGAACCCGATCTTCTCTGCTGCGGCAAGGGTGCATCCTCCGGTATGCCACTGGCTATCGTACTAGGTAGCCAAGAAGTCATGGACCTGCCGGAGATCGGCTCTATGAGCTCCACCCATTCTGCTAACCCGATGGTGTGTGCGGCAGGTTTAGCTAATCTTCAAGCACTTCTGGAAGACGGCCTGATAGAAAACTCGCGTGTTCTGGGCGAGCTGTTCCACGCCCGGTTGAACGGGATGAAAGATCGCTTCCCACGACACCTTCGGTATGTACTGGGCAAAGGACTTGTGGCTGCTATCCACTTTGTTGATCCAGATGGCAAACCACTGGTGGATCTTTGTAACCAGATTTGTCAGGAGGCCATGCGTCGAGGCTTGTTGGTGGTTCACACTGGCCGCGAATCAATCAAATTGGCGCCGCCCCTCTGCATCAGTAAAGAGGCTCTGCTAGAAGGTTTGGATGTTATGACGGAGTCTATCGAAGCAACCGTGGCTTCACAAGAGGTCTGATAACCATGAGAGCCGTCAGACATTTCGGGATCGTTGTCAGCGATCTGGAGAGGTCGCTGCGTTTCTATCGTGACCTTTTGGGTCTCAAAGTGGTCAGGATCATGGACGAGTCCGGCGAGTATATTGACAATATGCTTGCGTTACAGAATGTGCAAGTGACTACTGTCAAGATGTCGGCCGATAGCGGTTCAACGCTGGTCGAATTGCTTGAGCTCAAGTCGCATCCGTGCCAAACTCGCGGAGACCGTGAAGTTTACTCTGTCGGTCCTTCCCATGTTGCCTTTACGGTATATGGCCTGGATGCACTTTATCAGCGGTTGTCACAGGCTGGCGTCCGCTTTCATGCCCCGCCGCAATTATCTCCGGACGGCTACGCCAAAGTGACGTTTTGTCAAGACCCGGACGGAACGCTGGTGGAACTGGTGGAAGTTCTGGATGCGGCTGTGCAATCATCTTCTAGTGAGCTAGATCGGACATGAATACTATCGGCATCATGCAAGGTCGCCTGTCGCCGCCGCTTGGCGGGTGCATTCAGTCCTTCCCCGTAGACACCTGGCGTGAAGAGTTCTCTCTCGCACGCGAAGCAGGGCTGGATTGCATGGAGTGGATCTACGAGGCTGGCACGGAAGCGGTCAATCCGCTGCGAACCGACGCCGGGGTAACAGAGATCCGTCGGCTGGCAGCGGATTCAGAAGTTGCCGCGCGGTCAGTGTGCGCTGACTACTACATGACTGAACTCCTGGTCGCGCCAGACGGAACGCCGTGCGAAGCCGCTGTCGAGCACCTGGTCTGGCTGGTGGGACGTACCAGCTTGCTTGGCGCTCGATACATCGTTCTGCCGTTTGTAGATGAATCGTCGTTGCAGTCTCCTCAGGAGGTTAAGGGTCTGCTGACGGTCTTGAAATCCATCGTGCCGGCGGCCGAGCAGGCCGGCGTGGAACTCCATCTGGAGACTGATCTACAACCCGGAGATCTGGTTGCAGTACTGGAATCGGTAAGCCATCCGCTGATTCATGCGAACTGCGACATCGGCAACAGTGCGGCGCTGGAGCATGATCCGGTGGAGGAACTGACGTTGCTTGGGCCGTGGCTGGGCAGCGTGCACGTGAAGGATCGGGTGCTTGGCGGCGGTACTGTGCCGCTTGGTACGGGCGCGGTCGATTTTCCGACCTGTTTCCGTCTGATCTGTGCTGCTGGCTTTTGTGGGCCGTTCATCTTACAGGTAGCGCGTCAAGAAGGCTTGAGTGAGGTTGAGCTGGCCATACGAAATCGGCGATTTGTGGAAGAGCAACTTGCCGTGGTGGCAAGTGGATCGTAGGTGAGAGAGATGGACCTGGGACTGCGTGGCAAGGTGGCTTTCATTGCCGGGTCGAGTCGAGGGATCGGTCTGGTGATTGCTTGCGCGTTTCTGCGTGAGGGAGCGAAGGTGGTCATCACGGGGCGCAACGTCGAGTCGCTGGAGAAAGCAAGTGCTTTGCTCGCGGCAGAGGCTGAGGCACGGCGTGTGCTTTCTATTCGAGGCGATATGACCGATCCGAAGGAAATTCGACATGCACTCGATGAGGCCCTGGCCACTTTTGGCGGCATTGACGCCGTCGTTGCCAACGTGGGCAGTGGTACTGCACGCGGCGGATGGGATTTGACCTTAGATGACTGGCAGTCAGTTCTAAAGATCAACCTGCTGGCGGGCATGGCTCTGGCGAGTGCGGCGATGCCCCACCTGATCGCTCGTGGCGGCGGAAGTCTCACGTTCACTTCCTCTATCGTTGGGTGTGAGGCTATCAACGCGCCGGTCACGTACAGCGCGGCAAAAGCGGCCATCCAGAGTGCCATGAAAAACCTATCGCGCCTGGTCGGGCCACAGGGCGTCAGGGTCAACGCTGTTGCACCGGGCAACGTACTGTTCCCGGGTGGCACCTGGGAGCGTAAGCTGGCTGAGCGCCGTGAGTTCTTTGAGCAGTACATTCAGTCTGAGGTGCCCCTGCAGCGGTTCGGCCGGCCGGAGGAAATCGCCGACGCGGTTGTCTTTCTGGCCTCGGAGCGAGCCTCCTTCATCACAGGTGCCTGCTTGGTGGTAGATGGTGGACAGACTCGATCTTTCTGACGACAAACTCTCAGCCGGCACACGGGCCGAACTGATGTCACGGATCCGCGCGCTGTTTCAGGCCTCAATTGCCCTGAAGCAGCAGGTTATGGAGACGCAGGCAGACACCATCGTGTGCATGGCTGAAGCGATCTTCCAATCGTTGCGACAGGGCGGAAAAGTCTTGTTGTGCGGCAACGGTGGTTCAGCAGCCGACGCGCAGCATCTCGCCGCCGAGTTGCTTATGCGTTTGCGACCGCACGTGAATCGGGAGGGCATCCCTGCACTGGCTTTGGCCACCGACACCTCATCGCTAACCGCTTGTTGCAACGATTACGGTTTCGATGTATACTACGAGCGCATGACTCGCGCGCTGGGCAGGCCAGGTGATGTACTCATCGGAATCACCACATCAGGCAAATCGCCAAACGTGGTCCGAGCTCTACGAGCCGCACGCGAGAAGGGAATGGTAACGATCGGCTTACTTGGCGGCGATGGCGGATCTGCTCTAGCCGAATGTGACTTGGCCTTGGTTGTGCCATCAACAGTCACGGGGCGCATCCAAGAGATACACATCACTGTGGGCCACGCACTTATGGAACTGGTGGAAGACCTGTTGCTGGAAAGAGCACATCTGTCGTAAGTGCGGGAGACATCATGATCAGTTCTCTTTATCATTTCCTTTGTGATAGCCGAAGGCGCTTCAACGGCGTGCAAAATCAACATGACTGCTGCTGGGCGTCCGACGGGGCATGCTTATGCCTCACGGTTCATCCGTACCCTAAATAAAACAAGGAGGTATGACAATGGGAAAGTCAACGGATCATTTGTTCACTTGGGAGGAATGTGCAGAATTTGACATTGAAGCAATACAGGAACTTTACCGCGAATATGTCAATGCAAGTCAGGTCGAGTTGATCGGGTCTTTTGGTTTTGGAAGAACCGTTGCCGTCAGTGCAGAGGGAATGTACATCTACGCGGCGGATGGCCGGCAGATACTCGACTTCACCGGCGGGGTGGGGGTGCTTAGCCTCGGTCATAACCACCCCCGCCTCCTCGCCGCGCGCATCGAGTTCCAGAAACAAAAGAGAATGGAGGTTCACAAGAACTTCCTCTCCCAGTATGTTGTGGGCCTAAGCCACAACATCGCCAAGCTGTTGCCCGAAGACCTGAACATCTCTTTTTTCTGCAATTCCGGGGCCGAGGCGGTGGAGGGGGCCGTTAAGCTCGCCTACAAATACTTCAATGGTGGCAGGAAGTATATTCTCCACTCTGACATCTCCTTCCATGGTAAGCTGTTAGGTGCAGGAGGTCTGACCGGGTCTCCAGAGCTGCACTTCCGCTTTCCGACGATTCCTAACCTTGAGACCTTCGAGTACAATGACATTGAAAGCGTTAAGAGCCTTGTATCTGAGCTCCGCAAGCCAGACGGAGAGTCGGATATCTATGCCATCATCCTCGAGCCCATGAATGCCAGCAGTCTGCGTGAATGCTCCACGGCCTTCCTTACCGAGCTACGCGAGATCTGTAGCAAGGAAGGAATCGTGCTCATCTTCGACGAGATCTATACAGGCTGGGCAAAGACTGGAGAACTGTTTTACTTCATGAAGCACGGGGTTGTGCCGGATATTGTCACCATGTCAAAGTCTTTCGGCGGAGGCAAGGCTTCAATCTCCTGTTATACAACTCGTACTCCGTTTTTCCGCAAGGCCTATGATAATCTAAACGACGCTACGCTGCACAGCACCACTTATAACGCTTTTGGCGAAGAATGCATCACCGCTATGGAGGCGATAAACATCATCGTAGAAGAAGACTACGTTGGCAGATCTAAGCGAATTTACCAGCGACTACACAGCGGTTTGAAGAAGCTGCAAGAGAAGCATCCCGATTTCATTGATGAGGTGCGAGGTAGCGGAGCGCTGAATGGAGTGCTCTTGAACAAAGACTTTAGCCCAGTCATTGAGAAGGCGATCCGCTTCGTACCTGGGGATATCTTCAAGGATGAGCGGTTCATGGCTAAGCTGATTACCGGTTCAGTGATATCGGAGCTCTTCAATACACACGACATCCTGACGTTCTACGGTTCTAACAGGGAGATACCACTCATTATTTCACCTTCTCTGATCGTGGAAGATGAAGAGATAGATCGGTTTCTTGATGCCTTGGATGAAACCTTGTCCATCGGTAGGGCCAAGCTCTTGCTGGATTTTGTCAGGTACAAGTTTCTAGGTTAGCCATGATCTTTGGAACCTGGCTGGATGGAGAATAATACCATGTGGAAAGATATGCTATGTGGGCTTGCCCTGGCGAATATAGAGACCCTGGAATGTTACCGAATCGGAGGGAAGGATAAGAGGGTCGGCGAGGAAATTTGCCGATATGTCCGTATGGCTGTAGTCGGGCTACCTTGGTACTATAGGCTGTCTTTTAAGATTCTGGCGACTGCTTTGGGTTTGCTCTGTTTGGTAACAACTCGGCATTCGCTGTGTTCGTTGGCCGCCGAAGACCGTACCCGTTTCCTTCACCGCATTCGGATCGTTCCCTTCTTTGCTGTGTTGAATAAGTTTGTTCGAGCTACGGCTTTTCTCAACCTGTTCGACAACCCATCAATGGCAACCACAATCCCAACAAACTTTGTGAGGAAATCTGATGACTAGTAGCACACAGCCCATATTAACCGCAGGCGATTATTCCAGTGAACGCTACCGGTGTGAGTATCTGGTGGTAGGTACGGGCGCAGGTGGCAGTGTGGCAGGGGCATTACTGGCCGAGGCCGGGCATGATGTCATCCTTCTGGAGGAAGGAGGATACCACCCTCTGGAGTCCCTGACCACCAATATTAGCGACATGATGGCCCTTCTCTACCGCAACCGGGGGATATTCCCATTCATCGGTATACCTGTGATCCCATTTGCCGAGGGATGTTGCGTAGGTGGTGGCACCACCATCAATGGTGCTCTGATCTGGAGAGCCCCTCATTGGCTTCTTGACGAGTGGCGTGATGATTACGGATTGCAGGGATATGGTAGCGAAGACCTGAAGAAACATTTCGAGACAATAGAACAGGATCTTCACGTCGTGAGACATGAACTTGAAGACGATGCCAACCTGGATTCGCTGTACTTGCTTCGAGGTGCAGAACAACTTGGCTGGAAGACCAGCATGGTTCCCCGCGCAGTAGTGAACTGCAAAAACATGAATCTCTGCCCAATTGGTTGTCCCTCCTCTGCCAAGCAGTGCACCCTTCTAAACTATATCCCGCGGGCGTTGAAAAGTGGTGCCCGTCTTTTTTCCGACTGCCGTGCAACTAAGATCATCCATTCAGGTGGAATTGCCCGCAAGGTCGTGGCAAGGACTATGGGTTCTGACAATCCCCGTACCATTGAGATAGATTTTGACTACCTGGTGGTCGCTGGGGGAGCTGTTCAGACTCCTCATCTATTGCGCCGCAGCAGGATTGCCAGGCTGGCAGGGCGCAACCTTCAGTTTCATTTGAACCTCAAAATAGTAGCTCTCTTCAAGGACAAGTTATATGCGGAGCGAGGCACGATCTTCACAGTGCAGGTTCAAGAGTTCGACCGGGAGGGCCTCTTGATCATGCCTTCCACCATGGCACCTCATTTTGCTGTTACGACTCTTGCACACCACGGAAATGAAGCGGTTGATCACATGTTAGAAAACTATCTTCACTCCGCTATTTTCGTGGCTATGATTCGCCCGGAAAGTAAGGCTCATATTATAAGTAGTCTGGGGGATCAGCCTGTAGTCTGGTACTGGTTCAACCCGCGTGACTTGCCGAGGATCAAGGTGGCGCTGCGTCGAACGGCTGAGCTGTTGTTCCAAAGCGGCGCGGTCGAGCTCTATATGCCAATATCTGGGCCAGGCGCAGTCAGTTCCCTGGCTGATCTGGACCGAAAACTCGAAAGGTTGAAACCTAGTCAACTGGAGATTATCACGGTTCACGCAGCGTCCTCTTGTCCTATGGGTCCCGATCCAGCCACCTCCGTGGTAAGACCGGATGGCCGAATTTGGAACATGGAGAATATTCTATTGGCCGATGCCAGCGTATTGCCCTCATGCACGGGTCAGAGCCCACAAGGTACCATAATGGCTTTTGCGCATAAAACAATGGAAAACCACTTGGCATCACAATGAAGTGTTTTGAACATACCTCATGAGGAAAAAGGTCACATTCATGAAGGATCAGAATAATTTTAACAATACTTTACAAAAGCGTTTTTCACTCTTAATAGCTATTCTAAGAAGCAGGAATTATGCAGCTTATTATATTCTCTGGGTTCAATTCCTGAAATTGCTATGCACACCCTTGGACTTATTGTTAGCAACGCTGGAGAAAATGTTTTTGAAAGGCAATATTGCTCCGGCATCACCTATTATATTTGTTGTTGGCCCGCATAGAAGTGGGACTACATTCATATCCCAAGTGCTTGCTAATGTCTTTCCTTTATATAGCTTAGGAAGTCTTAACTCCATTTTTTACCGCTCTAGGTATTTTATATACAAATTGGTCAGGTATTTCTACAGAAAACCTAGGCAACCAAGATTTAGGAGTTACTATGGTCTTGCCCCCGGGCTTTTTGCAATTGGAGATACGCACGAAGTGTGGGATCAATGGTATGGAGGTGATCATAGTACCGTTCCAAGAGAAATCTCTGAGCAGAAAGTTAAAGACATGCAAAACTATTTTGCATATCTTCAGAAAGCCGTAGGACGACCAGTCATTTCTAAAAGTGGCAGAAACAGTATGCTAATTGGTTCTTTGCATAAATGGTTCCCCAATGCCTTTTTCGTGGTTGTCAATCGAGAGATAGAATACATCATTCAATCAACAATTAAAGCAGATGAGAATTTCTATGGTAAACGAATGGCCATGTGGGGACTACGTCCAGATTCTTCCTTCAATCCTAATAACTACAGTAGTTTTATGGAAGCTGTTTGTCAACAATGCCTTCAAGTTCAGGCTAAGGTAGAAGAACAATTAGAATTAGTCCCTAGTGATAACTATGTGAAAGTCTCCTACTCAGATTTCTGTAATAATCCACAAAAGTACATTCATGTGATTTACAGTCAACTTAACCAGCAATTCTCGATTGATATTGAGCAACCATCTTCTTGTCTAAATGCATTTAAAGCATCTAAAGGAGCAGATAACAAGCAGCTTCTTACTGAAATTAGCAATATGGTTCAAGAAATTCAAAATGAATGGACAGCAAGCACAGACTAATTCAATCTGCACTCATGTATAGCATTCTGAGAGCCCTGACAGTCCGAAAGGAGCAGACGAACACACGCGGGGCTTCGCTAGCGTGTATAGGCGTGTTCATCCTGGCTCCCTGGCAAGGATGAGCCGCCTGGGAACCAGCCAGGACGGACAGATGATGGCAACTGTATCTTATCTGGTCTGACCGGCTACTGCACAAATCTCGGCAAAGTGCGCGCTCTCCACCGGGGCCGTGACCGCTTTGCCTGCATTGCGGAAAAAGGCCCTGAAGCCCGTTCTGGCTGGGGCAGGCAAACCTAGCCGTAGACCACTGCATGAAACTCCGGTTGATGCCCAGCATCGAGTTCTTCAAAGTGAAATGTGAATCTTGTTCCATCTTTTCGGTATCGAAGTTTAGTCAGGCTCATCGACAATGTTTTGTCGATGCTGGTGCTCTAAGCGCCTAATCGTCCACCTCTGCAGGACTCATGAAATGAGCATCCGCACAACCGCCAAGACTTTCATCCATCATAGCACGACACTATTAAGGATTATTGTCGCCGTTTTAGTATTATGGTGGCTTTTCCGGACGGGCAAATTCGATTTCTCCGTTCTTTTGGCTTCCAAAACAGGACAATTCCGTTTTTCTATTTGGTATCTTTCCGTAGTCCTTGTCCCTGTCAGTCTTTGCCTGCTTGCATTCCGCTGGCAACAATTTCTATCGTTGCAGGGAATTCATATTGGATTTAGGACGAGCTTACGTCTAACACTGGTTGCAAACTTTTTTATGGTTGCATTGCCAGGAATGATAGGGGGAGACGTCGTAAAGATTGTTAGCCTCTGTAAGAGTATGCAAAGTCGGCGTTTGAATGCAGTTTCTGCCACTTTGATGGATCGGGTTTTTGGTACTTATGCCCTATTTGGGATTGGTACGTTTGCTGCAGTTTGTTTCTTGTTTTTTCGACAATTCGGTGGAAGTGAGATCAAAGATCCGACTACATTGAGTAGGGTTCTATTGATTCCGCCTGTGCTGTTTTTAGGTGCAACTGCTATATTGGCGGTGGCCATGAATCAGGTTGCTTACACTCGTTTTGTTGTTCCCATCTTGGTTCGTATCCCTGCCGGAGAGTATTTACATCGTGTTCTCGAAACGATAAATATGCATGGACGACATTTGGGTAAGGTATCATGGTTGGTTGCTATTTCACTCCTCATTCATCTGGTCAACATCATCGTAATCATGTGTGTAGCACAGGCAGTGCAAGATCCATTGTCTCCTTTGACACATTTTCTGCTTAACCCCATAGGTTTGACTGGAAACCTGATACCAATAACTCCCGGTGGCATTGGTCTCACTGAAGGTATTTTCCAATACTTGTATTCATCAGCAGGATCAGATTATGGCGCTACTATCGGGCTTATCAGTAGGTTGTTGCGCTATATTGTGTTCGTTGGGTTAGGATTCCCTGTTTTTGTGTTCATGCGGTCTAGCATTGTTGTGCGATTGGCAAGAGAGGAAAGCGGTGTTTGATGAAACCCGACTTAACCTGCGAGGGGGGTACTAAAGAAAATGTCGATTAAAGGTAGAGATTCTCTTACAATTCTGGTTTTTTTATGTTTCCTTTTCTTAATAACCACAACACTTCATATTGGTACATTTGCCGGACTGGATACAGATTTTCAGGCATATTCTTTATATTCAAAACTAATATTCAATGGACAAACACCCTACACAGATTTTTTCAATCATAAGCCTCCTCTTTATTACTACCTCCTCTTACCTGGCAATCTACTGGGAGGTAAACTTATCTCCTTTTTTTGCATTCACTTGATATTCGTGGGACTTGTCAGTGTCACAACCTTTTATTGTGCAGCAACAATTACCGGTCGTTATAATTTTTATCGTGGACTATGGGCTTGGATATTTTTGAGCCTGTTAACAGTTGTACGGTTTTTCTCTTATAACAATCTAAATGGGAGTATTGTTTATCCTGTAATGGGACTTGACCTGATCGCTTTTATCCTGTTTATCAAGATGAAAAATCTGATTGAAGCCGGCAAGTCCGGCTTCCTAAAGATAGCGTTTTGCTCAGGTTTAATAAGCGGGCTGGCTTTTTCGGTTCGGTTTAGTTTAGCGCCTTGTATTGTATTTGGCATAATGACCGTATATATCAAGTTTTCGCAGCACTGGCCCTGGCGGAAACTCATGCGGTTAGCCTTTGTATATATGAGTGGTATTGTTGTTCCCGTTTTGATAATGCTAGTAATCCTTGGTTTCCCCTTTCAGGAGTTATATGAGGATCTGATCTTGTTCAATGGGAATCAGTCAGGTATTGCTCGTTTATCATCTATTTATGGTTTTGTTTATAATTTTGCAGGTAGAACTCGTACTGTCGTTTACGCATTCATAAAATATTCTTACATACCATTTGGAATTTGTGTTTCTTATGTTTTTATCTGCATTTACTATTTTTCTCGTAAATATACCATAGGCAATATAATACGGTTAGTCATTAACCGTTGGACTATGGGGATAGTGACTGGCCTCATGTTGATTGGTCTTCCATCCCTGATTAGCCATAAATCCACGTTTCCGGTAATTCTGGAGCGCTACTCTTATAAAGCATTTGTGATAATAATACTCTATGTATTCACACTTCTCTGTTCCCTGCTTATTACGATTTATTATAATAATATCACTGAAAAGTTTGGAAAATCATTTAATGAAGAAAGAAATGACGTCATTCCCCTTTGGGATTCCCGATTTACCTGGACTATAGTTTACCTTTTTGCTGAGCTATTTATGGTTGTTTTACAAGGAACTGGAGGCAAACCATACCCGCTGTTTCCAAGCTTTATTCCTCTGTCTTTGTTGGCCTCGCTATCTCTTACAAATTTACTATCTAGCAAAACTCCCCTTAAATTGCCTAGTGCGGCTCATGAATCCAGATTTATTGTAACTGTTTTCCTCATTCTTATTCTCGTCTTGGGTTATCATCGTTCTATATATGGAAATATCGAACAGATTGCTAAGGTTGACCCAGCAGAACAGATTATAAAGATGTTGAAGGGCTTAATGAATGATGATATAACTTTAGTAAATAGCTGGCCGGAAGCTAAGCTCATAGCTGAAATCAAAAAACATGCTACAGGATCAGCAGATTTATTTACGATAGATCCTCAAAGTTATATTTATCTGGAAACTGATAAAATCCCTCCGATACAAATACCTTTCTATCAGCCGCGCAAATGGAATATGTATGGGATGAAGAAAGAGGTAGAGCAACAATTGTGGGAAAGCCTTGAGTCCAGGCCTCCCATAGCTATAACGACTAGGAAAGATCACGTCCCCGAGGCTGCTATACGCTTACTATCCAAGTATCGTAAAGTCGGCACATATCCAACCAGCTACACTGGCAACACAGATTTATATATTTACTCGACACCGAATCCGCTTAAAGAATGAGTTTTGCAAAGGTAAGAAGTGAACATCATGTATGAAAAGGAAATCGAGATGAAAAGCCGGGGCTTTTGTTAGAACGTGGATATCTGACGTATGAGTGAAGGGCACATGGAATCTGTAAGAGGGGCTTTCGATTTAACCGGGCGGGTGACGATCATCACCGGTGGTGCCGGCCTGCTGGGCGTCAAACATGCTGAGGCCATCGCTGAGATGGGCGGCATCCCCGTATTGCTCGATCTCGATGGCGAGAAGGCCAGGGCACGGGCAAGAGAAATCGCTTCGACTTTTGGGGTTGAGGCACTGGGCCTGACCACGGATGTCACCCAACCCCGGGCCATCGCCGATGCGCTCTCCAAAACGCTGGGAGCCTTCGGACGAGTGGATATCCTAATCAACAATGCTGCCATCGATCCGAAGGTCAAGAACGATGGCTCGCTGCTGGAAACTTCCCGGTTTGAGCATTTTCCATTGGAAGACTGGAACTTTCAGATAAGCGTAGGACTGACAGGCGCTTACTTGTGCGCCCAGGTATTCGGCAGTCGTATGGCGGCAAATGGCGGAGGGGTGATCCTGAATATCGCTTCTGATCTGTCAGTCATCGCGCCGGATCAACGTCTCTATCGGCGAGAGGGCCTGTCGGAGGATCAGCAGCCGGTAAAGCCAGTGACGTATTCGGTAATCAAGACGGGTTTGATTGGTTTAACACGCTATTTGGCGGTGTACTGGGCTGATAAGGGGGTTCGTGTCAATGCGCTTTCCCCTGGAGGAGTGTACACCGGACAGCCAGAGGCATTTGTTTCACGCTTGGTGAGCCTGATCCCGCTGGGCCGCATGGCTCAACACGACGAATATCGAGGAGCCATCCAGTTCTTGTGCTCGGATTCCTCGATGTACATGACCGGCCAGAATATTGTTATGGACGGGGGACGGTCGGTGTGGTAACTCTTATGATTTCGCCCCATGGATTGGTTGAAGCAGCCCACTTTGAAATGGATCGCGCAGGAGTGGCCAGTGGGCTGGGAGTTATCATGATGAGTGATGGGCATGAAAGCGATCCTATTGTGATGTTCATCAACAGTCACGAACAGCTATGTAGTTCGCACTCAAAATGACAAACTCACAGGTTGTACAACTGGAACCGCAAGCAGCAGCCCGCTCTATGGGAGCATTTGCAAGTGTAAAACGACTTGGACTCAGTTCCATCGTTTATGTCTCGGGGAACTTGCTGAACCGCGGTCTCGTTTTCTTGTTGGTGCCAATCCTTACACGGGTATTGACACCGGACGAGTATGGCATTCTTGCTGTCACATCTACATTGGGGAGTTTTCTGGTGATAGTGCTCGGTTTGGGACTCGAGGTTGCTGTCACGCAGATGTACTTCAAGTATGAGACGCAGGCGGAACGCCGCAGTCTTTATGGAACCTTGTTGGCCTTTTGGTTGATTGTGTCTACTTTGGCGGCTCTGGGTTTAGATTTTTTAGGTCAGACAGGTGTGCTTGACATCTTTCCACACGTTCCTTTCCAGCCCTATTTACGAATTGTGGTCTGGACGAGCTACTTCTCTATATTTGTCGCTCTACCGCAAACAATCTATATGACAATGCAGCAACCACTCAAGGCCGTGACCCTGGCTGCTGTCTCTTCAATCACCACGGTCAGCCTGAGTTTATACTTGGTGGTATATCTAGGCCAAGGGATAATAGGAAGTTTGCATGCGACGTTCATTTCGGCTACTCTGATGACTGGCATCTCGATCTTTTTGACAGGGCGAATGGCCTCACGGCGGTTGTCCTACAGCAAACTCAAAGCCGCACTAGTTTTCTCCCTTCCCCTTGTTCCACATACGGTAGCTCAATGGTTGATTAGTCTTTCAGATCGTTTTATTCTGGCAGGCTATGTATCTGCTGGATCGCTTGGCTTATACTCGCTGGGGTATCAATTTGGTGCGCTGGTGGTTCTATTTTCGAGCGCGATCAACAACGCGTTTTTTCCAATCGTCAATACTCAACTGAGTAATGAAAACACCCATGACAAGGTACCGGCGTTGGGCACGTATGCACTGCTCGGGATCGGCAGCCTCGGCCTCGGCGTGGCTCTGTTCGGCGAAGACCTGATCCGACTGTTGGCACCTCCCCAGTTCCACGGGGCTAAAGTGGTTGTCCCTTGGGTAGCCTTGGCGTATGTGTTTCACGGTGTGTATCTCATCTGGTCGCGCGGCACCTGGTTTTCCATGCGGACGGGCTGGGTACCTGTTCTGACGATGCTAGCGGGCGCGCTCAACGTTGGTCTGAATTACTGGTTGGTGCCTCACTGGGGGATTATGGCGGCCGCGGTCAACACCGCCGTGGCGTATGGAGTCTTGGCCCTGCTGCATGGTTACTTGGCTCATGAGGTTTACCCGATTGCGTGGGAGTATGACCGCTGGGTCAAGATGCTGGTGATCGGGTTCGCGTGGTTTGTGATCGGTGCGGGGTTTTCAGGCGATAACCTGGTGCGTAATGTCGTACTGAAGGTTGTGATTCTGTTTCTGCTTTTCCCCGTTTCTCTTGGTCTAGCGCGCTTCTTGACGCCAAACGAATGGCGCTTTCTCCTTTCGCTGCCCGGCCGTTTGCGCGTGCCTGTCCGATAGGTGTGTTGTCATGAAAGTTGTGCGTTTCGTGAGTCGCTACTCGGTGCTGGCGCTCTTGGCGCTCGGCGGCGCTTTGATCGCTCCTAGATTTCTCGCGGCTGGCCTCACTAATGCAGCGCAAGTCTTATTCAGTCGGGAGGTCATGGCGCGGGCTCAAGCTCATCCCGAGTGGACAGCCGATCTATTCCCTGAACTGACAGTGAACACCGGGTTGGAGCCAGCGCACTCTATGCTGCAGACCGCTCTCCGGTTTGACCCGGACAGTCCGTTGGCTCGCTGGGTGTTGTACGTTGAAACGCTTACCGCCCACAGTCAGGCAGGTGATCATGCCGGTGTGATTCAGATGCATGAATCCGGCCCGGCTCCTGGTTTTTCCCGGATCAATCGGAGGGTGAATAATATCATTGCCTTGGCTTATCTGGAGCGTGCCAAGAATTGGCTGGCGACGGATCGCTATACATTAGCTAGGGCGGACTTAGAGACCAGCCTGACACTGCGCCCGGGCGATCTTTATGCGCTGTATCACTTACTGGAGATTGATACCTTTGCGGGAAACGTGCAAATGGCATCTGCCTGGCGGGACCGGTTGGTACACTTCTCAGAGACTGGACTGTATTTTCCAGACGAGCGTTTGGCGGATTTTGCAGCGGACGCCATTTACCGACTTCTATCACAGGGACTTTGGGAGCGATCCGTTGCGCTCAATAGCGCCGCTCTGTTGACCTGGCGTGAATCCGGCTCGCCGGGCACAGAACGCTTGTTGAGGCGATTTGCCGCGTACTACCCGACCGAACCGGAGTGGTATTACTTACTCGGCGAGGTATTCCAACGCCAGGGTCGGTGGGCAGATGCCTACGCGGAATATCGGCATGCGTTGGCTGCTGATCCGACTTATGATCCAGCTTGGTTGCGCCTGGGTATAACGTGTGAGGCACTCATCCAGGTTCAACAGTCTGGATGCACGCCACTGATGGCACGCGAGTTCTACATGGCCTACACTTCAGTGCATCCCGACGATGTGGTGGCATTAACGAAACTGCTTGGGATCGAACGGAAGCTAGGTATGAGGACAGTTGAACGGGAAGCGAAACTCAATTCGTTAGCAGATGAGCGACTACTCTTAGCTGAACAGTTCAACTTGGCTCCAGAGGCAATTGCGCTAGGTCCGAATTTGATCACCAATCCAGGTTTTGAGGTGCTCTCCGGCTCACGTCCTGCTGGATGGCATGGATCGAGCCATGCAAACAATCCGCCCTTTGATAGAGCGCTGTTCCGTGCCGGATTGGACTCATTGGATTCTGCGCAGGGTAACCAATCGGCGCGGGTTAGCGGCTTGTGGGTGGGCGATCAACCGGAACGCGCGAGTCCGAGCGAAGGGTTTTGGGCCTGGAATGAATCGCAACAGTCGCTTCGCCCGATCCCCCTAGAGCGAGACGCAATTTATGTATTGAGTTTCAACTATCGCACAGCGTGGATGGGAGTACGCGGAGTCACGGTTTACCTCAACACTCGCATACCGGCCGGTGGTTCATTCGGAGGCGAACATGCTTTTCCCCCCACCGAAGGAGCCTGGCGGCAGGCGTTGTTGCTGGGATGGACAGGTGACGATTCGTCTGGTGTATTGCCTCTTTTGCGCTTATGGGGCCCAGGACAGGTGTTGTTTGACAATGTTGAGTTGAGAGAGGTCATAGTACCTTCTCAGACTCTATCCAGGTTTATCTCTACATCTGCTACGGTTGTAATTCGGTGATGGAAAATGGTAATCAACTTCTGTAGGCTCCTTATTGAAGCCACAACATTAGATGCTTTTGACCTTACTTATGAGTTCAGCTTCGAGGCTCTCAATACATTGTCAGTAATGCCCTTCAGTCGCCTGAAGAGAGGAATTTTACCAAGGGCTGGCATTTTCTTGTGGCACTGGTGTCAGAGTCTCGTACAACTCGGGTTTGGGGCCAAAACAGACATTCCGACCGGGAGCCTTGTCTTTTTTGTTATGTCAGAAAATGAAGCGGATAGTCTGAAACCTGTGCAATCGAAAATGATGGGTGCATACCTGACAGGTAGCCGTGAAGCCCCTCACCCCTTCCCATTTTTTTGGGCCTATGCTCTGTCGTGTATCTACTTGCCACTAGTGGTGCTCAGTTATTGTAAAACAGAAGGGCACAGAAGAAAATCATTTGAATATGTCTTCGATCATTACTGGTTGATCTATGGCCTTTATATTACGGCTAGAATCTGGCTCCGCCGACTCAGGCCCAAAGCATTTGTCTTCGCTAATCAAGTTTCCTCCTATCTTCGGGTGTTGCAAAAAGCTGCCAGTGACGAGAGTATTCCGACGTTCTGTTTGCAGCATGCGTCCATCCAGGAGAACTATCCACCTTTGACTTCAGATTACGCTTTGATTGAGGGACAGGATACTCTGGTAAAGCTTGTGCAGGCTGGGACGACGAAGCCGAAAACTTTTCTGATCGGTATGCCCAAGCACGACGCGCATTACCCTTATATCAACACGCGATCTCAAGTACGCTCACTAGGTATCTGTACCAGTAGTCAAGATCCAGTTCCTCGAGTAGAACAACTGTTGATGCAGATTCGCCACAAGTTCCCCACCCTGCCGCTTATACTTCGCCCAAAAACCGAGGGTGCTAGAATACGCCACTGGCGAGATCTCGCCGATCAATATGACATGGGATTTTCCGATTCCAGAACTGAACTCTCCTTTGATTTCCTGAGAAAGGTAGATGCGATCATCGCGGGTGACTCTAATATCCTTTTGGAAGCAGCCCTTATGAATGTCGTTCCGTTGTACTATGACTTTGCTCAAGCTCACCTGGACTGGTATGGCTTTCAGCGCAATGGCCTGGTAGAATACTTTTCGGAACCGTCTGAAGTGTGTCGCTATCTTAGAGAGGTTTCTGCGAACAAGCCTTCGGTACGGATAAGAGCCAGGCGCTATTGTGCTACGGTGGGCACGCGTTACGAGGGGCATTCCGGCGAACTGGCCGCCGCGCTGATCCAGGCCCTCGTATCGGGCAGTCAGGTGAGTCTGGAGGGGTGGCGGCAGATCCCGAATATCGGCTTGGAAGCTTACGAGTTGATTGGCGACGATCCGTTGGCGGTACTGGAGCGGTGTCTATGACGAGCAACTTCAAGTCATTAAGTGTGCCTTGGACCCACTGGTTTATACCCGCATGCCTGTTAACGCTCATGCCGATTATGGCGCTAGGGATCGTGAACATACCCTCTATCGAACTCATCCTACTAGCAGCATGTGCTTTAGGCATCGTGGCAGCGCCACTTCTTGGCAGCCGGGAGATTGATTGGTTCTCACCCTGGAACCGGGTGTTCTACTCAACGTTCGTCGGTGTATTCCTGCGCTCCATCTATATCACCTTTGATATTCCGGACGAGTTCACTATCAGATCTGTGCTATTGCGCGGTGAACCGAAGGAATTCTTGCTCTGGCCGATGGTGGTTGTTTTGCTTGGTCTATGCTTTACCACCTTCGGGTATTTCGCAGGCCCTGTCACCCCACGCAAAATACCGTTGCGGATTTTTCAGTCAAATCGTTGGAGTAAGAACCGATTATGGTTTGTACTTGTTGTTCTGTTGTCACTTTCCTGGATCGGATTCTATTTTTTCATTGCCAATACAGGTGGATCGCTGGACGTTGAGAATCTGTCTAGGCACCGTGGGATCTCGAATTATCTCAGCGAGTACGCCTCATACAGTTATTTCCGCTGGATGATTAACCTTTCGGATCTGGCATGTTTTCTTGTTGTGGTTAACGTGATTTCCACCCGACACATTCGGTTTCGGGAACTTATTGTTTTTTTGCTTTCATTGGGGACATCTCTGTTTTACTACTATTACGTTCAGAAGCGAAGCGGGATCATAACTATAGTTATCAGCGTGTTAGCAATCGTCTATTATTTGCGTAACAGAAAGTTCCCCGTCAAGAGTACTCTAGTTGCAGCCCCCATCGCTCTATTCATTACTCGATTGATGACTATCTTGCGACCGGGAAGTGGCTACGCTGAGAGTGATTGGCTGAACCTCAACTTGATCCGAGCACTTGAACCGATGATTGTGAGTTTTAGTGGTATTGATGTCAGCAAGACTGCCCACATTATGGCCGCAGTGGGTAAACAACTGGACTATCAATGGGGAGGAACATTGCTCAATATATTCACTATATGGATTCCGCGACAACTATGGCCTGGGAAACCGACTAATGTGGACACAATAGTAGGAATGGCTGTCTTCGGGGCGCAGACCTATGGGGCGGGGGCTGTACCGCCAGGCCTGATTGCCGAGATGTATTGGAATTTCTGGCTCTCCGGCGTAATTGTTGGCTGTTTTCTCGTGGGGTACTTATTAAGGATAGTTTATACGCAGTTTAGGGCATACTCCAGTAATCGGAATATTGTGCTTTTGTACGTGACAAGCTTCATGTCACTTGGGGTTGCGTTTATGGGTAGTGGTTTCGCTTCCACCTTGACAAGTTTCCTGATGACTTCCATGCCTCTCTTTATTGTTTTGTATTTCATTACCGAGCGAGACAGTGCTGCAGACTGATAGATTTCCCATCCCGGCCAACTCCCATTTTATCGCAGGCAATACAAGTCAAACATTTCCAGGAGCATACTATATGGTCACCCTTAGTGAGTTGGAAAACGCCCGAAAGCAGGCGTCAGAGAGCAATTTGCAATCAGGCTATGCACAGAAGGTTCTCGGGCTATTTGTCTGTTCAGACGATAAGTCGAAGTTGAGCCATCAGAATGATTATCTCGAGTGCGAAAAAGGGCATAGAATCTCGATCAAAAACGGGATTCCAGACTTTGTTATGGGTGCAAAAAACATAACGGACCAGAAATTGAAACAAATAGCCTTCCATGATGACGAAGAGATTAATGAAAGGTTCGAAGAAATCGTCCTTCGGCCGTACAACTATAACAAATCATACGCTGATTCTACGTTGTATCATCTCAGATCATTTAGGAAAATCTTACCTGCTAAACTGGGGATTGACCTAAAGAATACTACAATCTTGGATTGCGGATGTGGGGGAGGACTGGAGGCTCAGTTTCTTGCCGAGAACGGTGCTTTGGTTACTGGTTTTGACATATCACAATTGCGCGCTGAGGCCAGTGCCACAAGATTCGCTTTACACGGTCTTGAGGGGCTATTCTATCGAGGAGATGCTGCTATTGTACCATTCCCTGACAACATGTTTGATCTCGCGATATACCATGACTCACTTCATCATGTACCAATAGAAGAAATTCCGCTTGCTATACGAGAAGCAGTTCGAGTAGCCAAGAAGGGAGTTGTACTTCTAGAGGCCCACGATAGTCCGCTTCGGATGTTGCTTGAGATATTCGGGTTATCCACATCAGTTGAAGCCTCTGGAAATTATGTGTTTAGATTTAGGAAGAGCTTAATGGAGTTCTTTTCATATCAGACATCTACGCAGCTTGTTAATTACTCTGTATCATTTATGAAACATGAGCACCGCCCCAAGTTATACGCGCATCCGGTGCGGGGCCGCTTGATCTTTGAGTTAAGCAGACTCTTGGGTACTGTTTTGGGACCCTTTGGTAATGAAGCCTGTATCATGCTAAGGAAGAATCACTGAGCGGTCGCATTATGTGCAATGTCGTTACAGTACCCGATCTCAACTAGGTCACATTCAAAGATACCCTTTCAGTTGCCAATCGGTTTGGATTGCGTTTCTTTTCGATGCAAGCCGCACAAAAACTAGCCATGTTATTACCCTTTCCGGTTTTTCAAAAGACTCGATTTGTCGGAATTTGAAACTGGATCCATAGAAAATCACCGTTACCTACTTGAGCCCTCGATTGCCAAGTCCACTCGGATTGGCAGAATGGGCAACATTGCGACAGCATCACAAAATCCTCCAACCCTATCTGCTTGCTTTGGCTATCATGCTTATCGTCTGTCTTTTCGTCTTGAGCCCTGGATTTCTCTATCCTGTCCTTCTCGGCGGGCTGATCATCTTTATCGGTAGGAGAGCAAATCAAGAACGTACCATCCGGTGCTCACAGGCTCTCCGAGTCACCGACTTGCGCACGAACAGGTGAAGGGCTCCGGTAAAATGGACTCCATGAGAATCGGCATCAATCTGTTAGGGCTGTTGCCTAATGTATCCGGCGGAATCGAGTTCTATGTTCGCAACTTGCTGCTAGCTTTGACCGAGATCGATACATTCAATCAATACTATTTCTTTACGAACTTGGAGAATCACGACACCTTTGATTTGCAGCGAGCCAATGTTCAACGCGTGAAAGTGAACACCCGGACTCGTCCACAAATTGTCCGGATCGCGTGGGAGCAATTTTACTTGCCACTGCAGGCAACCCGATTACGGCTGGATGTACTTCACTCTCCCTCGTACACGTGGCCAGTTTTCTCTAGAGTTCCTGGCGTTGTGACCATCTGTGACATGCTTTACAAAGTCTATCCTGAATTCATTGGGCAACCAAAGCTGATGTTTTGGCGGCTGTTTGTACCGTGGTCTGCTAATCGATGTAGGAAAGTGCTTACCATTTCTGAATCCTCAAAACAAGACATTGTACGGTATCTGCACATTGCGCCTGAAAAAGTCGTAGTAACTCCACTAGCCTTAGACAAACAATTAGACAGTCCAAGGCAGCCGACTGAGCAGGAGATTGCACAAGCATGTGTCAAACATGGTGTTCGAAGACCCTATATCCTCAATGTGGGCGGTGTGGGGAGGCATAAGAATTCTATTTCCTTAGTGGGAGCGTTAGATGCTTTACATCGGCGGCCTGCCACCAAAACACTCGCTTTGGTCATTACTGGGAATGACTACGGGGCCAAGAAGGAAATTGAGTCAGCAGTGGCGGCGTTGGATCTTGGCGAATTCGTTTGTCTGCCTGGTTATGTGGCCAAGGATGATTTGCCGGCTTTGTACGCGGGTGCACTTGCATATGCTTCACCGTCGTATTTCGAAGGGTTTGGGCTTACCTTACTCGAAGCCATGGCCTACGGTACGCCCGTCGTAACCTCGGATCGCGCCTCGTTGCCGGAGGTGTCGGGCGATGCCGCATTCATTGTGAACCCGGATGATCTGAATCAACTTGCCGATGCGCTCTACCAGCTTGCGTCGAACTCGCAATGCAGAGAAGAAATGATCTGGCGTGGTTTTCGTCGTGTGGAAGCTTTTTCCTGGGAGCGAACCGCAAGGCTTACTTTAGAAGCGTATCAAGGAGCAGCAGGAAGAGAATGAGCATTTCAAAATTCTATGAGCGGTATTGGCAGCGCAAAGGAGGTTCCCCAGCCGATCACGGCTTCGCCCTAGCTGAGCGCAAAGCCAAATTACGCAATAGCGCAAAACTCACCCTGTGAGTGGGTAGGCACCCCTGCCAGACCACCAGATCCGGCAGCGCAAAAGGCGAGTCAGGAGAGCCGTCATTAGCTCAATAATCGAGAGCTGGGTTTGCCATCCCCATATCTGGGCAGATTCAAGCAGCAGACCACAAGATGTTGAGGTTTTTCGACGGATGTGACGGACTCCTTGCGGGTGCAACGGCTGATCTGGCTCACAGGTGCCGGGATGTGGCGATCCCAGCGGAGCAATTGCAGACGGGTTCACAGGGTGACTTTTGCGGTACTGCCAAATTACAAAAGGCACTTACTGAATTGTCGCCAGGTTCACTTGTGCTGGACGCCGGCTGCGGCAATGGTGAGTTCAGCCTCTTCTTGGTGGAACTTGGATACGAAGTTACCGGTGTAGATATTTCATCTGCGGCTATAGCCAAGGCCAGGATGGCCATACCAGAGAGTCGCTTTGAAGTTGCATCCCTGGAAACGGGCTTGCCTTTTACAGAGGGCGAGTTCGCTGCGGTGTGGTGTACCGAGGTCTTGGAGCACTTGTTTGATGTCCATACCGCGCTGACGGAGCTGAATCGTGTCCTGATGCCGAGTGGATTGTTCGTGCTGACCACGCCCTATCATGGCCTGATCAAGAACCTGGCTATTGCATTGGCCGGTTTTGAGCAACATTACAACCCCTACCTTTCTCACATCCGCTTCTTTACCCGAAAGTCGTTGGGTGTTTGTCTCACTCGTGCCGGATTCACCGCGGTCTCGTGGGGGGGGGTAGGCAGACGTGGGCCACTCCGGATGTCGCATTTTGTCGTAGCACACAAGACCTCGTTGCCTGAACCAGCGCCTGAGATCATTGGATGAGGCCACTGCATGGTTTCCCAAAGAATACCTGTTTCTATCATCGTATTAACTCATAACGAGGAGTCAAATATTGAGCCATGTCTGCTTAGCATTGTCGAGTGGGCAGGCGAGGTGTTTGTTGTAGATTCAGGCAGCACTGATCGCACATTGGAGATTGCTGCTCGATATACCGACAAGATTATTCATCATCCCTTTGAAAACTACTCTCGCCAACGCAACTGGGCGCAAGCTAATCTGCCCCTAACGTACAATTGGGTGTTTCATATTGACGCTGATGAGCGAGTATCACCGGGGCTGGTCACTGGATTGCGAGAGTTTCTTATCAACAATACGTCAGCGGAACAGATAGCCGGTCTGCTTGTGCGTCGTCGAATCGAGTTCATGGGACGACATATTAAGCATGGTGGCATTTACCCGACTTATCACTGTCGGATCTTCAGAAAACAATTAGGGCGATGTGAAGACAGAGAATATGATCAGCATTTTCTGGTTGATGGTCCCGTGGCAAGAATAGAAGCTGACCTCATAGAAGTTACCGCTTCATCACTTTTCTCCTGGACGGCCCGGCATAATCGCTGGGCCCAGATGGAAGCCCAACACCTTATGAAGAACATTGAAAATGCACAGAGTGGCTTAGTAAAACCGAGCCTTGCTGGATCACCGATTGAGCGTCGAAGATGGTTGCGCGCATCTGTTTACGAGAGAAGCCCCATGTTTTTGCGCTCCTTTATGTATTTTTTTGTGCGCTACTTTCTTAGGGGTGGCTTTCTCGATGGGATTCCAGGGTTGATTTACCATGTGCTGCATGGCTTTTGGTTTCGTTTTTACGTTGACGCGTGCCATTATGAGATGAAACGGAATCGAGGAGAGCCGTGAGCAGGATTCTTCTCCTTACACTTGTCTTCGCCCCCGACGGCGTCTCAACCGCAGTACTGATGACTGAATTAGCCTTGGAACTACGGGCTCCGGGGCATGAGATTACTGTCCTTACCGCCACCCCGCACTACAACATTGACCCCGAAGCTCGCGCCCGGCAGCCCCTCAAGCCCCACTGGGGGGGGCTGCTTTATCAGAGCGACTGCCAGGGTATCCCCGTCTATCATGCATCCATCCCTATGAAAGGCAACCGAGTGGTCGCCCGGTTGCTCGACTATATCCGCTTTCATGCCATTAGCACCTTCGCCGGCTTAACGCTCGCTGGCGACTACGATGTGATCCTGACACCTTCGCCACCCCTGACCATCGGCCTCAGCGCCTGGCTGTTGGGGCTGGTGCGCCGCGCGCCGTTCATCTACAACGTGCAGGAGATTTACCCCGACGTGGCGGTCAGTCTGGGGTTGTTGCGTAACCGGCGAATCATTTGGCTGATGGAACAATTGGAGCGCTTCGTCTACGCCCGAGCATCGGCGGTGGTGGTGATCTCTGAGTGGTTCCGGCGGGCATTGCTGCGCAAAGGGGTGCCAGCCCATAAACTGCACGTCATTCCCAACTTTGTGGACGCGGACTTCGTGCAGCCCGGGCCTCGGGACAACGAGTTTGGCCGGCAACACGGCCTGAACGGCCAGTTCGTGGTGCTGTATGCCGGCAACATCGGCCTGACGCAGGGCTTCGAGACAATTGTCGAGGCGGCAGGTGCGTTGGCAGCCGTGCCCGACCTGCGCTTCGTGATCGTCGGCGACGGCGCGCGTCGAGCTTGGCTGGAACAGCGCCTGGCCACTTGGGGCTTGGACAACATCACCCTGCTGCCCTATCAGCCGCGCAGCGTCGTACCGCAGATCTACGCCAGCAGCGACGTCTGCCTGGTGCCACTCAAAAAGGGCACGGCGCAGGGGTCCTTTCCATCCAAAATCTACACTATTATGGCCAGCGGTCGTCCAGCCATAGTCTCTGTTGACGCCGACTCAGAGGCGGCCTGGCTAGTACAACAGGCGCAGTGCGGTCTGGCTGTTCCGCCCGATGATCCCGACGCCCTGGCTCAGGCAATTTTGAAGGCATACCAGGAACAGGGGACTTTTCGCTCCTACGGCAAAAATGGCCGACGCTATGTGGTCCAACACCACTCACGGCAAGCCATCGCCCGCCAGTACCACGAACTCATCACCACGCTGTTAGATCGCCCATCATGAGCAGCGCCAACAATACCACCAGGCCATCGGCCATCGGCCATACGCCATCAGCTATCAGCCATCAGCCACCTACTGCTCTGGTCACCGGGGCCACGGGCACTATCGGGCCCGCGCTGGTAATGCGGTTGCTGGAGGCCGGCTACCAGGTCCGAATCCTGGTGCGCCGACAGCCTCAATGTCTCCTGTTCGACGATTCCGTACAAGTGGAACTGGGCGACATTTGTGACCCAGCCGCCGTCGGCCGCCTGATGGAAGGAGCCGATGTGGTCTTCCACCTGGCGGCCAAATTGCATATCCCTGACCCGCCGCCGGAGCTCCACGCCGAGTACCGGCGAGTGAACGTGGAGGGCGCCCGCAACGTCGTGGAGCAGGCCATGACCGCCGGGGTGCGCCGGTTGGTGTACGTCTCCACCGTCACCGTTTACGGCCCCAGCGACGGTCGGGTGATAGACGAGTCGGCACCGCCGCGACCTGACACCGTTTACAGCCGCACCAAGCTTGAGGGAGAGCAGGTCGCGCTGGCGGCTCAACGTGCTGATGATAAGCCATTGACCGTGGTGTTGCGCCTGGCCACGGTCTACGGGCCGAGGCAGAAAGGGAACTTTCAGCGGCTGGTACGGGCATTGGCGCGGGGGCGGTTCGTGCCGGTGGGCGGTGGCCGCAACCGCCGAACTCTGGTCTATGTACGGGACGCTGTTGAAGCCATGCTTTTAGCGGCGGAGCACCCGAAAGCAGCCGGTCGCATCTTCAATGTGACCGATGGAGGCGTCCACACGATGCGCGACATCCTGGCCGCCATCTGCCAAGCCCTGGGGCGGCCGGCACCGCGGCCACATGTGCCTTTAGCTGTGGCGCGGGCTGGCGCGACGGGCCTGGAATATGCCTTCGCTCTGGTGGGCCGGGAGCCCCCTCTGACCCGGTCCACCCTGGACAAGTTCGTTGAAGCTGCTGCCTACAGCGGCCAGCGCATCCAGACCGAGCTCGGCTTCCGCCCGGCCTACGACCTCAAGGCCGGATGGCAGGAGACCATCGCCGAGCTGCGGCGCAACGGTGAACTGTGAGATGTCACCTGAATGTACCCGGACGGATGCCATGATCTGTATCTCCCGTCGTGCGGCGTTGGGCTGTCTGGCGGGGCTGCTGCTCTTGATAGCTGGCGTGTTTCTAACGGCCGGACTCTGGTTGCCGGGATTGGGTCACTTCCTGACGGCCCCGGTGAACGAAGGCCAGGCAGATGCCATCGTTGTGCTCAGCGGCGGCGGACCTGAGAGGGCCATGCATGGTATTGCGCTCTACCATCGGGGGCTGGCGCCGCAACTCTGGTTCACCGGCGATGCCCCGCCGCCGATGCTGACCACCTTCACCGATGCCCGCTGGGCCCAGGAGTTGGCCGAGGAGCAGGGCGTGCCGGCCGGTGCCATCCGCCGGCTGCGTACCATGAGCACCTGGGAAGATGGCCAGGAAATCGCCCGAGCCGTGCATGGGGCGGGCATCAACCGACTGTTGATTGTCACCGACTGGTATCACGCCCGACGGGCACTGGGCATCCTGCGCCGGGAGCTGGCCGGTGATAACGTGCAGGTTCTGTTCAGCCCGGCCCCGCCGCTCACCTATGGCCCCAACGACTGGTGGCAACGGGAGGATGGCCTGGTGGCGGTGGTGAACGAGTACATCAAGACCGGCTTCTACTGGTGGCACTACGGCCTGGCGCCCTGGCAGTGCCAATCGGAAGGAGCATCTCTGGTCAAAATGGGACCGAACAAGGATAGCATAGTGGGGCCATTGGGACTCCTGTTTCTGGCGTTTTTCATCTCATACTTAGGGACTTTTGTCGTTCGGCGGTGGGCTCTTCAGAGCGGAGTGGTGGACATTCCCAACGAACGCAGCTCCCATGACCTGCCTACACCCCGTGGTGGCGGCATAGCTATCGTGGCCTCTTTCTTCGCCGCCATGTTTTTGGCTTCCTTCTTCTACTCTTTTGACCTCAGGACATATTGGGGACTACTTCTTAGCGCAGCCGCTATCGCTATCTTGGGGTTTATTGACGATCTGCACGGCCTCTCCAGGAGGCATCGCTTCGCCGTATGGATCATCATTGCTGGGGTCTCTATGGCCTTTGGCATTCGGCTGCGAGCCGTTGCCTTGCCTGTGATCGGCGTCATCCCACTGAGCATACTGAGCCCATTGATCACCTTTGTGTGGCTGATAGGCGTCGCGAACTTCTACAACTTCATGGACGGCATTGACGGTCTGGCTGCGGGAGAGGCGATCAGCGTGGCAGGTTTCCTGGCCATCGTATCTCTGATGCACGGCAATACATTCATCTTCGTCACCAGCCTGATTCTGTTGGGCAGCGCGCTGGGGTTCCTGCTCCACAACCTGCCGCCGGCCAGGATATTCATGGGCGATGGGGGCAGCAACTTCCTGGGCTTCGTCTTTGCCGCCCTGGCCATCATTGGCTCCCAAAGTGGAGCGACCAGCATACCTTTCGCGATTCCCGTCGTTTTGCTCGGCACATTCCTCTTCGATGCGACCATCACCCTACTCAAGCGGATCCCCAAAGGGAAGAACTGGCTGAAACCCCATCGGGATCACTACTACCAGAGGTTGATCATCCTGGGATACAGCCACAAGCGAGTGACGTTTCTCTACTGCTCGCTAAACATCCTGTTAGGATTCATTGCTCTCCTCTATTCGAGACTAGATGGCCTCCCGGCATTGATGCTATTGGTCCTGGCATTGTTGCCCTTTCTCTTCTTGGCCGTTGCTGTAAACAAGTTAGAGAAGGCAACTGCCCCATCGCCAAAGCGTAGCTAAGTCAACCTTCGTCATGCCCTTTTACCACGATTTGGAGAACAAAGTAGACTATGCTTATGGATCTCTAGTAGAAATCGTCGGCCGGAGTTCGACAAAGCATTCGTAACAGCATGGAGACAACATCATGTTCATCAGGAACAGGTACTTCTTATTTGCAGACATCCTCTTAGTCATAGCCGCTGCGATCTTCGCCTTTATCATCCGCTTCGACACCTTTTTGGTTTGGCCTTATCTGGTGAAGGGTTGGTTTTTGATCCCCCTGGCGATCATCATCAGGCCAACTCTTTTTTATCTCTTTGGCCTGTATCGGCGGATGTGGGGGTATGCCAGCGTCAACGAGCTGCTATCCATCGTGGGAGCCGTTTCAACTGGCTCGGCCATCATGGCTATCCTCATATTGGGGTTTGGCTTTCCCCTGGGGATCGTCAAAGGCTTCCCCCGCTCGGTGATCGTCATCGAGGGGATGCTGAGCCTTCTCTTGCTGGGGGGAACCAGGTTTGCCCTGAGGGTCCTGAGGAGGGCGAAGTCCAGCGAGAAAGGCCTGGCCTTGCAAACAATGCCCAGGACACAAAAGCGAGTCCTGATCGCTGGGGCAGGCGACGCCGGGGCGATGATCGTCCGCGAGATGCGCGCCAATCCTGGGCTGGGCCTCCTGCCCGTGGGCTTCGTTGACGACGACGCGGCGAAAGTGGGAATGTACATTCATAACGTACCCGTCCTGGGCAACTGCAACGACATCTCCCAACTGGTCGCCAGATATGACATCGAAGAACTGATCATCGCCATGCCCACCGCACCGGGCGTGGTGATCAGGCAGATCAAAGCCCTATGCGAAGGGGCGGGGGTCGGGTATAAAACCATCCCCGGCATCTACGAGCTCCTCGATGGCTCGGTGAGCGTCAGCCAGATCAGAGACGTCCAACTGGAGGACCTCCTGCGTCGCGAGCCTGTCGCCATTGACCTGGAGGAGGTGGGAGGATTCCTGGCCGGGGCCAGGGTGTTGGTCACCGGAGCCGGCGGTTCCATCGGCTCCGAGCTGTGCCGTCAGATCGCCCGATATGATCCAGAACGATTGATCCTGTTGGACCATGGGGAAACCGTCACCTTCTACATCCATCGGGAGCTGGTGGCCCGTTACCCTCGCCTCGACGTCGCCCCCATCATCTGCGATATCAGAGACGAAGACAAGACAGAGCAGATCATGAGGCGATACAGACCCACCGTCGTCTTCCACTCCGCCGCCCATAAGCACGTGACCTTGATGGAAGTGAACGTAGATGGGGCCATCACCAACAACGTCATCGGCACCCAGAACCTGATCGAGGCCAGCGAGAGACACGGCGTGAAGCGATTCGTGCTGATCTCCACCGACAAGGCGGTCAATCCCAGGAGCGTGATGGGCGCTTCCAAGCGGGTGGCCGAGATGCTGATCCAGGACATGGCCAGAAGGAATGGGAGGGCCTTCGTCGCCGTCAGGTTTGGGAACGTCCTCGGCTCCAGCGGCAGCGTCATCCCCATCTTCAAGGAACAGATCGCCGCCGGAGGCCCCCTCACCGTCACCAACCCCGAAGCCACGCGCTACTTCATGACCATCCCCGAGGCAGTCCAGTTAGTGATCCAGGCCGCGGCCATTGGCAAAGGCGGCGAGATACTGGTCCTGGACATGGGGGAGCCGGTCAGGATTGTAGACCTGGCGCTGGACTTGATTGCGCTGTCTGGCTTGGAAGCGGGACGGGACATAGACGTCGTATATACGGGGCTGAGGCCTGGGGAGAAACTGAGCGAGGAGCTGTTCAGGGAGGGCGAGCGCGTCAGGGCCACCAAACACCAGCACATCCTCATCGCCGAGGCTGACGACCTCGATGGGGCGAAGCTGCGGGAGGGCGTCCTCGAGCTCCAGAGACTGGCCAGGGAGATGGACGGGGAGGGGATCAAGCGGAAGCTGAAGGAGCTGGTGCCGGAGTACGAGTTGGCGGATGGCTGATGGCGGAAGATGGAAGGGGGAGGGGGGAAGGGGGAGGATGGAAAATGGAAAAGGGAAAGGGGAAAATGGACAATGAATGTGAAGCGGCGGCAGTACGCGGGATGCGAGCCTTGGGAGTTTGATGGGGAGAGGTGGAAGTCGACGAAGGAGGGCAAGAGACGCAAAATTCATTCCCATCGGGACCTCGATGTCTTCAACTTGGGTTATACCCTGGCGATGGAGGCATTTCGCCTAACCGCACAGTTTCCTAAAGAAGAACGCTATGCGCTGACCGATCAGATGCGGCGTTCGTCCCGGTCGGTCTGCAGCAACGTAGTGGAAGGGTTTGCGAAACGCCGCTACGAGGCTGTGTTCAAGAACGCGTTGAATGACTCTCTCGGTGAGTCAGAAGAGACGAAGCTTTGGCTGGATTTCGCCCTCGATTGCAGCTACATCCAACCCGAGGAACACAAGCGGCTCACTATCGGCTATGGCCAGGTGAGTGCGATGCTGTGGACCTTGATGACCAAGTGGGAGAGTTTCGGGTGAAGTCCACCTTCCATTCTCCACCTTCCATCTTCCATCTTCCATTCTCCATCTTCCATTCTCCACCTTCCATTTTCCACCTTCCATTCTCCCCCCTCCCCCTTCCATTCCCCCCCCTCCATTCTCCATCTTCCCTCTTTGCGTTGACGGGGTAGTTGTGGTATACTTAATCAGAATCAAGGCATTGAAGTCAGACGTTGGAGGTGGATATGGAGCTGGAGAGTTATTTCGACTTCTTGAGCCCGGAAGACATCCGCATCAGGGGGACCCGGGTTGGGATCGAGACGGTGTTGGACGATTACCTGGAGGGTGCCAGCCCGGAAGAGATTGCGGCCCGCTATCGCACGCTGACACTGGAGCAAGTGTATGCTACCCTCCTGTACTACTTCTGCAACCGGAAGGAGATAGACCAATATCTGGAGGGGTGGCGAGCCTACACGGAGGCCGCCTGGCAGGAGCAGCAGCGCAATCCGCCTGAGTTTGTGCGAGAATTGCGTGAACGGATTCAACGCCAGCGAGAAGCATTGGTGGCCGAAGGGGGGCCAGAATACCTGGCGGCCGGCCGCCAATGACCCCACCACGCTTCCTACTCGACGAACACGTTCCCCAGGCGATCCAGAGCCAACTGCTGCGGCTTGATGCCGAGATAGACATTCTGGTAGTTGGGCAGCCGTTGTCGCCACCGAAAGGTACTTCGGATCCAGACATCCTGGCGTGGATTGAAGAGACGGGCTACATCCTGGTCACCGGGAATCGTCGCACGATTCCGGGGCACGTGCGGGCACACTATGCTGCGGGGCATCGTATCCCCGGAATCCTCCTCTTGAAGCGTGGTGCCCGCCTGGGGCAGATCATCGAACAACTCTATCTGTTGTGGGCTGCGTCCGATGCCAAAGAGTACGTAGATAGACTCCTATACCTGCCCATGTAGCGCCGTCCTGAAGAGTACATCGCCTGGATCAAAGAGCAGCGATGCCTGACATCCATTCTCCACCTTCCACCTTCCATCATCCATTCTCCCTTTTCCCTTTTCCATTTTCCTGTTCAGCGCCATGCTCTGGACTCTGATGACCAGATGGGAGACTTTCAAATGATCCATTCTCCCCCTTCCACCTTCCAATATCCCCCTTCCACCTTCCATTCTCCACCCTCCATCATCCATTCTCCCCCTTCCACCTTCCATCTTCCAATGTCCTCACCCGACCTAACCGCTGCCGAGATTGAGGCGGTGACCCAGGTGCTCCAGACGCCTTACCTCAGCCTCGGCCCCCGCATTGCCGACTTCGAAGAGCGCTTCGCGGCCTACGCTTGCCCTGAGCCTGGTCGAAGGGTCGGGGCACGCCATGCCATCGCTGTCTCCAGCGGCACGGCTGGCCTACACCTCTGCATCATCGCCGCTGGCGTAGGAGAGGGCGACCTGGTCATCACCACCCCCTTCTCCTTCGTCGCCTCCGCCAACGTCATCCTCTACCAACGCGCCACCCCCGTCTTCGTGGATATTGACCCTCACACCCTCAACATAGACCCCACCCTCGTCGCCCAGGCAGTCCACGACCTGACTAAAGGCAGAGATGCCGCAAATCGCTGGCTCCCCCCATCCCTGCGAAATCCTCCATCTTCCCCCCTCCATCCTCCATCTTCCGTTCTCCCTGCGCAACCAGGGACGAGATGTCTTCGACGCCTGGCTCAACCACACCCGCCTGGGCTATAACTACCGCCTGGACGAGATGAGCGTGGCCCTGGGCCTGGCCCAACTAAACCGCATCGAAGAGCTGCTGACCAAGCGAGAGCGGGTGGCTCAAATGTACAACCAGTGCCTGGTGGACGTTGAGCTCGTCGAAACGCCCTACATCGCCCCGACAACCACCCGCATGTCCTGGTTCGTGTACGTCATCCGCCTGGCGCCGGAGGTCAACCGCAACGCAGTCATGGCCGCGCTGGAGGAGCGGGGCATCCCCTCGCGCCCCTATTTCACCCCCATCCATCTCCAGCCCTTCTACCGGGAGCGCTTCGGCTACCGCGAGGGCGACTTCCCGGTCACCGAAGCCGTCGCCCGCTCCGTCCTGGCCCTGCCCTTCTCCGGTGTCATGACCGAGGAGCAGGTGGAGTATGTGTGTGAGAATCTGGTTGAGGTGTTGCCCCCCTAACCCCCCAACTTTGGGGGGAATTGACCTTGCTCCCCCCAGAATTGGGGGGCCGGGGGGGCTGACTGCATGCCCCCCTAACCCCCCAACCCTTCGACCAGGCTCAGGGCAAGCTTTGGGGGGAATTGACCTTGCTCCCCCCAGAATTGGGGGGCCGGGGGGGCTGACTGTGCTGCGGCGATAGAAGACGAGGGAAAGGGGAAAATGGAAAATGGACAACGGAAGTAAGGAGGGCAGAGATCTTGGCCGCTGATGACGTTTTCTCTTTACACAACGTGGACTACTCCAAGAAGGGGATGGAGCAGGAGATCATCGTGGAGGGGCAGCGCAAGCTCCAGACAGTGATCTACTCCACTGTTGACTATCAGGGCGAAAAGTGGTACTATAGATGGAAGTTGGAAAATGGAAAGGGGAAAAGGGACGAGGGACAAGGGGCAAGGGAAGACGGATTCCATCCTCCAATCTCCATCTTCCATTCTCCATCTTCCATTCTCCACCTTCCATTCTCCATCTTCCATTCTCCATCCTCCATCTTCCATCCTCCATTCTCCACCTTCCATTCTCCACCTTCCATTCTCCACCTTCCATTCTCCACCCTCCATTTTCCATCTTCCATCCTCCATTCTCCACCTTCCATTCTCCACCTTCCATTCTCCATCTTCCATTTTCCATCTTCCATCCTCCATTCTCCACCTTCCATTCTCCACCTTCCATTCTCCACCTTCCATTCTCCACCTTCCATTCTCCATCTTCCATTCTCCACCTTCCATTCTCCATCCTCCATTCTCCATTCTCCATCCTCCATTCTCCATCCTCCATTCTCCATTCTCCATCCTCCATTCTCCATCTTCCATTTTCCATTTTTCATCACCCAGTACAGCCGCCCCAAGGCCGTTCTGGTCCGCTACGAAGACTATAACGTTCTGGTCGAGCAGGCAGCGGAAGGGCACCCTCGGATCGTCCGCCGGCCCGATATCAGTGGGGGCGAACCAATCATCCGAGGGACCCGCATCTCAGTGCGTCACATCGTCGAGCGGGTGCAGGCCGGCCAGTCGGTGGGTGACATTCTGGCCGCTCTCCCTCACCTGACCGCTACCCAGGTTTACGGTGCCCTCTCGTACTACTACGATCACCAACCTGAGATAGACGGGCTTATCGAAGAGAGCCGGCCCGAGCGGGTGATCGCCGGACAGCACTTGAAAGTCGAGAAGGTCGCCGAAGGCGTGGCGATCGTTCACAGCGAATACGACTCTAATCCTTGACCTGCTTCAATCCATTTTCCATCTTCCACTCTCCGTCATCCCTCATCCACTTTCCATCATCCATTTTCCACCTTTCAGGCATATCCGGAGAACGCGGGAACACGGAAGCGCGGAGAGCATGGAAGCACGGAAGTTCCGTGACTCCGTACCTTCCGTGATTCCGTGTTCCAAACTCTAACGGGGATTGCTGCGTCGCTCCGCTAATTCGTGGCAAATAGCGGGCGGGAGGGCGTCCAATTTGATTTTGAGGGGGGATGGGGTATAATATCAATGACCAACGACCAACTCAACGGGAGGTGAAAGAAGATGCCGGTTGCTATGCCGCAAGTTGTAAGGCAGGGCTGGGGCGAAGAGGTGGTAGAAGCGTTCGTGCCCTGGTTGCAAGAGGAGATCTACGAAACTGTCAAAGAGAAAGCCGTGCCGCGGGATGAGTATCGGGAAGTGCTGTCGCGGCTGGATGGGCTGGAGAAGGATGTCTTGGCCATCAAAGAGTCGCTGTTCCAGACGCGGGCCGAGTTCCGCCAGGATCAGGTCCAGATGCGAGCCGAGTTCCGTGAGGATCTGGGCGAACTCCGCCGGGAAATGCACGAGCGCTTCGACAACATGCATTATCAGATGCTCGTGCAGACCCGCTGGCTCATCGGTTCGCTGGCGCTGATCGGCACGGTGGTCAGCGTGCTGTTGGCCATCACCCAGTTCACGCCGTAGAGCGAGGGGAGGGAGGGCGGAAGAGCTGTGATGGCAAGATCAAAGGAGTGTTCCGATGACTGTACAAGTACAAGCGATGCTCAAGACAGTGGCTCAAGAACTCTACCTCTCTCAGGAAGAGTTATTGAGGCGGGGTACGCACAGTCTCCTGGAGCGCCAGCTTCGTGAAATCAAGGCCGATATCTTCCAGATCAGCGGCCGTTATGGCGTATCCAGCGTTGAAGAGATGGAAGCACGCTATCGAGATGGCACTCTGGAAGAGGCCGAGTCCTGGCGCGACCTGCAGCGCCTGGACCACCTGGAGTACAAACGAGATCGTCTTCTGAAGCTCCTTGAGACCGTATCATGAGTCTGGTAAATGTCGGGCGGCTGCGTGAGATCGCCGAAGTGGAGTTTGCTGGCATCGTGGTGGAAGCTTTCATCCCCGCCGTCAACGAACTCCGTGTCATCTCCTCATGGACCTGACCCACCGCACCCTCTGTCGACTCCTCTCTGACCCAGCCGACGTGGCCCTCGCACCAACCCTCGGCCCCGACGACTGGCGCCTGCTGGCCCTGTAGAATAAGTCATATTCCAACTCAGATTCTGCAGAGGGGGCCTATTCCACGGGGCTGGCCGCCACCGCCCAGCGCGAGGGCGTCGCCCCTCTGCTCTACCACGCCCTCAAGGAGCAGAGGAGCCGAGGCGCGGAGGCGAACAAACCTATCTGCCCATTACAAGTGGAGTTTGCACCTGCAAGGGAGCTGTGGTATACTATGTACGAGCCCAAAGGGTCAGAGATAACAGGAGGGCGCATAGATGGAAAAGGTAAGTCTGGAGCAGGTAAAGCAACAGTATGTTGGTCAGTGGCTGGCTTTCCTGGTTGGCGAGGAGACACCGATGGGGGAACTGTTAGGCCAGCTAATTGCCCACAACCCTGACCGGAGGGAACTCCACCGAGAACTCAGGGAGAAGAAAGTAGAACGGGCCTATGTCACCTTTGCTGGCCCTGCAGTGAAGCCTGGTTACGCGGTGATCTTGTGATGCGAGAGGGAGAGAGGAAGGGGGAGGATGGAGAGGGGAGGAGGGAAGGGGGAAAATGGAGTGTGTTCGTCAAGTAGTTGGGTCTGAAGGATTGCAGATTCCGTTGTTGATCATACAGCGCTATGGCCTGCAGCCAGGGACCGGAGTCGTGCTAGAGCTAGAGACAGACGGGATTCGTATCCTGCCGGCTGCTCCTGGGCAGGAGGAGATCGAAAACCGGGCCTTACGCTACCTGTTAGCGTATCTGGGAGATGCAGCCACCATTAAGGTGGAAAGAGATGACGGCGATTGGCATGTGTCCGTATATGGTGCGGGCATTGCCGATTCCTTGGGCCGATTGGTCTATTCACCAGCCGGCGAGCTTCTGCTAGATCGCTCTACGCCAGTGGAAGATATGCATCAACGAGCAATAGAGGTCGCCTCAGCACAATGAAGCTGCCAGTTCCTCACTTCAGACAGCAGCTTCCCCATACCCGCTTGCCTGCTTGTGTCCGTATGGTTCTAGCCTACTGGGGCAAAGAGCACAGTGAAGAAGAACTGGCGCAAGCTCTTGGCACCGTGCCGGTATTGGGAACCCGGCCGGAGAGTGTTGTTGCCGGGCTGGAGAATATGGGCTACCGTGCCCTGTGGTTCGAGAATGCCACACTCGAACGGCTTCTTGACCTGCTTGTCCATGACTGGCCGGTGGTCGTCTTTGTGCGAGCAGCCGATCTACCGCATGGCCGCATTGGCTTGCACGCAGTCGTTGTCATTGGCATAGAAGGCGAGCGTGTCACATGCCTGGATCCTAGCCTTGATCGTGAGTTTAGTTTTGAACTGCCTTCATTTCTGAGGGCCTGGTCTAATCTGAGGCGTCAGGGCCTAATCGTGTGGGTGTAGAAGGTTGCCTTTGGTTGGGATGGAAAAATGAGAAACCTTGACCTGACCCACCGCACCCTCTGCCGACTCCTCTCCAGCCAGGCCTGTCCTGAGTTCCATCGAAGGGCCTGTCCTGAGTTCCATCGAAGGGCCGACGTGGCCCTCACATCAACCCTCGATCCCGACGACTGGCGCCTGCTGGCCGCCACCGCCCGGCGCGAGGGCGTCGCCCCTCTGCTCCACCACACCCTCAAGGAGCAGAAGAGCCGAGGGGCAGAGGTGCAGGAGTGCGAGGCTGAACCGTCTTCGTCCCCCCATCTCCCCCTCTCCCCCTCTCCCCATCTC
>DAOUDK010000149.1:0-6982 GCA_034431315.1 Anaerolineae bacterium
TTCACCCTTACCGCTAACGGCGGTATGTTTCTGTGGCACTGTCCATCGGGTCGCCCCGCCTGGGTGTTACCCAGCACCGTGCTCTGTGGAGCTCGGACTTTCCTCGGACAGTTTTCCGCGTGGGAAAAGCTGCCCGCGATCGCCTGGCCTGCTCAAGCACCGATTTAACTATAACACATGCGAGGCTCGTTGTCAAGTATTTGACAAAATGTTCTCTCTGGATTATCATTCGGATAACAATAACCACGGAGAAGGATTATGGCTAAAACTATCGCTGTAGCCGGCAAGGGGGGGACGGGCAAGACGACCATCACCACTTTGCTGATCAAATACCTGGTGGAAAAGCGTTCAGGAACAGTACTGGCCATTGACGCCGATCCCAGCACCAACCTGAACCTGGCCCTGGGAGTGCCGGTTTACGAGACCGTAGGCGACATCCGCGAGGAGACATTACAGGCAGTGCAGAGCGGCAGCTCGCTGGGGGGCATGAGCAAGCCCGACTATCTCGACCTCAGGATCCAGCAGTCTCTGGTAGAGGAGCGCGACTTCGACCTCCTGGCCATGGGCCGCCCTGAGGGCCCCGGCTGCTACTGCGCGGCCAATAACATGCTGCGCCTGTCCATTGATCGCCTGTCCAAATCCTACGATTACGTGGTCATAGACAACGAGGCCGGCCTGGAGCACCTCAGCCGCCGCACCACCCGCGACGTGGACCTCCTGCTCACCATCTCCGATCCCACCATGCGGGGCATCATCGCCGCCGGCAGGGCAGCAAATCTCATCGGAGAGCTGGATACCAGGGTTGGAGACATCGGGCTCATCGTAAACCGAGTGCGTGGTGACGGGTCAGGTGAATTGAAGCTGACGCCAGAGTTGGAGCAGGCCATCGCCGAAAATGGGCTCAAGCTGATCGGCCTGATCCCAGAGGATCCCACGGTGGGCAATTACGACGCTAAGGGCCGGCCTCTGATCGAACTGCCTCCTGAGTCCCCGGCTCGACAAGCCGTAGAGGAGATCATCAAGTCGCTGGATGGGCTGTGAGGAACGAGTTAACGGGGAACGAGTTGACGAGGGACAAGTTGCGATGAAAGAAGCGATGTTGTACGAAAAGCTGGAAGACGATCGCGTGCGGTGCAATCTGTGCGCCCATCGCTGCCTGATCAAAGAGGGAAAACGAGGGATTTGCCTGGTGCGGGAGAATCGCGGCGGCAGCCTGTACACTCTGGTCTACGGGCGCACCATCTCGCAAGCTCTGGACCCTGTGGAGAAGAAACCCTTGTTCAACTTCTACCCTGGCACCACCGCTTTCTCGGTAGCTACTGTGGGTTGCAACTTTCGCTGTGATTTCTGCCAGAACTGGGAGATCTCCCAGGCGGTGCGAGACGAGCACCTGATCCTGGGACGGGAGGCCACGCCCGAGCAACTGGTAGCCACCGCCAAACGCTACGGCTGCCGCAGCATCGCCTACACTTACACCGAGCCGACCATCTTCACCGAGTACGCCTACGATACGGCCAGGCTGGCCCACCAGGCGGGGATAGCCAACATCTACGTCACCAACGGCTACATGACCGAGGAGATGCTGGAGGCGTTTGATCCCTATTTGGACGCCGCCAACGTTGACCTCAAGGCCTGGAGCGATGAGTTCTATCGCCAGTACTGCGGGGCGCGCTTGCAGCCCGTATTGGACAGCCTCAAGAAGATGAAGGAGTTGGGCATCTGGGTGGAGGTGACGACGCTGATCATCCCCACGCTGAACGACTCCGACGATGAGCTCCAGCAAATCGCCGAGTTCATCGCCCAGGAGCTAGGAGTGGAGACGCCGTGGCACATCAGCCGCTTCCATCCCAACTATAAACTCGCAAACAAGCCCGCTACCCCGATAAGCACCCTCAACCGGGCGCAGGAGATCGGGCTGGCGGCGGGCCTGCGCTACGTCTACCAGGGCAACGTGCCCGGCAGCGAGGGCGAGAACACTTTCTGCTACAACTGCGGCAAGCTGCTCATCGGCCGCTACGGCTATCGAATCATGGAATCTCACATTAAAGACTCAAGGTGCGCCTACTGCTCGGTTGAGATAGATGGCGTGGGCCTGTGAGTCCGGGAGGGTGAGATCTTGTCAATTCCGAATCCAAAGGAGGTGATTAAATCATCATGGAGAATAAGCGCAAAATCTACACCATTACGATACTTATCGCCCTGACGGGTGTCTTGGTCAGCCTGATCGTCAGTTGCTTCGCAGGGGGCATGGCCGGCTATTGGATAGCCAGTCGCCAGACGCGAGGGGGCGCTGAGGAGCTAGTTCGAGAACTTCAAGAACAAGTAGAGATCAGGCGATTTGAGCCGATCGTTCCGCCTGAGATCTTCGAGGAAGAATTCGAGCCCTTCAGGGAGAGGCTCTCCGGCGCTGCGGTATTGTACGTGGAACCCAACAGCCCAGCCGATAGCGCGGGCCTGGAAGAAGGGGATGTCATCACCGCCGTGGACGGCCGGGCGGTGGAAATGAATCACCCACTGGACCAGCTCCTCCAGCGCTACAAACCGGGCGACATCGTGGAGATCACCTACTGGCGCGATGATCGAGAGCACGAGGTGAGGGTGCGGTTGGGCCAGCACCCTGAGAAAAAGAACAGGGCCTATCTGGGGATACGCTTCACGTCCCTTTTTATGCCCTTCTTCGAGGAGCCGGAGGATTAGCAAAGCCGGCGATATGACAACGAATCTATGGATTGAACGAATTAGGACACATCAGCACGGATTCGTTCGATTCCTGAAAGTTGAATCCTACCAGTCCGTCCGTTGAATCCTACCAGTCCGTTGTTCCCCTACGTAAGAGGCAGAACGACGACCTGGGGAGTGTGGCGAGTGGGGTGCTCCTGCACCTGCACATCGGCCTGGAAGACCTGGCGGATGCTCTCCTCGCGCAGTACCTCGGCCGGGCTGCCGTTGGCCACTACCCGTCCCCCGTTCAACAAGATGAGGCGATCGAAATAGAGAGCGGCCAGGTTCAGGTCGTGCATGGTGGCTAACACGGTCAGGCCCTCCTGGCGATTGAGCCGCTTGATCAGTTCCAGGATCTCTACCTGGTGATTGATGTCGAGGTGAACGGTGGGCTCGTCGAGGAGGAGGATCTCGGGCTCCTGAGCCAGGGCCATGGCGATGATGACCCGCTGTTTCTCACCCCCTGATAACTCGCCGAAGGGCCTCTCTGCCAGGGCCGAGGTGGCGGTCAGCTCCATCTTCTCCGCCACCACCTGGCGGTCGCGGGGGCCTGCGCCCAGGATGGGACGGACGTGGGGCGTGCGGCCCATCATCACCATCTCGTAGGCACTGAAGGCGAAGGGCATGGCCAGCTCCTGGGGCACCACCGCCACTCGCTGAGCTACCTGGCGCCGGTCAAGGGCGCGTATGTCCTGCCCATCCAGATACACCTTGCCCTGGTTGGGCACCAGAAGACCGCTCAACACCCTGAGAAGCGTCGTCTTGCCCGAGCCATTAGGCCCGATGAGGCCCACCAACTCGCCCTTCCCCAATTCGAGGCTGACCCCGCGCAAGACCAGGCCATCATGCTCATAGTAGCAGAAGTCAACGTCTGTCGCCCCCACGGCACAAGAATTCCCTCGCATTTTCCTCGTTTCCCTCTGCCCTCTCCCTCCCCCTGCCCGAAGGGCGGGGGTGGGTGAGGGCCTAGAACACATACTCCCGTTTACTGCGTCTCAGCAGGTAGATGAAGAACGGCGCGCCGATCATGGCGGTGATGATCCCTACCGGTATCTCGGCCGGGGCCAGGAGCAATCGGGCTATCAGGTCGGCCAGGACGAGGAAGAGGCTGCCCATCAGGGTGGAAGTGGGCAGAAGCAGACGGTGATCCGGCCCGAAGACCAGGCGCGCCACGTGGGGCACCACCAGGCCGATGAAACCCACCAGGCCACTGACCGACACCGCCGCCCCCGTCAGCAGCGAGCCCACCATCAGCAAGACCAGCTTGCGTCTCTCCACGTTCACGCCCAGATAGGCCGCCTGCTCCTCCCCCAGCAGGAAGGCGTTCAGGTCGTTGGCCAGGGCGTAGGCTGCCATGATTCCGGCCAGGATCAAAGGCACGACGATGCGCAACTGAGGCCAACTGCTGGCCGTCACTCCCCCCATCGTCCAGAGCACCACTCGACGCAGGGTGTGGCCGCTGACCAGCATCAGGAAGGACATCACGGCGGCCAACATGGAGCTGAAGGCAAAGCCCGCCAGGAGCAGGGTGGTGACGGGCGTGCGCGGCCCCACCCGGGCGATGTTGTAGACCACCAGGACGGTAGCCAGCGCTCCAGCGAAGGCGGCCAGAGGCACCAGGGTGAAGCCTAACCAGACCACCTGGATGGGCAGGAGCAGGGCTATGGTGGCGCCCAGGGCCGCCCCGCCCGAAGTGCCGATGATGTAGGGGTCGGCCATGGGGTTGCGCAGCAATCCCTGGAAGAGAGCCCCCGCCGCGGCCAGAGCCGCTCCCACCACCGCTGCCGTGATCACCCGGGGGAGGCGAATCTGGAAGATGATGGCCTCCGCCTGGCTTACACTGAGCCCGGCGGTGTCCCGAGCCTGTTGAAAGGCCGAAGTATCTGACCAACTGGAGAACCGGCCAATACCCGGTAGGCGGGCTATCAGCATCCTGGTCACGTCGCTAAAAGGTATGGGCACCGCCCCCAACGAGGTAGCCACAACTACACAACCCAGCAAAGCGACAGCAAGGACGAGTATGACGACGGTAGCATGGCGACGTTTCACAACCAACCCCTTTTTTAGCAGAAGCATTTGGAAGTTGGAAATTGGAAATTGGAAGTTGGAAGGTGTTCCAACCTCCAACATCCAACATCTAACGTCCAACGCTATTCAAACAGCTCTGGATGGATGATCCTCGCCAAAGCCTCCAGGCCATCAATGATACGCGGCCCAGGGCGGCTGATCAGGATGTCATCAATGGGATAGATGGCGCCGTTTTTCACGGCGGCGATGACCGACCAGCCAGGTCGCTCCTTCACCATCTCGGCGGTTACACCGTAGTTGGCGTCGCCGAGGACGATGACCTCCGGATCCTGGGCGATGATCTCCTCGGTGCTGAGCTGGGCCCACTGCATCTTGGCGCCGGCCCCGATGTTTGAGCCGCCGGCCAGGCTGATCAAAGCATCAATGAAGGAGCCAGGCCCCGGCGTATAGGGCTTGGAAGGATCGGTGGCGTCCAACTCGAAGAACACCTTTGGTCTGCTCCCCGCCTCTTTTGCCTTAGTGGTGATGTCGTCGAAGCGTTTCCGCAGCTTGGCTGCCAACTGGCTGGCTTCTTTCTCAGCGCCTGTGGCCTTCCCCAGCAATTCGACGTTGGCCATGATGCCCTCGATGTCGCCGGGATCCAGAACCAGCACCGTGAGACCCAGCTTCTCCATTTCGGTGGCCTTTTCCACCTGAGCGGAGCTGCCGCCGATGGCCACTATCAGATCGGGATCGAGGGCCACGATCTTCTCCAGGTTGTGCTCCATGCCTCCCACCTTCTCGATGGACTTGGCCTCCTCAGGGTAATCGCAGAAGTCGGTCACGCCGACCACTTTATCGCCCAGGCCCAGGGCGAAGAGGATCTCGGTATTAGAAGGAGCCAGGGAGACGAGGCGCTGCGGGTTCTTGACGATCTCGACCGTGCGGCCAGCATCGTCAACCACGCTCACCGACTCGGGCGCCTCAGTTCCAGCCGGCTCCGAAGCCTCGGGCGCCTTAGCGCCTGCGCATCCGGCTAAGGCGACGATCAACAGGGCCAGTAGGCCCCACAGGACTAGCGATCTATAGGTTTTCATTGTGTTACCTCCGTTTGTTCTCAACATAGATGGAAATTAGAAACCAGGTTTTTGGGTTGACAAGACACTCTTCGCGCCGCAGGAGATCCCAAAAGCAACGATCTGCTTGCTCAGGCAGGAAAAAACCTGGTTTCTCCAACTGAAAATCCCCTTGCCTGCTTCGACAAGGGGATCGTTCATCGTACTTCGTTCATGGTGTTCCCACCCCCTTTCTCTCGAAGGTTTCTGGAACGGCAGAGAGGCAGGTATCCTGGCTTGGGAGAGACTCCCCCTCACAGTTGCGGGACAGCGCCGGACTCGCACCGACTTCCCCTTTTCAGCCTGGCCTTTCGGTCCAGGTCACCTCTACCGGTCAGTATTCAGTTTTTCAGGTCATAGTATACTACAAATCGGCTTTCTTGGCAAGAAGCCGAAGCGCGTCAATCTGCGCGTCGGTGCTTTGGATCACGAAACAAGCGAAAGACCACGAAAAGCACGAAACCCTTTCGCGCCTTTCGCCCCCTTTCGTGTCATTCGTGGTCCAAACCCTCCACCACCCCAATCTCCTCCCCCATCAACCCATACAACTCATACACCAGCGCGTCAATCTCCGTGCGTCTGCTGAATCACTGACCCCACTGAAACCACTGAAGCCCTTTCAGTGTGATCAGTGTTCTCAGTACCTCAGTGATTCTGCCCCTCCAGCACCCCAATCTCCCCCTCCCCTGGCCCATACAACCCGACTTGCAGGTTGCCTCGCCAGCTAAATGCTCTCTATCATAGGATGTTCTCTGGACAGAATGTTTATTTTGATTTCCGTATCATCAAGATACTCCCGGATCAGTGTTTCCTCGATTGTGGTCACAATGAGTTGCTTGGGATAGCCACGCTTTGTTGTATCTACTAGAAACCTGATCAAAGCCCACCTGTTTCTAGAGTCAAGATGCTCAAGAGGTTCGTCTAGCAGCATGAAGTTGGTGTTAGAGAAGTACTTGCACAGCAGTATTTGAGTGAAGATCAAGAGGGCAGTCTTCTCCCCTCCGCTCAGTTGGGGGAATTCTAAGCTAGTACTCTGTCAACCGTGATTTGATGGGTAAACTTTGTTCACTGGAGTCTGGACAAGCTCGCTTCCTCCTACCACATATAGTAGCAATTGATTGGAATGCACCTGCATATAG
>DAOUDK010000150.1:0-25237 GCA_034431315.1 Anaerolineae bacterium
CAACCAGACAATCAAAGTGACTTTGCCAGCAGAGACACTGCCGGAAACCTCCGAAGTCTTAAGTTGACACTAATGCATTTGAAACCCAGGTGAACATCGCGGCTGCTTGTTTTGACAAGAATCCCGTTCGCTGGTATAATTACTACCGTTAGTTAAGTTGATCGGTTTGGCATCTCTCACCGCTCCGATTCACACAACCGGAGCGGTTTTTTTGTGACAACCCGAATCGACACAAACCTGCAGGTCAAACACCTGCGTGAATCAAGTAGTATCAAAGGAGTTTCATGCGTTTTACAGAGTTAGATTTCAGCCCACCTTTACAAAAGACAATCAGAGCCCTGGGATATGAGGAACTGACCCCTATCCAGATCCAAGCCATCCCGCCTGGTTTGCAGAAACGCGATATTGTCGGTTGCGCCCAGACAGGCACCGGTAAGACGTTGGCCTTTCTTCTGCCAGCGTTGGACCGCTTGCTGCGAGATCCAGCGAAGACCAAGAACCCCCGCGTCGTGGTCCTGGAGCCGACCCGTGAGTTGGCTATCCAGGTCGCCGGGGAAACCCAGAAACTGACCGCCCGCACCTCACTGCGCAGCGTTTGCGTATATGGCGGAGCCGGGATGAAAAAGCAAACCGACAAGCTATGCCGGGGCGTTGATATAGTTGTAGCCACACCAGGCCGCCTGATGGATCACATGCGCCGCAAGAACGTGAGCTTCAGCGACTTGCAGATTCTGGTGTTGGACGAGGCCGACCGGATGCTGGATATGGGCTTTCTGCCCGACATCAAACAGATCATCAGCCGCATGCCCCGTGAGCGCCAAACTATGCTCTTCTCGGCCACGATACCGCCGACGATTTCGGCTCTCGCTCGTCAGTTTCTGCACGACCCGGTGAGTATCGAGATAGATCTGGCCCATCCTCCCGAGGCGATCCAACAGGCTCTCTACCCAGTACCCAAACACCTCAAGATTCAACTTCTCGTGACCATGCTTGAGCAACTGGAAATCAGTAGCATGCTGGTCTTCACCAGGACCAAGCAAGAAGCCGACATTGTAACCCGGCAACTGCGCGAGGCCAGGATCGCCACAGCTTGCATTCACGGGGATTTCAAGCAGCGGGACCGGATATCTGCGTTGGAAGGGTTCCGGTCGGGCAAGCACCGAGTCCTGGTCGCCACGAACATCGCTGCGCGAGGATTGGACGTAGAGGGGATCTCACACGTGATCAACTACGATGTGCCGGATCACGCCGAGGATTACGTGCACCGTATCGGGCGCACCGCCCGCTACGAGGCTGATGGCGACGCCATCACGCTTGTCACCCCCGACGACGAGGGGCTGATCTATCGGATCGAGTACCTGCTGGGTCGCGAGATCGAGCGCAAGACCCTGGTGGGGTTCGACTACGACGTGCCAACGCCCTCGTGGGCCAAGCCCTCAGCCAAGGCTCTAATGCAGCGGGCCACTCAATCGCAAAGCCTGGCCGACCGCTGGCGATCCATGCGTTAGAGGCGTCGAGAGCCCCCTTTGCAGCGGCCAGCCCGACCAGCCAGGCGAGGGCGGTTCGGCCCGAATTCACATGCCCAGACATCAGAACTCGACCACAAACTCCCCATCCTTGTACAGCAGTTCATCGTCTACCCAAATCTCGCCCCCCGCGCGCATGTCGCAAATCATATCCCAGTGGATCGCTGATACGTTCTTGCCACCTGTTTGGGGATAGCTTCGGCCCAGCGCTATATGGAAGCTGCCGTTGATTTTCTCGTCGAAGAGAATCTGCCGCGTGAAACGGGTGATGCCTTTGTTGGTGCCGATGGCGAACTCTCCCACGTACCGCGCGCCCTCGTCGGTGTCGAGCATCTGGAGCAGGAAATCCTCGTTCTTCTCCGCGCTGGCCTTCACCACCTTGCCGCCCTCGAACCACAGCCGGATGCCGGCCACCTCCCGCCCCTGGTAGATGGCCGGGTACGAGAAGTAGACGTGCCCCTCGACGCTATCCTCCACCGGCCCGGTGAAGACCTCGCCATCGGGCATGTTCAGGCGGCCATCGCAGTTGATGAAAACGCGGTCAGCGATATTCAGGCGCAGTTCTGTCTCTGGGCCGACGACGCGCACCTGCTCCTTGCCTTCCAGCCAGTCCACGATCTTCTGCTGCCAGGCCGAGAAGCGGCGCCAGTAGCCCACCGGGTCATCCGCATCCGGCATGCACGCGCCGTAGACGAAGTCCTCGTACTCGCTCAGGCTCATCTCGGCGTCTTGAGCATGGGCGTTGGTCGGGAACAGCGTGCCAACCCAGCGCAACTCACCGGCCGCGGCGCGCTGCATATAGATTTGCATGATCTCTGCCCGCGCCTGGTTTCTTAATACCGTCTTGGCCGGGTCTACGTTGCTCAGCGCCCTGGTGTTCGCTGCACCTCGGATGCCGATACTGACGTCGTAGGTTTCGATGGTCAATTTGACCGGCTCAGGCACGTGCTGCAATTGCTCGTCCGAAGCGTAGCGGAAGAACAGTTCCTCTGTCCCAGGCAGGTTGACCAACATCAGCGGATGCCCTCCCGCCTGTAGCACTTTGGCGTAAACTGCCTTGAGCAATGGGCTGCTGGGGGTATCTCCTTGCACCGCTACCTTGTCACCCGGCTGCACCGCAACCGAGTAGTTGACCAATACATCGGCCAGTTTATCAACTCGCGGGTCTGTCATTGTTTGCTCCTTCTTGTTCATTATAATAGATTGTGGACATCTTGGTAGTCTCAGCAGATCTAAATTCTGAGCAGAGCGGGCTCCCATTTAATCTTTGGATTTTGAACTTTGAGCTTTGATCTTTCCTGCTTACCGTGTTTCTGCCAACTGCAGCCTCACGAAGGCCCAGGGCGCGCCCAGCCCGCTCCACAGGCCCACCAGCCCGTAGCGGACGAAACGGAAGAGGAGGGCGGGTTCGGCGCTGGCGAAAGCTATCCGCAGCCCCATCCACAGGCCGAATAGCACCGCCACCCCCAGCAGGAGGCGCAACACCTGCTTCCACCAGACGCCACCGGACTCGAAGCCGACCCAGCGGCGCTCTAGCACGAAGCCGACCCCCATCCCCATCAGCACCGCCCCCGCGGTGACGCCGTCTTCGGAGAGGAAAAGGAGCATCAGTAGAAGGGGCGCCGCCAGCGCCACGCCCAGGCGCCAGGCCAGGCTCTTCTTCCTGAACCATGCCTCTGTGGCCGGTTCCAGCCAGAGGTAGAGCAGCAGGAGCGCTGCGCCAATGAGATAACCGCCCAGCAGATCGGTGGGAAAGTGAACCCCCAGGTAGATCCGTGAAAGGGGGATGAGCACCATGAGCAGCCCGGCGACCACCCACAGCCAGGTGCGTTGGAACGTTGCAGCCAGGTAGCCCCAGACGGTGACAGCGTTCTGGGTGTGGCCGCTAGGAAGCCCCCCTCCGACAGCTTCGGCTAATTGCCGCACCCGGACATCGTACGCAAAGGGCCTGGGTTGGCCTGCCAGCACCTTTGCCGCGGCGTTCAGGTAGGCAGAGAAAAGAAACAGGATGGCCAGCCTGGCGCCGGAGCGACGATCCAGACACCAGTAAACGAAGGGCAGGAGCAGTAAAAAGAACTCCTCTTCCCCCATAAAGGTTAAGACCTTGAACGGCAGGTCTAGCGTGGGGCTGAACTGCTGGAACCAGAGGATGACGTTTATGCCCCAGTCCAGGATGCTGCTTTCCATAATTTACCTCCTCCTTTACTTGAGCGATCTTGTCTTCTTCGCTGTGGCGCTCAGTCATAACGGCTACCTGGGCAACAGCGTGTTGAGTTTTTGTAGCACCTCGGCTACCGTTGCTGCTGGCAATGTGCCCGCGAACTCAGCTCTGCGGGCGCGCCAATCTAAGTTTTTGACTTGGTCAGCCAGAATTACTCCAGTGATAGCCAGCTCGCCGGGTATCCGTACCTCAAATGGGTAGCCCTTGATCTGACTCGTGATGGGACAGAGAATCGCCAATCCCACCTTGCCATTGTAGGCGGCAGGTGAGAGTACCACGGCGGGGCGCCGTCCTGCTTGTTCATGTCCTGCTTGCGGATTCAAGGTAATCCAAACTACATCACCGCGTTCGGGAATGTAGTCCATTGAGCTTACCATACTTCTCTCCCTACTGCAGGGCCGGTCTCGATTTCACTGTGCAAATTGTCCTCAGTGACTTGCGCTAGCAGATGTTCGAGAGTCAGGGTGGGCTCGACGACCGGCGCGATGACTAGATGTCCGTTAACCAGCGATACCTCAACCGGCGAATCACGCTCCAACCCTATTTCGATTGCAAAAGGTTTGGGGATGCGTAGGGCCAGGCTGTTGCCCCATTTTTTCACTCGCGTTCTCATAAGCAATGCCTCCTGTTGCGTATCTACTAAGAAGATACACCAGCTTCCGGTTTTTGTCAAATCAATTCTCACTCTTTTGGTGACTCCAAAATCATCTTGTCGCCGCAGGCGGCTTCGACAGCCTCCCGCGTCCACAGAACGGTGCAGTATCTGCCTTCAAGCCAGGGGCGGGCCAGATCGTCGTAATGCGGGCTGCCCACCTGACCCGATTGCCCCGGCGGGAACGAGGCCAATCCGCCCGGCAGGTCACCCATGTCCAGGATCTGGCGAAAGGAAGGCGAGTACGAGTTGTTGTAGTAGGGGTCTTGGGGGACATAGGCCGTCTGGCAGTATCCTTCTTTCAGCAAGTCGCTGACAGGTCGGCGACTTGGTAGGCGGCCCACGCCATGACGCCAGCTTCCTCCAAGTTCAGTCCGCTTTTTGTGCCTCAATCAAGTACTTCCTCGCCTCAAAGACCAAGTCCTCGCCGCCTTCTAGTCTACTCTGAAGTTCCAGCAATCTGTCCAGATGCGTGTCTACCGAAAAATCTGGCACAAGCCACGGAACCGCCCTCAAGTAGAAAACAATAGCACCTACATCGGCAAAGGTCAGTTTGCCCGGCCATTCTTCAGCCCTCACAACCCTCAACCCTGCCGCTTCCAATTTCGGCGCATCGTTTGACAGCGTCGCTTCAGGCCATTGCGGCTTGGCACCAAACACCGCTAGCAAGTCCTGTGCCCACAACCCGTGAACCTGTTGCGTGAGAAACGTGCCACCGGAAGCAAGAATGCGGGCCACCTCAATGGCGTTGAAGCCAGAATGACGATTCAATATCAAATCGAATTCGCCGTCGTCGAAGGGCATAGGATCACTGTCAGTCAGCCTGACAGCCTCAACTCTCACACCCAATGGCGCGAGACGCTCTGTTGCCAACTCGAGGTTTGGTGGATAATCCTCAGTGACTACGACTTTCCTCGGCCAGTGCTCCTTTAGCTCCAGCAGTCGCTCACCGCCACCTGTACCCATATCAAGCACGGATGATGACTGCTGCATCAGAGTGGCAGCCCGCAATGGATAAGACCACGACGGTTTCTCCTCAAACATCCTGCCATCCAAATAGGAGAAATCCCACCCGACGAAGGGTTGAAGCTCTTCGCGTTTCCAAATCTCGACAAGCCTGTCCTGCTTCGATTGACTCGCACCCATTTACATCACCTTCATACCTGCGCCGATTGGGCCGCCTAACGGCCCCGAGCTAAGCCGCCGCCGGGTGAAACGATGTGCCCAACAGTAGAAGACACGACATATAACCAAGACCGGCAACAAAAGGACACTCGATTAGCGGGTCGGCTGCGGCGACTGGTTAGGCGGCCTTATCGCTGTGCTACGGAGTGCCTTCGTTCAAGGAGAGTTCCAGTGCTGACGAAAAGCCCAAAGTACTGGCTCCCTCTTCCCACGTGTATCGATAAATCTCGTACAGCCGTTGTGTTGCCTCGCTGACAAAGCAGTCTATCTCCACCTTGGAGAGATACTTGCATGGCCTCTCGCCATACCACTTTTCGATTTCCTCATCTGTTCTCTGGTAGAGGGTCTTGATATAGGCTAGGCGTTGCTGCACGGCTTTTTGAGGCATGAAGTCAAGATAATCCTGCGCGTACACACTGTGCAAGAAGACTCGCCAGAAGATTGACTCAGGATGGCTACGAACGTAGAGAAAGTCCAGACCATACCAGTCCCTCTTGACTTCCCAGCCGAATTGTGGGTCGGCCTCGAATTCTGCAGCAAAGTGTGTCATGGTTGGACGTGCAATCTGATGCGCCCACAGATTGTCGGTCACCAAATGCAAGAAGTAGCCCAGGAGAAAAGAGAAACGCGCCACGCCATCTTCTCTTTGATTCAAAGAAGCCAGATAGCGGCGATAGAACCCCAGATCTGCATAGGGCCAGTTATCATCACCTGAGACTTGGAAGTGTGTCACCTCGACTGGGGGCTCAAACTTCTCCCACTTCTCATCTGGCATACCAGAATCTGGCGCAATGTTGCCAATAGCGAATTGGGGAGCATCCAGCCCCTCAATCATCTGCATTAGATTCTCAGCCAAGCGCAGGTGTACTATCCAAGTTGCCATTTTCCCTCCTCTTGACTCACGATAGGTTCGACTATCCGAAAGGCACCCTAACGACCAAGTTCAGTTGCGGCGGGGGTTTGCCAGAAACCGTCCGACAAACCGAAATCCGCCGAAACCGCGAGAACATTAATAAAACCACAGATCCCCGCCGTCAACTGCAACGGCTGGTTAGGCAAAAGTGTATTTGGTTTCATCCCTCAACCCAACCTACAAAATACGAGCTAGTCATCGAAGTGCTCCGGCAACTTTGGCCAACCTGAAACCAAGGATTGGCATACAAGCTCTGCCACACAGCGAGGACGAACCGGACTCTCGGTGAGGTCGTTGATGGAAAGCCAAACCGGTGTATATGAACCGGCCCCAGGCGGCCCGCCACCAGTAACCTCGATGCCCGTTCCAGTTCCGAATTTCCCACCGACAGAATGCACAACATAGTATCCCTGCCAGTTGCCGTTTCGCATAACGACCGCGACCAGAGAACCCACTTCGACCTCAAGTCCTAGTTCTTCTCTCAGTTCGCGGACAAGCGCAAGAGACCTTGTTTCCCCCTTCTCAACACCGCCCCCGGGAAACAAGTAGTATTCCTCTCCGCCGCGATTCCGACGAATTAGGGCAATCTTGTGGTCGCAAACCAGAATGCCAGCCACACGTTCTCTCATATCATCACCTCCGCCTAACTCTTATTATGTGGACAATCGTCCACATAATTACCTGGTTTGGGGTGTTAGATGGACACTTTTCCGTCTAACTCCCCTGCTGGCGTTTTAGACGGAAACACTTCCAAAACTACAAATCAATCGAAATCATCCCCCAGCGCATCGCGCACGGCTTCCAGCAATTCGCCGCTGTGGATCAAGTCGGCCAGGCTCTCGATGTCGGGCGTTGTTTCGCGATCGTGGGCCAGGAAATTGACCCGGCCTCGGACGGCAGCGTAGGCCGTCGCCGTGCCGCGCCCCAGGCGCGCTGGCCCATCGGGGCGCAGCTCGATCCCCTGCGCCGCGGTCAGCAGTTCGATGGCGATCACGTGGCGGACGTTGTCCACGATTTCCAGGGCGTGGCGGGCGGCGTTCGCTCCCATGCTGACGTGATCCTCCTGGTTGGCGCAGGAGGGGATCGAATCAACGCTGTCCGGGTGGGCCAGGGTTTTGTTGTCGGAGACCAGGGCCGCAGCGGTGTACTGCACCATCATCAGCCCGCTGTCCAGCCCGCTGGTCGGCACGAGCATCGAGGGCAGGCCGGCGCTCAGTTCGGGCGTCAGCAAGCGAAAGACGCGCCGCTCGGCAATGCTGGCAGCCTCGGCCAGGGCGATGCCGAGAAAGTCGAGCCACATGGCCGGGCCCTGCCCGTGGAAGTTGCCGCCTGAGATGGCTCTGCCTGAAGGATCGCCGGGCAGATCCAGGAAGATGAGCGGGTTGTCGGTGGCGGCGTTGAGGGCGACGGTGAACCGCTGGCGCAAGAACGCCAGCACGTCGCGGATGGGTCCCAACACCTGGGGGATGCAACGCAGGCTGTACGCATCCTGGACGCGCCCAGGGCTGGAGTCAACCAACCGGCTGCCCTCGATCAACGTTCGGATATTGGCCGCTGTCTTCTGCTGGCCGGGCTGGCCGCCGGCTGCGTGCAGGGCCGGGTGAAAGGCGGCCGAAAGACCAAGCAGCGCCTCCAGGCTCAGCGCCGCCGCGATCTCGGCGTGGCGCACCAGGTTTTCTGCATCGTGCACGGCCACCGCTCCCGCGGCACTCATGAAATCCAGGCCATTGGTGAGCGCCAGTCCTTCTTTGGCTTCCAGGATCAAGCGGGCAATTCCGGCGCGGGCCATCGCCTCGGCGCCGCCAAGCAGTTCGTCGCCCAGCCAGGCCTGCCCGCTGTAGCCGCCACTATCATCCTCGATGTCGCGTGTCATCACCACGGCAATGTGCGCCAGCGGCGCCAGGTCTCCGCTGGCGCCCAGCGAGCCTTTGCGCGGCACAACCGGCGTCAGGCCCGCGTTGAGCATGTCCACCAGCGTCTGGGCGACGACCGGTCGGGCGCCTGAGAGGCCCTTGGCGAGCATATTGACGCGGATAGTCATCATCGCCCGCACGATCTCTAGCGGGAGGGGACGGCCAACCCCACAGACACAAGTCAGCACCAGGTTGCGCGAAAGCTGGCGGGTCTGTTCTGGCGCGATCTGCTGAGTGGCCAGCGAGCCGAACCCGGTGTTGACGCCGTAGACCACCTTGCCATCCTGCCGAATCGCTGGAGCCAACTGCGCATCAACCCAATCACGGCTGCGCTGCATGCGATCCCGGACCGTCCTGCTGAGCGGCGCGACGCGCGCCCCGTGCCGAGCCACGGCCACTACATCTTCAATCGTCAGTGTTTCCCCTGTGAGTTCTATCATTGCACGAGTCTTTCCCTTCAGCCTTGCCCCCCCGTCCCCCCCCAACTCTGGGGGGGGAAGTAGGGAAGAGGAGCTCGGTTTCCCCCTCGCCCATGGTTGGGAGAGGGCCGCTCCCGCCCCCCCCTCGGTCCCCCCCAACTCTGGGAGGGAAGTCCTGTCTTCCAATCTCCAATCTCCAATCTCCAATCTCCAATCTCCAATCTCCAATCTCCAATCTCCAATCTCCAATCTCCAATCTCCAACCTATGGCATATCAGCAAAAGCTGCCAGAGGCGCGTAACCAACACCCACCATAGTAGGGCCAGTATGGGCGCCCAGCACGAGAGACATAGGGCTAACTGGTAGCCAGGTGCAATCAAATCGCTGATCTACCTGCTCGCGTAGCATAGCCGCCCCTTCAGGATTGTATGAGTGGAGCACCTGTACACGCAAGGCACTGCCGGGCGCGTGCTGTTGGCCTATCAGATCAACTAACCCTTTGACCGCTCGCTTGAACGTTCGCGCCTGGCCAAGCTGCACATAAGTTCCGTTCACCTTTTCCACCCCGATCAGCGGCTTGAGATTCAGCACCGAGGCTATCAACCCTTTCATGTGGCTGATGCGTCCGCCGTGAATCAAGTACTGGAGTTCTTTCAGGGTGTACATGCTCTCGCTGGCGGCGCCGATACGCTCCATCAAAGCCAGGGCCTGCTCTTTCGACCAACCTGCCTTCAGTGCTCTGGCGGCCGCCTCCACTTGCCATCCCGCTGCGGCAGACAAGGTCTTTGTGTCAATGATGGTTATGTTCGCCTCCGGTACCATCGCCGCTCCTGCCTGGGCCGCGTTGAAAGTGCCGCTCAGACCTGAAGTTATATGGATGGACAGAATGTCGGGGTCGGTGACTGCTAACTGCCGGTAAACTTCAGCAAATTCTCCCGCCGAGGGCTGCGACGTGATAGGAAGGCTGTCGGTTGCTGCCAGCAAGCGATAGAATTCGGCTGGTTGGATATCCACGCCTTCGCGGTAGGATTTGCCTTCCAGGGTGACGATGAGAGGCACAATGTGAATTTTCAATTCGGCTGCTTGCTCCGGGGGTAGCCATAGGTCCGTTCCACTATCTGTTACGATTTGCATTTTTACTCTCCTTTTCTAGGTATGTGCTTCCCGATCTCAAATCGGGAGCGTGCTTCTTTGAGGATCCCCTCGTAAAGCTCCAGGTTGCGATCTTCCAGGTGGTCGAAGATCTGCAGGCTCTTGCTGCCCCAGGTGACGTAGCGCAGCGGGTCGGGATCGAGCCTGGCAGCGATGATCTCCTCGCCACCCCGGGCCTGGGCCAGCCGCCAGGCGATGGGGTTGACGATCATACTGTGACCGAAATAGTAGTTGCCGCCAGCGTCCGGCCCCACCGAGTTGGTGGCCACCACGTAGACGTGGTTGTCATAAGCGCGGGCGGCGTTGGTGATGTGCCAGATGTCGAAGCTGCGCAGCAGGGCCGACGGCCGGACGATGACTTCGGCGCCTTTCACCGCCAGCAGGCGCGAGAGCTCCGGGAAGTCGCCGTCGTAGCATAGGATCATGCCGATGCTGCCCAGGGCGGTCTCAAAAACGTCGGCGCGGTTGCCGACCGTCACCCAGCCGCCGCAATCGCGCCGCTCCAGCGGAAAAGGGTGAGTCTTGTCGTAGATGCCAACGACCTCCCCATCCGGCCCGATCAGTATGGCCGAATTGTAGATCACCCCGCGCTCTGGCCCGCGCCGGTACGACGGCCAGACCACGTGGACGCCCAGCGACCTGGCGGCGGCCTGCACGTCGCGGGTGATGCGGCCAGGGACCTCGTCCACCAAATCCCATAGCTCTTCCGCGTCCAGGCCGGTCACAAAGCTGGTGGTCGCCGTCTCCGGAAACACCACCAGTTCGGCCTCGTATTCGGCCACGGCCTTCTCCAGCCAGGCGATTCCCTTGTCAACGTTGGCCTGCACGTCGTTGGGCGTGACAGCGATTTGCACACAAGCAGCGATGAATTCTTTTATTACATAACCTCCCTCGTAACTGATCTTACCCTCCGCTGAAGGTGGGGTAGAAGTGCAATTCTTCGCCGTCCTTCAAAGTCCGATCTAACGGCACACTCGCACCACTGACTAAGGTGAGGCAGGCGCGAGGGTCGAGCAGGGGGGAAGTCTCGCGGACGGCCTCAATCACCCCCGCTACGTCGGTCCCGTCAGGCAAGGTCAACCTGATCAGGCCGTCAGGGTCGCCAACTCCGATCTTGAGCCAGCCGTGCAGTGTGACTCGAACCTGCATTATTAGCCACTTCACTCAAACTTTAACAGGAATAGAGGGTTAATCACTTTGAAACTTAATCGTCCAATCTCAGGGTCTCGCGTCTCTACTACAGACCTGATCACGATACCTTCTCTGAGTATTTTGGGATTGACGACACTTTTCCCCTCGGACATGCGCACCAAACTATCTACGTCGTCTTGACCTAAAACGTAATCATCACGGAGAATGGGCACTGTTTCCAGTTTGAGTGTCTCAGTAAATGACACAAAGTCTTCATAACTCAAAAACTCGTAACGGTTTATGTCAAATACGTTGAATACCATCAACTGCGGTTTGGCGAGCGCATACTTGTTTTTCTGAATTTTAGGGCCGATTATCTCGACCTGTATTGCTATATTCTGGTTCAGGCCTCTCAACCTGGCCGCCAGGTCATATTGTCTGGAAGCTATCCAGTGAATGTTCTTTTCGCTCTCTCTCAGTTCGAGGTTTCTCGAACAGACGCCAAATTCACCATCTTTGAGATAGTACGTCGCGCTCGTCCCATCTATTTTTTCGGTGACGTAACACCGTTTGCCACGATTTTCGCTTCTTGTCAATACGTCAGGCATGGACTGGATGCGTATCTCGTCCGTTTTGGGGATAAAGCCCGGAAACGCCCCTTTGACGTTACCGCCCATTGTAATAGGAATCGGTGGTTCATATTTCTTGACGCCGATCAGGTCGGCGACGTCCGCGCCTTCTTTTATCTCCACGTCTTCGTAGTCGTCGAGGATGCTGGTGGGAAAAGCGATGCCCTGCGAAATTTGTTTTCTCAACCTCACCGTTTTTATTCTGAACTTTCTCGGCCTGAGAAATTCAAATTCTGGCTTTTCGGGCAGCAGGCTATCTATTTCACAGTAAACGCAGTAGTCGCCTACTTGAAAATCTCCCTTTTTCACCACTACGTGCCAACCTAATACAGTCGCCCGTTCAATTCTATCGGCGCCCGCGATGGGTTGGAGGTCTTTGATCTTTTGAATCGTCGCTAACTTTCGCATCGTGCTCCTTATCTCATCCGTTCCAGGATCGCCATCAACTTCTCGTCGCCGCCGGCCGGGGGCTGCCAGTCCACCTGAATCACCGGCGCGCCCTGGGCCATCAGGCTCTCGGTGAATGACTCCAGGCCGACGTTGATGGCGGCCAGGGGTTGGTGCAATACAGAGAGGTCTACGGGTTTTGGATATTGGGTTTTGGATATTGGGTATTGGATATTGGGTATCGGGTTGAGGGCCTGGAGCAGGCGGCCGACGTAGCGGACGGCGGCTTCGTTGCTGGTTTCCACTCGGGCTCCTGCCGCCTCGAGTTGCTGTACCTGAGCGTCGAAGTCCTGCGGGTCCTCGTCGGTGCCGACCACGACGGCGACCACTTCCAGGTATCGCCTGGCTTGTTCTGCCTTCGCGCGCCCCTTGGCGATGGCCGGGGCCAGTTCGCTGGCGGGGTCGGGGTGAGCACCGTAGCCCAGCACCACGTCGAGCAAAATCACAGCGACCTCCGGATCGTCGGCTTCTTGCTGTAGCCGCCGGATGCGGAGGTCGTTGTCCATCATGGGGTGCAAACGGCCCACGGTGAATTCGTCCTCGCCCAGGTCCACGATGGTATGAGCCTGGCTGACCAGCGAGTTGGCCAACTGGTAGTCTTTGTCCAACGGGGTGTTGGAGTAGACGCCGGGCAGATAGCCTTGTAAGATGAGCAGGGCTTCGTAGGCCAGAGTGCCGCCGGAGAAGAGGCCCCGCAGGTAGCGCTGTCCTGGCGCGAAACGGTTCAAGTCTGCGACGGGTTCCATGCTGGGTGGCGAGGTGGTGAGCTTCACAGCCAGTTCGGCGGCTTCGTCGAGGGAGGTGGCGAAGTGGAGGTTATCTACCTGGCGGGCTGGAGGGGAGTAGCCGATGAAATCCACCACCACCGGCTTGCCCGCCGACCGGGCGGCTCTCAGTAGCTCGTCGGCCACCCGGGGAGATGGCGGCTTGGAGATGAGGACGATGACGCGCGTTTCAGGATCGCGGCTGAGGAGGTCGAGCCCCTGGCGGGCCGTCACTGCGCCCACTGCCTGAGAGAGATCGCGCCCCCCGGTGCCCAGGGCGTGGGTGATGCCACTCTCCAACTGGTGGATGCGGCAGCTAACCTGCTGTAACCCTGTTCCCGATGCGGCGACCAGCCCAATCGGTCCCCAGCGCACCCGGTTGGCAAAGCCCAGCCCCACCCCGTTGACGATGGCCGTGCCGCAGTCTGGCCCCATGACCAGCAGGCCCTTTTCGGCCGCCAGTTGTTTGAGGGCGATCTCGTCGTCCAGGGAGACGTTGTCGCTGTAGAGGAACACGTTCTTGTCCAGGCGCAGTGCCTGGCGGGCCACGCCGGCGGCGTAGCGCCCCGGAACTGAGACCAGCACCCATTGGGCGTCGGGCATCATCTGCGCCGCCGACTCGAGGCTCCTGGGGCGATATTCCTGCTCAACGCGCCTCCGGCGCCGGGTGAGGAGCTCATCCACCTGGCCCAGGGCGGCCTGGGCTGCGGCGTCGTCTTCGGCGCGGACCACGATGACCAGGTCGTCGGCCAGGGCTGCCTGGGCTTCCGGCGTCAGCAGGCCGCTCTGGTCAAGCACGGCCTTGTTGGCGTCGGTGCCCATCACCACGCCCGCGTCGAGGACGCCAGGCAGGGCTGCCAGGGAGCGCTGCAACTGCATGAGAACCACGGAGTCGTAGTAGGCTCCGGATCGCACTTCTGCTCTAGTTACTGTCATAGTGACCTCCTGTCAGCTTGGATTGAAAACGCTGCCAGTACATCACGGGCCTGAAGTGATGTCAAATGCTTTCTTTCGGTGGGCCCGTGCAGAATCGAATTGGTGGGGCAAACCGCCCCAAGACTGGGTAGAAGCCCAATCGTATTGGGCGGTTCTGGCGAAAAGACGGCCAATGCGATTGGCCTGCTACCCCACTTTAGCCTCGGCTAGATGACCCCTTGCTCCCTCAATCCCTCCATCTGCCTGGCATCATACCCCAGAGCCGAAAGCAGCTCCCCGTTGTGCTCCCCCAGCAGGGGCGGGGGCAGGCGGTAGGTGACTGGCGTCTCCGACAAATACACCGGGTTCCCTATGGAGCGAACCAGCCCAGCCAGGGGATGTTCCAGCTCCACGATCATGCCCCGGGCCAGGAGTTGGGGGTCGGCCAGTGTCTCGTCGGGGAAGTTGATGGGGCCGGACGGGATGCCCGCAGCCACGAGCTGCTCCAGCCAATAGTCTGCCTTCTCTTTTTGCAGAATCTCTTGCAACAGCGGAATCAACTCGGCGCGGTGCTCGTTGCGCTGAGCGTTGGCGGCAAAGCGGGGATCGAGCATGATGGTTTCTTCTATACCCAGCAGAGCGCAGAAACGCTGCCAGAGCCGCTCTGTACCCACGGCGACGATGATGTGTTTGTCCCTGGCCTGGAAGGGCTGGTAGGGGGTTATGGTCGGGTGAATGTTGCCCAGGCGCGGAGGTCTCTGGCCGGTGGCGAAGTAGCTGCCAGCCAGATTGGCCAGCCAGGTGACCTGTGAGTCGAGGAGGGCGACGTCCACAAACTGCCCCTGGCCCGTTCTCTCCCTGGCCAGCAGGGCGGAGAGGATGCCGATGGTGGCGTAGATGCCAGCCGTGATGTCGGCCATGGGGGTGGGGAAACGAGCGGGCCCTCCCTCAGGTTCTCCAGTCAGGCTCATCAGGCCCGCCTCCCCCTGGGCCACCACGTCGTAGCCACCACGCCCGGCTTTGGGGCCGGTATAGCCGTAGCCGGAGATGGCGCAGTAGATCAGTCGGGGATTGAGGGCTTGCAGGGTTTCGGGGTCAATGCGGCCTCTTCGCAGCGATTCCACCCTGGGGATGTTGACGATGAAGACGTCGGCCTTCTCTGCCAATTGGTGCAAAATGCGCTGGCCTTCGGAGGTCTTGAAGTTGACGGTAAGCCCCCGCTTGTTGCGGTTGATGGACAAAAAGTATGCGCTTTCCCCTTTGATGAAGGGAGGTCCCCAACCTCGGGACATGTCGCCTCGGCCCGGCGGCTCCACCTTGATCACCTCCGCGCCCAGATCGCCCAGCATCATGGTGCAGTAGGGGCCGGCCAGGGCCTGGGTCAGGTCTATGACGCGAATGCTTTCTAGTGGTTGCATCGTGCATTTCCTTTCTGTTTCGTGACTACTCAGCCTGTCATTGCGAGGCGGCGATTTTCCGCCGCCTGTCCTGAGCTTGTCGAAGGGAAGCAATCCCGGTTAGAGTTTGGAACACGGAATCACGGAAGGTACGGAGTCACGGAACTTCCGTGCTTCCATGCTCTCCGTGCTTCCGTGTTCCCGCGTTCTCCGGATATGCTTGAGTAGTCACTCTATTTCGGGTTTCAGGTTACAGATTCAGACCTTCTGGTGCACTCGTACCCGACCGACTTCAACTATCCACAGCTTCTTCTCGATAGACATCTGAGCAACCGCTTGCAAGAACTGTCGAACCAGCCTCTCCAGTAAGGTCAGACTTGGGTTGCGTGGCACGCGAATGACCACAATGCCACTAGCCTTCTTGGGCAAGAACCGCGTTACGTTCGCGAAATCCAAATCCAAAGTAACCAGGCAACGCTGTTCTGCACAGCATACGGCATAGAGCTGTTGGTCGGAGGCTCCTTGCAAGGACTCATCGCGGACAGTCTGTACATCGTGCCCAGCGGTTACGAAGATACGCTGGGTCCGCCCCCCGAAGTTCTCATCAAGCTTGAACTTCATGCTGCCACCTCGATCGGAATCTCAACGTATCGCTCGCGTGTCATCTCTGCTCCGTAGGCGATAGCAGCAAGGATGTCTGCCCTCGTTAACTGGGAGTACTCTTCCAAGAGCTCTTCCATGCTCGTGCCACTGGCAAGAAAATCAAGGATGAGCGAGACCCAGATTCGAGTGCCGCGAATGCAGGGCTTGCCAAAACAGATGTTTGGGTTTATCGAGATGCGTTCAAGAAGTGAATTCATTGGTCATAGCCTCCTCTCTACTTGGTCAGACGGTTGATCCGCTTTCTCCTTCGTGTTTTTTGCGCCCTTCGTGATTCAAGTGTGACACTGCCCCATGTGCTCCTGACACGTCACCTGCCCGCAGACCTGGCAGCGGATCTGGCTGTGGACGCAGAGTGGCTTGCCGCACACGGCGCAGGCTCCCACGTCGTCCTGGCACAGGGCGCAGAACACCCGCTTGCAAAAGGCGCAGTGCAGGATGCAGTCCTCGTCGGCCAAGTGGCCGTTGGCGCACAGGTAAACCCGCGGGGCTGGCTGGCCGCACACCTGACATAACGGCGGCTCTACCCGGTGCAGCAGCGGGTCCCAGGTGAAGGTGGTCTGGGCGGAAGTGTAGCGGTTTTCCACCCTGGCCTGCAGGGCGATCTTGGGCTGGCTGATCAACACGGTGTTGATCAGCTCCAGGTTGATCCGCAACTGGTACTTGGCCTCCACGTCGGCCAGCTTCCGCTCTCGTTCGGCGTGGACGAAGGCCAGCTTCTCCTCCAGGCTGGCCTGCCGCGCTTCGTCCTCGGTGCGGGCCAGCCGCCGCTCCAGGTCGGCCGCCGTGTCGTCGTAAAAAGCCTCTAGCCGGGCCTGGTCCAGTTCCAACCGTCGGGCAGTGCGCTGCTGCAAGGCCTCAATAGTGGGGGTCAGCTTGTGGGCTACCGCCAGTCCCGCTTCCTCTTGCAGCCAGGCCAGCCGCTCTGGGCTGTGCAACTGCAGCTCCGGCCGCCAGAGCGGCGGCGCATCATACATAGTGCGCAGCCGGTATTCCGGCTCCAGGGGCAATATTTCCTGCTCCTCTAACTCCCAGGCCGGCTGGCCGGTGTGCAGGTTCATCAGGATCGAGGACAGCTCCTCCTGTTTCTCGTCGGTGATCAGCGATACCTTGAAGTTGAAACGGACGTAGTAGCAAGTCCGGGGCGCTTCGACCGCGTTTTGCAGCGGCCGGAGCCAGGCGTTGGGAAAAGCCATTTCGCTCTTGATGAGCCGAAAGAGGCCAGACCGCTCCAGGCGGACCTGGTTGACGTAACGGCGCAAGGCCAGCCCCCGCCCGCGCATGTCCTCTTCGATCCCCTCCAGCAAGGGGTGGCCGTAGGTCAGGTGGCTCGCCTCCGGGTGAGCGGCGGCGGTCTCCTCGGTGAACGCTAACCGTACCAGAGCTTCGGTCCCCAGGCGGCGGGCAACCTCGTCGGGGAGGAGGAGGTCTACCAGGCCGTAGGCCGGGCGCTCGATCAGCCCCCCCACCTCCTCGCAGTAGGCCAGCACGAAATCCTGCAGCGAATCGCTCACGCTCACTCCACCCCGAAGTCCTGGCCAAACATGGCTTCGTCGTAGGCTTTGGTCTCCAGGTAGGCCTGACGAGCTTTCACCAATGCCTCGCCCAGTTCTTCCATCCCAGTACTGACCTCTTCGTCGCTGCGGGCCCGGGCCCAGATGTCCAGCACGATCTCCTCGAAGTCCCGCTCGTCAGCCAGATTTCCCAGGATCATGTCCATCTCGCCGATCACCAACTCGAACATGTTGATCTTGCGGTCCAGGATCTGCAGGATGTAATCCTCGATAGTCCCCTTGGCCGAGAGGTTGAAGATCTCCACCTCCCGCTCCTGGCCGATGCGGTGGATGCGCCCCACCCGCTGCTCAATGCGCATGGGGTTCCAGGGGAGGTCGTAGTTGATCATCTGACGGCAGAACTGCAGGTTTCGCCCCTCGCCAGCCGCCTCGGTGGAGAGCAGGAACTGCGCCTCCTGCTCGAAGCGGGCGATGGCCTCGTTCTTCTGGGCGTAGGTCAGCCCTCCTTTGTAGACCACCAGGTCGTGGCCGGCGGCCCGTATTGTTGCCGCCAGGTGGTCCAGGGTGGCCAGGTAGTGGGTGAAGATGATGGCCTTCTCCCCGCTGGCCTCGTTGGCCGCCAGCAACTGGAGCAGCGCCTCGGTCTTGGCCTGACGCTCGACGGCGGCGGCCTGTTCGGCCAGGTGGAGCAGGGTGGCTTGCTGCTCGGCCGTCAGTCTCCTGTGAGCGGCCAGTTTCTCCAGGGTGGGGCGGACGGCCAGGGGGCTGGAGCCGATCTCCCGCTGCAGGATCTGCAGGGTGAAACGGGTGAGGGGGCCAGCCCGCCGCCCGGTGCGGGCTTCGGCGGCCGCCAGCGCGTCCCGCACGAAGGCGCTGACGGCGTCGTACAGCTCTCGCTCCGGCGGCGTCAATTGCAGGCGGATGGTGTGGGCGCGGCGGCGGGGTAGGCGGATGCTGACCTGGCTGCGGGTGTTGCGCACCATCACGTCGGCCAGCAGATTCCGCAGCTCGCCCCGGTTCTTGGGCAGTCGGGGGTCGCCCCGCACCACGAAGCGGCGCTTGAACTCCCGTCGGGTCTTAAGCTGACCCGGCTGCAGGATGGTGATCAGGTTATACAGCTCGTCCAGGTTGTTCTGCACCGGCGTGGCGGTCAGCATCAGCATGTACTTCTTCTGCAGGGCGTTGACGAACTTCCAGGAGACGGAGGCCCGGTTCTTGAGGTGGTGGGCCTCGTCCACGATCACCATGTCGAAGTGGATCTTTTCGATAGCTCGGCGGTGCTCAGGGCGGCGGGCAGTGGCCAGGGAGGCGATGATGTGGTCAAATGTAGACCAGGCCTCGGGGCCCAGCGAGCGGAACTCGTGGTCCTCGTTGGTCACGAAATCGCTGATCAGGAACTTGCTGGCCATCTCCTCCCGCCACTGCTGGGTCAGGGCCGGCGGGGTGATGATCAGCACCTTGCGCACCAGCCCCCGCATCATGTACTCCTTGAGCACCAGCCCGGCCTCGATGGTCTTGCCCAGGCCGACCTCGTCGCACAGCAGCCCACGGCCGCGGAAACGGCGCAGGGCGGTGCGGGCCGTCTTGAGCTGATAGGGGAAGGGGGCGACGGCGACGACCTCGGGGGCCAGCAGCTCCTCGAACCCCTGGATCAGCGACAGCCGTTCGGTTTGCAGGCGCAGCCAGTAGGCGCGCTCGCTGGCGAAATCCTGGCGGATCAGCGCCTGCAGCGCGACCTGGTTGGCCGGCGAAAGGACGATGTCGTAGCCGTTGCCAGAAAAAGGCTTGGTTTGTATCTTCTCTGTGACTTTCAACTCGGTTCACCTCTTCGCAGTTGCCGCCTCAGTGCGCGGGGCTAAAGACCCATGTGCGTCAAGTTAAGAGTGATGTCTGCTTGCCAGGGCCGCACGGCGATAAAGTCGCCGTGCTACGGAGCTTCCGCCTGATGAATCAGGCTCAAGAACCCCGTTGACGGGGTGGAAGCTTCGTAGCCGTGGCACTTCATGCCACGGCGGAGCTGGCCAGCAACCGTTTTCCTACAAAGTGCTTCATCGTTTATTTTTCCTCAAGCAGCATTGCTTAAACTTCAAACCACTACCGCATGGACAAGGGTCGTTGCGTCCTACTTTTGGTTTGTCTGTCATCGCTGCCCGTGGTTTGTCTCTCATCGCTTTATCGGGATTCAGGAGTCGCTCCACATCGGAGATATCCTCAGGTTCGTCTGGTTCTATTCCTACAACAACTTTCCAGCCGTGTCTTTCGCAAAGGGCCATAATTTCTCCAGCTCTCTCCATTGTCTTAACGCGAGCTACGGCTGGTCGCTTCGAAGTTCCTAGTTTTGCCATAGTTTCTCCTTCTTTTCTGATGTGAGTTTGGAACGCGAAACACGCGAAATGTCACGAAAGTCGCGAAACCCTTTCGTGTTTTTCGCGTTCTTTCGCGTCCTTCGTGGTCCGGACGCCTAACGTGTCATCCATTTTCAACAATCTGGCTCTCAACTTCTGGATACAAGGCATCAATCTCTTCCTGCAAGGCGATGGTTCGCTGAAGGGCTGTTACCACGCGGCAATAGGTTTTAATCTCCTCCAGGGTGAGTCTTCGTTCTCGGCGATCCTTGAGCCACTTTGCCAGCACCTGGTAGCCGCCGATCTGGTACTCCCACAACTCCAGCGGGACAGGCTCGAAGTACTGGGTTTTGTTGACGTAGACGCGCTCCTCTTCGGGTTCGTAGCGGAAGCCCTGGCTTTTGGTGCGAGCCACGCGGCTGTCGCCCTGGCCCTGGAAGCGGGCCGCTGGCGGATCGAGTTCTGCTGACCGCAGGAGATGCAGGCTCGCCAGACGTTTCCCCAGCGCGGCCAGGGTTTGAAAGAGCTCGAAGTCGGCGGTGAAGGGGATGCGGGGGAAGTCTATCTTGAGGAACTCAGCGTACTTCTCGCGGTAGGTGTCCGCGTAGAGGACGGCGTAGATGTAGTGGAAGATGTCCTCCGTCGTGGGCTCTTCCCCGTAGGCAGCCGTCAGCGCCGCCACGATTTTGGGATTGAGATTCGGCTTCCTCTCGTCTGGCTCAAGGTCGCTGAAGAGGTCCTTTTGGGAGGTGTCAGGGTAGAGGTAGAGGGGAAAAACATAGCCGATCTCTCGTGTTCTATTGGACACGAGGCAACTTTCTACAATCCTATTAAGCACCAATGCATGGTAGAATCCCACGCGATTTTGCTGTCTGCAGATCATCAATCCTACATTTTCTCGCATCATGTGGCGCATCACCTCTCCACGGCTCCGCTCTATGGTATCTGGGTGGTAGAAGATCCAGCGGGCGTCGAAGGGCCGATAGAGATAGCGGACGATCTTTTTCTCCCACGCTTCGTCCTGCTGCACCCGCTTGCGCTTCTCAGCCAACGTCCAACCCTTCTTGTCCTTGAGATCAAAAGCCTTTCGAATCACCTCGTCCGGCATGCTGGTGTCTCGGAACATCCGAATCCGCCGCTTGAGGGCCTCCCGGTCGAAATCAATGACGAATCGGTCTCGTGAGGTCACGATGCCCACGCTGTGGACGGGGAAGATCTCAGTCACCTTGACGAACTCATTGTAGCGTTCCAACGCCGCCTCGTCGCGGGGCAGGAAGAGGTAGAACTCTGATTTGGGGCTGATCTCCTGCCAATCTGTGGTCTCCATATCGTGGCTCAGGAGCCAGTCGTATTTGTCCTGCCGCAGTCCCCAGAGGTCGGCATGGTGTACCTTCGCCTGGTCGCCAGCTCCACGCTTGATGAAAAAGGTGATGGCCACGCCTTGCCGGATGTCGAAGACGTTCTTGTCCTTGCTTCCATCGGGACAGGTCTCCCGCTTCAGGGAGCTGCCGTGCAGGTCCAGGACGTAAATCTCATCGAAGGTCTGCATGAGGCTCTGACGCATGCCCCGGAAGGTGGGGTTGTCCAGGTAAGAGTGGTTGGTGATCATGCCCACCAGTCCCTGGCCCGCCTGCTCGATCTTCCACTGGGCGAAGCGCAGGAACTTCACGTAATCGTCCTGAAGCCACTTGGGGTTTTTCTCCCCCAGCGGTTTCCCGTCCACCTGCTTGTAGTCCTCGATCAACCCCCGAATCCACTTTCCCCGGTTGGACGAATGGCCCGAATAGGGTGGATTCCCCAGGATGACCAGGATGGGGCGGCGCTTCTTGACCTCGCCCGCCAGGCGGGACTCCTCGGCCAGCGAGGCCATGCCGGGCAGGCTTGTTTGTTCCAACTCCTCCATCTCCAGGGTGTTGGTCAGGTAGAACTGAAAGCGCTCGTCGTCGGCCAGACGGTGCCCCAGCTCCTCCAGGAAGAAGGACATCTTGAGGTGCCCCACGGCGTAGGGGGCCATCATCAGCTCGAAGGCGTAGAAGTTTTTCAGGATGTGATCGCGGATGAACTCCTCCCGGCCGCCCGTGCCGTATTTGTCCTCGAACTCCCGCACCGCCTCCTGGCAGGCCCGGGCGACGAAGGTCATCGTCCCCGCCGCCGGGTCGAGCAGAGTGACCCCCTCGGAGGCCAGGCCGTCGCTGCGACCAAACTTCTCCCTCAACAACTGGTGGAGCGAGCGGACGATGTAGGAGACCACCGGCTCAGGCGTGTAGTAGACCCCGCGCCGCTCGCGCTCCTGGGGATCGTACTGGGCCAGAAAGGTCTCGTAGAAGTGGACGATGGGGTCGCTGCCCTTGCCCTCCCGATAGAAGCGGTCGAGGATGCCGCCGGCGTCGGCCACCGCCAGCACCTCGGAGATGTCATCCACGATCCATTCGAGCTGCTTGGGGAGGTCGCCCAGCGAGATGAACTGGAACACATCGCGCAGGATGCCGATGGTGCGGGGGATGTTGTAGTAGGCCAGGCGGCGGTTGAATTCGTTCCCGGCTCGAGTGCGGGCGGCGAAGAGGCCGTAGGTGATCGTTTGCGCGTAGAGGTCGGCGAAGTTCTCCAGGGTGAGGTTGGCGATCAAGTACGTCTGGAAGGCCTGGTAGAACCCTCGCAGGACGCCCTTCCCTTCGCGCAGCTCATCGGCCACCACGTCTCGGAGAAAGCGGGTGCGTTTGGCCAACTCGACCGCCAGCGACTCCGCCGTGTAGGACCTCGGCAGGGAGAAGGAGCAGAACTGTTCCAGCAGATTGAGGAGCTCGTCGCCCTTCTCCACCGGCGGGACAGCGCGCAGTTGATGGAGGACGAAGGGCCTGGCCGCCAGAACGCGATCCACCAACTGCCCGTCCCGGTAGAGGCGGAACTCGAAGAAGTTGGTGAGAATCAGGTTGGGGAACGTCTGGCGATAGCGCTTGAGCTGGTCGGTCGTTTCAACGTAATCCAGGTTTTCCTCAGTCGGCTTCTTGGCCTCGACGTAGCCGATGATCCGGTCCTGGCCGTTCCACACCCGAAAATCCGGGTTGCCGGCCTCGGTCTTCTTGGGGAGAGTAGTGACGTGAACCTCGTTTCTGTCGGTGGACGCAGCAAACTGCTGCAGGAGCGTTTCCAGGCAGGAGTAGAAGCTCTCCTCCCGTGCGTCCCCCTGGCTGGCGACGTTGGTGATGGCTTTGAAGTAGTTCGTTAGTATGGGTTTGGTTTTCATGGAGCCTCAAGTTGGGGTATTACGTCCAACGTTCCGCTCATTTGCATAGTGCCGGGGCACGGCGTAGGCATTGTCGTAAATGCGCTGTTATGTGATCGTTGCGCCGCGGCACAAATGTTGATGTCCTCTCTATTCAGTCAATAACCCGTTCAGGTCTTTGAAGAGTTTTTCGAATCTGTCAAGGGCCTGATTAAGGTCCGGTAAAGCAATGCGCAGCTCGGCTGTATTCTCCAGTAGGAATAATGCGGGCTTGTAGTGATCGAATTCTGGAACTTCAGGGGGCAAAGTCGCAAAATGCTTCTTTACTTCTTCGAGCACTCTGATCGGCGCATCGGAAGGCTTTTCTTCTGGCAGCCTATGAGGTTCATCCAGAGAGTAGCACTTGTTTATCAAAGTAATGTAAAGGGATCGTCCGAGTAGATCTTCCACGTCAGCGTCGTCCTGATCAACGTACATCTCGGCGCTAAATACGTGGCCCGTCTTGAGGAGCTCTGACTCTTTGAGACTTCTAACCTTTCCCTTCTGACCCTTATGGAAATCAGTGAACACGGCTACGTGTAGCTTAGTACCGCCGAAGAGAGCTATAAAACTACCAACCTTGTCAATGCCCCCACATGGCGTGATCACCCATCGACGGTCTAAGTACTCTCTTCCTTGCTCCTTAAGTTCCTGGGAAAACCACTTCAAGTACAGGAGATCGGATGGGCCTTCGACGAGCAGTGTATCCTTACCAACGAACAGAGTCTGGGTTATGTCGTAACCAAGGGCCGCTTGCAATGGAAAGAGAGTGTCTGCATCGGTGCTAAGGACCTTGTCGCCAACTTTCGTTCCTTGGATGTTTTCGTCAATTACTACGTCTTCGACTGTTCTAACGCTGAGGAGATTATCTGGATCAATCATGAAGGGAGAATGGGTAGTATAAATCACTTGATGGTACGGTTTCAGTTTTTCATTGATGTATCTCAGCAAGTCCGCTTGTGCCCGAGCGTGCAGGCTTAGTGCTGGGTCATCGAGCAGTATGAACAGATTCTCGCCGTAGTTCATTTTCGCCTGGGAGAACCAAACAAGGAAGGAGAAGAACCAAACGAATCCAGCGCTACGTTCATCAAAACTGACTGTGACGCCATGTCGCCGATTCTTGATTCGAGTTCGGAATATATACCCACTATTGAGCGGAGGCGGATCATTCGGCCGCGCATGATCAAAGCGGAAATCGACTTCCAAGTGCTTGTTCTGGCTCCAGTATTCGAAGATCTCTTGACTGAGCCGGTTAGAAACAGCTTCCAATTCGGCGACGAGCTCCTCAAACCGGCCCATGCTGTTTATATCCTCTGGGCTGGTGCCAACGAGATCCAGTAGAGCCAGGAAGACCCTATGGGCGGATTTGAGACGATTCTCGTTTTGTCTCTTCGCTAGATCTTCCATAGACACTTCACCTGGCAGCTTATAGTAATCGGCAAAGTAAAGAAAGGTTGGCAGGCGCTTCTCCAGAACATCTATGGCTGCCTCGACTGGATCCCCTCCAGGAAAGATATCTTGTAAGGTGCTCAAGAGTGTAGATTGGCTTCCAGATGGTGACTCACTGGTTTCAAGTTCGCTGATTAGTTCAGCAATCGTTTCTGATCCTTCTAGCCCAGCACGTTCTTCTTGATCAAGCTCGGCAGATTTCAGATAGTGCATGACAACTTGCTGCTCGTCGATTTCGATCTCCCAGTAACGTTCATTGTCGTAGCCTTTGGTTACCATTACCGTTTTATTCCTGAGAGCCTCGGTACCAAGCTTCTGTGCGAGTGCCTCGATGTCTTCTTCGTCAAGTTCCCACACTGTTGTCAATACATTGTCCGGGCTGGTTTGATGTCGCTCTTTGTACTCTGACCACTTTCGTCTTGGATACTCCAGAAGAGGCTTGAAATTACTCTCTTCCGGAACATCGGGGTTGAGTTTGTAAAGAGCTCGAAGAAGTGCAGTCTTACCAGACTCGTTTTTTCCTACAAGACAGGTGACTGGCTCTATTGAAGACTCGTTCGAATCCTCGATGCATTTGAAGTTCTCTACTCTTACCGATTTCAAGATCATTGCTGTTACCCTCCTTAAGCCTATATTTCGCACCTTAACAACTGAAAAGTTGGTCTAGACAGGATCGGAAGTGACAAAATGCTCCTTCTGTGGTAGACTTTCATGACTGTGCCAAATACCTGTCCTGTGGTGAG
>DAOUDK010000151.1:0-3872 GCA_034431315.1 Anaerolineae bacterium
ATTCCAAGCCCGTAGCGCCTTTCTACGACTCTCGTCCCCAAATATGACCGAAGGCGTCAATTCCTTACGCGCGGAAGCCAATGGCTAGGCAATTTGTGAAGGAGCGGGAATTGCTGACACTAATGTCAAACAACTTCAATCAAAGGGGCGAGAGGTTTTCTCTGAGCTATTTGGAATTACGGTGGAGGAAGCTTTGCAATGAGATTGATATTCGCGCAACAGCATGTTTGCGGCTTGCTTCGCTCGCCAAATGCCTTCGGCACTTCGCAAACATGCAAAACGATAACCGCAACGTTTAGTCGCGAATTTGCTTCTCCACATTAAAGATGCTGAAGAAAGGACTCCCAACCTGATGGAGAAATTCGTGATCGAAGGTGGACACCCGCTCAGCGGCGTGGTGGTTCCGAGCGGCAACAAGAATGGGGCCCTGGCACTCCTGGCGGCCACGCTGTTGACCGATCAAAAGGTCGTGCTCAAGAACGTGCCGCGAATCAAAGACGTGAAGACCATGCTGGCCATCATGGCCGATATCGGCGTGGACATCGAATGGAGCGGGGATCACGAAGTGACCGTCCAGGCCCAGGACTTGACCACCACGCGCCTGAATGCCAACCTCTGTCGGGAGATCAGAGCGTCCATGCTCTTGGCGGGGCCTATGCTGGCCCGCTGCGGCCACATTTATCTTCCCCTGCCTGGCGGGGATGTCATTGGCCGCCGGCGGATAGACACCCACCTGGCCGCCTTGCGAGCGCTGGGGGCTGAGATCGAGATAGACTCCGGATACAAGATGCAGGTTGACAAACTGCGGGGCAAGGATATACTTCTCGATGAAGCCAGCGTGACCGGCACCGAGAACATCGTCATGGCCGCCTGCTTCGCCGAGGGCACCACTACCGTCCGCAACGCGGCCTGTGAGCCCCACGTCCAGGGCCTGGCCCACTTTCTGAACAGCGTCGGCGCCCAGATCTCCGGCATCGGTTCCAACACCTTGACCATCCAGGGCGTAAAAACGCTCAGCGGGGGCGCTTGCCGGATTGCCTCCGACTATCTGGAGGTAGGTAGCTTCATCGGACTGGCGGCGGTGACGCGCGGCGAACTCCTCATCAAAAAAGCCGCGCCTGAGAACTTGCGCATGATCAGGCTCATGCTGGGACGTTTGGGGGTTAGAGTGGAGATCCGAGGGGAGGACGTTTTCGTGCCCGCCGAGCAAGAATTGAGAGTCGTCCCTGAGGCTCACGGGGCTATTCCCAAGATAGACGACGGCATCTGGCCAGCTTTCCCCACGGACATGATGAGCATCGCCGTGGTGGTAGCCACCCAGGCCGAGGGCACCATCCTCATCCACGAGAAGATGTACGAGGGCCGGCTGTACTTCGTGGACAAGCTGATCTCCATGGGGGCGCGCATCATCCTCTGCGATCCCTACCGGGCAGTGGTGGTGGGTAAGTCTAAGCTGCACGGCGAGCAGTTGGAGAGCCCCGACATCCGGGCCGGCATGGCCCTGCTCATCGCCACCCTCTGCGCCGAGGGGGTGAGCGAGATCCGCAACATCGGCCAGATTGACCGGGGCTACGAGCGCATTGAGGAAAAGCTTCAAGCCCTGGGGGCTAAGATCGAGCGAGTGAGCGAGTAGCCAGAAAGGAGAACGACAGGCATGGCACACCGTGAACTTCCTATTCCACCTCACTTCGACCCGCATAAAGTTGATGAGGTTTGGAAAGTTCCTTACGAGAAACGGGCTGAGGAAGCCGAGGAGTGGGCGAAACTGCATAACATACAGCCCGCGGCCAATGACAGATCCAGAATCTGTCTGGTGGCGGTGGACGTGCAGAATACGTTTTGCATTCCCGGCTTTGAATTGTTCGTTGGCGGACGCTCCGGGACAGGCGCGGTTGACGACAATCGAAGGCTGTGTGAATTCATCTACCGGAACCTGGATGTGATCACCCAGATTGCTCCGACGATGGACACCCACCAGGCGATGCAGATTTTCCATGCCGTATTTTGGGTCAACGACGAGGGCGAACAGCCAGCCCCTTTCACCCTCATTTCGGAAGAGGACGTCGAGAAGGGTCGGTGGAAGTTTAACCCTGCACTTGGTCACAGTCTTGGCATAGATGAGGATTACGCCCGTCGCCACCTTCTAAACTACACAAAAGCGTTGAGGGTGGGCGGTAAATACGATCTGACCATCTGGCCCTATCATGCCTTGTTGGGAAGCATCGGCCACGCCCTCGTCCCGGCCGTCGAGGAAGCCATCTTCTTCCACAGCATAGCACGGTATAGCCAGCCGAATTTTCAAGTCAAGGGAGACAATCCGTTCACGGAGCATTATTCGGTGCTCGGCCCAGAGGTGCTGGAAGGGCCAAACGGAGAGCCGATGGCCCAGAAAAACGTCCAGCTTATCGAGAAGCTGTTGCAATTCGATGCCGTCATCATCGCTGGACAGGCTAAGAGCCATTGTGTGGCCTGGACAATTGACGATCTACTGGAAGGCATTTCGGTTCGGGATGAGAGTTTGGCCGAGAAAGTGTATCTCCTGGAAGATTGCACCTCTCCAGTCGTCGTACCTGGAGCTATGGACTACACGGATGAAGCGAACGCCGCTTTCCGGAGATTTACCGACGCAGGAATGCATGCTGTCCGCTCAACCGATCCCATCGAGAGCTGGCCTGGCATCAGGCTTTGAGAGGAGGACCACACCGATGACCCAGAACACTGACCATTCGATCCATCTTGCCCTCTCCGAAGACCGGGCCGACGTCTATTTCGCCCGTACCCAGACCATCCTACAAAAGGAAGGGCTGGACCCGGTGGTGACCATGGAGATCTTCCCCAGCAGAGGGGGGATTTTCTGTGGCATCAAAGAAGTGCTGGCGATGCTGGCCGCCGTCCTGCCTGAGGACGCTGAGGTCTGGGCCCTCGACGAGGGCGAGCCTATGAGCAGGCGCGAGATCATCCTGCGCATCACGGCCCCTTACTCCAGCTTCGGCCTCTACGAGACGGCCATGTTGGGCATCCTGGCCCACGAGAGCGGTTGGGCCACGGCGGCGCGGGAGGTGGTGGAGGCGGCCGAGGGCGCTTCCATCATCGGCTTCGGAGCTCGCCACGTCCACCCCGCCGTCTCGGCCCAGATGGAATACGCCGCCATTGTGGGAGGTTGCGTAACTGGCGCCACCACCGCTGGAGCCAAGCTGGCGGGCAAAGCGCCAGCGGGGACCATCCCCCACTCCATGATCCTCATCTTCGGCGATACGGTGAAGGCCACCGAAGCCTTCGACAAACATATTCCGCCGGAGTTCCCCCGCATAGCCCTGGTGGATACCTTCCACGACGAGGCCGAGGAGAGCCTGCGGGTGGCCGAGGCCCTGGGCGATCGGCTCTGGGGCGTGAGGCTGGACACCCCAGTTGAGCGGGGCCGTGTCACCCCCGATCTGGTCAAGGAGGTGCGGGCCCGCCTCGACCAGGCTGGCTTTCCAGAGGTCAAGATCTTCGTCAGCGGGGGCATCACGCCGGAGCGAATTCGGCTGTTCAGCGCCGAGGGAGCTCCCGTGGATGGCTACGGGGTTGGGAGCTACATCAGCGGCGCCAGGCCGATTGACTTCACCGGCGACTTGAAGGTGGTAGCTGGGAAGCCCCTGGCCAAGCGCGGCCGCATCCCAGGCATCACCCATAACCCCCGGCTGAAGAAATTGGAAATTAGAAATTGGAAGTTGGAAGTTGGAAGTTTGACATAGAGCGTCAAAATAGTATAATCAGAGTACCACTGATTTGAGTTTTGGGGCCGGGTAGCATGACAAAATTTCTCGTGCCCTCTCAGTCCCTGGGCTGGACCGCATAGACCACCCGAAAGCGAAACTTGTCCAGGGTGC
>DAOUDK010000152.1:0-2073 GCA_034431315.1 Anaerolineae bacterium
CGGGCAATGGAGGAGGTAGCTATGGACAAACCACCTTTCAAAGCATCACCCTATCCGTTGCCAGAGCTGGCTGAGTACCTGAAGCCCTTTCGTCCCCACTTCTACCGGGTGGAGAACTACCAGGCGTTGGAGCGGTACGCAACGGGGCTTCTGGCTGATATCAAGCGCAAGACCTGCAGCGGCATTGCCGAGGCAGTGGCTGGCACATCTAGCCAATCTTTGCAGGAGTTCTTGACCAACACCCACTGGGACCCGGAGGCGATCAACAAGCAGCGTGTGCAGCACCTTATGGCCGAAGCGACGGCCGGAGACGGTGTTTTGGTCTTGGATGACGTCAGTATTCCCCGGCAAGGGAAGGATACAGTGGGCGTCGCTTGGCAATGGTGTGGGGCGTTGGGAAAGCGGGCAAACTGCCAGGTGGTCGTCACCAGTCGCTACTGTGACCCGTACTACAGTTGGCCAGTCAAGGGACGCCTCTACCTGCCCCGCGAGTGGAGCGACGACCCAAAGCGACGAGCCAAGGCTCACGTACCCGCCGAGGTCGAGTTCGCTACTAAGCCAGAGTTGGCCTTGCGCCAGGTGGATGAAGCCGAGGAGTGGGGGGTGCCCTTCCATACGGTGGTGGTCGACGCTGGCTACGGGGACAACCCCAACTTCCTTGGCGGACTGGAGGCACGAGACAAGCGATATGTGGTGAACGTGGCCAGAGACTTCGGTGTCCGTCTCCCTGAGGAGATTGTCGAAGCCGGAGAAGGCATCGCCCCGCTGCATACTACTGAAGCTGTGCTTAACACCCTGCCTGAGAGCACATGGACGACCATTACCTGGCGGATGGGCAGCCGTGGGCCGATGACCAAGCGGTTTGCCGCAGTGCGGGTCTGTCGAGCCACCGTCGAGGTAACCGGATGCGAAGGCTGGCTCATCGGTGAGCGACCGATGCCCGGACATAGTGGGCCGCGCAAGTGGTATTTCAGTGACTATCCGGCGGATACGCCCTTGGCTCGCCTGGCCGAACTGGCCCATCGGCGAGCCAGCATTGAACGCGGCTATGAGGACGACAAGGGCTTTGTCGGCCTCTCGGACTATGTCGGTCGTTTGTGGCATGGTTTTCATCGTCATTTGGCCTTGGTGATGCTGACCGAAAGCTGGCTGGTGCATCGGGCGCCACCGCCCGAGCAAACGGAGATCGTCATCAAGCCTCGCAAAGTGAAGGATCCGGCCAGCGAGCCTGTTTTCCCCCTACGGCCCTCGGCCCTTTCAGAGTATCACGACCGTCCACCGGCAGGTCCTGGCTTGGCTGGCCCAGGAGGTCATCGTGTGGCTGGTCGAGACCGGTCAAAGCGAGGACTTTCGCCGACCACAGGGGATGCCCTCTCGGGCCCCTCCGTAAGTTGATCATAAAAATAACAAACCAGTACTAGGCGCTGATATGACCGAAGTGGATATCCGTCTCAGCAGGGATGGTCATGCGGTAGTGATGCACTGCGAGGCCCTCCACCACACGACTGGTAGGGAGGGCCGCGTGCAGGACAAGACTCTGGCCGAATTGAAGGTGCTGGATGCAGGGCAGGGCGAACGGATCCCCACGCTACGAGAGGCTATTGGTGTCGCACGGGGGCAAGGTGGGCTGTACATCGAACTCAAGGGTGAGGGAACACCCCAACCGGTGGTGGAGATCGTCCGTGGCGATAATTTCGTCGCCCACGTGATCGTCGGCTCTTTCAAACCACCGCTTATGTCGGAGATCAAGACGCTGGCGCCCGATATCCCCACCTCGATCCTAGTCGGAGAGACGGGCGTTCATTGCGTTGCGCTTGCACATGCAGTTGGAGCTGATTACGTCCACCTCTGTTGGGAGAAAAGATCTCCTACCCCTCATAAGCTGCTGACCCCTGAACTACTCGCCGCCATCCACGCCGCTGGGCTGGGTGTCATCATCTGGCACGAGGAGAGGGAGAGCGAACTGGCGGTATTGACCAGGATGGACGTGGACGGGATTTGCAGCAACAAACCGGACCTGCCATAGAGGCACGGAACTCCTCCCATTACCGCTTACACGTGACAATACTCACC
>DAOUDK010000153.1:0-2509 GCA_034431315.1 Anaerolineae bacterium
GTTGGGCGAGACCTCGTTGTCGCCCTCCACGATCTTCTTGCAGGTGATGCGGCCATCGCGGCCCACGCTGCGGTACTGGCATATCCTGTTCGTCAATTTGCCCATCATCACCACTCCTTTCCCACAAAAAGTAGAACGCATGTTCTAGTTATATTATACCAGAACATGCGTTCTATGTCAAGGGAAAAAGCGGGTTTTGTGAATATTTTAAGGTTGGGCCTCAGTCTACTTCTGCAGGATGACGATCTCCCCAAAGAGTTGCTCTTGTTGAACGACAACGCCCTTCAGCTTGATCAGTTCCAGGACGGCCAGGAAGGTGACGATGATCTCCAGGCGCGAGGCCGCTTGGGCTAACAGATGATTGAAGCTAACCCGCCGCTGCCTCGTTAGCCTTTCCTCAATGAGGGCCATCTTTTCGGCGACGGTGATGGTGAAGGGCGCTACCACCTCAGATACAGAGGGCGCCGGGGGGCGAACGTTCAAGGCGAGCCGCACGGCCTCTACCAGGTCGGCCAGCGAGACGTCCTCCAGGTCCAACAAGGACCTTTCCAGCTTGGGCAGCGGGGCGAGGCGTACGTAGGCCCTGAAGCCTATCTCCTCCCTCTCCCTCAATTCCAGCGCCGCCTCTTTGAACTTCTTGTATTCGATCAACTGGCGGGCCAGCTCATCCCCAACGTCCTCTTCCTCTTCTTCGCCGGGAGCTCCTGGCGGCCGGGGCAGTAACATCTCCGACTTTATGAGCAAGAGTTTGGCCGCGATGACCAGAAAGTCGGCCAGGATCTCAGCGTTCAGCTCCTCCAGCAAGCTGATGTACTCCAGATACTGATCCGTCACCTGGGCCAGGGAGATCTTGGTGATGTCCAACTCCTCTCGCTTGATCAGGTGCAGCAGCAGGTCCAGCGGCCCCTCAAAGACGGCCAGTCTGACTTCGTACGGCTTTGCTTCCACCCCCTCGATCATGATTCAATATCCAATATCCAGTATTCAGCAAACCAATCACCGATTACTGATCACTCATCTTTGCTGCCGTAGAAAGTACTTGTTCGCCTCCGCCGCCGCAGCCGGCACCAGGATGAGGGGAGCTACGACCAGCCACTCCCTCAGGCCCAGGAAGGCGGTCTCGAAGATGGGGTCCAGGAAGGGCACGTAGATGATGGCCAGCACGATGATCAGCGAGACCAGTACGGCCCACTGCATCCACTTATTGGAGAACACCCCGATAGACCACAGGGAGTGCCGATCCGATCTCGACGTGTAGGCTCGGAAAAGCTCCGAGATGGATAACGTGGCGAAGGCCATGGTCTGGGCCGCCGTCACGTCGTGAGGGAACCAGTTCAGGCCGATGATGAAGGCCGTCAGGGTAGCGAAGGTGATGGCCACGGTTTGGATGGCGATGCCCCACACCATCTGGCGATTGATCACCGGCTCGTCCGGCCGGCGGGGCGGCTGTTTCATGATGCCTGGGTCGCCTTTCTCCATCCCCAGGGCCAGGGCAGGCGCGCCATCGGTCACCAGGTTGAGCACCAACAACATGATGGGGGTCAGGGGCACCGGCCAGCCGGCGATCATGGCCAGGAAGATGATCATGATCTCACCCACGTTGCAGGAGAGGAGATAGTAGACGAACTTGCGGATGTTGGCGTAGATGACGCGTCCCTCCTCCACCGCCGAGACGATGGAAGCGTAGTTGTCATCGGTGAGCACCATGTCCGCTGTCTCCTTGGAGACGTCGGTGCCGGTGATGCCCATGGCCACCCCGATGTTGGCTCGCTTCAGAGCGGGCGCATCGTTGACCCCATCGCCCGTCATGGCTACCACGTGGCCTCGCTTCTTGAGGGCTTCCACGATGCGCACCTTGTGCTGGGGCGATACCCTGGCGTAAACCTCCACTTCCTCGACGATGTCGGTAAAAGCCTCATCGTCCAGTTGATCTAGCTCGGCGCCGGTCAGCACCTGGCCGCCTGGCGAGAGCAGGGCCAACTCGTCGGCGATGGCTACCGCGGTGTTTCTGTAATCGCCAGTGATCATCATCGTCTTGATGCCGGCCTGCCGAGCCAGCTCGATGGCTTCCTTCACCTCTGGGCGGGCCGGGTCAATCATGCCGATGAGGCCCACAAAAGTCAGGTCTCTCTCGATTTCCTCGACGGTGGGGGTCTTGGGAACCTCAGGCAGAGGCCGATAGGCTACCCCCAGCACGCGCAGGGCATTGGAGGATAACGCCTCGTTGACCTCCAGGATCCGCCGGCGCTTCTCAGTCGTCAGCGGCCGCTCTTGGCCGTCCTCGACGACCTGCTTGCACAATCCAATGATGATGTCGGGCGCTCCCTTGATGTAGGCCACGTAGCCGCCCCATTTGGGGTCGGGGTGGATGGTGGCCATCCGCTTGCGCTCGGAGTCGAAGGGGATCTCGGCCAGCCGGGCGTAATCCTGTTCTAGCTCTTCTCTCCAGAAGCCAGCTTTGGCTGCCGCTACCACCAGCGCTCCCTCGGTGGGATCGCCCACCATGCGC
>DAOUDK010000154.1:0-5395 GCA_034431315.1 Anaerolineae bacterium
GTTGGGCGAGACCTCGTTGTCGCCCTCCACGATCTTCTTGCAGGTGATGCGGCCATCGCGGCCCACGCTGCGGTACTGGCATATCCTGTTCGTCAATTTGCCCATCATCACCACTCCCTCTTGACTCATACCACCCGACGGATCACAGCCATGACCTTGCCCTGGATCTCCACGTTGACGGGAGGGACGAAGAGTGGCCCCACTTTCGGATTGGCGGGCTGCAGGCGCACCCGTTCGCTTTCTGGATAGAACCTCTTCAGAGTGGTCTCGTTCCTGTCCTTCAGCCTCACCGCCACCATCTCGCCCACCTCAGCCACCGCTTGATGCCTCATCACCACGATGTCCCCGTCGTTGATCAAGGCATCAATCATCGAGTCCCCTTTCACCCGCAGAGCATACAAGCCGTCCTGCTTCTGGACGATGTCGGGAGTCAGCTCGATCTCCTCATGCTCATCATCGGAGAAGGAGATGGGCTCCGCGCTGGCGGCGATCTGTCCCAGCAGAGGCACCTTGAAGCTCCTGAGACCATCGAGGAGCTTGATCCCGCGCGGGGTGTCGGGTTCTCGTTCGATCACGCCCTTCCGCTCCAAAGCTTTAAGGTGGTGGTTGACCAGAGACTTGGTGCTCATCTTCAAGCCCTGGCGGATCTCCTCGTGGGTGGGAGGGTACCTGTTTTCACCAATGAAGACTGTGATGAAGCTGTGTATTTCCTTTTGACGTTGGCTCAAGTTTTTCATGGGCTGCAACTCCTTTCCAAAAACTAGAACGCATGTTCTAGTTATATTATACCAGAACATGCGTTCTATGTCAAGGGGGAATCCCCACAAAATGCGGGTTTCCCGAATATTTTAAGGTTGGGTTTCAGTCCAGTTGGCGGATTACAAGAACCACCTTTCCTTGAATTTCCACATTGGCTGGGTGAACGTAGATGGGTTGCATGGTTGGGTTTGCTGGCTGGAGGCGCACCTGTCCCTCCTCCAGGTAGAAACGCTTCAGGGTGGTCTCCTTCTCGTCCTTCAGCCAGACAGCCACCAGTTCGCCGTTCGCTGCCTCCTCCTGGTGCTTCATGACCACGATGTCCCCGTCGTGGATCAGGGCATCAACCATCGAGTTTCCCCGCACCTGCAAAGCGTAGATGCCCTCCTCTCTCCCGATGATGTCACGGGTCAGCTCGATAGTCTCGTAACCAAAGGGCGGGAGATCGCTGTCCGGGATGGGGATGGGCTCGCCAGCGGCGATGCGCCCCAGCAGGGGGATGCTGATGACGTCATGTCTCGCCTTGGAAGCTCCCGCTCCGGATCCTTCCACCAGCCTCAGCCCCCGGGAGATAGTCTTATCCCGAGCGATGTAGCCCTTCTTCGCAAGGACGTCCAGATTGTAGCTAACCACCGATGTCGAAGAGATGCCTACTGCTGTGCCTATCTCGCGGATGGTGGGGGGATACTCGTTCTCACGAGTAAAATCCCCCAAGAAGCTGAGGATCTTCTTTTGACGCTCTGACAAAGCCATGATCTGCCTCCTCCTGAAGTCTACGTCAACCCAATTATACACGAACATGCGTTCTATGTCAAATCGCAAAAGGCGTGAAGAGGAGCGGTGGCTCATCTGCAAACCCGATCACTCCCCTGGAGCCGGCTCGATGGAGTATTCGTAGCTGGCCAGTTCAGTGGTGACTGGGGCCAGACCCGAGACGACCAGCACGGCTCGCTCCATCCCCTTCCCCAGGCCCTCCACCACCAGGCGGCCAGCCTGAGCTCCGTCCAGCTCCATGCGCCGCACCCTCACGTCTGGGCCAAGCTCGATGAGTTGCACCAGGAACCACTGAGGCAAGATGTTGTCGGTGCGGATGAATCCCTCGGCTACCCACTGGTCGTCGCCTCTTGCATCATACAAATAGCCCAGTTCGGGGATGGCGATGTCATCTACGCAGAAGCCAACCCGGTTCACGGCGCCGTCGGTGATGTATTCAAACCGCAGCAGAATCTCCTGGCCGACGTAGGGGGTTAAATCTATCTCCTCTTCAACCCAGTTGGGCGCCCCGTCAGCCGCCCCTGATTGCCCCGTGTAGGCCTGGCCAAAGCTGTTGCCGTTGGGATTAGAGTCCGTAGTATAGCGGCCTGTCAGAATATCCCAGGTCTGGCCCCCGTCGGTCGAAACCTCAATGTAGGCGTAGTCCCAGTCCTCCTCAATGTCATACCAGAGCCAGGCTTTCAGGGTGGCTTGCGATAGCCCCGTCAAGTCAAAGGCCCGCGTCAGGGTCATGTTGCTGTTGTCACCACGATTAGACCACCAGAGATGCTTTCCACTGTGAGGATCGTTGGGAACCAGCTTCACCTCTGTTGAGCCGGCGAATGAGAGGACTAGATCTCCCTCCCCTCGCAACTCGATGTAGTCAGTCCCATACTGGTGGACGGTGGTGGAGCGCTGGGCAGGATAGTCAGCGTGGATCTGGTCGAGATAAGCTGGGCCGACGGTCAGGTCTCGGTACCCGTAGCGGCCATCTGCCAGCTCGACATTATCAAGATAGTTAGCGATCAGCCAGTCGGCGAAGACGTCGTCGAAAGTTAGCCCATATTCAGCGAGAATGGCTTCGAAGCCGGCTGTGCCATTGGCTTGGTGCGAGACCACTGTGCGCAGGGCTTGATCGCCGAATCGCTCCAGGAAATAGGCTGCGAAGAGGAAGCTCGCCCCATAGTTGGCCGATGTCTGGCCAGGGCTGCCAGGCCAGGACGTGAGTTGCGTATCGGGGGTGCGGCTGAAAGCGCGATCAATTCCTCTCACAGCATAGCCGTTGAGATAAGAAGCCAACTCCGAGAAGCCCTCGTTGACCCAGGTATCCTCATCGCGATCAACCGCCCAATGGATCATGTGCTGGAACTCATGGGCCAGGACGCTCTCGTACGACTCTGTGCCCGGCTGCAACCTGTCCGAGTTAATATAGAACATCTCCCGCTCATTGGAGTAGGGATTAACCAGTTTGGAGTACTCATCGGTGTCCAAGTAGTATCCATTTACCGCGGATCCCATCCCACTAGTCTGGAGTATGTGAATGTGGGGGTCATTGTCCACGCCCGGCGTCCACTCGCTTCCGAAGAACTGCCGGTTGGTGGGATAGATTTGGCTTTCGAAACGCTCGGCCGATCTTTTCAGGGCCTCCTGATCGAAACTGGTACCTTCCTCCACCCACAGGTAGAGGTGAGGCGTCAGGTAGCTAAGGGTAGCCGTGGTGGTATGGTTAGTTGTAGTATCTACGTTTGCTACCCAAAAGATATCTTTGTCGCCCACGGCGTAGTGAGGTGGGGTATCGTTTACCACCAGGGGGATGGGCTGATCCAACTTCTTCAGGCGAGCGGTGAGAGCCACAAGGTCTCGTTCCGGAATTGAGGTTTCAGCCAAAAGCTGTTCAATGGAGCGCTCGGCCGGGGCCACAGGCGCGGGCGTGGGGGTGACAACGGGCATGGGAGTGGGTGTGAGGGTGTGCATGACCACGGGCACATGAGTGGGCGTGAGTGTGCGTATGACCACGGGGGTTGGCGTAGAGGCGGTCAGGAGATCATCTAACCGGGGTGCGAGCAGCACTACCACCCCCACGATTAGCAAGTTCAAGCAGCAACAGAGACAGAGTACGATGGCGACCACGATAGGGATGATCGAGCGGTTGTCCAAGATGAGTTCCCTTTACTCGAGCGAATCCAAAACCTGCTGGGCTATTTTATCGCGATTGGCTTGGGTGACCTCGATAACGGTTACCTGGGGCAAAGCCTTGACGCTGTCGGCCCAGGGGTGAGACGCCAGGGTGATGGTCCCCAGAACGGGCTTATCGCTGTGGACGGCTTCCCAGACCGCATCCCTGAAGGCCTGGGAAAAAAGCTCCATTTTGCCGATCTCGTCAATGACCACGTAGTCCTTCTGGGCCAGGGCCTCTCGAATGGCCGCCACGCCTATGCCCTCCAGGTCTGTCAGCTTGACCCCGTACTTGCTGACCCGCATCCAGCTCTTGATGCCCACGTGGGCCAGAATACCCTCCCGCCCGTCCAGGGTCACGATTTTGAACCCTTGCCGCCGGCCCCGCTCCCTCATCTCCTCGGTATAGAAGCCGCCTGCCTGGCCGGGCAGAGTCCTCACCACGTCCTTGATGATGGTCGTTTTGCCTACCCGAGGCCGGCCCGTCAACAGAATAGTCTTGCCCATGATGGGGTCAGTATACCACAGATTGGCGACATTGCAAACTTCGGCCCTCATAATTTGAGCTTTTGACAGGGTGTGATATAATATGGGGCGAGAAGAACTGTTTCACGTGAAACACTCCGAATAATTGTTTCATGTGAAACATTCGGAGGACTATGGCTGAGATCTGCGATTACGAAGGCAGTACGTATCGTACCGACTTTTGGGAGGGAAAGGGGCGGGAATACGAGCACCTGGCGGAACGAATTGCCCTGCGCAAGCTCCTGCCTCCTGCTGGCACCCGCCTGATGGAAATCGGGGCTGGTTTCGGCCGCCTGGTAGACCTGTACGACGGCTACCAGCAAGTCGTCCTGCTGGACTACTCCAAATCCATGCTGCGCCAGGCCCAGGAGCGATTGGGGCGAAGTGGGAAGTACATCTACGTCGCCGCCGACCTGTACGCTATGCCCTTCGTTGATTCCCTCTTCGACACCACAGTGACGGTGCGGGTGCTGCATCACGTGCAGAACATCCCCGCCGCTTTCCAGGAGATTCAGCGGGTGCTCAAGGGAGGGGGAGTCTACGTGTTGGAGTACGCCAACAAACGCCACCTGAAGGCCGTCCTGCGATACCTGCTGGGCCGCCAAAGCTGGAGTCCCTTCGCCCTTGAGCCTTACGAGTTCGTCGAGCTCAACTACGACTTCCATCCGGCCTGGATGGAGGCTAGCCTGAGAGAGGCTGGTTTCGCCATCGGGCGGGAACTGGCGGTATCTTCCTTTCGCCTCCCTCTCGTGAAGCGCCTCATCCCCCCCCGCTCCCTGGCCGCTTTGGATGGGCTGCTGCAGGGGCCCACAGCGCCGTTGAAGCTTGCCCCCAGCGCCTTCGTTCGGGCCAGAGCAGAAAAGGAGAATGCCCAAGCCGAAAGTCGAGGCTTCTTCCGCTGCCCAAGCTGTCACAGAACCGACCTGGTCGAGGTGGAGGAGATATTGACCTGTCGCGGTTGCGGCCGAGGGTGGGCCATAGACGACGGCATCTACGACTTCAAAGAGCCTGTTGCTTCTTGAGTTCTCTTGCATGAAACCGCTAAGTGTAGTATACTTACGTTGCATTCACACGACTTCTGCACACGAACGGAAAACACACCTATAAAGGCGTTTGTAAATTAACGATCTAAAAGTTGACTGCGATGCCCTGATGGTGTATCATAGGCTTTAACACCACTGGAGGT